>CAYYNC010000017.1:0-109351 GCA_964472745.1 uncultured Solibacteraceae bacterium
GATAGCAACCACTTGGGCTTCGGCTGCTCTGTTCCAACTGCCGGATTTAGGTTTATACGCCGGGGATGGCGGCGGAGGAGACGAGGAGGGCGGCGGTTTCGCCGGCGCGGATCCAGTCGTTTCCGAATCTGCTGAGGGATTGGTCCCTTCGGGCGCGCCAGTTTGGCGGCAAAGGTTTCGGGGTCCAGCCGGCCGATTTTCACCGATTCAGGGATCTCGCCTTGGATGAAGACGGGGGCCGTCGGCCGCTGATTGGGTTCAGCATTCACGAAAGTTTCCATGGCGGCGAGCGCCAGGGAGGTGGAGGCGTGGACGAGGCTCACGCCGCGGCTGTTTCAACGGCCGCGGTAGAGGCGCGGGCGCGCCCCGGTGGCGGCTTCGGCGGCGTAGCGCTTGCGACGGGTGCGCCAGAAACCCATTAGTCCGAAGTTCCAGGCGGGACCGTAGACTATCCTGCTGATTCTGCGTGGGCTTGAGCATTGAGTGAGTTCTGGTTTCTGGCTACAATCTCAAAAGTTGGAAGGCGCGGGCCTGCAGCGGCGTGGCTTCGGTTAATTGCTGGAAGGTCGCGTCGCCCGCAGTGCCTTGGATGCGGCATGTGTTGCGACAGCGTGTGGCGAGATGGGCGAGCAGAGTGTCGAAGCTCTGCACTGGCAGGCCGTCGGCGGTCACGCGAGCGACTTTCTTGCGCTGAGCTGACGGGGAGGTTTTTGCCGGCGCCACAGGATCGCGCCGCCAGCGCAGCTTGTTCAGTTCCTCGTCGTCGAACAGCAGCGGGGCCAGCGCCTGACGCATGTGCCATTCCACGTAGTAGGCCAGCATGCAAAGGAAGATGTGCGCGCGCACGTGATCCTCGGTGCGGTGAAAGATCGGACGCACTCGCAGATCGATTCCCTTGAGTGTGCGAAAGGCGCGCTCCACCTGCGCCAGACTCTTGTAGCGGCGCACAGTGTCCGCGGCCGAGAGACGGTTCTTGGGCTCGCTCGTGCGCACGATGTAGATGCCGTCCAAGGCTGCTTCCCGGTCAATCGATTCCTCGCGCCGGCTCCATTCGAACACGCCGTCGGCGATGGTCAGCGAGAAGTGCTTGGCGACATTGAAGCGGTTCAGCACCTTGCCCGTCTTCAGCCCGATCTCGGCCGCGGTGAGGGGCTTGCGCTTGCGCCGCTTCACCTCGGCGGCGATCCGGGCCAGTTCGCGTTCGGTGGCCTCAATCAGCTCCTTCCGTTTCCGCTCGCGCTGTTCGGCCAACAACGGATTCATGCACGCCACCAGGCGCTCGCCCGGATACTCGGGAGCGTGGATCTCGGCCAAGTTGCATTCGTCAAACAGCGACAGTTGCAGGCTGCCGCTGGCGACCAGTTGCTGGATGTCCGGCCCGCGCAGCGCCGAGATCCAGCCCAATCCAGGGTAAGTGCGCAGGGTGGCGATCTGCGCCTCGGTGAGCATGCCGCGGTCGCCCACCAGCACCACCCGTTCCAAGCCAAAGCGCCGCCGCAGTTTCTCCACCTGATCGGGGACTGTGGTCGGATCGCCCGTATTGCCGGGATAAACCTCCGCCGCCACCGGACGCCCCGCGGCGTCGGTCAGCAGGCCGTAGACGATGATCGGCCGGTCGATCTTGCCGTCGCGGTTGTGGCCGAAGCGCGCCAGCGGGCAGGTGTGCCCCTCATAATAGCTGCTGGTGACGTCATAGAGCACCACCGCGCGTTCACTGAGGTGCCGCGCGGCGAGCTTGGTTTCGATGCGCGGCTGGCGTTTTAGAAGCCAGTCGAGGGCCTCATAGAGATCATCCTCGGTGGCGTCGGCGACGCCCAACTCCTCGGCCAGGGTGGAGCAGTGCCAGTGCCGGGTGGTGGCGAGCTTGGAGCAGGGATGAAGGATGCGTTCGGCGATCATGGCCAGGACGAGGTTGCGCTGGCGACAGGGATGAGAGGCCAGCAGGGAGTCCAGGCCGAGGCGGCGGGCAGTGCCGAGGACGGCTTCGACATGGCCATGGGGAAGGCTGCGTTGAATGAGGAAGGCGCTGGAGGCGGGGACGAACCGCTCGCCGGCCAGGGAGCGGCGGATGAGGTCGATGAGGGGGGCGGGAAGGTGGGAGATGTTGCCAAGGGTCTCGTGCTTGACTTGAGAGCCGACGCGGAAGGAGCGGCGGAGGAGGTAGGTATGGTAGAGCTTGCCTTTGTAGAGGCGTTTGGTTGTGGCTACATGAACGCTGCCATGTCTGGATGACATAACCCAATGTAAGGCGATCTGCGGAGAAATGCAAGGGGAGTGAGGATATTTTAGTGGCTACAAACTGAAGTCCAGAACCAGTCCAACTGGTTGCGTCGTCTGGGCTTGCGCTAACTCAGCGGCTGGAACTTCGGATTAGTTGAAAACGGCGCAGGCGATGCGGCCCAGAACGTCCACGACCAGGCGGGCGCCGGCGCCGGCGTCTAGCTGGTCGCGCGGTCTATCACCGCCGAGGGCGCGGTTGGCCGTGCAACGCCAGTGGATCGCAGTGAGCCGGATTCCGATGTGCGACGAGCTGCTGCTGAAGTATCCGCATGCGGGGCGGAGTTTCATCCCGCAGGACCAGGAGGCGCGGGATCGCGAGGCGCGGATCAAGCTGTTGCCGCGCGGAGAGGATTGCCACGGGATGAACGTCGTGGTCGGCGACGATTCGATTGTGCGGGAGACTCAGGCGCAGACGGACCTGGCGGCGGCGATCGGGCGGCCGCTGGAGGGGCTGTTCGTGGATTGCAGCCTGCACATTGAGTGCGGGGGCGCGGGCCTGTGCTCAGCGGGCGAGGTCTTCGATGAGGGCGTGGAAGCCGTCGGCGGGGGCGGTCCAGTCGGCGTTGAGGGGGGTAAGGGTGATGTGGCCGGCGGCGAACATTTCGGCGTCGTTGGCGGGGTCGGGAACTGGCGGGGCGGGCAGGATGCGGACGTCGAGGACGATGTTGCCGGTGGCGTCGAAGTCGGCGTCGGGCTTGAGTCCGACGGTGAAGGTGGTGTAGCCGCGGCTGAATTGGGTGATGACGGGCGGGCGGGGGTTGGGTGCGGCGGGGTAGTTAATATTGACGCCAGCTCCGGCGGGGAGGAGGGCTTTGCCAGGTTGGCGGCGGACGGAGAGTCTGTTGGCGAGCTGCGCGACCAGCGACGCGGCGGAGCGCATGGCCTGTAGGGAGGAGGGGAAGGGCGGGGTGAGCCTGGCTTCCGCGATGAGGAGGCCCGCGCTGACGGCGATGGCGGGGTAGCCGGCCTGAAGGGCGTACAGCGAGGCGCCGACCGTGCCGGAGGAGGTGGCGATGGGGCCGAGGTTTTCGCCGAGGTTGATCCCGGCGATGACGAGGTCGGGGCTGAGGTGGAGGATATCGAGCGCAACGCGGACCGCGTCGACGGGGCTGCCGTTGACAGACCAGGCGTTTTCGGCGGAGTGGAACTGGAGGTTCAGCTTGCCGCCGAAGTGGGAGAAGACGCTGGTGCCGCGGCCGCTCTGGTCGGTGCGAGGGGCGACGATGACGGGGAAGTGGCCAGCAGCGAGGAGGGCGTCGCGGAGCAGCTGGATGCCGGGGGTGGAGAAGCCGTCGTCGTTGGTGAGAAGGATGTGAAGGGGGGCGCCGGGGAGGGCGGGGTTGTCGCGCGGGGGGAAACTGCGATGTTCCAAGCGGGGGCTCCGGGGAATTGGAGGTACGATTTCACGGTAGCAGAGTGGGGGGCGTGGGCTGCGCGCGGCGCGAGATCGGAATGCCGCAAAGCGCCGGTCGATGTGAAACGCCGCCTACAGATTGCAGCGTGACCGATTCAAACCAGCGGATTCTCAAAATCGCCCGGCGGCAGAGGATCGTACGCCCGCGCAATTTAGAGCGCGCGGGGATTCCGCCAGAGATTCTTCTGCGCCTCTACCGCCGGGGAGTCCTGGAGAGGAGGGCGCGGGGGGTGTATGCACTGGCCGGCGCTCCGGTGACTGAGCAGCACGGGCTAGCGGTCGCCGCGAAGCGGGTTCCACGGGGCGCGGTTTGCCTCTTGTGCGGTCTGGCGTTTCATAGCCTCACCACGCAGGCGCCGCACGAAGTGTGGATCGCAATTGACGTGAAGGCGCGGAGTCCTCCTCTGGGCCGCCGCTGACGGTGGCGCGGTTTTCGGGATGGGGCTCTTGCGGCCGGCATCGAGAGTCACGCCGTGGAAGGAGCGCCGGTGAAAGTCTACGCCGCGGCGAAGACCGTTGCTGACTGCTTCAAGTACAGAAACAAGACTGGCATAGATATCGCGCTCGAGGCGCTGAGGGACGCGCTTCGCCAGCGGAAGGCTACGGGTGAAGGCATTGATCGATTCGCGAAGGTCTGCCGCGTCGCGCGAGTCATGCGGCCCTACCTTGAGGCAGTCACATGAACCGCAGGCCGCGCGATATTGCAGCGACCCACCGCGCGAAGCTGCCGGCTCCGGCGCGCGAACGAAACGGGGATTTCCAATTGTAGCTGGGGCGCCGGGTGGTCGAGCGGTTTCTTTTCCGGCTGAGCCGCTCCGTCCATGGAGAACGAATTGCGCTGAGAGCGGCGATGCTGTTCGGGGCATGGGAGGGCAAGCCGCCCGGGCCGACGAAAGACCTCGACCTACCGGGACTCGGCTCACCGGACATGGAACAGGTTGCTGCGACGATCCGGGAGATTTGCCTGGCCGAGGCCGATGATGGGCTCGAATTCGAAAGAGCGCGGGCGGAGGCCTGGCGGATCAAAGAGGGCGCCGAGTATGAGAGCGTTCGCGCCGCAGTTCCCGCAAGCCTCGACGGCGCACGAGTGAAGATGCAGATCGATGTGGGTTTTGGAGATCTTGTGGCGCCCGCACCACAGGCGATTCGATTTCCTGCCCTGCTCGCGCCGGAGGCGCCTCGCGCGCGGGCACATCCGCCGGAAGCTGTAGCGGCGGAGTAGTTCCAGGCCATGGTGGCGCCGGGAATCGCGAACAGTCGAATGAAGGATTTCTTCGACATCCGGATTCTCGCGCCGGCGTATTCCTTCGAGATGGAACCGCTGGTCCGTGAGCGGCGCAGCACTTTCGAGCGAAGGCGGACGGAACTGCCTCCCGGGAGGCCGTTTGCGCTCACGACCGGGTGGCTGGAGGACGCATTGAAACAGACGCAGCGGCGGGCATTTTTTCGCGATTGCGCAAGGCCGGGAGCGTCAGCACGCTGCCGGAGGCTGGCGGAATCATCGCGGGTTTCTTCCGCCGGCGATTGAGCGGGCGAAGGGCGTTGAATGGCTATACGGGGTCTGGAAACCACCGGGGCCTTGGCGCCAGCGGGGCTTACCAGGCGGTCATGGCGGATTCGAAGAGCCGGGCGAGGTCGGCGGGGCCGGCGGGGCGGGGGGAGAGTTTCGTCACGCGATGTTGGGGGAGCGTTCCTTCGACCAGGGCGGGGATGTCGGCGGGGGTGTAGCCGACGGCGCGAAGGCCGTTCGGGACTCCGAGCTTCTGCATGAACCAGACGATGCGATCGGTCAGGATCCTGCCGGCGTCGTCGGGCGAGGCGTGGGAGGTGTCCGCTCCGAGCGCCGCGGCGGCTTCGAGATGGCGCGCGGGGCCGGCTGGCGCGGTGAAGCGGAAGACGGCGGGAGCATTCAGGATCACCGAGATGCCGTGAGGGATCAGGGGGCGGTCTGGCGGGTAGCCCGGCGAGCGCCAGTCACGGACATGGCCGGAGACTGGGTACGACATGCCGTGCGGGAGATGGACTCCGGCGTTGCCGAATCCGATTCCGGCGTAGGCGGCGGCGAGGATCATCTGAGCTCGGGCTTCGTCGTCAGCGGGGTCCTCCACCGCGCGCAGGAGGTATTTGTTCACCATGCGCAGGGCCTGAAGAGACCACACATCGCTGATCGGGTTGGAGCCCTGGTAAGCGGGTCGGAGGGCCGGACGTTCGGGTCGCGGACGGCTGGTGTATGGGATGGCGGTATAGGATTCGACGGCGTGACTGAGGATATCGAGTCCCGTTGAGGCGGCGACCTGTGGCGGTTGGGTGCGCGTGTTTTCGGGGTCGAGCAGGCCGATGGTTGGTTTGAGCCAGCGGCTGGCGATGCCGGTTTTGGCGCGCATCGAGGTGAGGTCGAAGATGGCGACGCCGGTGGTTTCGCTGCCGGTGCCGGCTGTGGTGGGAATGGCGATCAACGGCTTGAGCGATCCGGGGACGGGGAGTCCTTTTCCGATGGGCGGATTCACGTAGTCGAGGAATTCGGCAGGCGGGCGAGTGGAATAGAGATTGGCGGCCTTGGCGGTGTCGATGGTGGAGCCGCCTCCGATGGCGACGAAGGCGTCATAGGGTTGGGCTCGCGCGGCGGCGATGGCGTCGTGAAAAGAGATGTCGGTGGGCTCGATGCGGACGCGGTCGTAAAGGGTGTAGGTGATGCCGTTGTCGTTCAGCGACTCAAGGAGCGTTTGCACGGGCGCCAGTTGGGCGAGCACGGGGTCGGTGAAGACGAGGACCTTGCGGGCGCCGAGGGCGGCGAGGTCCTGGCCGGCTTCGCGCGTCACTCCAGGGCCGAAGCGGATGCTGGAGGCGGCCATCTCGAAGGCGTATTCGTTGGGCATGTGCGAATGGGACTCAGTCAGTATATGCTCAGCCGGCGGATCATGTCGCGGGCTTGCTCGATGCAGCGCGCGACGAATTCGGCCGCGGGGACGAGGCGGCTGCATAGCCCGGCGCTCCGGCCGGGGTAGAGCGCCATCGAGTCGATTCCGCCGGTGGTGGTGGCGGCGTGGGGCGGGAAGACCATCAGGCGCTGGACCGGGACGCGCTGTCCCGCGAAGTCGGTTTCTCCGATTGCGTCGCCGCCGGCCTCGGCGGCGGGCCAATCGCGGCCGAAGAGAGCGGTGTAGGCGGTATCCGCTTCTGAGGCTTTGAGCACAGCCTGCTTGTGGGCGGGGTGGGCGGCGGCTTCGGGCGTGGCGAGGAAGCGTGCGCCCATGACGACGCCCAGTGCGCCGAGGGCGAGCGCGGCGGCAGCGTCAGGGTTGAGATCTCGCCGGCGACATGGCCGTCCGCCTCGTGGCCCTGCGCGATGATGGCATCGACGCCCGCTTCAGCGGAGCGGCGCGCGGCGGCCACGGCGCCCGCCTGGCCGATCACCTTCAGACCCTCGCGGTGAGCGGGCTCGACCGAGGGCGCGGGGTCGCCCCGGAAGGATGACAGCACAGGCACGCGCTCTTCGATGCGCAGCGCGATCTGCTCCCCGGCGGGGGACGCGAGGATAAAGTTCACTGCGAAAGGCCTTGCGGTGAGGGAGCGCATGCGCTCGATCAGATCGCGGAGCATCGGCGGCAGTGCGCCAATTGAGAGAATGAGCAGCACTCCGGCGCCGGGGCGAGCCCGGCATTACCGCCATCATCGCGGACCACGCGAGGCTGGGACATACTGAATAGGAATGCGCGGAGACGCCACCAGCCCAAGGCTTGCGACATCGCTTTTCGGCACTCGGCTCAAGAACCCCGTGATTGCGGCGTCGGGCACGTTCGCTTACGGGGTGGAGTTTGAATCGCTGGTCGATCTGAATCAGATCGGGGGCATCGTGGTGAAGGGGCTGTCGCGAGCGCCGATGGAGGGCAATCCGCCGCCGCGGGTGTGGGAGGCGGAAGGGGGCATGATCAACTCGATCGGGCTCCAGAATATCGGGGTGCGCGCGTTCGTGAAGGAGAAACTGCCGGCGCTGGCGAAGCTGGACACGGCGGTGTTCGCGAATGTTTTCGGATATGCGGTGGAGGATTACGTCGAGGTGGTGCGCGTGCTGGAGCACCACGCCGGAATCGCCGCCTATGAGCTGAATGTTTCGTGCCCGAACACCAGGCACGGCGGCATCTACTTCTCGAGCGACGCGGGTTTGCTGGCGCAGCTTGTGGAGGAGGTGCATCACGCGGCGACGCGCCCGTTGATCGTGAAGTTGTCGCCGAACGTGGCGCGGATCGAGCCGCTGGCGCAGGCGGCGGAGAACGCCGGCGCGGCGGCGGTGTCGCTGGTGAATACGTTCGTGTCGCTGGCGGTTGATGCACGGACGCGCAAGCCGCGTCTGGGCGCGGGCTTCGGCGGGCTGTCGGGGCCGGCGATCAAGCCGATCGCGCTGCGGTTCGTTTTCGAGGCGGCGCGCGCGGTGAAGATCCCGGTGATCGGAATCGGCGGCATCGCCAGCGGCGTGGATGCGGCCGAGTTCATGATCGCGGGCGCGAGCGCGGTGGAGGTAGGGACGGCGACGTTCTGGGATCCTGCCGCGCCGGTGCGCATCGCGCGCGAGCTGGACGAGTTTTTGCGTAAGGAGAGAATCGCGAGCGTGCGCGAATTGACGGGCACGCTCCAGTGGGGGACTCAATGAAAGAGATGATTGCCACGGACAAGGCGCCGCAGGCCATCGGGCCGTATTCGCAGGCGGTGCGGTGGAATGGGCTGGTGTTCTGTAGCGGCCAGATTCCGCTCGATCCGGCGACGGGCGCGATGGTGGAAGGCGGCGCCGCTGAGCAAACGGCGCGCGTGATCGAGAACCTCGCGGCGGTTCTCGAAGCGGCGGGATCGGCGCTGAACTGCGTGCTGAAGACGACGGTGTTCCTGAAGGACCTGTCGGAGTTCGCGGCGATGAACGAGGTCTACGGGCGTTATTTTGGCGCGAATCCGCCGGCGCGCGCGACGGTGGAGGCGGCGCGGCTGCCGCGCGATGTCCGTGTGGAGATCGAAGCCATCGCTCACGTGCGCGAGGGGTGAGATCCGCGCGCCCACATTGCGCGTCCGCGGGGAGTAGGATAGGGCCATGAGAGTAGGTCCTGACCGGCTCTCGAAGGACGAATTGCGAGATGGCCGGGAAGCGTGGTGGTCGGAGAGCTTCACCGAATTTCTGTTGCCCCGGCTCAGCAAGACGTGTTGCGGAGTGATCCTCGAGGTCGGCTCCGGCGCGGGGATTCTGGCGCAACGGCTGGCGGGGCGGCTGCCGGGCGAAGCGAAGATCTGCGGGTTCGACACCGATGCGGAACAGGTGGCGTTCGCGCGCAGGCATGCGCCGGCGGGGGCCTTTTATCTGTTGGCGGACATGTGCATGCTGCCGGTGCGCGACGGCGTGGCTGACGCCACGGTGAGCGTGCTCGTGATGCAGCATGAGCCGGACCCTGTGGCGCTGATCGGGGAGTTGAAACGGGTCACGCGGCGCGGAGGCAGGATTGTGTGCGTGGATGCGGACAACGTCGCGCAGGCGTTTCATCTGCCTCACGCGCATCCGCAGCTCACCGCGGCCCTGCACGGGTTCTGGACGGCGGTGAGGGAGGCTTACCTGCCGTCGGACATCAGCGTCGGGCCTTCCCTGCCCAGGTTATTTCGCGAGGCGGGTTTGAAGATCGAGGAGGTAGACGTTCACCTCGTGACGGTCCACGCGGAGATGAGAGCGGAAACCTGGTTTGAGCGGGCGGTGGCGGGGTTCGTGGCGGTGGCGCGCAAGTACGGGCTCGAAGGATCGAGCGCGCTTCGCGAGATGATCGGGCGGTTGGAGTCCGTGCGGACCGAGTACCGCGGCTTCCGCGAATTCTACGCGATTCAGACGATGCCGCTGTTTCTGACGACGGCGATTTGCTGAGGCGCAGCCTTACTGGTGTGCGGAGTATTGCTGCTGCGGGGGCTTCAGCTTCACTTCCACCGTCTTTTCAGGCTCGTTGACTTCGATCATCTCGCCGAAGGTCTGGTAGCCTTTGGCGATCACCTGCACCTGGATCTTGCCTTGCGGGATGGGCGGGATCCTGGCGACGCCGTCCTGGTTGGTGCGCATCTCCCAGGTGGTCAAGATCTTCTTGCCGAATTTGACTTTTGAGCGGCCTTCGACGAACTTCACAACGACGCTGGCGCGGTCGATCGGGCGGTCGTACAGGTTTTTGACTTCCACGCGCAGGGTCGTCATCGGGGGGTCGGCCCAGACGGGCGGCGACACGAGGGCCGCCACCGTCAGCAGTGCGGCCAGGGCCAGCAGCCTGTTGCGCATACACCTATTATCTCAGGATGGGAGTTGGCGCGCGAGTCTGAGTCGGTCGAAGGAGAAACTGATCGCGGAGGCGTGGGCGGATCCATTTGTCACGGACGACGTCGTGCTGCGCTCGACCTCGGAGTTGCGCAAGGCGCCCGACGACGCGAAGGACCCGCGCTTCATCCAGACGATTCCGAAAAGCGGTTACCGGCTCATCGTGCCCGTGGGCGGCGTGAAGCGAGCGCCTCCGCGGTGGCGGGAAGTTGCGGGTGAAGCCGCGGCGGCTTTGGCCGGTGTCGTCCTGTGGCTGTGGTGTCGTCCCGCGACCCGCGCTCCGCGGCAGGTGATGCTCGCCGTGCCGCCTTTTCTCGATCTGAGCGGCGACCCCGAGCAGGAGTACTTCAGCGACGGCCTGACGGACGAGATGATCGCGCAGCTCGCGACATTTCACCCCGCGGGGGTGGGCGTGATCGCACGCACGCCGGCGATGCATTACAAGGGAACGCGGAAGAGGATTGACGACATAGGGCGCGAGCTCAAGGTGGACGGCGTGCTGGAGGGGACGGTGCGGCTGATCCGCGTCAGCGGCCAGGCGCAACTGTGGTCCTCCGCCTACGATCGAGAGCCGGCGAGCATTCTTGAAACGCAGCAGGAGATCGCACTGGCCATCGCGCGAGTGATCCGGACGACATTGACGGGGCCCTCCGGGCGCGTGTCCAGGCCGCCGCGCGCGGTGCGGGCGGAGGTCTACGACGCCTACCTGAAGGCTGACTATCAGCGTTGGAAGACGACACTGGATGGCTTCACTTCGTCCACGAGTGGGGCTGGGCGAGAGCCGAAGCCGAGTTCAAGCGCTCGATCGAGTTGAGCACGGCGTCGCGAGACGCGCTGAGTCCCTATGCCAACTTCTTGCGGCGCATGCGCCGCTTCGAGGATTCCCGCGCTGTGCTGGAGCGGTGTCTGGAGTTGGACCCGTTCGTTCCGCTCGAGTTGCCGGAGATGTCTCTGGTGATGGCCGCGCTCCACCGGCCCGAAGCCGCACGAGAATACATACGCCGCGCCGGCGAAGCCGCGCCGGACTTTGTTCCGATGGCCTGGTTGGGGGCCGTCACGCTCGAGCAGGCGGGCGATATCGACCACGCAATCGCGCTGCTCAAGCAGAATGTGGAAATGCAGCGGCCCGAACGGCGCACGCTGGGAGGATTGGCGAACCACTATTTCGCGAAGGGGGACCTGGCCGGCACGCGCAGAATGTTGGAAAGGCTGATTTGAGGTCTCGCGGCTCTACGCGATGCTGGGCGAGAATGAGAAGTCTCTCGAGTGGCGCGACCGCTTACGCCGAGCGGGATGCCCGCCTGGCGACGTTGCTTTCGCCCACATCGGCCCATTTGTTGAGCGGGCGCCCGCGCGATCAGCCGATTCTCGCGCGGATGCAGTTTCCGGCGCGCTGAAAAAGCAATCGGGCGGCCAACCGCTCGCGCAACATGGAGAGGCCGCAATGCGGGCGCGCTCCGTCGCCTGCTCGAGCCCCGGGTCGTCCTCCACTCGCAGGCGCACAACGGCCCGCAGCCGGACCGGCAGGTGGCCGGCCGCGATGCCCGAGCGGCGAGACATCTCGGCCGTCCCGGCGAGTTGTTGCGGCCAGGGGCGATCGCAGGCGAGCGAATCCCGGCGCGGACTTCCCTCGTCGCGGTTCGAGCGTGAGACGCGATTGTCCCAGCGGCGCCACGTGTCGATGGCCGCCTGGCGGGCGACTGTGAAGAGACACGTCTCGAAGTTGCGGTCGCCCGGATGGAGCGAGCCGCGCTCGACCACGCGGAGCCAGGTTTCCTGGGTGAGGTCCTCGGCCAAGTCTCGGTTGCGCGTGAGCGCGGTGAGAAACCGGATCAGTCCGTTTTGATGGGTCCGGTAGAGGGACTCGATCGTGCCGCTGTCCCGGCGGCTGAGCGCTTCAGCGATCTTCACATTGTCAGTTGTAGGCATCGGTTTCCCGCTCTCCGCCTCATTGATACGCGGGCGAGAGGCGTGAAGTCTTGGAGAGACGAGGCGAAAGACCTGCGATTGTGGTGAGGTTTTTCCGAGGGGCGTTCTTTGGCGTGGTCAGGCGATGTCAGGCAAGAGGAAGCGCTCTGGATTCCCCAGGCGCTCCGCAGCATCCTCGGCGGCGAGGTAACCGCTGCGGACGGCCCCCTCCATGGTGGAGGGCCAGCCGGAGCGCGTCCAGTCTCCGGCCAGGGAGAGGTTGGGGATGGCGGTGCGGGCAGGGGGGCGCTGGGGCTCCAGACCCGGGCGAGCGGAGAAGGTGGCCCGGATCTCTTTCACCACGTGCGATTTCATGAGCGTCGCGGTCCTGGCGGCGGGGAGGAACTCGGCCAGCTCTTTGAGCGCAAGGTGGACAATGTCGTTTCGCGGCATCGGGACCAGGGTGCGGGAGGCGCTGACGACCAACTGGAGATAGCGCCCCTGGCCCTTGTTGAAGAACCACTGGAGCGTGCGGTCGAGGAGCGTGCCGTGGGGGAGCTCGGTGACTTTGCGGTCGAACCAGAGATGGATGCCGGTGATCGGAGAGTGCTCGAACTTGTCGAGTTGAAGGCCCGCGGCGGCGCAGGCTTCGGGCGCGATGACGGCGAGGCGCTCGAAAGGCACGGCGGAGATGTAGTGGTCCGCCGTGAGGACGCCGCTTTCGGTCTCGACGCCGGTGACGCGGCCTGCCTCGAGGAGGATGTGCGAGACGGGGGTGCGAAAGCGGAGCTCCGCGTTCGGAATCGCTTGCCAGGCTGTGGCGCTGTAAAGCTCGCCGAGGGGCACGTTGGGCACCCCCATTTCGTACGAATCGTGCGCGGCGAGAAAGCCGAGCCACATCACCTGAAGGCCGTGAGAGGCGGCCATGCGGTCGAGCTCTTCGTTGATCGCGCTGACGAGGATCTGGCGCCAGAAGCGTTCGATAGCGCGCTGTGTCTGGCGCTTCTCGCGCAGCCAATCGAGCATCGTGATGCGGTCGAGGTCGTCGCGGCGGCGGTCGCGCCGCACGGCGAGCAGCGCGCGCGCAATGGCGAGCTTGTCCGCGGGGCCGAGGAATCGCAGGGAGGAAAATGATGCGGCGAAGTGCAGCGGCTTGGGCAAAGGGCCGGCCTTCATCACCGAAGTACGGCCGCCGGGCTCGATGAAGTAGAACTCGCGGTGGAAGGTGATATCGCTCCCGACGCCGAGGCGATTGTAGAAATCGAGCAGATTGACGCAGCAGCGCAGCAGGATGTGCTGGCAGTTGTCGATGACCTCGGGCTCGGCGCCTTCCTTGCCGGGCGCCGGATACGAAGTGGCGCGGCCGCCGCTGAACGGCCGCGCCTCGAGGAGCATGACGCGCCGTCCGCTTTGTCCAAGCGCCGCGGCGGCCGCGAGTCCGGCGAGCCCTCCGCCGATGATGAGTACTTCCGCCATTGCGCCCTCAGCCGAGGGCCGGGACGCGCAAACGCTTCCCGCCCCCGCCGCCCGCGTCGATGTTCACGGCGAGCCAGAGCACGATGCCGAGAAACAGGAGCTGGACGGCGTCGGAGACGGTCATGCTGTATCCCAGTGTGCGCATCCTGGTTGTCTGCAACAACTCTCTCAGTCCCAGTACCCTGTCACGAGTCCCATGACCAACCCCTCAATTCCGCCGATCACGGGGAATGCCGCCAGCGCCGCCGCGAAGCGCTGCTTCCAGCTCCAGCGCGCCGGGAAGAACGCCAGCAGGATTTGCGGCGCGACCACGCCCGCAAAGAGCAGCATTCCGCCCATGGTTCCCACGGCGCACCACGGGCAGTGTTTCACGCCGGGCGTGTGAATGTTGCACTGCGCGACCGCGCCGGCCCAAAGATGGCCGCAGCCGCAGCGATAGATGAGATTGCAGAGGTCGATGTAGAAGACCGAAGCCAGCGCCGCGGCGGGCAGCGCGATGCAGGCCCCGGTGAACCAGCGGCGTTTCGTCATCGCCTGGATGCCCGGACACGCCCGTAGAGCCGGACCATGTTCAGGATCATGCGAAGTCCGTGATCGCCGTCCTGGGTAAGAAGGCTCTCGGGGTGAAACTGAACGGCCTCCACGGGCAACTCGCGGTGGCGCACGCCCATGATCACGCCGTCGTCGCTTTCGGCGGTGATCTCGAGCGCCGCGGGCAGCTTCTCGCGGATGGCGTAAAGCGAGTGGTAGCGTCCGACCTTCACTCTCTCAGGGAGCCCTTCGAAGACGCCCGTGTTGCGATGGGAAACCCACGACGGCTTGCCGTGCATGGGATAAGACAAAACGCCCAGCTCGCCGCCGAAGGCCTCGACGATTCCTTGCAGACCGAGACAGACGCCGAAGGTTGGAATGCCATTCTCAGTGCAGTGGCGCGCGAGCGCGGGGACTCCGAAATCAGCGGGGCGGCCGGGTCCGGGCGAGATCAGCACGATGTCGGGGTCGACCTCATCGATGAGGGACAGCGGGAAGCCGCTGCGATAGGTGACGACGCCGGCGCCGGTCTGGCGCGCGTAGTTGGCCAGCGTCTGAATGAAGCAGTCGTCGTTGTCGACGAGCAGCAGGCGCACGCCGCGGCCGGGGAGATCCGGTTTGGGCGTTCTTCTCTTCGCGGCTTCCGGCGGATGGAGTGAGCAGAAAAAGCCGGTGGCTTTCAGTCGCGTCTCCTTCTCCTCCTCGGCGGGAACGGAGTCGTAGAGCAGCGTCGCGCCGGCCGGGTAGCGCGCGATTCCGTCGCGCAGGTGCACCGTGCGGATGAGGATGCCGGTGTTGATGTCGCCGTTCAGCGACAACATGCCGATGGCGCCGCCGTACCAGCCGCGCGCGTCTTTTTCCAGATTCTCGACCGCCTGCGCCGCTGCTTTCTTGGGGGCGCCGATGACGGTGACCGCCCACATGTGCGAGAGGAAGGCGTCGATCGAGTCGAAGCCGTCATCGAGAATGCTTTCGACGTGGTCCACTGTGTGGAACAGGCCGGCGTAGCGCTCGATCAGGCGGCGTCCGATCACCTTCACCGTGCCCGGCTTCGAGACGCGCGACTTGTCGTTGCGGTCGACGTCGGTGCACATCGTCAGCTCGCTCTCTTCCTTGGGCGAGTTGAGCAATTCGCGGATGAGATCGTGGTCGCGCAGCGGATCGCCGGTGCGGCGCGCGGTTCCGGAGATGGGGCACGTTTCCACGCGGCGTCCCTCGACGCGCACGAACATCTCGGGCGACGCGCCGATGAGCTGTTCGTCGCCAAGCTGGAGCAGGAACTCGTACGGGCTCGGGCTTTGTTGCTGGACGCGCTCGAAGAGCTCCGAGGGGCTGCCGCCGAAGCCCGCGCTGAAGGTCTGGCGCAGCACGACCTCGTAGTAATCGCCCTGCTTCATGCCCGCACGCACTTTCTCGACGTTGGCCATGTACTCCTCGGGAGTGTGGTCAGCGACGATGCCGGGCGGGGCCGCGGCCTCCGGCCGCGGGATGTCGCCGGCCGCCCGTTCGAGCCCCGCCGTACTGAGCGCGCCGAATTCAAAGTCGTACTGATAGCGCTCGATCACTTCGCGCTTGCGGTCCATGAAGTGAATGTCGTCGCAGAGAAAAAGATGAAGGTCTTTCTGATCGCCGCGCGGGAGCCGGAGCTGGATGGGGTCGAACTGGAACAGCAGGTCGTAGCCGAAGGCGCCGACGAGCGCGAGGCGGGAGTCCTTCGGGTGGCGGAATTCTTCAACCAGCCGGCGCAGGATGGAGAATACGGAGGGCTGCTTACTGCGCTCCTCCTCCGGGAACAGCGCGGGGAGAGGCTTGAGGCGGCCGGCGAGCGCGCCGTTGTCCAGCGCCAGGCTGTCCCAATGCGGGTGGTCCTGGAGCACGGCGTGGAACATGCGCGCGATCATCTCGCCGCGCTGATTGAGCGGGCGGAATTCAAGGACGCGGCCGCGTCCGATGATCTCGAGAGGCGGGCGCAGGGCGGCGATGTCCCAGCGCGAGTAACGCTCGGGGTATTCGTAGCCGGAAGAGAGATAGACGCCGCGGTGGCGGTCGAGATCGCGGAGCAGGTGTTTCAGCCCGCGCCGGAATGGGATGCGCGACACACCGCGGGAGACAGTGATGCCGGTCTTCGTGGTGTAGCGAAGTTGCCGCATGAGGTGTGGGAACTATTTAGGTTAGCATTCGGGGGGCGTGGAGCCCTCTTCGTCGATGACTTCGAGTTCTGCGATGCCTTCCAGGTCTTTTCGGCGCCCTGCCGCTCGCTTGAGGGCGATCAGCCGCCGCAGTGAGACAACGCGAAACGTAATAGCGCCAACTGAGACCTCTTCGGTATCGGGCAGTAGCGCCTCGTAAGTGCCTCCTCCCGCGACCTCGCCCAATACGTCAATGGCCCCGAGGTCGGTTACGAGTGTGAAGTTCAGGCCCCGCTGAAGAGTTCGAAGGTCCCACTGGAACGGCAGGCCCGGAGGCGCCCCCCGAAGATAGGGCTTGATTGGAGCCAAGGCAGCGACCAATTTCCGGAGGTTGTCGGGAGATCGGCGGTATACAACATCGACGTCTAGAGTGAGGCGGGCGGAGCCGTGAATCACAGCCGCGAACCCGCCAATGAGAATGAACTCGACCTCTCCGCTTGTGAGGCGCTCGAGTATGCCTTGGTAATCGATCACTTGGATTCATCCCGCTGCTTGGCGGTCCGCTTCTTCGCCGCGATCAGTTCTTCGCGGAAGCGCGCCATCTGTTGGTGGCTTTCGACACGCTGCCCAACGGTCATGCGCAGCGTGTAGCGGATCAGAGTGCGATCGATGTCCTTCTTGTACTCCTCGATGATCTCGTCCATGAATCGCCCTTCTCCTTTCCCATGATACAGAGCCGCGCGTGTCGCCCCAGACACGGCGTGTCTCGTCCGACACGCATAGCTGACAACCAAACCCCTTGATATCAATGAGTTCGCGATTGGCAGACGCCCTGCATTCGGGCGGGGCATGACGATCGCGAAACTGACGACGCTTCTGGCGCTGGCCGCCGCCCGGGCCGCTGCGGAGGATCCGCATGCGCGCCCCGCCCAGCGGATTGTGATCAGCATCCCGGACAAGAAGCTGGCGCTGTTCGAGGACGGCCGGCTGGTCAGGATCTACGACATCGCCGTTGGGAAGCCCTCCACGCCGACGCCCACGGGCGCGTACGAGGTTGTCAACCGCATCGCGAACCCAGTGTGGTTCAACCGCGGCAAGCCGGTGCCGCCCGGCAAATCGAACCCGCTCGGCACGCGCTGGCTCGGCCTGAACGCCGCGGGCTACGGAATCCACGGAACGAACTTTCCGCGCTCGATCGGCAAGGCCGCGTCGCATGGCTGCATTCGCATGCGCAACCGCGATATCGAAGAGCTCTTTCAATTGGTCGAAGTCGGCGCCGCCGTCGATCTCGAAACCGAAACCCCGCAGTGGCTGGCGCTGATCGCCGCCGACTGAACCCAAACCCGCTCGAACAAAGGAGACCCCAAATGTTGTTTCTGAAATACGCCCTTCTGGTGGCCGGCATCGTTCTGCTGTGCGGCGCCGCCGCCGTCATTGTCCACGATCTGTACTCGTTCTTTCGCCGCCGGGCGAAGGAGAAGGAACCTGCGGCGGGAAGGCCGGACCTGCCCTGGGGGACGGCCGCCCGGCTGGCTGCGCCCGCCGCACTGATGCTTCTCGCCTCTTTGAGTATCGCCGTGGTTCCCGACGGCAGCGCCGGAGTGCGCGTCAGCCAAGTGAGCGGCGTGCTGCCCGGCGCGCTCTACCCCGGCATCCACATGGTCGTCCCGCTGGTGCAGCGCGTCGAGCTGTACAACCTGCGCGATGCGATCTATGGGACCGCGGCGGTCGACGATCCCAAACGGAAACTCGAGCCGCTGCGCGTGCAGACGCGGGAAGGGCTGATTCTCGGGCTCGCGGTAAGCGTGCGCTACCGCATCGATCCCTCGAAGCTGCACACGATCCACGCCAACCTTCCGCAGCCTGTGGAAGAGCAACTGGTGCCGCCGGTGGTGGCCAGCGCATTCCGCGAGATCGCGCCGAACTACATGGTGCGGGAGCTGTTCGCCGTGAAGCGGGAGGAGGTACGCGCGGCGGCGAGCGCCGCGATCACGAAGAAACTCGGGGCCGACGGCATCATCGTCAAGGAAGTGCTGCTGCGGGACATCCTGCTTCCGGCGGAGTACGCGAAGGGGCTCGAAGGGCTTCTGCTCAAGGAGCAGGAGAACGAACGTCTGACAATAGAGCTTGAAGTGAAGCAAAAGAACGTGCGCGCCGCCGAGTTGGAGGCGGAGGCCGACAAAGCGCGCCAGATCAAGGCCGCCGAGGCTCAGGCGCAGGTGACCGTGCTCCAGGCGAAGGCGCAGGCGGACGCGATGCAGCACACTCTGCCCCTCAAGGAAAAGCAGATTCAGCAAACGCGCCTGGAGGCCGAAGCGCGCAAGGAGTCCACGGTGAGGAACGCCGAGGCGATGGCGCAGGCGAAGGTGATCGACAGCAAGGCCGAGCTGGAGCGCCAGAAGCTGATGGCCGACGCCGAGGATCACCGCATCCGCCGCGTCGCGGGAGCGAAGGCCGAGCAACTCAAGATGGAAGCCGAGGTGCTCAAGCAAAACCCGCTGCTGATCCAGAAGATCATCGCGGAGAAGCTGAGCGACAAGGTGCAGATCATGATGGTGCCCAATGACGGCAAATTCTTCTTCGCCAACGACGTGCTGCGCGGGGCGACGTCCACGGCAGGCGTCGCGCGTCCCGATCCGCAGTAGCCGATCTGGTATGCTGCGATCCGTGATCCGCAGGTTTGCGCCGGCGGCCGCACTCGCGGCCGCCGCGGTGTCGGGGCAGACTCTCGACGAGGCAGTGAGTGGTCTCGCCAAAAGAGTGTCCGCGCGGCTTTCCGTGAATGAACCGCGGCAGATCGCTCATCAGTCGCTTTGCTCGCTGCCTGCCGCCGAGATGCAGCGGGCCCGGGCGGCGTTCGAAAAGCCGCTTCGCCGCCGCACGGCGGCGAGCGCGCCGGCGGCGAGGATCACTCTGACTTTTTCCGAGAACCGCGCGGGATACCTGCTGGTGGCTGAGATCCGGCGGGGCGAGGAGCGCATTGTCGAGACGGCGCCGTTCAAGCGCTCTCCCGCCAATGTCCGGCCGAAACTGTCGGTGGTGAAGCAGCTCGTGTGGGAGCAGGAAGCGCCCGTGCTCGATTTGCTGCACGCGGACAACAGGATGTATGTGTTTTCGCCCGGGTCGCTGGCGATGTATGAGACGCGGGACGGCCGGTGGCAGATGCTCAAGACCGCCCCGCTCCCGTCGCCGCCTGTGCGTGATCCGCGGGGAAAGCTGGCGCTCGGCGGCGGCGAGCTCTCGGTCTTCGCGCCTGGCCTGACGTGCCGGGTGACCGCGGACGACGCATTCGATGTCCGCTGTGACGGCGCCCCCGCCGCGTTTGATCTGGCGGGGATCGCGGCGCGCTGGACACCCGCGCGCAACACGCTGGAAGCCGAAGGCTGGCCGGCGTTCTTCCATATCGCAAAGCTCGGCGGCGCTGTTCTGATTGCGGCGGCGGATGGGCGCGTCTACCTGCACGGCGAAGACGGCCGGCAGTTCGGCCCGCTGGATGGATGGAACGCCGGCGACTTCTCCGCCCTCGAATCTCCGTGCGCGCCAGCGCAGCTCCTCGCTTCGCGCGACGCGGCTTCGCTTCAGATGTTCGAATTGAACGAGCGGCGGCTGGCCGAGACAAGCGAACCTGAGCCGTTGCCCGGCGTATTGACCGCGCTCTGGCCATCCGCCGGCGGCGCGGTAGCGGTTGTGCGCGACCGGACAAACTCCCAATATGCGGCTTATCACGTTACTGTCGCTTGCCGTCCTTAGCGGCGCGGGCGCGGCGCAGGTCCGGCCGCATTACGGCGGCACGCTGCGCCTTGAGCTGCGCCAGCGTCCCGCGGCGCCCGATGAACCGTCCGCCTGGTTTGCCTCCGTCTTCGAGACTCTGGTGCGCCTCGACGATCGGGGCGAGCCTCAGCCGCAGCTTGCCGTTTCGTGGTCGCACGATGAAGGGCGGCGCCGCTGGGTGTTCACTCCGCGCCGCGATGTCCGCCTTCACAACGGAGAGGCGTGGCCGCCGGCGGCGGCTTCGCTGAGCTTTCCGGACGACAAGCCGATCGGCGACCTGCTGCGCGACCTGGCGCGGCCGCGCAACGCGATCATCGTCAGGCCGCCCGACGGACCGCCCGTTGGGACTGGCCCGTTTCGCATCGCTGCCTGGGAACCGGGCAAATCGATCACGCTCGCCGCGAACGATGCGCACTGGGCCGGGCGGCCGTTTCTCGACAGCATCCAGATTCTGTTTGGGCGCGATCATCGCGATCAATCGGTGGATCTTGAGCTCGGCCGCGCCGACGTGATCGAAATCCCGCTGCGCGAAGTGCGGCGTCTGCGCGGCGCGCAGGTGGATGTTTCTCCGCCATGCCTTCTGCTGGCAGTCGTCGCACAACGCCCGGCGCCGGCACTGGGCCCTGCCATCGACCGGAGCTCCATCCACACAGTGCTGCTCCAGAGGCAGGGCGAGCCAACAGGCGCGCTGCTGCCCCAGATGCTGAGCGGCCTGGCGTTCCTCTTCCCCGCCCCGCGCGATCTGGATGCCGCGCGCAAGCTCGCCGCCGCTGCGCCTCTCACGTTTCAATACGACCGCGCCGATCCGCTGCTGCGGTCCATAGCCGAGAGGATCATCCTGAACGCCTCCGAAGCCGGCCTCAAGCTCAGATTCTCTGGTGAACAGAATGCGGATCTGCGGCTCGCGCTGCTGCCCGTCTCTTCCACCGATCCGCGCACCGCGCTCGAGGATCTCGCGGCCGCGCTCGGACTCGCGCTGCCCGCCGGCGCCGATCTGTTCGCGGCGGAGAAGGCGCTGCTCGAAACGAACCGCGTGATCCCGCTTTTCCATCTCCCCGCCGCGTTCCGTCTGAGCGGCCGCGTCCGCGGGTGGAGATCCTCGGAGCCGTGGCCGTTGGCCGATGTCTGGGTGGATGATTCGGGAGAAGCACGGTGACGTTCCGCACCAAGCTGCTGCTGGTGACCTCGTGCACCATCGCCGGCGCCGTGGCGCTTGTCACCGGCGCCGTCTCGCTGAGCATCCGCGGCGCCTTCGAGAAGATCGACGCCTCGCGCCGGGCCGCCGTGCTCGACCGGTTCAACAAGGAGCTAGCGGCGCAGGGCGAAGATGTCGCGCGTAAAGCCGAGCGCGTGGCCGCCAGCCAGGCGGTGCTGCGGCTCGCAGTGGAGGCGAACCGCGCCGAGCCGGACTTTTCCGCCTACGTGAACGAGGCGCAGGAACTCGCCGGCGCCTTCGAGCTCGATTTTCTGGACATCGCCGATTCCGCCAACCAGGTGATCACTTCGGCCCACTACCCGGCGCGCTTCGGCTATCAGCACGAGTGGGCCATTGGGGTTGCGGACGCGGGAGCCGCTTCGTTCCTCACGCGCATACCGGCGCAGGAAGGTCCGGCGCTGGCGCTGGGCGCGCTGCGGCGCGTATCGGCGGCGGGGGGCAAGAGCGTGCACGTGCTCGCCGGCCGGAGGATTGACGCGCACTTCCTCGCTTCGCTGGAGGGCGCGCCCGGTTCGCGTGTCTTGCTGTGGCGATCGGAGCACGATGTGGTGGACGCGCGCGGTCCGGTCGCGGACGCCGGCAAGCTGGCGCCGCTGATCTCTGAGGTCCGCTCGACCCGGCGGCCCGCAACGCAGACGGTGCGGTGGACAGCAGACCGCGCCTCCTCCGAGTCGCTGCACGCCCTGCCGCTCGAAAAGGACGGCGCTTTGCTGGCGGTGCTGCTTGTCGCCACGCCGCTGCGCGACCAGATTCACCTGGAGCGCTCGATCCTATTCACGGGTCTCGCCGTCGGAGCGACGGGCATCTTGCTCGGCGTGCTGCTCGGTGTTTGGACGACAGCGCGCGTCACCCGCCCGGTTGGCCAGCTCGTGGCGGGCGCGCGCGCCGTGGCGGCCGGGGACTGGTCGGCGAAAGTCGCCATCGACGCTCCCGACGAGATCGGCGAGCTGGCACGGGCGTTCAACCAGATGACCGGACAGTTGATCGCGCAACGCGACCGCGCCGTGCAGGCCGAGCGTGTCGCCGCGTGGCGCGAGCTGGCGCGGAGACTGGCGCATGAGCTCAAAAACCCGCTCTTCCCGCTGCAAATCACGTTGGAGAACCTGCGCAAGGCGCACGAGGTCAAGTCGCCGGACTTCGAGGCGATTCTGAATGAGTCGACAGCGACGCTGCTGGCGGAGCTGGCGAATCTGAAGACCATTATCGGGCGGTTCAGCGACTTCGCCAAGATGCCCGCGCCGCAATTCGAGGACGCCGATTTGAATGCGATCGTGCGCGACGCCGTGAGATTACACCAGGGCGTGATCCAGCCGCAACTGGATCTGGCGCCCGGCGAGCTCCGCATCGAAGCCGACCCCGAACAGATTCGCCGGATGCTGGGCAACCTGATTCTAAACGCGCGCGACGCCATGCCCGATGGCGGCACGCTGCGAATCACAACAGAGCGGATCGAGGGCGGCGCGCGTCTTACTGTGAGCGACACGGGTTCGGGCCTCACGCGCGAGGAGTGCGATCGCCTCTTCACCCCGTACTACACGACCAAGCAGCATGGAACCGGCCTGGGGCTTGCGATCGTGCAGAGTGTGGTCAGCGATCACCGTGGACGCATTGACGTGGCGAGCGAGCCCGGCCAGGGGACGACCTTTACGATTGACTTGCCCGCGCGGAGGGACGGATGAGCCGCCTGCTGATCATCGACGACGACCCCAACACCTTGGCTTCGGTGGCGCGGGCCTTTCAGCTTGCGGGCCACCAGGCGGCGACCGCGGACAGCGCGGCGCGTGCGATCGAGATCCTGCACGCGCAGTCGTTCGACCTCATCTTCTCCGACGTGGTGATGCCGGGAACGGACGGAATCGCGCTGCTGGGCCTGATCCGCGAACTGGGCCTGACCACGCCGGTGGTGATGATCTCCGGCCAGGCCACTGTCGACATGGCCGTGAGGGCGACAAAGCTCGGCGCGTTCGATTTTCTGGAGAAGCCGCTCTCGACGGACAAGTTGCTGCTGACGCTGGAAAACGTCACGAGGCTCAACCGGCTGGAGGCGGAGAATCGCGAACTGCGCAGTCTGGCGCCGCGGCACGAAATCGTTTGGGCAAGCGAGGCGATGCGGCGCCTGATGGCGCAGGTGGAGCGCGTCGCGCAGGGCGAGTCGCGGGTCTGTATTCTCGGCGAGACCGGCGCGGGGAAGGAGCTTGTCGCGCGCGCCATTCATCTGAAAAGCCCGCGCGCGAAGGGCCCGTTCGTGACATTGAACTGCGCCGCGGTGCCGCAGGAATTGATCGAATCCGAGTTGTTCGGCCACGAGAAGGGCGCGTTCACCGGCGCCGCTTCACGGCACCACGGGAAGTTCGAGCAGGCCGAAGGCGGCACGCTGTTTCTCGACGAGATCGGCGACATGCCGGCGGTGATGCAGGCGAAACTGCTGCGCGTGCTCGAGGAGAACGAGATCGAGCGCGTCGGCGGCGGGCGTCCGGTCAAAGTGAATGTGCGCGTGGTGGTGGCGACGCATCGCGATCTCGAGGCGCTCGTGCGCGCGGGCGCATTCAGAGAGGACCTCTACCATCGCGTCTACGTCTTTCCGCTGCGAATCCCGCCGCTCCGCGAGCGCCGCGAGGACATCGCGCCGCTGGTGCGCCACTTCGCGGCCTTGATCTCGAAGCAGAACGGATGGAAGCCCAAGCCGTTCGCTCCGGGCGCCATCGAAGCGCTGGGCCGGTATCACTGGCCCGGCAATGTGAGGGAGCTGCGCAACGCCGTGGAGCGGCTGCTGCTGCTTGCGGATGACGAGGTGCAGGCCGATGACGTGAAGCTCGCGCTGCCCGGATTGGCCGCGGCGCCGGCCGCACCGCGCGGAACCCTTGCCGCGCAAATGGAACAATTCGAGCGCGAGGCGATCCAGGCGGCGCTCGAAGCGCACGGGCACAGCATGACGGAGACAGCGCGCGCCCTTGGCTTGGAGCGCTCTCACCTCTACAAAAAATGCGCCGCGCTCGGCATCCGCCACCGCGAGCAGCGATAATGCGGGGAGGTCCGCGGCGATGTCATTCACGGAAACGACCTTCGAGTACGAGCGATGGCTTGCGAGCCGGACGACGCTGATCCAGGCCGATCTCGCCCGCAAGCACGAGGAGATGGCGTCGGACGAGTTCGCCTTCTTCCGCGCGACGTTTTACCGCTGGGCGCAGAAGTGGCGGAAAGCGCCGGCGTCCTTGCTGAAAGCGCCGCGCGTTCTTGCCGCCGGCGACCTGCACGTCGAGAACTTCGGAACATGGCGCGACGCCGAAGGCCGCCTGGTATGGGGCGTGAACGATTTCGACGAAGCCTGGCCGCTGCCCTTCACGTTCGATCTCGTGCGCCTGGCGGCCAGTGCGTTGATCGCGTCCGGCCACGGCTCAGGCGCGATTCTCGCGGGCTATCGCGAATCGCTCAAAGCCGGCGGCCGGCCCATCGTGCTTGAAGAGGAAGCGCTCGATCTCCGCCGGCTGGCCACGGAGCGGCTGAAGGATCCAGGAGCGTTCTGGCGCAAGCTCGACGCCGTGAAGACCTGGAAGAAGCCTGTGCCCGCTGCGGCCGCGCGCCTGTTGAGGGGGGCGTTGCCGGGCGGCGCAAAGCAGGTCAGAATCATTCATCGCGTCTCGGGGCTCGGCAGCCTGGGCCGCGAGCGCTACGCGATGCTCGCGGAGTGGCACGGAGCGATGATCGCGCGAGAAGTGAAGGCGCTCGCGCCGTCCGCCGCGGCCTGGACTCAAGACGAGGAGACGACCGCGTGCGCGAAGACGGCCGAGATGCTAAAGCGTGCGGTCCGCTGCCCCGATCCATTCCTTCAAACGGCGAACGGCTGGACCGTGCGGCGGCTTTCCGCGAGCAGCTCGCGGATCCAGCTCGCCGATCTTCCCGCCGCACACGACGCCGGAGTCCTTCTTTATTGGATGGGCTGGGAGACAGCCAACATTCACCTCGGAACGCTGCGCGCCGCGGCGCTGGCGAACGCGCTGGACTCGTTGGGCCGCCACTGGCTGGATGAGGCGGCACGCGCCATGCGAGAAACGGTCGCCGCCGATTTTCGGGAGTGGCGGCAGACGAGCGCCTCCGGCTAATTCCAGTGTTTCATCCGCGGCCAGGACTGCTGGAGAGTCTCGCGCGGTCCGCGGCAGATCCAGATGTCGAAACGCTCTTCGGCCATGGCGTGAGGATGGCCCACGCGCGGGCCCTTCTCGTAGCTTGCGCAATATCGACTCACGCTTTCCTCGCTGCGCTGAAGAACGATGAGCGTTTCGCCCGGCAGATCGCCCGGCCCCCAGATCCAGTAGCTCTGGTGCGGTGTCACGGCGCGCGGCAGTCGGTGGCGCGGGCCGTAGAGGTCGATCGCGCCGGCCTCGCCGTAATTGCCCGCGAGGATCACGGTTTTCGCGCGCTCCTCTTCGGACAGAGCACGCCACGCTTGCGCCACCTTATCGACCAGTTCCGGGCAGCCGAACATGTCGCCGAAGTGCTGCGGCAGCGGGCCTGCGTGCGCAACCTCGGTTTTCGGCGGGTTCAGGCCGAACCGCTCCATATAGGCAATCAGCTTCTCAGGCGGCAGGACTGGCAAAGCGATTGGCGCGAGCGCCGCGCCGGCGAGCAGGCACATCGCGGCAAGCCCGATTGCGGCGCCCCTGCGCCGCCCCCACCACACTCCGCCCGCGGCGAACAGCATGGGGTAGACCGGCGCAAGGTAGTAGTTCTTCGCCTTCATCGCCATCATCAGCGCGAGAAACGCGACGTAGGTAAATCCGAGCCAGCGGACCCCGCGCTCGCGCAACAGGCGCCCCAGACCAGCGATCCAGATGAGCGCGCCGAGCGGCATCATCATCAGAAGCTGCTGCGCCAGGAACTCGGGCGGCGCCAGCTCGACGTTCTTGTGCATGCGGCGGACGTTCGAAAGCAGCTCGAACGTCGCCCAGTGGTTGCGCCACTGCCAGATGAGGTTCGGCAGGAAGATCGCAAACGCGATCGCCGCCCCCAGCCACAGCTTGCGCTCGCGCAGCACGGCCCGCCGCGGGCTCGCAACAAGTCCGGCGAACAGCGCGGCCAGGAAGAACGCCATCGAGTGCTTGTTCATCAGCCCGAGCCCGGCGCAAAGCCCGGCGGCCAGCCACCAGCGCGAATCGCCGCGCATGGCGCGCAGGCCGCAATACACCGTCCCCATCCAGAACAGCGGCTCGAAGGCGTTCATCGAGAACAGCGTGCTGCCGATGAGATACACCGGCGCAACCAGAACGCCGATGCCGGCAAGCGTCGCAGCCAATGCGCCTCCGCCGAGCTCCGCCACCAGGAGCCCTGTGAGCACGATCGTCAGCGCGCCCGCGAGCGCGGGGAAGAACCGGAATCCCTGGAGCGAGTCGCCGAAAACAGCTTGCGCGAGCCACGAGACTGTCGCGATCAGCGGCGGGTGATCAGGATAACCCCACGCGAGATGTCTGCCCACGACGCGCATGTACAGCTCGTCGCGAAACCATCCATACTGCGCGTTGGTCGCGAGATGGACGCCAAGCTTGACCGCGGCCACAATGGCCGCGGCCGTCAGTGCGCGCCTTGCAGGGCCGCCGCGGCCTTCACGTAGCGCGCCGCCTTCGCATTCGCTTCGTTCCATTTCACGGCCTCCGCGCTGCCCGCCAGGCGCCACACGCCCAGCGCCACCGCGCGCGTCACCAGCGCCATGTTGTCGTAGTCGATCTTGTCCCAGTGGTCGCCGGGGCGGTGATAGTCGGGGAACATGAAGGCCACGCACAGCGTATGCGCGGGGACCCCGGCGTCGGCCAGCGCCTGGTTGTCGCTGCGGCCAAAGTAGCTGTCGGAGTTCTTCTCGTGCTTGTAGAATTCGACGCCGATTTCAGCGCCGGCCTGTTTCAGGAATTCGGGCAGCGTCGAGTAGTCGAAGCCCGTGAAGCTGCCGCGCTTGAGCTGCGGCCCTTCGTTGTCGTCGGTGCGGCCCATGTGCTCCAGGTTGATGTTGCCCACCGTTTTCGCCAACGGAAAGATCGGATTGCGCGCGTAATAACGCGAGCCCAGCAGTCCGCGCTCCTCGCCGAAGTAAGCCATGAACAGGATGGAGCGTTTCGGCCGCTGCGGCGATGCGGCGAGCGCGGCCGCGATCTCGATCATCGATGCGGCGCCGCTGGCGTCGTCGTTGGCGCCGTTCATCACGGTATCGCCCTGGCCGCGCGGATTGATGCCGTCGTGATCGTAGTGCGCGGTCACCAGCAGGCAGGTGTCCTTCAACGCCGGGTCTGACCCGCGCAGCAGTCCCACGACGTTCCGCAGCTTCACCGGTTTCACTTCGGGCTGGGGAAGCTTCACGCTGATCTTTGCGTCGACCGGTCCGGGCCTGGCGTCCTGGAAGAACTTGATGAACGCATCGTCGGTGACGTTGATCTGCGGAGGCTCGTTCTCGCCCTTCGGGCCGGCTTCGCGCAGCATCGGGCGCGCGCCGCCCGTCATCATGCCGCGGCCGGCCATGAGGGCCAGCGCCGGCTGAATCTTCACGAGGTGGGCGCGCGCGCGCATCACCTTGCTGAACGCCTGCCCGCGCTCTTCTTCAGACATCGTCATGAAGTTCGGCATCGTCAGGAAGAGAACTTTTCCCTTCACCTGCTCCGCCGTCATCGCCTCGACGGTGGCGGCGTCATCCAGAACGACCTTCAGAACCTCGGCGTCCGCGATCTCGAGTGCGGCGGCGGCATTGATTCTCACCTTGTCCTTCGGCACGGAGATCGTCTGGCCGCCCGTAATCAGCGTCATCTCGAAGCCGTCGGACTTCGGCGTGACGGTGATATATGGCGCGGTCTGGAAGTAGCCGTCGTCGCCGACGGCCTCGAGCCCGATCTTGCGAAACTGCGCCGCGATATACTCGGCGGCTACGTCGAGCCCTTTCGACGGCGTGTCGCGGCCTTCCAAGGCGTCAGACGCGAGGAATGAGACGTGGCCCTTCAGCGCCGCTGCCGAAATGCGATCGAGTGAGGCCTGCTCTCCGGGAGTCAGGGCCGCGGAAAGAACGAACGCGCCGGCCAGCGCCAGCGGTGCGAAAAGGCGTAGGGAACGGCTCATGAGGTGGGAAACTCCATCCTAGCATCCGGCTCGGGCGACAGCGAATTGGGTTAATCTAGAACCCGTATGCGTACCATGCTTTGCCTCGCGGCCGCTCTGTGCCTGATTGCACTGATGACCGCCGCTTCTTTCGCCCAGGAACAGCCGCCTTCCGAACAGGCCAAGCCGGAGACCCCAACGGGCTTCCCCGGGGCGCGCCCCTCCGCGGGCCCGCCGGAACCTAAGCCTTACGAGAAAGTGGTCACTAAGGAATTCAAAACCGACGAAGGCATTTTCAAAGTTCATCGCAACCGTGACCGCGTGTTGTATGAGATCCCCAAGAGCGAGCTCGGCCAGGAGTTCTTGTGGGTCAGCCAGATCCGCAGCACGACGCTGGGGGTCGGCTACGGCGGCCAGGCGCTCGGCAGCCGCGTGGTCCGCTGGGATCTGCTGGACCGCCGCGTCCTGCTCAAGGAGGTGATCTACGAGGTTGTCGCCGATCCGTCGGCGCCCATCTCGCGCGCAGTCAAGGATGCGAACAAAGAGCCGATCATCATGGCCTTCAACGTGGAGGCGTTCACCAAGGACGGCGATCCCGTCATCGACGCCACCCGGCTGCTGGCCTCCGACGTGCCCGAATTCAGCGCGCGCACAAGGCTGCGGGCGCAGACGCTGGACAGCTCCCGCTCGTTCGTCGAGAGCATTGTCAGCTATCCGATCAACATCGAGGCCGACGTCATCCACACCTACACGCGGCGCGTGGAACCCACCGCCCCGGCGCAAATGCCCCCGCCTCCAAGCCCCTTTATCGGCGCGGGAATGCGCGGCAGCACGGGCACGGTGACCGTGCACTACTCCATGGTCAAGCTGCCTGAGAAGCCGATGATGCCGCGGCTGTACGATGAGCGCGTCGGCTATTTCTCCGTGCGCCAGATGGATTACTCGCGTCCGGAGCACAAGGCCACCGAACGCCGCTACATCACGCGCTACCGCCTGGAGAAGAAGAACCCAAACGCGGAGTTGTCCGAGCCCGTGAAGCCGATCGTGTACTACATCGATCCCGCGACGCCGAAGGAGTGGATCCCGTGGGTGAAGAAAGGCATCGAGGACTGGCAGCCGGCGTTTGAAGCAGCGGGGTTCCGCAACGCGATCATCGCGAAAGACGCGCCGTCCAAGGAGGAAGATCCCGACTGGAGCCCGGAGGATGCCCGCTACTCGGTCGTGCGGTGGCTGCCCTCGACGATCGAGAACGCGATGGGTCCTCACATTCACGACCCCCGCACGGGCGAGATCCTCGAAGCGGACATCTCGATGTATCACAACATTCTCCAGCTCTGCACCGACTGGTACTTCACACAGGTGAGCCCGCTCGATCCGAGCGCTCAGAAGCTGCCGCTGCCGGAAGCGTTGATGGGCCGGCTGATCGAATACGTGGTCGCCCACGAAGTCGGCCACACGCTGGGGTTCCAGCACAACATGAAGGCCAGCTCGCAATATCCGCTCGAGAAGATCCGCGACCGGAACTGGGTGAAACAGAACGGCCACGTCTCGACGCTCATGGACTACTCGCGCTATAACTACGTCGCGCAACCCGAGGACAAGATCGACCCGGCCGACCTCATCCCCGGCATCGGACCGTACGACAAGTTCGCGACGATGTGGGGCTACAAGCCGATCCCCTCGGCGCGGACGCCCGATGACGAGAAGCCGACGCTGGACCAATGGACCAAGGTGCAGGAGACCACGCCGTGGCTGCGCTTCTCCACTGCCGGCGCGATGGGCTCCGACCCCGGCGACCTCACCGAAGCAGTCGGCGACGCCGACGCAGTCAAAGCCACCACGCTCGGGTTGAAAAACATCGAGCGCGTGGCGGGCAATCTGATCCGCGCCACCGAGAAGCCGGGCGAAGATTGGGACGATTTGCAGCGCGTTTACTCGCGATTGCTGGGGCAGTGGTCGCGCGAGATGGGCCACGTCGCGGCCATTGTCGGCGGCTCCGACTCACAGCAGTTGCACGGCGGCCAGAACGGCCCGCGCTTCAGGCCTGTTTCGAAAGAGCGCCAGGCGGAAGCCGTGAAGTTCCTGCTCGACAACGCATTCCGCGTTCCCAAGTGGGCGCTCAACCCCGAGGTCCTGCGGCGCATCGAGCCCGACGGCGCGGTGCAGCGCGTCAAGCAGTCGCAGCAGATGATCATGATGCAGTTGATGTCGACGATGCGGCTCAACCGCATGGTGGAGCAGGAGGCGCTGGAGGGCGCCAGGGCGTACGCGCCGGCGCAGCTCATCAGCGATGTCCGCCGCGGCGTCTTCAGCGAGCTGAGCGCGCCGAAGGTGCAGGTGGACGCATTCCGCCGCAACACGCAGCGGCTCTTCCTGGACGCCGCCAACGACCGGCTGAACGGCCGCACTGCCGCCAATGACGATATCAAGGCGCTGCTGCGGTCCGAGCTGCGCTCACTCAGCGGCGACGTCACGCGAGCGATGGCGGTTGCAGCCGATCGCACCACGCGGGCGCACCTCGAGGACGTTCGCGACCAGATCGCCAAGATCCTCGATCCGAAATTCGCGCCGCCGGCGCCTGCGGCGGCCGGCACGCCCGGTATGTCTCCGCGCGGCTTCGACGAGGACCCCAATAACCTGAACTGCTGGCCGGATTACGGCATCTACGTGGTCCGCGAGCCGGATCAGCAATAATGACAACCGCTCCCTGACGGTCGCGGCTCGGCAGAGATGCCGGGCCGCGCGCGTGAGCAGGCGCGGTTAGATCTCGTTCGTTGGAAAGTACAGGTCGTCGTCGGCAATGTCCGGCACACCAACCACAAGCACGCGCATGCGGCCTTTCGCGCCATGCACAACGCCGGGCGGGATGTGCACGAGCGACCCCTTGCGGACTTGGTGCGCGACGCCGTCGAGCACCACTTCGCCCTCGCCGTCGAGCACGTAGTAAAGTTCAGTGGAGCGCTTGTGATAATGCGGCTTCGCGCCGTCGATATCGACCGCGTGCGCCCACGCTGCGACGCCCGTGCCGGCGTCTTCGCGGCTGATGAGCCGGTCGCGCCAGCCGCAGGTGGAGCGCTCGCGCGGGGCTTCTCCTTCGTGGCGGATGAGCAGCGGCATGGCAATCACCCCTTCTTTGCGAACAGCCCGTCCAGCACCCCGTAGAACGTCTCCAGGTCCTCGGGACGCGTATGAATGTGCGTAGAAATGCGCAGGCGCTCGGAGATCATGGTCCAGATCTTGCGCTCGCGCAGCGCTGTCCACATCGGATCGAGATTCGCGCCGCGGAATCCGACGGTGACCAGCGATCCGTACATGCGGTCGTCTTCCGCGCTCAACATCTCGAGATACGGACGGCTCTTCGCCATCTTGTAGTTCAGCTTCGCGAGATCGTGAATGCGCTTGTAGATGACATCCGAACCCAGTTCCTTGTGAAACCGCAGCCCCGCCATCATCCCCTCGAAGATTGCGCGGTTGTTCGTGCCAACCTTCATGAAGCGCGCGGCTTTGAGCTCCTTGCGGTCCCAATCGCCCGTTGTGATCGTGGGCCAGAGCTTGTCGAGGTTCTCCTCGGGAATGTAAAGCAGCCCGCATCCGGCGGGCGCGAACAGCCATTTGTGAGGGCTCCCGGCGAAGTAGTCGCAGCCCAGATAGTTCAGGTTGCACGGGATCTGGCCGTTCACGTGAGCGCCGTCCACGACGCTGATGACGCCGCGAGCCCGCGCCGCTTCGCAGATCTCTTTCACCGGCATGATCACGCCGGTGGTGGTGAGGATCGCGCTGAAGCTGAGCACTTTCGTCCGCGGGCCGATGGCGTCGAGCATCAACTGCGTGAGCTGGCCGAAGTCCTTCGGCGGGTGCGGGATCTTCACTTCGCGGATGGTGATGGCGTCGCGCTGCGCGCGGCGGCGCCAGGGCGCGCGGCCGCTGGGGTGCTCCTGGTCGGTCATCACCACCTGGTCGCCGGCCTTCAGGTCCAGACCCGCGGCGATCATGCTCATCGCTTCCGTCGCGTTGTGCGTGAAGGCGAGCTCGTCTTTCTTGCAGCCGAGAAAATCGGCCATCTCCTGGCGCTCTGCGTCGAGCGTCTCGTAACCCCAGCGCGGGTACTCGTCCATGAGCAATCCCGCTGAGCGTTCCAGATAGGACGACACCACATTCACAACGCGCCGCGGCGCGACGCCCAGGCTGCCGTTGTTGAGAAAACACCGCCAATCGGGCAGGAAAAACTGCTCTTTTCTGATCCGCGCCCAGAACTGCTCGGGGTCCGCCGCCAGCAGCGCCCGGGAAGGCAGTGCGGGTATCGATCCTTCATCCGCGCCTGCCGGCAATCCGAGCATCGCTGCGGCCGCGCCGCTCCTGAAAATATCTCTGCGTCTCAAGTGCAAAGCGCCTCGCTTGATTCAGTGTACGTCACGGTTCTACGCCCAGAATCCAACCTTCCAGGGGAGTGATCCCCATTTCGCGCGGCCGCTCAAGCCACGTTTCGAGTTCGTTCTCGTGCCTTTGGAAAAAACGCGCAAGGCCCTTTACCTGCCGCTCGTCCCTGATGGCGCCGCCCGGCAATTCGCTTTCCGTGAGCATCGAGGGGTACGCCTCGGCCAGCACGATGCGGCGGTTCGGGCGTTCGAACGGCCACACGCAGATCTCCCCGCGAAAGCGGCGCCGAAGTCTTTCGAGGACCGGAATCCCGAGCAGCGACTGGCTCCCCACCGATCCGGCGCCGAAGAGCTTGAACGACGATTGCGCCCGCGGTTCCGCCAGATTCTCGGTGTGCCGGAAGTCCCAATAGTCGCCCGGCACGCGGCGGGCCGAGAGGAACGGCAGCGGCTTCGGCGTCCCCCAGAACGGGTAGGGGCGGCCGCTCAGCTCGCGGTTCAGCGCCGCGGCGACCTCGAAGCGGTTGTTTGCGGTGTCCGTGTCCTCGATTTCGCGCTCGAGTCGAGCCCAGACGGCGTCCCAGCGTCCCAGCCGCTCGTGGAACCAGCCCGGCCAGGCGAAGGAGAAATCGAAGCCCGCGAGGATCCGGCCCTGCGTCGCCGCCAGCAGCATGTGGATGAGAATCTCAGCCTCCGTTCGCGTGCGGCAGTACGCGACTTTCTCCTTCCGCCCCTGACGCAGGCACAGCCAGATCGCATCGGGCGATGGCCTCGCCGGCGCGGGCTTCGATCGCGCGCTCCAGTCCACCTTCAGGTATGCGTCGAATCGGACGCCGCCAGGCCCGCGGAGAAACAAGCCCGATATACTCTTTCCAGGAGTCTCAATCCTCATGACCGTTCGCCTGCCAGCCATCAGTCTGCTCGCCTGTTGCGCGTTCCCGCTCTTCGCCCAGGTCCGCGTGTGGGAAGAACAGACCGTGATCCCGACTTACGCCGCGGGGCCGCCTGAGGCCAATCCCTTTTTCTATACCGGCCGAACCTACCAGGGCGCGAAGGGCGCGATCTATCCCTATCCCATGTACGACAATCTCACGGATCAGAAGGTGGATAAGACCTATACCCTGGTCTGCCTGGAGAACGAGTACGTCAAAGTGTGCGTGCTGCCGGAGATCGGCGGCCGCATCTTTCAGGCTGTCGACAAGACGAACGGCTACGACTTCTTCTACAAACAAAGCGTCATCAAGCCCGCGCTCATCGGCATGCTCGGCGCGTGGATCAGCGGCGGCGTCGAATGGAACATTCCGCACCACCATCGCGCTTCGAGCTTCCTGCCCGTGCGCTACAAAACGCAGGAAAACGCCGACGGCTCGAAGACAATCTGGGTGGGGGAGATGGAGCTGCGGCATCGCATGAGGTGGGCGATCGGGCTGACGCTGCGGCCCGGTTCGTCGATCCTGGAAGCGCAAGTGACCGCGCTGAACACCACGCCGCTGGCCCATTCGCTGCTGTACTTCGCCAATGTCGCCGTCCACACGAACGAGAACTACCAGGTGATCTTCCCGCCGCGCACTCAGTTCGTCACGCAGCACGCGAAGCGGGAGTTCGCGCGCTGGCCCATCGCCGATTCGATCTACAACGGAATCGACTTCACGCGCGGCGTCGACGTCAGCATGTGGAAGAACCACCCGAGCTCCATCTCGATGTTCGCGTGGAACGAGGACGACGATTTCCTCGCGGGCTACGACCACGGCCGCCAGGCCGGCACGCTCCACGTCGCCGACCGCCACCAGGCGCCCGGCAAGAAGTTCTTCACCTGGGGCACAGGGCCCTCGGGCAAGATGTGGGACAAGATCCTGAGCGACACCGACGGGCCCTACCTGGAGCTGATGGTCGGCGCGTGGAGCGACAACCAGCCCGACTATAGCTGGCTCCAGCCCTACGAGGCCAAGAGCACGAAGCAATACTGGTATCCGTTCCGCGGGATCGGCGGCGTCAAGGAAGCCAACCGCGATGCCGCGGTCAACCTCGAGGTGAAGGACGGCAGGGTGAAAGCGGGCTTCTACGTCACTTCGAAGCGCAGCGTTGTAACTGCATCCGTCAGCGCGGGCAAACAGGCGCTCTTGTCCGAGAGCGTGGCGATGGACCCCGGCACGCCGCTGGTGCGCGAGTTCGCGTTGCCCGCGGGCGTCAACGAGAGCGACCTGGTGGCGGCCCTGAGCGCCGGCGACAAGGTTCTCGTGTCCTACCGGCCGGCGGTTCTTGAAAAGAAGCCGCTGCCTCCCGCGGTCGTGCCGCCGGGTCCGCCCGAGAGATTCAAGACGGTCGAAGAGCTCTACCTCGCCGGTCTGCGCCTGGAGCAGTTTCACAACCCGTCTCTGGAGCCGGACCCCTATTACGAGGAAGCGCTGAAGCGCGATCCCGGCGATTCGCGCGCGAACACGGCGTTGGGGCTGCTTTATATCAAACGCGGCCGTTACGCGGACGCCGAGAAGCTCCTGCGGCGCGCCGTGGATCGCGTTCAACACAATTACACGCGGGCGAAAGACGGCGAGCCGCTGTACTACCTCGGCCTGGCTCTGAAGTTCCAGAACAAGCTCAAGGAGGCCGAAGATGTGCTGCAACGCGCGGGGTGGTCGAACGGCTGGCAATCGGCGTCTTACTTCCAGATCGCCGAGATTCGCTCGCGGCAGGGCAAGTTCACCGAGGCCGTTGAGCTGCTCGACCGCGCCCTGGTCAACAATGCCTGGAATACGAGGGCGCTGTCGCTGAAATCGCTCATCCTCACCCATCTCGGCGACGAATCCCAGGCCGGACCTTTGCGCGAGCAGATCTCGCGCCTCGACCCGCTCGATCCGCGCGGCGTGCGCCGGCTGTCGGAACTCGCCACGATCGCGAAGAGCCACCCCGAGGAGGGGCTGGAGCTGGCGGTCTCCTGTATCAACGCCGGCCTGTGGTTCGAGGCGCAATACCTGCTCGACCGCATGCCCGTCGCCTCGCCGATGATCGAATACTGGCTGGGCTGGCTCGCGCTGCGCACCGGACAGAAGGACACTGCCGCGGCGCGGTTTGCCAAGGCCGCCGGCATGCCTTACGACCGCGTCTTCCCCTTCCAGCTTGAAATGATGGAGCCGCTGCGCGCAGCGATGGAGTTGAACCCGAAAGACGCCCGCGCGCCCTACTACCTGGGGCTGCTGTTGTTCGACCTCCAGCCCGCGGAGGCGATGGACCTCTGGCGCAGGACCGTGGAGAACGACCCGGCAATGGCCATCGCCTGGCGCAATCTCGCGGTCGGCCATTCGCGCGAAGACAACGGCGTTCCGGCCGCCGTCGCCGCGCTGGAGAAAGCGATCGCGCTCAATCCCAACGATGCGCTCTATCTCTTCGAGCTGGACCGCCTTTACGAGTTCCAGCAGGCGCCGCTCGAAAAGCGACTGGCCCTGTTTGAATCGCATAAACAGACGGCGCAGAAGCGCGACGACACGATGTCGCGCGACGTCGTCGTGCGCGTGTTGGCGGGCCAGCTCGACGAAGCCATCGCCACCATGGAGAAGCGCCACTTCCATCTTTGGGAAGGCGGCGCCCGCTTCAACGTGCAGGACGCCTGGACCGACGCGCACCTGCTGCGGGGCCACCGCAAACTGGCGGCCAAGGACGCGAAGGGCGCGCTGGCCGACTATCTCAAGGCGATCGAGTATCCCGAGAACCTCGAAGTCACGCGTTCCTACCGGGGCAGTCGCGCACCCGAGGTCTTCTACTGGGCCGGCATCGCACACGAGGCGCTGGGGCGCATGGACGACGCGAAGAAAGCATGGCGCGATTCAGCGGCTGAGCTGATCGGAACTGAAGACAATCCGCATCCGGGCGTCGATTCAGGCGCCGCGCTGCTCTACTACCGCGCGCTTTCACTTGCGAAGCTCGGAGAAGCCGCGCGCGCCCGCACGCTGTTCCAATCGCTCGTGGATACCGCCGCCGCGGCCATGAAGCGCGCTCAGGGGACGGAGTTCTTCGCGAAGTTCGGCGAACGCCAGTCGCCGCGCGTCCGCGCTTCGATGGCGCACTACGTGGCCGGCTTGGGCTGGCTCGGATTGAACGACAAGGCAAAGGCGCAGACTGAGTTTCGCAGGGCGGTCGAACTGAATCCGTATCACCTCGCCGCGCGCACACTGTTGCAGTGAGCGCCTAATTCTTGCGGCGCGCGGCCAGAGCCGCGAGTCGTTTGAACCTGGGGTCCGCGCGCAGCCCGGCGAACTCGGGCTCGTGACTCACTTCGTAGAAGGAGAGGCCGGCCTTCAGCCCGGCCTCGAGAACAGCGAGGGCGCCGGCCCTGTCGCCCGCGAGTTCCTTCACCAGCGCGATCCTGTAGCGCACGGACGGCCGGTCCTCGGAGGCCGGGATGGCACGTAATTCCTCGACGGCCGCGGCGGGGTCGCCATTCTTGGCGAGATAGGCGGCGATGGTGGCGCGCAATTCCGGATCGTTGGGCCTGCTTTTCGACGCCTCACGCGCCAGATCCAAAGCCCGCGCATAACTGGCGGAGGCCTTCTCTTTCTTGTCGGGACACCATCGGTAAGCGTCCGCGAGATTGCCCCAAATCGCATACTCGCCCCGCCTCAGCTCGGCGGCCTTTTCGAAAGCGGCGACCGATTCCGGGAAGCGCCCCAGAAAATAGAGCATCGTGCCGAGATTGCTGTAAGCGCGAGGCGTCGGGCGGATCTCCAAAGCGCGTTGCGTCGCCGCCGCGGCATCGTCCCAGCGTCCCAGCATGTGGTGGACGGCTGCGATGTTCTGGTAGACGCCCGGGCTGTCTGGAGCCAGCTTCAGCGCTGTCTCAAATTCGGCCAGCCCGTCTTTGTACCGCCCGCTGGAGAACAGGGTTGCTCCCAGCGTCTGGTGCGACCGCCAGTCATCCGGCGCGAGCTCGACCGCGCGCCGGGCCAACGTCATCGCCTCTTCGGTCTGCCCATCGGCCCACAGGCGCGTAGCCAGCCGCCAGTGCGCCTCTGCATTCCTGGGATCGAGCTCGAGCGCTCGCCGCAAGGCCTGGACCGCATCGGCAGGACGTTTCGAAGCGGTATCCACCGCCGCTTTCGTAATCTGCGCCGCCGCGAGGTATTGGTTGAGAGTGAACGCCTTGTCCGCGCATCCCGCGGCCAGCTTCAGCCACTTCTGGTCGCTTGTTTCGTTGAACTTCAAGACATATGCATCGCCCAAAGCCGCGTGGAAGGGGGCATGGCCGGGATTCTTTCGTACTGCCGCCTCGATCAGCGCGATGGCGCGGTCGACGTTCTGTTGCTTGTCATACCGCACTAGCAGCGACCGGGCTTCCTGGTAGGCCTGGAAAGGATCTGCGATCTCGACCGCGCCCTTGCCCGCGCCGTCCTCCTTCGACGGGCCTCCGCGCCCGACTCCGTGGCCGGTGAAATACAGAACGGCGGCGAGGCAGACGGCGAAGGCGCCCAGCGCGACCGACAGCCGCCGCACGAATTTGCGCTGAAATGTTTTGCGCTCCTGATCGAGCGCCTGCTCTTCCTTGGCTGTGGCGTAGGCGCGCAGCGCCGAAGCGAACTCCTCCATCGTCTGGAAGCGTTCGCCCGGGTCCTTCTTCAACGCCTTGGCGACGATCCGCTCGATCGACTCCGGCAGGTCGCGCCGCACGCTGCGCAGCGGCGGCGGTTCGAGCAGGCACACGCCTTGCAGCACGGCCATGCTGCTCGGTCCCTCCCAGGGCCGTTTGCCGGTGAGCGCTTCATACAACACGATGCCCAGCGAGAAGATGTCCGAGCGGTGGTCGATATGCCGGCCGGTCGCCTGCTCCGGCGACATGTAGGACACCGTGCCGGTCAGCGTCCCCGGACTGCCGTGCACCTGCGTGATGGTCGCAGTCAGATTGGAATCGTGTGAGACCTCGGCGGCCTTCGTCAGCTTCGCCAGCCCGAAGTCGAGGATCTTCACGCGGCGGTCCTCGGTGATCATGATGTTGCCGGGCTTGAGGTCGCGGTGGATGATGCCGGCGCGGTGTGCGCGGTCCAGTGCCGACGCGATTTCGGCGAAATACACCACCGCCTCGTCCACCGCCATGCCCTCCGGCGGGATCAAGTGCCGCAGGGTCTGCCCCAGCACGCGTTCCATCACGATGTAATCGACGCCGTTCTCGGAATCGATCTCGTGGATCGTGATGATATTGGGGTGGTTGAGCGCGGACGCCGCACGCGCCTCGCGCTGGAATGCGCGCCGCCTCTCCTCGTTCTCCATCTCATGCGGGGGCAGGATTTTGATGGCCACCTCGCGCCCAAGCCGCGTGTCGGTGGCCGCGTAAACCTCGCCCATTCCCCCCGCGCCAAGCGGCGAGAGGATTCTGTAAGGACCGAGAGTGTCTCCACCCCGCAGGGGCATTTCAGCCCTATTGATCTCCCCCACCCGGCTCGATGATGATCTCCGGATCGGTCTTCAACTCTTTGCCGGGCTTCTTGAGCACGATCGAGTAGCGGTACTGCCTTCCACACTTCACTTTGTTCTGCTGGCTCACCTTCGCCGTTGCTTTTTGATTCGGCCTGCCGCGCAGGATTCCCGTGCTAAAAGGCGTGCCGTCGTTCTTGTCGAAGCGGAGCTCGAAATCGCCCTCCGAGCTCTGGAAGGTGACCTCACCCTGCCTTGAGACGCAGGCCCTGGTCTTGTCCACAGCCACAGTGTTGCCCGGCCCTTCGCTGAGCGTGATCGTGACCGCTGAATCGTAAACGGCGCACGGACAGCCCTGCTGGGCAGCCGCGACTCCCGCTGATGCTATCAGGCAAACGACCAACACAAAGAGTGACTTGATCATCATGTTTTCCCTTCTTCCTCCAGCAGTGGCGCAACCTTCAGGTTGTGCTCTTGTTCAACGGACTGCCTCGTCTGATCGCGACAACAGCCCTCCACCGTAGCTTAGTCGATCAACGGGTCCGGTTCAAACGGAATCTGGGCGGCTCACTTGCCGGCTGGTCCGCCGACGACGGCGATCCCATACGGTCTCAGCGTCACCGGCGCCGCGCCGGGCAAGGCCACCGTGGCCGGGACGTCGTCGAAGTTGAGCAGCGCGATCCGCCCTGATTCGAAGACGCTCCAATAGACCCGCTGCGTCTTCTTCATGCCCAGAGCCCGGCGGACTGCCGGCCGTATGCCAGGGGTCCTGGAAACCTGCTCGCGCACGAAGGCGGCATAGAAATCGGGCGGCTGCGGGTCTCCCGGGAAGAGCGTCACGTTGCCTCTGTAACGATCGCCCTCCACGGTCTCGAGCATCGGCCGCGGCCGCTGCGGATAGATCAGCGCGCCCCCGGCCTCCACCCACTTCGCAATGCGTTCCATGATCTTCTTCTCGGTGATGTAACCCCAGAGGAAGACGAGCGCCTTGTAACGGTCCAGCGCTCCTTCCTCGATCATCTGCTCGCTCACGTAGTCGTAATCCAGCTCGGAGCGCAACGCGCGGGCGTTCACCAGAAACACCGAGCCCCAGCGGTAGCGAATCGCCTCGTCGTCCAGCTTGATCGCGGTGTCGGGATAGAACACCGCGACGTCGATCTGCGGCTTTTCGCGCCTTTCGAGCAGCGGCGAATAATCGAGCCACTGCCGGATGCCCTGGTCGTTCCCGAACAGGTTGCCGTGGTAGTAGAAGAGGTGCTCGCCGCCGTTGGTCAGGCAGTTGAACAGGCGCGCGGCCACGCCTCGTCCGCTGCCGAATCCGCCGGGCTCGTAGCCGAGCGGGATGCCGTAGAAACGCGCGGCGGACGAAGCCATGCGCGTGATCGCGAAGTTGTCCGCGAAGTGGTCGTCCTCGTTCGTCAGGCGGATGCCGCCTTTCACCTTGGCCATGGAACGCGCCTGGTAGGAGTAGTCCGTGCCGATCTGGATCGGGCCCCATCCGCCGGAGGACTGGTGGATCACAGCGTCCGGCAGGGCCTCTCGCGCCCACACGGCCCACTGTTCGCACCACCGGCTCATCGTGTCCATGTACCAGTCGGAAAAGTCGATGCGCTGGCGGCGCGTTTTGGCGGTGATGGGCAGGAATGTGTTGATCTCGTTCAACGAGCGGTAGCGCGACTCCCACGCCTTGTTCAGCTCCGCCACGCTGTTGTAACGCTCCGCCAGCCACTTGCGGAAGTGCGGCGGCGCGCATTCATCGGCGGCCCAGTAGCCCTGGTGAGTGTGAATCTCTCCGCCCTTGTAGCCCCAGGCGCCGGTCGCAGGATATTGCGCTTCGCCGTAGTTGCCCGAAGGGCCGAGGCGGATGCCGAGCAGCGTCTTCCGCTTGCCGTAGTGCTTTCCAAACTCCTTCAGAAAGCGCTCGACGTAGCGGTCCTGTGTCGCGCAAAAGACGGATTGGATGTCGTTCGAGATGCCGTGCTCGAGACAGGCGAAACCCTTGTTGGCGGGCGAGTCGTGATACCACTCCGGCAGCGCGTAGGCCGAGCCCGCGATAATCAGCGGGAACCACTGAAGGCCGTAGTTGTCAAGCTCGTCGCAGACGGCGTCGTAAAAGCTCCAGTCGAAGACGCCGGGCGCGCGCTCGACGAAGTTCCACTTCACGTAGCTCTCGACGCCGTTGAAGCCGAGCGCACGCAACAGCGGGAGCATGTTGCGCATCGTGGCGATGGACTCCGGCAGACCTTCGACGGTTTGCGCGTCGGCGCCGGCCGTCGTCACGCGCTGCGGAAAACTCCTGAACGCGACCGCGGGCGCGGCGTTGGGAACCGGATCGCGCGGCGGCTCGGTGGTGCTGATGCTGAACTTCGCGCCCCGCGGAAGGCCGTAAACGCGGATCTTCACCGGGAGCTTCTCGTAACCGAACCACGCGCGCCGCGTCTTGCCCGAGTTGATGCGCGCGACGCCCCACTGCCGTGATTGCGCCGTGCCGGGCTCGGCCGAGATCAGCGCGTAGCCTCGATCGAGGTATTCGACGACGAGCCACGCCGGCCCCGGCGGTGCGGGGTCGATGGAAACCTCAATCGCCGACCGCTTGAAGTAGTCGTCCGGCGCGGCTTTGTCTTCGCGGATCTGAATCCCGGCGGAGGCGATACCGCAGGCGATGATGAAAAATGCGGCGGCCCTAGTTGAGGCGTGCCTTCGGCACAGCCTCATCGGCGACAAACCACTCGTACGCGTCAATTCGAACATATCCTTCGCGCACCAGCGCGTCCTTTGCCGCAATGGCCTTGGCCTCCTCGAACGGCATCGCCGCAAAGACAAACAGTCCGGCCACGCCGGGCGCAACGCGCGGTTCTCCCTTCTCGTTCAAAAACGGACCCGCCGCCCGGACCTTGCCCTGTCTCCTCAGCTCATTCAACTGGCCCGCGTGCTCTTTCAGTGCGTCATCCGGCCCTGCGCCAACCCACTTCTCCGTCTTGCGGAAGACCATCAACGGCAGCCGGATCATCGTGGGCTTCGTGTTTTGGTCGGCTTTGAACTGCGTAAGAAGCGGTTCGCCGAAGCCGTCCGGACCGTTCCATTTGTAGAACTCCGCGATTAGCCGCTTGTTCTGGACCGCGGGGTCGGGCGCCGTCCACTCGAGCGCCTCCTGCGTCGTCTTGCAGCGGTAGACGAGGATGCCGCGGGGTCCGCCCGGCGTGGCGATCGGACCGGCCGTGAGCAGATGGCCGGCCAGCGCCATCTTGTTCATGTGGGCCATGTGGCCCTTTTGAATCTCCTGCGCCTCGGCGTCCGGGATTGGCTTGCGCTCAGGGTGAGCGTTCAGAAAGCCAAAACAATACTGCTCCGCGTCCGCGGACGCGGCGGCAACCAGCAAGAGTCCCAGAATGCGCTTCATCGTTTCATCATACGATCGTCGGGCGGCGCCGCCTCCAGGCGCACCGCCTTCGGGATCGCGTCGTTTTGAAGCGCGATGTATAGCGGGCGGGCGTGACGGGCATCGCCGGACGAGGTAAGAGCGTCGGCGCAGGCGAGTCCGGCATGGGCCAACGCAGGCGTCGGATGCTTCCGGATTCCCTTCTCCAACCGTTTGGCGGCATCCTTGTTTGCGATCTTTCCGAGGGCGAACGCAGCGGCCGCGGCCACCTCTGCGTCGGCGTCGTGCAGCAGTTTCGACAGCGGCTTCACCGCTTTCGGATCCTTGCGTTGACCGATCGACGCGATCACGCCCGCGCGCAGCCTGCCGCTGAGCCGCTCCATCGCCTTGCGCAGCGTCTTGTCCGCCTCGCGATCCGGAATCGGCTCCAGGGCGAATCGCGCGTAGTGCGCCAGCTTCGCGTCGCTCAGCAGAGGGCCAAGCGCCGGGACAGCCGCTTTCGTCCCAACGACTGCGAGCCGCTGGCAAGCCTTCGCCTTCTCAAAGAAAGTGGACTCCGCATTTCGCAATATCCCGAGCGCCTGCGCTTCGCCCATCGACATGATCTCGGCGGCCCGATCCTGATTCTGGTTCTGCATCTCAGATCCTCCACGGCTCGCGGATGGCTCGCGACCGCATGCGGTTCGCTTCCTCGTCGCCGGCGAAGACCTCTTTCACAGGATCGAAGGTAAGCTTGCGCCCAAGCTGCCATGCGATATAGGCGGCGTGGCAGGCCACGTGGCCCTGCGCGGCCGCGTCCGCATTCGACTTCGGCTGCTTGCGCGACTTCACGCAGTCGAGGAAGTCGCGCACATGCGTCGTGGGATCGGTTCCGCGATCGGTGATCGCGCGGTACTCGCTTCTGAGGTTCTCGCTCAGCTCCATCTTGCCCGTGTCGCCGGTTTCGATCCAGCCGTCCGCGCCTTCGAACCGCACGCTGCAAGTGCCCAGCCCGAGCCAGCCGTCGTCGCGCATCACAAGCTCGACCCCGTTGGCGTACTTGCAGATGACATGCCTGCCCCGAGGCTCGTACTCGACAGGCGCGGTTCCGTCGGCGCTATTGGCGGCCTGGCAGAGGTCCACCGTGTGCGAGCCCCATTCCAGAATCCCGCCGCCGTGGAAGTCGAAGTGGCCGCGCCAGCGCCCGCGGATGTACTGCGTGTTGAAGGGACGCCACGGGCACGGCCCCAGCCAGCGGTCCCAATCGACAACGTCCTTCGGCGGCTCAGGTTCTTCCGGCAGCCAGTCGTGCCTGGTTTTGGGATCGAGCGTATTCGCATGGAGCGTCTTCAGCCTGCCCAGCTTGCCGCTGCGCGCCAGGTCGATCGCGTGCATGAAGTTCGCGATGTTTCGGCGCTGCGTGCCCGCCTGGTAGATGCGCCCGTAGCGGCGGATGTTGTCGGCCAGCGCGCGGCTTTCGGCAATGGTCATCGAACAGGGCTTCTCGCAGTACATGTCCTTGCCCGATTGCGCCGTCAGGATCGAAGCCAGAGTGTGCCACCGGTCGCCCGTGGCGATCAGCACGGCATCGATCTCGTCTCGGGCCAGCAGCTCGTGCATGTCGGAATACTGCTTGCAGTCGCTGTTGCCGTACTTGTCGTCCGCCATCTTCTTGACCGCGTCGCGGCGCTCGGCCTTGACGTCGCAAATGGCGACGAACTGCACCTCGGGCTGGATGAAGAACGACCGCAGGACCTCAGCCCCGCGCCCGCCGATGCCGAGCCCGGCCAGCACAACGCGGTCGCTCGGGGCCGCCGCGCCGCCGCGTCCGAGAGCGCGCGCCGGAACAAACAGCGGCGCCGCCGCGACGGCCTTGAGCACGCCGCGTCTTGTGATAGTGCCGGTATGCATGGCTCTCCTCAGAGCGCGGCGACTTCGGCCTTGTGCGCCCAGACCTTCTCGAAGCCCTTCACATACTGGTCAATGAGATCCGGCGCTTCGCCGTAGATCAGCGGTACGAAGATGTGCGCGCGATTCACTTCGCGCGTCCCGGGCAGATCCGGAATCCGCGGCGCGTGATGCCACCACTTCGCTTCCGCGTAAATCTTGAGCTTGTGCTGCTCGGGATAGTCCCACCAGCTTGCCCGGACGCCCTCGGCCTTGAGCGCCTTGAGCAGCGCCTCGCGCGAGAACCCCGCCTTCTTCTCGTCGAAGATCAGCATATTCGCGTGGTAGTACACGCGGTCCTGGTCGGGCCGGCAGCGCGGTTCACTCAGGCCGGGCAACTGGGTCAGGCGATCGTTCAGCGACCGCACATTCTTCTTCACCATCGCATTGCGCTCGTCGAGGCTGCGCAATTGCGTACGCGCCAGCACCGCCGCCAGCGGGTGCATGCGATACTTCTGGCCGAACCCGGTCCCCTCGTAAGCCCGCACCGGGCTGTCCGCCGGGAATTTCACCGGATCCTCGTAGTGGCCGAACGCCGCCGCGCGCTCGTAGTACTCGCGCGTCGAGTACATGCCCATGCCGCCCTCCACCGACGGCATCACCTTCGAAGCCTGGAAACTGTAAATCCCCATCGCGCCCCACACGCCCATCTTGCGGCCCTGCATCGACGCCCCGTGCGCGTGCGCGGCGTCCTCCAGAAGCACGAGGCCCTTCTCCTTCGCGAAGTCCGCGATCTTGTCCATCTCGCAGGGCAGCCCCCACGAGTGCATCGGCACAACGGCGCGCGTGCGCTTCGTCAGCTTCTTCTTCGCGTCGTCGAGATCGAAGCAGGCGGTCTTCGGATCGATGTCGATGAAGACCGGCACGTAGCCGAAGAAGCGCATCGCCAGGCAGGTCGCAAAAAAGGTGTAGGAAGGCGTCATGATCTCGCTGCCCGCCGGCAGATCGAGCGCGAAGTACATCGACGTCAGCGCGCTCGTGCCGTTCATGTGCGCTTTCACGAACGGCGACTTCGTATAATCCTGCCACTCCTTCTCGAACGCCGGCAGCTCCTGGTAGAAGCGGCCGCTGTCGATCACCTCGCCGAGCGCCTTCTTCTCCGTTGCGCCATAGCGCGGCCACGACGTCAGGTAGGTGTGACGGTTGGCCGCGTACGTCACCGTCGCGGGCCCGCCCGCCACGGCCAGCTTTTCCTGCGCTCCCCGCACGACTCCGGCCGCGGCAAACAGGGCCGCCCCGGTCTTCACGAACGTTCGCCGTGTTTCATCCTTTTTCATTTGGCCTTCTCCGACATCACGGCCTTGATGGCCGATTTCAATACCGCCTCGCTGCCCGGTGCGACGTTCGACGCGCTGGGCTCATATCCGCCCTCATCATACGACCGGTCCGGGCAGATGTAACCTGGCATGATGTCGCCGTACCCCGCCACTGTGACGAACCGGCCCGGCAGCACCTGTTGCGCGAATCGCTGGAACTCGAGCAGCGGCTCGCCGGGAAGATGCACAATCACCGCGCGTCCCAGCGAGAGTGCGGAGATCTCGAGCGGGGTTTTGCGCTTGCTGAAGGCCACTGCGATTGCGCTGCGGAGGAGGTCCGCCGGAGGCGTGCGGTCCGCCGCCGCGAACTTCGCGCGGTGCGCGGCCATCACCGGATCGGACTCCGCGCGCCTCGGCAGAGTCACCGGCACGGTGCGCCACCGCGCATCCTGCAACGCCTCGTATCGCGTCGAGCGGATCGACGCCAGTAGTCCCGCGCGCATGCGCTCCGCCAGCCCCTGGCGCTTCTCCGGCGTTCCGTCGTTGTATTTGCCCACCGTGACGTCACCCCCGCCGCCCGTGAAGTAGACCTGCGGCACTCCGTCCTCTTTTTCCACCGCTTCACGCGCCGCGCCGACGAAATCGGCGCTCACTGTTCCTTCGCAGCAGAACGTCTGCGGGTGCGAGGCATAGTAGTGGATCCGCACGACGGGCTTTCCCGCCGACGCCAGCGTGATGGTCTTCACGTTGCGGTCAACGTCCCCCTCGGGCGCTTCCATCAGTTCCGGTGATTTCCCGGAGCTCGAATACCGCGTGACGTGTTTCCCATTGAGGAAGAGACGCCGCGCCGACGCCACACAGTCCACCGCCGCTTCGCCCAGCCCGATCGAGTCCACCGGCTTCAATTCACGCAAACTCGCCTTCGCCGCCGCACCCAGCCGCCGCGCCAGATCTTCCAGCGCCTCGCGGGGATACGCCAGCGGCGGATTGGCGGCGCCCTTCAACAACTCGTGCGCATCTCCGACAAGATAAGGCGCCGTATGTTGATGAACCACGTGCAGCGTGACATTGTGGATCTTCGTACTTGCGCCCTCAGCCATCTTCTCGCGCAGCAGCCGGTGGGACGAGCCCCCGACGCCGCACCAATCCAGCGCTGCCAGCACATGTCTCCTGCCGCCGATCTCGATCACCACGCCCTTCGCCCAAAGCGGATCGGCCACGCGCTCCGCCGGCGTCACCCAAATCAGCGGCGCACCAGGCGGCGGCGTCGCATCGGCGCGGAATGCAGCCGCGCGAACGGCAGTCCTGCCATGCGCCAGCCAGGGCGCAATCAGCAGGACCGCGACAAGTGTCTTCATTGAGGAGAATTGTAGCGCCCCGTCCGTCCTGCGAAGCGATCGTACAACTCGAGAAGCGCCGAGCGGATGTTGCCGCCGTGCCTCTCGAAGAGCCCTGCTGTGCATTGCGCGCCGCCACTCAACTCGGCCGCGATCTCATCGAGCAGCGCCGCGCTTGTCTCGCAGCGCCACAACAAAGGCAGCCGCCTCGCGCGATGCGTCGCGATCAACAAACCGCCCGCGCCTCTTGTCTGCCGCAGGAATCGCCGCCACGCCGGCGGACCCAGCACATCCGCCTCGTCCAGCAGCACGACCTCTCTCTCGCCAGGCGCCAACCGCGCCGGCAAGCCTTGCCCCGCGCGCAGATGCACGACTTTGAAGCCCTGGCGCCTCAACCCCTCGCCCAACTCTGCAAGCAGCGCCGTCTTGCCCGACCCCTCCGGACCTGCGATCGCCGCACGCCGTCCCATCGCCGCGAAACGCTCCAGCAACTGCTCCACCGAGAACCCATCCGCGCGGTACCGCACCCGCTCCAGCCGCGAGGTCGCGAATGGGTTCTCGCGCGCCGTCATGACGCCAGCCTGACCTCCTCGCCGCCTGGCGCCATCACGAAATCGATGCGCTCCGCCGCATTCTCCGGCTGCACCACCAACTCCAGCGCCCAGACGATCGAGACCAGCTTCCCCGAAAAACTGTACGGCGACTGCGGCAGCCGCAGCCGGAACCGGCGCCGATCCGACATCCCTGGATTCTCAAACGGCACGGTCTCCACCAGTTCGACATCCTCGGTGCCGCGCCCCTTGGTGTACCAGAACAGGCGCAGTTCCGCGCTCTCCTGCCCGCCGGCAAACAACCACTCCACGCTGCCGCTGATCTCCTGCCCCGGCTCGTAAGTCTTCTCCGCGTTGTCGAGCTGGATGCTGATCATAGCCGCCTCACGGCCTCCTCCACGGATTCTGCGGCCCGACCTCGATCGGATACTCCTCGTCGATATCGGGTCCGCCAGTCACCTTTCCTTCCACCTTCACGAGCCACGTCACCCGGTTGTGCGCGCTGGTGAATGAATGCATGGTCCGCGCGGGAATGGAGACGGATCGCGTGCCCCGCTCCAGGTCGTAAGCATCGCCCGTCTCCGCCACCACCGTGCGATGGAACTCCTCCTTGTCCGTGACGCTATTAGTCCCGCGCGCGTAAGTCGCTTCCTCGCGCGCCACCAGCAGAATCGTCAGCTTCCTCAATCGCCCCAGACCCTTTTTCAGGCTCCACTCCAACTGGCCGCCGCCGCCCAGCCAGAGCCGGCCCGGCGTCAGCGCCAGCTCCACCGTGGGAGCGAACAGCGCCAGTGTGTAGTAGATCGTTCCCCAGATGCCGCCCACACCCACCAGCACGAAGGGCGAAACGATCAGCGATGCGCCCCAAGGCGCTTCGCCCGCCATCCACTCTCTTGCCAGCACAACCACGAAGACGCCGGTCAGCCCGTTCCACAGCAGCGTGAACAGCCCGCAGCCCAACGCCCGTCCCGGCCTCGTAATAGACGGTCTCAGCCGCAGCGTATCGCCCGTCCGTTCAGGTTCCGCCGCCGCGGGCCTCGCGCCGCGCGCCATCGACACGAACCCCGCCACGCCGCCGCAGAACATCCCCAACGGAACCAGTCCGAGCAGCAGCAGCCACGGGAAATCGCGGTTCAGCACGGCCTCCGCCGGCCGCGACGGATTCACATAGCAGACGGTCGTTGTGCCCGGAGCATACTTCTCCACCGCCCTGCTCTTTCCCTCGATTCCCGAAGACGACACCGTGATCAGCTCATAGCGCGACGAGCGGCGCGTCCGCCCGTTGAACGTGTATTCGTACAGCACATCGACGCTGTACGTGTCGCCATCGTCCCCGCTGTGCCGTCCCACGCGGCTGAACAGGATGCGGCACGGCGTCTCCTTCCAGCCCGGCGCCGAAATCGCGCGCCGCGCTGGCTGATAAACGAAGCCCCATGTCACTCCGCCGCCGATGAGCGTCAGCAAACCGAAGACAATCCCCTTGCCCCATGGATGCCACAACTGTCCCTTCACGCCTTTTTGCGAGAGCGCCTTCGGCTTCGCGTGCCGGCGCACACGCCACAGGAGATAGATCCCGCCGCCTCCCAAAAGCACGAAGAGCAGCGGCAGCGGCAACACCAGGCGCAGCCACGGCGCCGCGCGTTCCAGCGCCGCTTGTGCCGGATCCCGCTTGTTGACGAAGCACCCCACGCGCGACCCCGGCTTGTATCGCTCGAGCCGCTCCTCGATGGACTCCCAATTGCCGGTCCGGATCACCGTGCGGCCTGCCTCAGCCGACGGCGTCTGCGCGCTGCCGATAGACTCGGACGCATAGTCGCGGCCGTTGTATCGGTAACGGTAGCTGACCTCAAACTCGTAAGGGGATTCGTATTCGTTCGCTTCGACAATCCGCCCCGCGCTGTGCACGATCGTACACTCCGCCCGCTCCCATCCGTACACCAGCAAGGACTCGAAGGCCGCCCTGACCATCGCCAGTATCATGCCCAGCCCGGCCAGCAGAAATACGGTCAGGAACACCGTGATGCAGCCGCGCCCCCCGCCTTTGGGGACCGCTGATTCGGCGCCCATACTCACGCTCCTCCTCGCCCGGCGAGGCTATTTCTTCTTGCCCGCGGCGGACGGCCTCGCGCTCCAGCCGTAAGCCGACATCATAATCTCAAAAATCCGCGTGTTCGGCATGAACCCCTTCACGCGCTGCGCGCCTGGGCCCGTGGCGGCGACGATCACCTCTTCGGCGGTGTGCGATCCGTCGACATGCACATATGGCAGCCGCACGCCGCGCGTCATCTGCGCCGCGCGCGCCTCGCGCCACTCCGCAACGCCTTTCAGCAGCGGCTCGTGAGGCCCGGCGCCGCCCACCACGCGCAAGTCGAACGAGTGATCGGCGGTGAACAGCAGCAGCGTCTCCGCTGGATTCACCATCTGGTGGATCTCGCGGATCAGCTTGTCAAACGCCGCCAGACGCGAGAGCCCTCTCTCCGGATCGTCGGTGTGCGCGTCCGATTCGATCATCAGGAAAAACCCCTTCGGATTCTTCGCCAGCATGCGCACCGCTCTCTTCGCCGCCGCCGCGAGATCGATCTCGCCGTCAACCACCACCAGTCCGCGCTTCGCCTCCGCCGGCAACTCGTCGAGCGACAAATGCACCGGCCGGCCCTTGCTCTTCGCCAGCTCATCCAGGTTGACGCCCTTCTCCTTCACCGCTTCGTAGATGCGCGCCCGCCCCGGCCCCATCAGCACATCGACTCCGTCGCCGAAGCGCGGGCTGAAAATCTCCAGAAAGATGTCGCCGAACTTCTTACGGTCGTTGGCGTGCGCATAGCACGCCGCGGGCGTCGCGTCGGTGATCGTCATGTTCGAGAGGACGCCCGTCGACAGCCCACGTTCCTCGGCATACTCCAGAATCGTCTTGAGCGTCGTCCCATCCGTCTTGCCCCGCACTGCGTCAGGCCCCTGGCTGATCACGCCGTTCTGCGTCTTCTGTCCGGTGACGATCGCCGTCATCCCGGCCGCGGAGTCGCTCACCCAGCGTCCGGCAGGTGATGTGTCGGAGAGCCCCAGGTACGGCCAGCTCTGAATGTAGAGCTTCTGCGGAGCGCTATGCGCGTGGAGGCTGGCCGCGTTGACCGTGGAGACGCCGCCGGCGTCGGCCAGCAGCAGAATCACGTTCTTGGCGCGGCGGGGCTGGGTCTGCGCGAATGCGCCCATGCACATCAGTGCGAGAGCGCCCGCGATGGAAAGGCGGATTCTGGGAGTCATGAAACTCCCAGCATAATCGGTCAGCCGGGTCCGTTTCTAGAGCTCCAGGTTCCCCCCGTACACCATCTTCTTCAGGTTGAACCGTGTCTTGAGATTGACCAGTTGCGTCTTGAACTCGAAGTCCACGTGCTCATCCTGAACCGAGAGCGGCGTCGCGCGAGAGAAGACAAAGTACAGGTCCATGCCCGCCGGAGTCATGCGCACCTGGACATCTTCGGCAGCGACAACCTCTCTCTTCTTTGGGTGCAGCTTGCCCGCCGTCAGAAACATCTCGCGCAGCTTTTTCTCGCGCTCCTTGGGGTCCGGCGGCAGCGCTTTCTCCTGCTGTTGCTGCGCCTGTCCCGGCATCATGCCCGGAAATCCCCCGCGCGGCATCGGATATCCGGAGAGGCAAAGCACGTAATGCGTGGGCTTCTGCTTGAGAAACGCCTGCGCCCGCTCCGACGTCTCCGCCTCCTTCCCCATCTGCGACACCGCGATGGCTTCCTTCACCGGCAGCGCGCTGTGCCAGCGGACAACCAGCGACACCGCGGGCCTCGCCGGACCCGCCGCGGCGGCGCCGCCCATTCCGCCGCCCATCTCGCCGCCGCCTCCGGCGCCGCCGGACCCCACACTGGCGTCCATGATTCCGCCGCCCATTCCGCCGCCCCCGCGGCCGCCCCGCCCGCCGCGTCCGCCACTTCCCCCGCCGCCTGGCAGCGCATCGCGGCCGCTGCCGATCTGCAACTCGACAATGCTCTTTTTCGCCCACGGCGAATCCGTCAGCATCTTGCGGACCTCATCCTGGTCCCAGTCGCCGTACTTCTTCTTGATCCAGAAATCTTCCGCCAGGCATACAGCGCCCAGCGCCAGAAACGCCGCAAACCCACGAATGAGCACTCTCAACATTGCAGACTCCCTTGCGAACTGCTTTCGCCCGAACTAACCCCTATCATATCTCCGGACCCGAAATGCCGGGCGTCCGGCCTACGACACTCTCATTGATTTCAGAATCGCCTCGAACGCTTCCTCCGCGAGGCCCTTCGAGCAGATCAGGTACTCGCCGTCTCTCCTAATCTCGAAACGAGCCGCCAGCAAACGCTCCGGCGCGCCCATGAACATCTCCGTCTCCGCCACGCGAATCGCAAGGCCCGCGGCTTCGCACTCCCATTCGCGCGCCGCCTGAATCTGCACGGCTTCCTTTGTCGCCCGCTCCGGCCAGTAGTGGGCGCACAGCGACTTGCCGCCCGGCGCTTCCCAGGCGGCATAGATCTCCTCGGAAGAAAGGCCCGCCGCGCTGCACAGCCTGTCTTTCTTCGCGTCGAACAGTCTCAAACCGAACTCGGGCGGCAGCGCAATGTGCACGCGGCCGATCGTGCAACTGTCCTCGAATCTGACTGGCTCGCCCATCCCATTTTCCCCCGCATCGATTGTACTGCCGCCAGCTTCCCGGGGAAAGCGGCGGTTACACTCGGAGCATATGACCGGAGCCGAGTGCCTTCTGCGGACGCTCACCGCCCACGCCGTCGACGTTTGCTTCATGAACCCCGGCACCAGCGAGATGCAGTTCGTCGCCGCCCTCGACCGCGTGCCCGAAATGCGCGGCGTCCTCTGCCTCCAGGAAGGCGTCTGCTCCGGCGCAGCCGACGGCTACGCCCGCATGTTGCGCCGCCCCGCGGCCACCCTGCTTCACCTCGGCCCCGGCCTCGCCAACGCGCTCTCGAACTTCCACAACGCCCGCAAAGCCCGTTCTCCCATCGTCAACATCGTCGGCGAACACTCCACCGCGCACATGCCCTACGATGCGCCGCTCACCGCCGACATTCAGGCCTTCGCCAAACCTGTCTCCTCCTGGGTGCGAACTCTCAAATCGCCCCGCGACATGGGCCCGCTCGCCGCCAAGGCCGTCGCCGCGGCCCTCGCTCCTCCCGGCTCAATCGCGACCCTCATCATTCCAGCCGATTTCTCCTGGTCGCCTGCCGGACCTCCCGGCTGGCCCATCCCCGTCAAGTCGCGCCGCGCGCCGAACCCCGGCGCCGTCGCCAACGCCGCGCGCTTGCTGCTCGAGACGCCCTCCACCACCGCGCTACTTCTCGGCGGCGACGCGCTGCTCGAGCCCTCCATCCGCACCGCCGCGCGCATCCGCGCCGCCACCGGCGTCCGCGTCTTCGCCAACCGCTACGCAGCCCGTATCTGGCGCGGACGCGGCGCCGGCAGCCCTACGCGCATCCCCTACTTCCCCGAGCCCGCCGAAGCGCTGCTCGAAGGTCTCACCGACGTCATCCTCGCGGAATCTCAGCCGCCCGTCTCTTTCTTCGGCTATCCCGGACGCCGCAGCCTGTTGACCCCGGAGAATTGCCGCTTCCACGAGCTCGCTTCCGAAAAGGACGACAGCGCCCGCGCTCTCGAAGAGCTCGCCACAGCCGTCAACGCACCGCCCGCCATCCTCGGACCTCACGTCGCCCGCCCCGAAGTCCCCGGCAGCCACACCCTCACGCCCGAAAGCCTCGGCGCGGCGCTCGCCGCGCTCATTCCCGAGGGCGCCATTGTCGCCGACGAGATGGTCTCCTCCGGTGAAGCCGTCAACACGCGCCTGGCCGCCGCCGCCCCTCACGATCTGCTCCCCGTCGCCGGCGGCAGCATCGGCCAGGGCCTCCCTGTCGCTCTCGGCGCGGCGATCGCCTGCCCCCATCGTAAGGTGATCTGCCTCGAAGCCGACGGCAGCGCGATGTACTCGCTGCAAGCGCTCTGGACCATCGCCCGCGAAAACCTCGACGTGCTCACCGTCATCTTCGCCAACCGCCGCTACCGCATCCTCGACGTCGAAATGGAACGCACCGGCGCAGGCCCCGTCGGCCCGCGCGCGAACGCCATGCTCGATCTCTCCCGCCCCTCGCTCGGTTGGCTGAAGCTCGCCGCGGGCCACGGCGTCGAATCCGCCCGCGCCGCCGACCTCCCCGAATTCACTCGCCTCGCCCGCGCCGCGCTCTCACGCCGCGGCCCGTTCCTCATCGAAGCCCTCCTTTAGCCTCGCCGTTGCGATACAACCGAATACATGCCGCGCCGCATCCTCATCGTCACCGGAGACGCGGGAGAATCCTACGAGACTCTCTACGCCGTCCACCGCTTCCTCGAGGAAGGCGACACCCCTGTCGTCGCCGCCCCCGCCAAACGCCGCCTGCACCTCGTCATGCACGACTTCGAGCCCGGCTGGGACACCTATATCGAGCGCACCGGCTACGGCGCCGACGCCGATATCGCCATCGCGGACGCCAAAGCGGCGGACTACGACGCCATCCTCCTCATCGGCGGTCGCGCCCCCGAATTCCTTCGCCACAACGCCGCCCTCACCGCGCTCGTCCGCGAATTCTATGACTCCGGAAAATGGGTCTTCGCCATCTGCCACGGCATTCAGATCCTGGTCGCCGCCGGACTCGCCGCCAAGCGCACCGTCACCTGCTACGAGCATGTCCGCCTCGAAGTCGAAAACGCCGGCGGCACTTGGGACCCGCGCCAAGCCGTCCGCGACGGCCGCATCCTCACCGCCCAGACCTGGCAGTCTCACCCCGACTTCTACCGCCTCGTCTTCCAGGCTCTCGCGGAGTCGCCCGGTGCCTGATCTGCACCCCGACTGCATCGCCTACCTCGAGGACCTCGCCGCGCTCGGCCTGCCCGCGAACACGGTGCATGAAATCCGCGCGCGCTACCGCACTCTCTGCGCCCGCTACGCCGGACCGCTTGTCCCCGTCGCACGCATCGTTCATCTCTCCGCGCCCGTTCACGCGCGTCTGTACGAGAACAACCCCGCCGCCCCGCTCCTCGTCTGGTTTCACGGCGGGCGCATCATCTCGGGCGATCTCGACACGCACGACAGCCTCTGCCGCCAGCTCGCGAAATCCTCCGGATGGCGGGTCCTCTCCGTCGCCTATCGCCTCGCTCCCGAGCACCCCTACCCCGCCGCGATCGAAGACGCCCGCGAAGCGATCGCGCTCGCCGGAACCCTCTCCCGCGCTGTCGCGCTCGGAGGCGACAGCGCCGGAGCCTCGCTCGCGCTCTCGATGGCGCTCGAAGCAATGCCCCCGGCGAAAGCGCTGGTCCTCGTCTACCCCATGATCGACGCCGCATGCAGCTCGCCGTCGCACCGGGAGTTCCTGCAAGGCCCGGCGACCTCGAGCCAAGACATCCGCTTCGGCTACCACCTCTGGCTGCCGCCGGACGCAGACCCGCGCGATCCTGACATCTCACCCTTCTACGCAGCCGATCTCCGCGCTCTGCCCGCCACATTCTTGCTAACCGCAGGCATCGATCCGCTCCGCGACGAAGGGCTCGCTCTCGCCGCCCGCATCCGTGAAGCCGGGCGGCCCCTCACCGCAATCCACGAGCCCACGCACATCCACGGCTTCCTCACCTACCCCGCGCGCTTCGAGGCCGCCCGCCGCGCCATCCGCGATATCGCCGCGTTCCTGCGCCACAGCCTTCAGGCTGTGGACTCCTGACCCTTCGGCGACTCCGGCTGCGCCACACCCTTCAGGCTGTGGCCCCGTAACGTTCTCCCCCGCCCCGGCGTCTTCCCTCTCACTGGGCGAACCTTTCTTGATAACATCCACTGGAGGATTTTCCAATCAAATGAGACCACTCAAGGCCGCGGGCCTGATCCTGCTTGTCCCCTTCTGCCTCCTCGTCGCCGAGGAGTTCGCCGAATTCAAGAACGGGATGAAAGCGACGGACACCGCCAACGGCGCGCTCCGCAAGCTGGACAAGAAGGTCGGCCCCGAAGCCGCCGCCGCCGCCGAGCGCATCGCCGCCGTCTACGAGGAGATGATTCCCTTCTGGCGCGGGCGCAATTCCCCTGAGGCCGTGAGGTGGGCCGAGGAAGGCAAGGCTCATGCCCTCCTGCTCGCCTCTGCGGCCTCCTCCGGCGACGAAGCCAAGGCCGCGGCCGCCTTCAGCTCCCTCGGCGGAACCTGCAAGTCCTGCCACAGCAAACACCGCGAGCGCCTCGAGGACGGCAGCTACCGCATCAAGTAACGGGCGGCGGCCAGCCGGTCCTTGAACCAGGCGTTGGCCCCCGCCAGGCCGGCAGAAGCCCCGCCAGCGCCGACACCGGCAGCGCTTTTATCGAAATCAAATCGCGGATGCGGATAACCCCTCCGGCCCCGTCATCATTCGACGCTTCCGAAGTGCCACATTAAATCACGTAACATAGCCTTCAGGCTGTGCAAGGCTGTGCAGCACTCTTTCCAGCCGGAACCAACCTTATGATGCTCCGCATCCTCTTCTTCATCTTTTTCTTCATCTTTCTGGCCTTCACCTCCCCCGCCCAACCCCGCTTCGAAATCACTCTCCCAACCTCCATGGCCGCCCAGCCGCTCGACGGCCGCCTTCTGCTCCTGCTCTCCACCAACCCCGCCACCGAACCCCGCTTCCAAATCAACGACGGTCCAAACTCGCAAATCGTCTTCGGCCTCGACGTCGAAAACTGGAAACCCGGCGCGACCGTCGCAATCCCCGCGGAAACCTTCGGCTATCCCACACGAAGTCTCCGCGATCTCAAGCCCGGCGAATACCAGGTCCAGGCCCTCCTCGACATCTACGAGACTTTCCGCCTCGCCGATGGCCGCGTGCTGAAACTCCCCATGGACCGCGGCGAAGGCCGCCAGTGGAACCGAGCCCCGGGCAATCTCTATTCCTCTCCCGAGAAGCGCCCGATCGGCCAGGGCGCCGCAACCGTCCGCATATCGCTCCACCTGAAGATCCCGCCCATCCCCGAGCCCAAGGACACGAAATACATCAAGCACATCCGCATTCAAAGCGAGCGCTTGACGAAATTCTGGGGACGTCCGATGTACCTCGGAGCCCACGTCCTGCTCCCCGAAGGCTTCGACCAGCATCCCGAGGCCCGCTACCCGCTCATGGTCTTCCACGGGCACTTCCCCGCCGACTTCTCCGGCTTCCGCACCGAGCCGCCCGATCCCAACCTGAAACCCGACTATAGCGAGCGCTTCAAAATCCACGGCTACAACCGCATCGTCCAGCAGGAGGCCTACGACTTCTACAAGAAGTGGACCTCGCCCGGTTTTCCGCGTTTCCTCATCGTCGAAATCCAGCACGCCAACCCGTACTACGACGACTCCTACGCCGTGAACTCCGCCAACCTCGGACCCTACGGCGACGCCATCATGTACGAGCTGATCCCCGAAATCGAGAAGCGCTTCCGCGGAATCGGCCAGGGTTGGGCCCGCTTCACCTACGGCGGCTCCACGGGCGGTTGGGAAGCTCTCGCGGTCCAGATCTTCTACCCGGCCGAGTTCAACGGAGCGTTCGGCGCCTGCCCCGACCCCATCGACTTCCGCGCCTACACCGTCGTCGATATCTACAAGGACAGGAACGCATACTTCATCGAGGGCGCGCACCAGCGCGTCCCCCGTCCCGCCAGACGCGACTGGCTCGGCCACATCAGCTCAACCCTCGAAATGGCCAACCACTTCGAGCTCGCCCTTGGGACGAAATCCCGCTCCGGCCAGCAGTGGGACATTTGGGAAGCCGTGTACTCCCCGGTGGGCCCCGATGGCTACCCCGCGCGGTTGTTCGACAAGCTGACCGGCGAAATCGACCCCAAGGTTGCGGCGTACTGGCGCGAGAACTACGACCTGCGCCACATCCTCGAGCGCGACTGGCAAAAACTCGCCCCGCTGCTCCGCGGCAAGCTCCACATCTACTGCGGCGATATGGACAACTACTACCTCAACAACGCCGTCTACCTGATGGAGGAGTTCCTCAGGAAAGCCAATCCGCCGGCGGACGCCGAAGTCGCCTACGGAGATCGCTTCGAACACTGCTGGAACGGCGATCCCACTCTCCCCAACCACATCACCCGCCTGCGCTACAACACCATGTACCTGCCCAGGATCCTCAAGCGCATCGAAGCCAGCGCGCCCCCCGGAGCCGACCTCAAATCCTGGCGTCATTGATCTGAGGCGGATCGCCCGGCCTGCCGCCCGATCGGTGATCGGTCGCCCCCCGGTCCCGGTACTCCTGAGACCGAATCCGCGCATCCTCATCGGATTAGAAACTCGCCCCGGGGATGCAGATTTCCGTTGCCTTTCCAAACCTTCTGATATACATTTAAATAGGTTTTAAGATCCTTAAATCTTTAGTATCCGCATCCTCTCCTGGAGGGTATCCTCATGAAAAGCTGGTTGAAAGCCTCTCTTTCCGCCGGCTCAGTTGTCGGTCTGGCTTTTGCAGCACTCCTCGTCCCCAATGAAATCAAGCAGCCCGGCACCCAGCCGCAAGAAGTTGGAAATCTCGAAACCCCGGATAAGTGCGATAACTGCCACGGCGGATACAACCGCTCCGTCGAACCCGCCTTCAACTGGCGCGGGAGCATGATGGCCAACGCCGGCCGCGACCCTCTTTTCTGGGCCACCCTGGCTGTCGCCGAGCAGGACTTCGACGGCGCCGGCGACCTCTGCATCCGCTGCCACAGCACCGGCGGATGGTACGCCGGGCGATCAACCCCCACCGACGGTTCCGCGCTCGCGAGCGGGGACGCCGACGGCGTCGACTGCGATACCTGTCACAAAAGCACCAACCCCAATAACCAGGAGCACCGCGGTGTCATGACCGCGCCATTCATCGCCAACGACAAGCAGACGCCCGCCACCGGCTACTATGGCAGCGGCATGCTGTCGCTCTGGGGCGGCTCCCACAAGCTCGGCCCGTACTCTGACGCCGACGCCCGCCACCAGTTCATGCAGTCGAAGTTCCACCGTTCAGCGGATTTCTGCGGCTCCTGCCACGACGTCTCGAACCCCGCCGTCGGAGACTTGGCGCCCAACGATGGCAGACAACCCACCGGCGATGCCGTCGTCGCCAGCGGAGTCTTGGGAAGTCCTGTCACCGCCAAGGCCGCCTTCAACAACTTTCCCTTCCAGTACGGCGTAGTGGAGAGGACTTTCAGCGAGCACCGCTCCGGGTTGCTTTCCTCGACGCTGGTCTCCAACTACCCCGGTCTGCCCGCGGATCTGAGGGCTGGGGCTGTCAAAGCCGCCTACGACAGCGCGGTGGGCAACTACAAGGATGGAACGCCGCGATACTTCACGTGCGAGACTTGCCACCTGCGAGCCGTCACCGGCCAGGGCTGCAACAAGGCCGGCGCGGCTCTCCGCACCGACCTGCCGCTCCACGACATGACCGGCGGCAACTACTGGACCCCGGACGCGATCATCTATCAGAACTCCAACAACCTCCTGCGGCTGGGCGGCGGCCTGACCGCCGTTCAGATCGATGCCATCAAGGAGGGCAAGTCCCGGGCGCAGCAACAGCTCGCCCTGGCCGCCTCGCTCTCCGTGTCCGGCAATACCTTGAGAGTCACCAACCTCACAGGCCACAAGCTGATCACCGGCTATCCCGAAGGCCGCCGCATGTGGCTGAACGTGAAATGGTATGACGTCGGCGGCAATCTGCTCCGCGAAGACGGCGCCTACGGCCCGCTCGCCACGTCCTTCGGGTCCGTCAGGACCCTCCTGAATCTCAACGATCCGAACACCAAGGTTTACGAGGCGCACTACGCCATGACCCGGGAATGGGCGAGCCAACTCTTGAGCCTCGGCTACCCGTCCAGCCTTCCCCTCAGCTTCAATCGCGTGACCGGAGACGTCGATTACACCCTTGGTCAGCTCGCCGGCCAAGCGCCGGGAACTTATCGCGAGACCTTCCACTTCGTGCTCAACAACCATGTGGCCAAGGACAACCGCATCCCGCCTTACCGCTTCTCCTACGATGAGGCGCGCAGGCGGAACGCCCTGCCCGTTCCGGCCGCGCAGTACGGCAGTCCAGGGCCGGGCGGGATTTACAACTACTGGGACGAGCTCACGCTCAATCCGCCCACAGGAGCGGCCTACGCAGAAATCCGCCTCCTTTACCAGCCCACGAGTTGGGAGTACGTCCAGTTCCTCTACCTTGCCAACAACCGCCAGAACGCGTTCCTGGCCAACGAAGGCCTCAACCTGCTCAACGCCTGGCTGAACACCGGCATGGCCGAGCCGCAGGTGATGGCCTCCGCCACTTGGGGGACGGCCCCGCCGCCGGCCTGCACCGCCCCGGGAGCGCCTTCGAACCTCACCGCCGCCTCCGGCCGCAGAAGCGTCTCCCTCAAGTGGACTGCGTCCACGCCCGCCCCCACATCCGGCTACCGCATCTATTACGACCAGGCCGGCAAGCTCCAGTTCCGCGCCGGCGTCGGCAAGACTACCTTGACCTACACCGATAGCGGCCTCACCCGAAATGTCACTTACACCTACGTCGTGACTGCCTGGAACGACTGCGATAGCAACGGCGTCTTCGACCTTCGCGTCGACCAGGAGAGCGCTGTCAGCAACAAGGCCGCCGCAACGGCCCAGTAACATCGCCTTCAGGCTGTGTCTTGCCAATTCAGCAGCCGCAGCGCATTCTCGCGATACAACGCCCTCAGCACGTCCTCATTGAGAGCGAGCCCGTAATGCCGCCACCCGGCGCGCCCCGGAATGTACTCGTCCGGGCTCTCAAGCAGCCGCCACCAGCCCAGGTACATTTCCTTCGCACGCCCCATATCGGTCCCGAACAGAATCCGGTCCTTGTACTTCTCGAGAAACCGCGCCGCCGCTCGGGGCTGCCGCCCCAGCTCGTAATCGCGGGCCGCGATATCGAGATACAGATTCGGGTTCGAGTCCAAAACCCTGCCTGCCGTCGCCAGGTCGTGCCCCTGATTGCTGAGATGGCACAGGATGAACGTCGTCCCCCGATGCCGCCCCAGCAAACGATCCCGCCGCGCCATCAGCTCCTCAAACGAAGGCACGTCCTTCCCGTAGAGGTTGAACGTCTGGAAGTCCGGACTCCGCTCCTGCCGCGCATCGAGCGGCCGCCAGCACGACGGATGATCGGCCACATGGATGTTCACGGGAATCTTCAGCTCTCCGCATTTCCGCCAGAACAAGTCCAGCCGCGGATCGTCGAGATGCAGCCGCTTGTCCCGGGGCCTGTGCTTGTCCGGGCTCCCGTCAAATCCCCAACCCTTGTCCGACAACTCGCCGACGCCGCGCGCCCCCATCCGATAGCACCGCTCCAGTTCCCGCACCGCGCGCTCTGAGAAATCCGGCGCATCCAGCGCCGCAGTGTCCAAACCGCACCAAACCTGAAATCGCCCCGGGTACGACTTGAGGAACAACTCCGCCTGCCGGTCGAACTCCGCGCCCGTGGCGTCCGTGAACACCACCGACCGCTCCACCCCCACCTCGTCCATGGTCCGCACCCAAGCATCCACTCCCGCCCGCGTCCGCGCATCGCTCATCGACGAGTGGCTGTGGACATCAATCACGCCAAACCGCGCCTGCCGGATCTCACTCCGTGGAACCACCAGCGACGACTCGGGCCGATAGTCCTTCAGCAGAATCGAATCCATCGGCCCCGCCTTCACCGGCACGCCATACTTCGTCTCCGCCCGCTGCTGCCCGGCAACTGGCAGAGCTGCCATCACGGCCACCCAACACGCAATCCTGCACATCACTTCCGAGCTCCTTGTTTCCAACGCTGACGACCAGCCACTATACCGCGCTCGACTCCGCGGCGGCCTCCGCCCGTCTCCGATCGCCCAATGGGATATACTGCCATCATCCTCGGTCCTTCAATAGGGAACCGCGGCTCGCATTCTCCGCGTTCCCTCGTGTAGTCTCCAATCGTAGGTCCTCGGGGGGAAGCATCATGATCCGTCCGCGCCGCGCATTCCCATTCCTCGCGCTCGCCGTTGTCGCCGTGCTGTTGACGGCGCCGCTGCCAACCGCCGCCCAGTCCTTCACCGCCAGCCTCATCGGCAACGTCACCGACGCCTCCGGCGCCGGCATCCCCAACGTCGCCATCGCCGCCGTCAATGTCGCCAACAACGCCAAAACCGAAGCTCGCAGCGACGGCGCCGGCCGCTATATCGTCACCACGCTCCAGCCCGGCGTCTACCGGCTCGAAGCCTCCGCGGCCGGATTCAAGAAGTTCCTGCAAAGCGGCATCGAGCTCGCCGTCGGACAGCAGGCCAGGATCGACATCGCCCTCGCCATCGGCGACGTCACCGAGAACATCACCGTTGAAGCCTACGTCTCCTCTATCGAGACCACGACCTCCACCATCGGCAAGGTCGTCTCCAATAAGTCGATCCTCAACCTGCCTCTGAATTCCCGCAACATCTACTCCCTCATCTACCTCACCCCCGGAGTCGCCGGCTCCATCGGCAACAACTACAACAGCATGAGCTACTCCATCAACGGCGCGCGCAGCTCCATGATGGACACCCTCATCGACGGCGCCACCGCCTCGCACCCCACCGTCCAGGGCTACTCCGGCATCTCTGCCTTCCCCAGCGTCGACGCCATCGGCGAATTCAAGGTCCTCGGCGCCAACTTCCCCGCCGAATACGGCCGCACCGCCGGCAGCGTCCTCAACGTCGTCTACAAATCCGGCACGAATGAGTTCCACGGCACCGCCTACGAGTTCCTGCGCAACTCCAAGCTCGACGCAAATACCTTCTACAACAACATGCGCGCCGTCCCCCTGTCGAGCTTCAAGCGCAGCCAGTACGGCGGCACATTCGGCGGCCCCGGCGTCAAGGACCGCACCTTCTTCATGAGCTCCTACGAGGGACTTCGCCAGCGCAGCTTCAGCTCGCGCACCACCACCGTCCCCACCGCGCTCGAGCGCGCCGGGGACTTCACTCAGACCTTCGCCGGGGCCAACAACCCTGTGCTCATCTTCGACCCCTTCTCCACGCGCGCCTCCGGCAGCGGCTTCGTCCGCGACCAGTTCCCCGGCAACGTCATCCCGGCTAACCGCATGGACCGCGTCGGCCAGAACGTCGCGAAATTCTATCCCCAGCCCAACACCCAGGGCGTCGCCTGGACCAACGCCAACAACTACTACAGCCAGGGCTCCTCGGCGCTCGACATCGACCAGATCGACGGCCGCTTCGACCACAGCATCTCCGCCAACCACCGTTTCTTCGTCCGTTATTCCTACCGCAACCAGGACAGCCTCCCCGCTGTCCTCTGGCCCCGGGAGCTGAAGGCTGCCGAGACCGCCAACAACGAGCGCAACCGCATGCACAACGGCGTCATCGACTACACCATGACCCCTGCCCCCACCATGGTCGTCTCCATCCGCGGCGCCCTCGCCCGCAGCCTGTACTTCTACGAGAATCTCGGACTCGGCTTCCTTGCCTCCTCTCTCGGCTTCCCCTCGGCCCTTGATACCGCCGGCGGCCTCTCCATGTTCCCGCGCGTCTCCGCCTCCGGCTACACCACCCTCGGCAATCAGGACAACCGCTACAACGCCTTCATGACCTACACCCTGGCCGGCAGCGTCACCAAACTCCACGGCGCCCACACTCTCAAGGCCGGCTACGACGGCCGCCTCATCCGCGTCAACAATCGCGAATCGCGCGCCACCTCGGGCGACTTCGCCTTCACCGCCGGCATGACCCAGGGACCCAACCCGAACACCGCCGCCGCCAACCGCGGCAACGCCATAGCCGGCCTCCTGCTTGGCACGGGCGGCAGCGGGTCGCTCATCCAGAACTTCAAGGACGCCGCCGCCCAAAGCATTTACACCGCGCTTTACTTTCAGGATGACTGGCGCATCACCAAGCGCCTCACCCTCAACCTCGGCCTGCGCTACGACCTCGACACGCCGCGAACCGAGCGCTACGACCGCATGAACTACTTCGATCCCTTCGCCCCTTCCCCGCTCGGCTCGCGTGTGCCCGGCTATTCACAGCTTCGCGGCGGTCTCGTCTTCGTCGGAGTCGATGGGCGGCCGCGTACGCAGTACATCATGGACAAGAACAACCTCGCCCCGCGCATCGGCTTCGCCTACCAGGCCTCGCCGAACACCACCATTCGCGGCGGCTGGGGCAATATCTACGCCATCTCTCTCCAACAGGCCCACGGCACCGTCGGCCCATTCGGCTTCCGCACCCAGACCCCCTGGGTCACCTCCATCGACGGCATCACCCCCAACTACCGTCTCTCCAATCCGTTCCCGTCCGGCTTCCAGGCGCCTCCGGGCGCTTCGCAGGGCCTGTTGACCCAGGCCGGAGCCAACATCCAGGCGCCCGTTCAGGAGACCCTCACCCCTTATTCCATGCAATGGAACCTCAACGTCCAGCGCAACCTGCCCGGCGAAATCCTCCTCGAAGTCGCCTACGTCGGCACGCGCGGGCTCCAGTTGTCGCGCAACGATGAAGGCGGCCTCAGCCTCAACCAGCTCGATCCCGCCTACATGGCCCTCGGCTCGCAATTGAACCAGACCGTCGACAACCCCTTCCTCGGCATCGTCACCTCCGGCGTCCTCGCCAATCCCCGGGTCAGCCGGGCGCAGTTGCTACGCCCCTACCCGCAGTTCACCGACATCATCCCCCTTTACTCGACGGGCGCCTCGGCGAACTATCACTCCCTGCAAACATCGTTCAGCAAGCGCTTTTCGCGAGGCTTCCAGTTCGAAGGAAGCTACACCTGGGCCAAAGCGATTCAGGAAGGACTGAGCCACGTCGACAGCTACTACATGCGCGCCTCCCGCTCGCTCGCCGACTACGACATCGCCCACCGCCTCGTCGTCAGCTACATCTACGAGCTGCCCTTCGGTCGCGGCCGCCGCTTCGGCGCAAACTGGAACCGCGCCACTCACCTCTTGCTCGGCGGCTGGCAGTTCAACGGCTTCACTACCTACCAAACCGGCGCGCCGCTGTCCATCTCCGCCAACAACGTCGCCGGCATCTTCAACCCCCGCGGCCTCGCCAACAACAACGGCAAGAGCGCCAAACTCACGGGCAACGTCCGCGACCGCCTGCTGCGCTACTTCGACACCAGCGTCTTCTCGCAGCCCGCGGCGTTCACCTTCGGCAACACACAACCAACCTCGCCGGACCTCCGCTCTCCAACCGTTCGCAACTGGGACCTCTCGCTCTTCAAGGAATTCGACGTCACCGAGCGCTACAAGCTCCAGTTCCGCACCGAAGCCTTCAACGCGCTCAACGCCGTCCGCTTCGGCAGCCCCAACACCAGCGTCACCTCGAACCAGTTCGGCCAGATCAGCACCCAGGCCAACGCCCCCAGGCAGATCCAGTTCGGGCTTAAACTGCTATTCTGAGTCCGGCCACATCTGCACCCCGGCCAACGCCCCCGGCAGATCCGGTTCGGGCTTAAACTGCCATTCTGAGTTCGGCCACACCAGCACCACGGCCAACGCGCCCGGCAGATGGAGTTCGGGCTTAACTTGCTCTTCTGAGTTCCGCCACCTCAGTACGCCGGCCAACGCGCCCGGCAGATCCGGTTCGGGCTTAAACTGCCATTCTGAGTTCGGCCACACCAGCACCCCGGCCAACGCCCCCAGGCAGATCCAGTTCGGGCTCAAACTCCTGTTCTCATCCGTTGAACCGACGATATCTTAGCGTTTGACACGCATATTATCTGCGCTTCAGATCTTGACAGGGCGGCCTGTTTCGCCATAAGCTGGAATCGGGTCCCGTGGCGGATCGCGCGGAGGTGCTGAGTCTGCGGGAACCCAGTGCCAAAACTCTATTCCCACTGTGCGGGGTGCGGAAACCGCTCAGGGTGGTGGAGTCCTCTTCTTTCCAACCCCGCAGTCCGCCGCCCCGCGCACAGTGAAGGAGGTTTGCTGCTATGGCTGGTTTGATTCGTTGGAAACGAGACCCCTTTGCCGAGTTCGAGAGGGAGATGCGCGACTTCAGCGAGCGCTTCAACCGCATGCTCTCCATTTGGCCCGCGCGCGGAACTGGCGGCCGTGAGTCGCTGGCTGCCGCCGACTGGGCGCCCTCTGTCGATATCGCCGAGACGGACACCGAGTACGTTGTGCGGGCCGAGATCCCTGGAGTGGACAAGAAGGACGTCAAGGTGACGGTAGACGACTTCCGCTTGACCATTCAGGGTGAGCGCAAGCTCGAGAAGGAAGAGAAGGGCAAGCGGTTCCACCGCGTCGAGCGCTCTTACGGCACGTTCCTCAGGACCTTCGATCTCCCCGACGGAGTGGACCTCTCCAAGCTCAAGGCGGAGTTCAGGGATGGCATGCTTTCGGTTCATCTTCCGAAGACCGAAAAGACCGCCTCGAAAGCGATCGAAATCAAAGTCGAATAGGTCGGAGCGGATGGGTCATGGTCCGAACAGCGCTTTCTCTGGTCTTGCTAAGATTCATCGTTGGGCTGTGGCCTGCGCACGCCGCGGCGGCGCCGGATGCGCCTTGCGCCATCCAGTGCGCCGCCTCCGGCGGATCTCACGTCTGGCTGCTTTGTGATCGCAAAGAGCTGTACATCTCAGCCGACGAAGGCGCGACGTGGCAGTCGCGGCGCGTGCCGTCGGACTCCCTCCTGCGCGCCATCGCCCCGCTCGACTCACGCCGCGCCTTCATCGTCGGAGACGCCGGCTTGGTGCTGGCGACAGAGGACGGCGGCGAGACCTGGCGCAAGATCGCGGCGCCCACAGAGGAGAGTCTCACGGCGATCCAGTTCATCGGCGACCGCGGATGGATCTCCGGCTGGTCGGGATTGGTCCTCCATTCCGCCGACGGTGGAAAGACGTGGCAGAAGCAGAAGACAGGAGTGCTCCACGGACTCGAGACGATCTACTTCGCCGACGCCGAGCACGGTTGGGCCGGCGGTTGGGCCGGCACGATCCTGCGCACCGACAACGGCGGCCGCACGTGGATCGAAGCGCGCCTGCCGCAAACGCTCTGGTCGATCGACTCGATCTACTTCCGCGACGCGAAGCACGGCTGGGCCGTCGGTTTCAACGGCCAGATCCTGTCGACCAACGACGGCGGCGTCGCCTGGCGCGAGTTGAAGAGTCCGACGCAGGCGTGGCTCAAATCGGTGACGTGCGACGCCTCCGGCAGACTCTGGATCTCGTCCGATTACGAGCTGCTGCTGAGCGAAGACAACGGCCAGAACTGGAAGCACATCAAGATCGATGGCCTGCTGTTCATCCGGCACGTGCTCCCGCTGAAGAACGCGGTGTGGGCCGTCGGGCAATTCGGCGTGCTGAAGACGACCGGAAGCGAGCCCGTGCTTTCCGCGCTCACGACACTGCCCCGCCGCGCCGAAGGAGGATCCACGCTTGAATAGCGCGTCTGGCGCCAAGGTTTTTTGGGAGGCGCAAATCATTGGGCCTCTCGAGGGAACTCACTTCAGGAGGTTGAAACATGCAATTGCGTCCTTTGTATGACCGCATTGTTGTTCGCCGCATCGAACAACAGGAACAGAAGCAGGGAGGAATCATCATCCCTGATACAGCGAAGGAGAAGCCGCAGGAGGGTGAGGTGGTCGCCGTCGGTCGCGGCAAACGTCTCGAGGACGGGACCATCGTGCCGCTCGACGTAAAGGTCGGCGACCGCGTCCTGTTCGGGAAGTACTCAGGCAGCGACGTCAAGATCGAGGGCCAGGAGTTCGTCATCATGCGTGAGGACGAGGTCCTGGGCGTGCTCGAGATTCAGGCTGCCGCCAAGAAAGCTGCATAAGGAGGAAACAGGAAGACATGCCTGCAAAGCAGATTTTGTATAGCGAAGGCTCGCGCCAGGCCATCCTGCGCGGCGTCAATCAGCTCGCCGAAGCGGTGAAGGTGACGCTCGGACCGAAAGGCCGCAACGTCGTTCTCGAGAAGAAGTTCGGCGGCCCGACGATCACCAAGGATGGCGTGACCGTCGCCAAGGAAGTCGAGCTGAAGGACCCGCTCGAGAACATGGGCGCGCGCATGGTGCGCGAGGTCGCTTCAAAGACCTCCGATGTCGCCGGCGACGGTACGACGACGGCGACCGTCCTGGCGCAGTCGATTTATCGCGAGGGCGTGAAGTCGGTCGCCGCGGGCGCCAATCCCATGGCTTTGAAGCGCGGCATCGAGAAGGCCGTCGATGTCATCGTCGAGGAGATCAAGAAGCTCTCCAAACCGGTCTCCGGCGCAGCCATCGCGCAGGTGGGCACGATCTCGGCGAACGGCGACCAGACCATCGGCAACATCATCGCCGACGCGATGAAGAAGGTCGGCAAGGACGGCGTGATCACGGTCGAGGAGTCGAAGAGCATGGCGACGGAGCTGAAGACCGTCGACGGCATGCAGTTCGATCGCGGCTACCTCTCGCCGTACTTCGTCAGCGACCCCGAGCGCATGGAGTGCGTGCTCGAGGAACCCTACATCCTCATCCACGAGAAGAAGATCTCCGTGATGAAGGACCTGCTGCCGCTGCTCGAGCAGATCGCGCGCGCCGGCAAGCCGCTGCTCGTCGTGGCCGAGGAGGTCGAAGGCGAGGCGCTCGCGACGCTCGTCGTCAACAAGCTGCGCGGCACGCTCAACGCCTGCGCGGTGAAGGCGCCCGGCTTCGGCGATCGCCGCAAAGCGATGCTCGAGGACATCGCGATCCTCACCGGCGGCAAGGCCATCATGGAGGAGACCGGCATCAAGCTCGAAGGCGTGCGGCTCGAGGACCTCGGCAAGGCGAAGCGCGTCGTCGTCGACAAGGACAACACCACCATCGTCGAGGGCGCCGGATCGCAGAAAGCGATCGAGGGGCGCATCAAGCAGATCCGCACGCAGATCGAAGAGACCACCTCCGACTACGATCGCGAGAAGCTCCAGGAGCGGCTGGCGAAGCTCGCCGGCGGCGTTGCTGTGATCCGCGTCGGCGCGGCCACCGAGACCGAGCTCAAGGAGAAGAAGGCCCGCGTTGAAGATGCGATGCACGCCACGCGCGCCGCGGTCGAGGAGGGCATCGTGCCCGGCGGCGGCGTTACGCTGCTGCGCGCCGCGAGCGTGCTCGAGAAGCTGAAGCTCGAAGGCGACGAGCAGATCGGCGTCGACATCGTGCGCCGCGCCTGCGAAGAGCCGCTGCGACAGATCGCCTCCAACGCCGGCTTCGAGGGCGCGATTGTCGTCGAAAAGGTCCGGGACAACCAGAACGCCAACTACGGCTTCAACGCCGAGACCGGGCAGTATGAAGACCTCGTGAACGCCGGCGTCATCGATCCGGCGAAGGTCTGCCGCACCGCCGTGCAGAACGCCGCCTCGATCGCCGCGCTGATGCTCACCACCGAGGCCATGGTCTGCGAGGTGCCGGAGAAGAAGCCGGCGCCCGCGGGCGGCCCGCCCGCCGACATGGACTACTGACCTCCGTCCGGCCCGGCCGGGCGCGCGGTTACGCGCCGCGCGCCCGGCGCGATCCGGGTGGCCGCGCGCCGCCGGATGCTACGTTGAAGGGAGATGGGCTTTTCGGGTTCTTTCTTCGCCTCCCGCTTCGGCGTCGCTGCGGCCGATCTGGAGAACTATCTCGGCGAGGCGCTGTCGCGCGGCGGCGACTACGCCGACCTCTACTTCGAGTACCTCGAGACCACCAACCTCTCGCTTGACGAGTCGATCGTCAAAAGCGCGTCGCACGGCGTGACGCTCGGCGTCGGCGTGCGCGTCATCGCCGGCGAGCGCACCGGCTACGCCTACGCCGGCGACCTCTCTCCCGAACGCATCCGCAAGGCCGCGCGCACCGCGGCGTGTATTGCGGCGGGTCCTGCAACCATCATCAAAACCGGCCTGGAGGAAGGGCCGCGCCTCGATCTCTATCACGTGCCGGTTCCGGCCGCCGAAACAAATCTTGCCGATCGTGTTGCTCTCATTGTGCAGGCCGACACGGTGGCGCGCAAGGCCGATCCGCGCGTCTTTCAGGTGCAGGCGTCGTTCGCCGACTCGATCAAGCACGTGCTCATCGCGACCAGCGACGGACGCCTCTCGTGGGACCGCCAGCCGATGGCGCGATTGAACGTCGTCGTTCTCGCACGCAACGAAGGCGGCCCGCCGCAGCAGGGCTACGCCGGCGGCGGCGGCCGCTATGGCCTCGACTGGTTCGTCACAGGCGACAAGGCCGGGGAGTTCGCTCAAGAGGCCGTGCGCCAGGCGATCGTGCAGCTCGACGCCGCACCGGCGCCGTCCGGCGAGATGACCGTCGTGCTCGGCCCCGGATGGCCGGGCATCCTGCTGCACGAAGCGGTCGGCCACGGGCTCGAAGCCGACTTCAACCGCAAGCGGGTCTCCGCGTTCAGCGGCCGCGTGGGCCAGCAAGTGGCGAGCCCGCTCTGCACCGTCATCGACGACGGCGCGATCGAACACCGCCGCGGCTCGCTCAACGTCGACGACGAAGGCACGCCGACGCGCCAAAACATTCTCATCGAAAATGGCGTATTGCGCGGCTACCTTCAGGACCGCCTTTCCAGCCGCCTGCTCAAGTCCGAGCTCACCGGCAACGGCCGCCGCGAGAGCTATCAACACATCCCGATGCCGCGCATGACCAACACCTACATGCTCGCCGGCGAGAGCGATCCGGAAGAGATCATCCGCTCCGTGCCGAAGGGCATCTACTGCGCCAGCTTTGGCGGCGGCCAGGTGGACATCACCAGCGGCAACTTCGTCTTCTCGGCCACCGAGAGCTACCTCATCGAAGAGGGCAGGCTCACGCGCCCGCTGCGCGGTGCGTCGCTGATCGGCAACGGTCCCGAGGCGCTGAAGTACGTCAGCATGGTGGGCAACGACCTCAAGCTCGACAGCGGCGTCGGCATCTGCGGCAAGGAAGGCCAGAGCGTGCCCGTCGGCGTCGGCATCCCGACGCTGAAGATCGACCGCATGACGGTGGGAGGCACGGCGTGACGCCGCGCAGCGCGCACGAGGCCATCGCCGCGCCCGCGCGAGCGGCGCGGCGGGCCAACCGCGGCGGCGGAGGCGGGGCGACGCCGCGCAACGAGCGCCGGGCCTTCGCCGCGCGGCTCGCCCGCCGCACAGGGCCGGGGAGCGTTGCCGCTGCCGCGCGCGGAGGCGCCGCTTGACGCCGCGCAACGAGCACGAGGCCGTTGCTGCGCGATGCATCGAACTTGCCGCCAGCGTGGGCGCGACGGCCGCCGAGGCCACTGTCGCCGACGGCGACGAGTTCGAGGTCCAGGTGCGTCTCGGCGAGATCGAGACGCTCAAGGAAGCGGGGTCGCGCGCGGCCGGCGTGCGGCTGCTGTACGGGCAGCGCGCCGGCTCGGCATACACATCCGACCTCAGCGACGAGGGGCTGCGCAAGATGGTCCAGTCGGCCGCGGATCTCGCGAAGATCTCGACGGAAGACCCGCATCTCGGCCTGCCCGACCCTTCGGAGCTCGGCGCTTTCGAAGGCGACCTTGCTCTGTGGGACGAGCAGGTGACCACGCTCGACACCGCGTTCAAGATCGAGCAGGCGCGTCTGTGCGAGAAGACCGCGCTCGACTTCGATCCGCGCATCGACAACAGCGAGGGGGCCGGTTTCGGCACTTACTCGGGCTGGCGCGCGTTCGCCAACTCACACGGCTTTCTCGCCAGCTACCGTTCGACGAGCTGCTCGATCTCGGTCGTCCCCGTCGTCAAATCCGGCGATTCGCTCGAACGCGACTGGTGGGCGTCGAGCGCGCGCGCATACGCGAAGCTCGAGAGCCCCGAGCAAGTCGGGCGGCGGGCGGCCGAGCGCGTGCTGAGGCGGCTCGGCGCGCGCAAGGCCGAGACGCAGAAGGTCCCGGTGGTCTTCGACCCGCTTGTGGCGCGGTCGCTAGTCGGCCACATCTTCTCAGCGGTCAACGGCGACGCGGTGTGGCGCAAGGCGTCGTTCCTGGCGGAATCGATGGGCCGCCAGGTCGCGTCGCCGTGCGTCACTGTCATCGACGATTCGACGCTGCCCGGACTGTTCGGGACATCGCCGTTCGACTCCGAGGGCGTGCCCGCGCGGCGCACCGTCGTGATCGAGAACGGCGTGCTGGCGAGCTGGCTGTTGAACACTTACAACGCGCGCAAGCTCGGGCTGAAGACCACGGGCAACGCGGCGCGGGGCATCTCGGGCAATCCAGGGACGGGCCACGGCAACCTGTTCATCGCGCCCGGCGCGCAGACGCCGCAGCAGATCATCGCCGGAGTGAAGAACGGGATCTACGTTACCGAACTGCTCGGCTCCGGTGTCAATATAGTCAACGGCGACTATTCGCGCGGCGCCGCCGGGATCTGGATCGAGAACGGCGAGCTCACATGGGCCGTCCACGAGATCACGATCTCGGGCAACCTGCGCGATATGCTGGAGCGGATCGAGGCCGTGGGCAGCGACCTGGAGTTCCGCGGATCAGTAGCCTGCCCGACGCTGCTGATTGGGGAGATGACGGTCAGTGGTCAATAACGCGAAATCATCGAACGAGAAGTCGCGCCCGCCTGTTTACATCATCATCGGACTTGTGGTGGCGCTGGCCGGCGGAGGCGTGTGGTGGTTCTTCCTGCGCGGACCGGCGGGGCAGGCCGAGCCGCCGGCGCTGACGCCGGAAGCGAAAGCCTACGTGAAGAACCTCGGCCTTTCGGAAGTGGAGATGAAGGCCAAGGAGAGCTTCATGGGCAGCATGCTCATGGAGATCACGGGCAAGATCACCAACAAGGGCGACCGCGAGCTCAGGGTGGTCGAGCTGAACTGCGTGTTCTACGATCCGTTCGGCGCGGTGGTGGCGCGGGAGAGGGTGCCGATCGTGCGCAGCAAGGGCGGCGCGCCGCTGAAGCCGGGCGAGACTCGGGAGTTCCGGATGCCGTTTGATGCGATCCCGGCGTCGTGGAACCAGGCGCTGCCGCAGCTTGTGATCGCGCACATCGACTTTGGGAACTGAGGGGCGATTGGCGAAGGTTCTTCTTGTAGACGACGAAGCCGACCAGCTCGAAATGCGGCGCATGGTCCTGGAGGCGCGCGGGTACGAGGTGGCCGAGGCGACGAACGCGGAAGACGCGCTCGAGCGGATTGGCGACTGTGACCGGGTGGTGATGGACATGCGCATGCCGCGCGTCGAGGATGGGCGCGCGCTGATCCGCGCGCTTCATGCCGCGCGGCCCGGATTGCCGATCATCGTGCTGTCGGGCTGCGCACAGGACATCGAGTCGGCGCCGGAGAGAAGCGAGGTGCGCGAGGTGATCGAGAAACCAGTGCGGCCGGAAAGGCTGCTGAGAGCGCTGGCCGCGCTCGGACTGTGGCTGATGCTCGTGGCGGCTCCGGCGGGCGCGGAGGAGTTTTCGTTCACGCTCGACCGCCGGGCGGAGGTGCTGGCCACGATCACGCTTTCGGCGCCGGGCGGCGACTGGGCCGAGCGCGGGCGCGAGGGCAGCGTCGCGGCGCTTGAATGCGCGGGGCTAGCGCCGCAGCATCTGATGGTGGCGACGGGCGACAAGCGCCTGGAATATCGCGTCTTCCTCGGGCCGTTGAACGCGGGGCGTCATACTCTTTACGTCAAACGCGACGCGAATCTCTCGGCGAAGGGCGCGGGGCTGGCGGTGCATGGCGCGCAGTTCCGCGCGCTGGATGCGGCGAACGACGACGATCTCGCCGTGCTGCACGCGCCGGTGCTCTACGCGCGCGAGAACACGGTGGGCCAGTTCACCGACGTTCCGCTGCTCGCCTATTACACGAAGGGCAGTGAGAACGGCATGCGCGTCTTCGAGTACACGATCATCTTCTCGAACGAAGACGGCGGCACGTCGACGCGCAACCTGATGGCGCGCTGGGGCCGCGTGACGGACATCGAGTACATTTACCGCGTGTGGCTGGACGCTGAGGGCCGTCCGGCGAAGACGCTGATTCAAACAAAAGACCACAAGGATGTTCCATACGAGGGAGAGCGCGAAGGGTTCCATTCGCTGCTGATTCCGATCACGCAGAACAACATGGTAGCGCCGTTGAATGGCGGGCGCAGCGCGGTCCGCTATCAACTCGCGCCGGTGTTCGCCGATCTCTCCGGCGGGTCGCGCGAGCTGGTGATGGACGCGGCGCCGTTCACCTACGAGGTCTCGGTGAAGGAGCTCCAGCGCGAGGGCAAGCTCCGGCCGCACATGGCGGCGCCGCGCGGTCCGGATGAAGAGGAGATGATCAGCGACCCGCGCAATTATCTCGTGATTGAAGCGAAGCTGAAGGTGGAGGACACGGTCGTGCAGTTCCTGGTGCGCGACCAGTCGAGCCCCACGTGGGTGACGTCGTCGATGGGGCAGCCGGAGAACTACATCGGGCGCGACGGCTGGGTGCGGGCGGCGATCGAGCTGCCGCCGCAGACGCTCCGAACGAGAGTGGTGGAGATCGGCTTCGAGTGCGCGCTGTTCCGCGATGAGAAGAAGGGCATCCGGCCGAAGACCGGGCGCTGCGTCGTGGAGAGGTTGGGCAGAGTCTTCACGCTGGGGCATGACTATGCTCCTCTTGTTTCGGTGGCCCTCCCGGCGGGAAGTTGGGAGATGCGCAACGGGGAGATCGTGACGTTGAGGCTGCCGTGATGCGGACAGGCTCGGGGAGGGCGGGGCGGTTTTGCGGAGAAACGACACAGCCTGAAGGCTGTGCCACCGGGCAACTGCGGGCGCGGCTGGCGGCCGAGGGGCGGGTGCAGGTCGAGGTGCGCGTGATTCCGAAGAGCGCGCGGACGGAGTGGGCGGGTGCGAGGGCGGACGGCGCATTGAAAGTGAGGCTGGCGGCTGTTCCGGAGAAAGGCAAGGCGAACGAGGAGCTGATCCGCTTTCTGGCGGCGGAGCTGGGCGTGCGGCGGCAGCAGGTGGAGATTGTCGCGGGGCTGACGAGCCCGACCAAGCAGGTGCGCATCATGGCCGCACCTCGATGAGGGCTTCGAACCAGTCGCGGAGATCGTGGGCGCCGAAGCGCACGTCCGCGGTGAGGACGTAGAGGCCGCTGGCGTTTTGGGGGACGCGCAGTTTCACGGCGGCGGCGCCCTCGGCGGCGGCCTGGGCCTTCACGGTGACGGGACGCGGCGAGGTCCAACCCGCGGGGGCGTGCGGCGTGATCGTGAACTGATTCGCGCGGGTTGAGTGATTCGCGATCACCGCGCTGAGCGAGATCTCTTCGCCGGGGCGCGCGGTGACGCCGTAGGGGTCGAAGCGGGCCCACTGCTCGTCGAGGCCGTAGTTGATGTTGTCCCAGGGCAGCAGGGCATTGAGCATCTGCACGCGTTCTTCAAGGCTGCGGCGCATGCGGTCGATGTGCTCGGGCGTGTAGCGGAAGCAAAGTCCGATGTGCTGGTTGATGAGCATATCGGGGTTGAGCTTTTCGACGAGATCGAGGCAGTAGAGGAAGCCGCGGCCGGGGGCGAGGAGGTTGCGGTTGAGCAGGCAGTAGTCGTCGAGGCCGGTGGGGGTGAACGAGTCGCCGACGAAGAGCACGCGTTCTGCGCCATCCTTTTCGACGAGGGCGGCGTCGTGATAGAGCGTCTGGCCGGGGAAGTAGAAGCGGGTGATCGAGTATTCGCGCCAGCGGCGGCGCTCGGCTTCGGGCCACACTTCGAGGCGGCGGATGGGGTTCGTGGTGAGGCAGGGCATGCGGAAGCGGGCGGGCGCGGCGAGGATATCGCGCATCTGGCGGCTGGTGTAGACGGGGCAGTCGAACTCGGCGGAGGCGCGGTCCGCTTCGTCGGTGTGGTCGTCGTGGTAGTGCGAGATGTGGATGCCTTCGAGCTTTTTGATACGGCCTTCGGCGATGAGCGCGCGGATTTCGTCGCGGAGCTTGGGATAGCCGCAATCGAAGAGCAGTGCGGCGCCGGAGTCAGAGAAAACGATGCGGGAGTTGCCGACCTGGCGCATCCACGCGGGCGGGAGCTTGCTGACGGTGACGGCGGCGGGCATGGGCTCGACGGCGCGTCCGGCGATGCGCTGGCCGCGGCGGCGGTGGATGTCGTCGCCGAAGTAGTGGCGGTAGGCGTCGGTGGCGAGGTAGTTGGCGTAGAGGTCCTGGAGGCGGCGGATGAGGAGTCCGATGGCGGCGGCGGGGTCGGTGATGAGGGGGCCGTGGGTGGGGACGATGAGGTCCGGCTTCCACGCGGCGATTATGCGGAGCGAGGCGACGACGGCCTCGATGCGCGAGGCCCAGCCGTGATAGCCGCGGATTTTGAGGTCGGGGATAGCGTCCTGGAGGCTGTAGATGTCGAGGATGCGGCCGCCGGAGTAGATGAGGTCGCCGGTGGCGGCGATGCGGGCGCCGCCGGTGGAGAAAAGGTAGGAGACGGCGCCACGGGTGTAGCCGGGGGTGTCGAGGACATCGATGGCGAGGCCGCGCCAGTCGATGCGGTCGCCGCCGCGGACGGCGCGTGCGACGGGGATGGGTGTGGCGGGGAATTTCGAGGTCTGGTTGGCGTAGTCGTGATAGCGGGTTTTGGCGTTGAAGTCGCGCCAGGCGGCGGCGGGGTCCTCGAAGAGGGCGCGTTCGGCGGCGGGGACGACGGCCTGGGCGCCGCGCCGGGCGAGGGGGATGCCGTGCCAGACGGCCTCGCGGCGGTGGTGGGTGAAGAGGACCATCTCGGCGGAGGCGGGGTTGCGGGCGGGGTCGCCGTAAATGGCGAGGGTGTGGCCGTCGCGGGAGAGGAGGAGGCCGTTGGCGGGTCCGGGGTGGAAGGCGATGCCGGGCGGGAGTCCGGGCGCGGCGAAGGCGGGCTGGAGGGTTATGAGCGCGGTTTTGAGAATGTCACGGCGTGTATTCATCGAGGTTCCTGGCCTCCTAACATGTTAAGCCTCAGTGAAAACACAGGAGTTTTGGGTTTGCTTTGCGAAAACTCGAACATGCGGCTTGCGACCTCGGCGCGTGCCGACGGGGGTGGGTTCGTGTTGTGAAAACCGGGCCGGCGTAGCTCCTTCGGAGGGCCAGCGTTTTTTCGACAACGTGCGTGCGGCGTATGCGGGATGAGAATAGGGATGCCGGGGGCGCGCGCCGCAGGGCCGCGGTTGGTGACCTGCGGGGTGCAAGACTGCGGGGGCTTGGTCTCGTCCCGATGAAGACGGGGTGGCAGAGAGGTCTGGGGTCGACTCTTCGATCCAGGGAACGAACATGCCGAGACCGTAGAGGCGCGCTGTGAGCGGTTGTCGATGTAGATCATTGGACGCTCTCCGGGCAGGAGAACAGGTAATAGGTAGGGGGCGGCTGGGGCGGGAGGCGGCGTTTTTTCAGGTATTCGCGGAGGGAGCAGGGGCGCATGGGGGACATGGGGGCGCGGGCGGCGCGACAGTAGCGGGGCTGGCGGGGGCGGCGGAAGAAGCCGAAGAACCATTCGGGCTCGAAGGGGGGCGGGGCGGGAACAGCTTTTGTTGATTCTGAAGGAGTTATGGGTTCGTTTGCCGGGGACATTTTTTCCGGTTCCGGGCTGAGGGCCGTGGCGCTGATCGCGGGCGGGATGGGCTCCGGCGGCGGCGGTTAATGTGAGCGGTTTTGTTGATTCCAGGGGAGTTATGGGTTCGTTTGCCGGGGACAAAATTCCTGCGGCGCGGGGGAGGTCGCGGGGGAAAGGCTCGAGGGCGTGGATAAGGCTGAGGGGGTGGGATTGGAGCTCAGCGGGCATGCCGTAGAGGCCGATATAGTCCACCAGGGCGAACAGGGCGCGGGAGTAGTGGGGGTAGATGAGGAGGGCCTCGTGGAGGTTGAGGACGAGGCGGTAGGTGTCGGAGATGGGGATCTGGTCGAAGTAATGGTTGTTGCGGTGGAACCAGGCGCGCCAGAAGAGGAAGTTGATGAGGAGGGCGTTGAAGAAGGGGCGGGAGGTCTGGAAGTGGGCGAGGAAGGTGTGGTAGGCGAAGCGGTACAGGTGGGGGATGAAGGCGGGGAGGTGGGAGGAGGAGCGGAAGCCGTGTTTGAGGGCGTTGCGGGAGGAGCGTTGTTTGCCTTGTGGGGTGACGGGGCCGCGGGACAGACGTCCGTTGCGGCGGGCGGCTTCGGCTTTTTTGTGTGACGTGATGCGCATAGACGGAGGTCGCCTCCGCGCGAAATTGTAGAGGGGGCTTGGAAGCTACTTGCTTTCCAGGAGGGTGGGCATTTGAGGGAGGGCCTTTGATTTGATGGGGATAGACCATCACATTAAAATTACTAAATCTTGGGAACGGCTTGAGCGAGGCACTCCAAATGCGCATGGGACGACCCGGGAGGGAGCAGATTTCGTTGGATTGTGATTGTTACAACGAAGGAACCTACTTTTCGTTGACAAACCGTTGGACACAGCCGGTGCTGACTACAGGAGGCATTATGGCCGGCCCAGCGATTGCCAAGACGATGATCCCGCCGGAGGGCTCCGAACAGAGCCACGGTCTGACGCCGGGACCGCAATGGACCTCCTTCGAGCAGTTCAGGAAGGGGGGATCAGAGCCTCAGGCAGTTGATGGGGGCGCTGTCGGTGTGCTCCTGAGCAAATCCGGCGTTTACCGGATTCTGCGAGACGAAGACTATCAGAGACTGATCGGACTAGCCAGCGAAGTCGATCGAATTCGGGGGAGCCTGACCATGCTCGCGCGTGCGGCCGAGGTGGTGAGGGAGAATCCGTCGTCGGCGGCAGCCAGGCAGTTGCTTCAATACTTCGCCGACCAGTGGCAGGGCGGCACCGCGCCGCCGGTACGCCGAGGCCATGAGCCATGGAAGCCGGAGCCGGTTCCGTTGGAGCCGGACGATGAGCCCATCCTGGACGCGGCGGAATTGGGTGAACCGGCGGAGAAGTCTTGAGCGCCGATTCAACCCGGACGACTCGAAACCGTCCGGCGTATGTTGACGGACGCGGCAACACGACGCGTTGACCCCTTCCACCTGACGGCGTTTCGACCGCGAAGCGGAGATCGTCGCGGGTGGTTTCCCAAGGAGACCGCTCATGCGCGATCACGATGCGGCGCTCGATCAAGCCATCCGCGAGGTCGCCGCCATCCTCGGCGATGCGCTTGTGCGCCAGATTTTCGCGAATCCCGCCCTTCCGCCAGTCGACTTCCCGGAGACGGAGAGCGCTCATGTCAGTGCTGGTTAACGCCATGAGAACCGAGACTGAAATCCGAGAAGAGATCGAGGCCCTGCGCAACCTGGCCACGGCGCAGCTTAAGGAGAAGTAGCGCGAGGTGTTCGGCGAGGAGACGCGCTCGAATCACAAGCAGTTCCTGTTCCGCCGTATCGCCTGGCGCATCCAGACCAACGCTTGGGGCGGCCTGTCCGAACGTGCCGCCAAACGCGGGCTCGGGATGGTGGCGCCAAGTGCTGTTTGCACCGTTTTCCTCTGCTCCGCCGATTGACACGCAGGACCATATTCCATGCTGGTATTCGATATGGTAGAGTGAATTCCGTGGGAACGGCGCGCAAGATTACCGTCGAAGTGCCGCTGGAGCTCCTTGAGAAGGCGCGGCGAGCCAGCGGCGCCGGAATCACCCAGACTGTCCGCGCGGGCCTGGAACTCGTTGCGGCATCGCAGACCTACGCGCGGCTGCGGCAACTCCACGGCAAGGTTCGCTTTACCCGCACGCTGGCCGATCTGAAGGCCGACCGGTGATTGCGGCCGACACCAGCACCTGGATCGCCTATCTCGAAGGAGATCGCGGCGAGGACGTGGGGCTGCTTGACAAGGCGCTTGGAGACCGGCAAGTGCTGATGGTCCCGGTGGTGCTTGCCGAGCTGCTGAGCGACCCGAAGCTTCCCGCGGAAGTCGCCGAGACCCTCGCAGCAATGCCGCTGGCCGAGCTCAAACCCGGGTACTGGCAAAGGGCAGGCGCTTTGCGGTCGAAGGTGCTGGCAAAGCGCCGCAAAGCCCGTCTCGGCGATGCCCTGATCGCCCAGAGTTGTATCGATCGCGGGATTCCTCTGCTGACGCGAGACCGGGACTTCCGGGCATTCGCTGAAGCCGCGGGCCTCGATCTCGCGATCGGGCCGGCGAAATGAACCGGCCTTTTCTGGCGGGCATGCGGCTTCCATCGGATTGAATCAGCCCTTGTCCACCGATCATTGCGCCCGCGTTGTGCTGCGCCCTGAAACTCGCTTTGGGGGGCTGGAGAGCCAAACCTTTTTCCAGCAACCATCCCCCCGCTGGTGAAAGTCTCTCTCCGCCCGCAACGCGCGCAACTGGCCGTGCTTTCGCGGCTCCCGCGTCTCCGATTTGCGCCGCGCGCCCGGCTTGCCGCCCCGGCGTGCGCCCCCGCAAGGTTTGGCGCAGGCCATTTTCTCCCCGTCTCCGCGAGAAACCCGGAATTGGATAACACCATCGCGAGGGTTGTCCAACCCCAGGCCGGACGCTCCGAAACCGGGCGGCCATGATGGTGATCAAGCGCGGTCGTGTCCTGCTTCGCCGAGACCTGCCATTTCTATGGAAGCGCTGAACCAGGAATCTCAACGACTATCGTTCGGGGAGTTGTCGAGACCGCGGCCCGAGACAAGTACAGCGACAAAGCCGCGTTTCCTTGGCAGGGCCACTTTCGCCTTTGGATCGTGATCCGCCACCGCCCCGCCAACGGCGACGGCTGGAGCACGGAAACAATCCACTTCCGGGGCGCCTGCCTCCAGCGGGGAAACGACCCGCAGAGAGCGTGCGCCCGCACCCGGGCCTCCCAGACGCCGCACATCGCCTTCGGCCCCGACGCTGGCGCGACGGTGATCGCTGCACCCGACTCCAGCGCCTCACCCGTCAAAATCCACGGTCCGGACGCCTCGGGTTGAATCTCGCCTTGCGGAATCCGTGAGACGGCTCGTGTCGCCGGCGGCCGCGGATCCGCCTTCGGAGCATGCTTCGATGCCGCGTTCAAGGCGGCGGGCCGGACGTTCCGCGGTTTGCGGAACTCCGATCCTCCGCCGCCCCTGTCTCCATCCGGTCACATGTCAACGCCACGTCTGCGCCGGGCAGGGCTGCGTTCATGGGGCATCGCGGCAGACGGTCATCCGGGGAGGTCCGCTGGCCGGACGGCCCCGCCTGGTCACGGACAGGCCGGAGTGCCAGCTTTGACATTCGGGCCGCAGACGCAACCTCGATAGATCACATCGGAGGTCCCGTCGGGGTGAGCCTGACCTTCGAGCGTGATCGTGCCGGTAGCGCCGGCGTACTGGCCCGCTCCCCCGTCGATCTTCACCTCGCCGGAGGACTTTCCGGTAGCGAAGTGGAACTCTGCCTGTCCGGCACCCGACAACATGTCGCCCCGGTTCGTCACGAAGACGTCGTAGGACGTAATCTTGAGCACCTCGGGCGACGGAGTGAGGCTGGTGGCGAACGCCGTGAAAGCGCCGTTCAGCACGCCGGTCACAATGCCCAAGACCCTTCTGCCGGTGAGATCGTTCGGCGAAGAAATGAAGGTCTCCGTGACGCCGCCCCGGACGTATTGACATTCCGCCCGCGCCTCGATGGCCGAGGCGAGGAGCGCCAGGCACAGCGCCAGCGCAACCGCCGCGGTCCTGTGCGCAGGGTCTTTCTCCCTCTTTGCTGAATGTGCGAGCAAATCGTTTCTCATGACGAATCTCCTTTCGACTTGATCGATGTGGTTTGCCGGATCCAATCCGGCGTACATGCCACGAATAAGGAATCGAGAGTCTGGAGGTTACAGAGTGCGGGGAGGAAGTTATAGAATGGCTGCTACCACTCTGGGCCCGATGCAAAACTGCCCTCAATGCGGAGGGGAACTGGGCGCCGGCGATCCCGGCGGACTGTGCCCGCAGTGTCTGATCCAGGGAGCGTTCGACAGCTCTTTCGGCCCGGACGAGTTCAAAACTCAGACCATCGACGCCGCGAGCGTGCCCGCCGGCAATGACGACTTCGGCCGGTACCATCTCCTCCAACCGTTGGGAGAAGGGGGCATGGGCGCGGTGTACCTGGCCGAGCAGCGCGACCCCATCCGGCGCCTTGTGGCCGTCAAAGTGGTGAAACTCGGGATGGACACCAGCCAGGTGCTGGCCCGCTTCGCGAACGAGCGCCAGGCGCTGGCGATGATGGACCACCCGAATATCGCGCGGATTTTCGATGCCGGCGCGACGGCGAAGGGACGCCCGTACTTCGTGATGGAGTACATCGAGGGCGCACCCATTACGCAGTACTGCGACAACAAACGGATGCCGATCGGACGGAGGCTGGAGCTTTTTGCCGCCGTCTGCCGCGCCGTTCAACACGCCCACCAGAAAGGCGTGATCCATCGCGACCTCAAGCCGTCGAACGTGCTGGTGATGGAACAAGAGGGCGCCCCGGTTCCGAAGGTGATCGACTTCGGCATCGCCAAGGCGACCGACCAGTGGGCGGTGGAAAGGACCCTGCTGACGCAGTTCGGCCAGATGGTGGGGACGCCGGAGTATGCGAGCCCGGAGCAGGCGGAGGTGACGGCAGGAGATGTCGATGAGAGCTCCGATGTGTATTCGCTCGGGGTGCTGTTGTACGAACTGCTGGTGGGCGCGGTCCCGTTCGACACGGCGAGCCTGCGGAAGGCAGGTCTGTCCGAGATGCTGCGCATCATCCGTGAAGAGGAGGCTCCGCCACTGGCGCGTAAGCTCAGCACCATGGGCGCGGCAGCGGCAGGGGTCGCCGAGCGGCGGCAGACCGACGCGGTCTCGCTGCGGAGGGTGGTGGATGGGGACCTGAGCTGGATCGCGGCCAAGGCTCTCGAAAAGTCGCGGGAGCGGCGGTACGCCTCAGTGGCTGAACTGGCCGCGGATGTTCAGAGATACCTGGAGCACAGGCCGGTGCTGGCGTCGCCGCCGAGCCTGTTGTACCGGGCGCGCAAGTTTCTGCGCAGACACAGGGTGGCGGCTCTCGGCATAGCGGCCGGGCTCGCGCTGGTCCTGCTGAGCGGGGTGACGGTATGGTCGCTGCTGCGCCGCCAGACTCCGCCAGGACCGAGGCTGACCGAGAAAGATACGATTGTTCTCGCGGATTTCGATAACAAGACGGGCGATCCGGTTTTTGACGACACGCTGCGCCAGGGCCTGGCGGTGGAGCTTGGACAATCGCCGTTCCTCACTCTGATTTCGGACAGGAAGGTTCAGCAGACGCTGGCTCTCATGGGACAGCTCAAAGGGACGCGGCTGACTTCGGAATTGGCCCAACAGATCTGTGAACGAACGGCCAGCGCCCTGGTTCTGGAAGGCTCGATCGCGCGCGTGGGGAGCCAATATGTCCTGGGGCTGCGCGCCAAGAGCTGCGGCGCCGGAGACATTCTGGATCAGGATCAAGCGGTGGCGGCGAGCGGGGAAGATGTCCTGAACTCTCTGAGCGAGATGTCGCGAAGATTCAGAACCAGAGTGGGCGAATCCCTGGCTACGGTGGAGAAGCACTCGATGCCGCTCCCCTCGGCCACGACGACGTCACTCGAAGCTCTCAAGGCTTACAGCACCGCCTTGAAGCTGCAACTGACCGCCGGGAATGACGCCTGCATCCCGTCTTACCGCCGTGCGATCGAAATCGATCCCCAATTCGCCATGGCCTACGCGAATCTGGGGCTCGCCTACAGCGGCGCCGGGAAGTCCGTCTTATCGGCCGAGACCACCAGGAAAGCCTGGCAACTCAGGGATCGCGTCAGCGACCGCGAGAGGTTCTTTATAGACTTTCTCTACGACCGGGAGGTGACAGGAAACCTGGAGAAGGCGTATCAGACCCTGGAGCTGTGGCTACAGACCTATCCTCGAGGGGAGCCACCCAGCGCCCTCTCACTTCTGGGGGGACTTGCGCCCCATGGGACAGGCCGGTTTGAAAGGGTCATCGAGACAGCGCGGCAAGCCATCGCGGAGAATCCCGACATCGTCTACGGGTACCTCAACCTCGCATCGGGGTATTTCTTCCTCGACCGCTTCTCCGAGGCAGAGGGCGCGCTCCAACAGGCCTCGGAGCGCAGACTGGGGGACTCCAGCGTTTTGTTCTTCCGGTATAAGATTGCAGTCGTCAAGGGGGACCAGAGCGGAATGGCTCGCCTCGCGGCAATGGCCAAAGGCAGGCCTGAAGCGGAACACCGGCTGGCCCACGTGGAGGCTCTGGCTCTGGCTCGCTCAGGCCGTTTGCCGGCCGCCCGGCGTACTTCGCGCAACGCGATCGATTGGGCCGTTCAGGCGGAGGCGCACGAAGAGGCGGCGACCTACCGGGCGGTGCGCGGCGTGTGGGAATCCATCTACGGGTACGCCGCCGAAGGAAGGAACGATTCCCTGGCGGCGCTCGGGCTGTCCAAGGGCCGGGATGTGCAATACGCGGCCGCCCTTGGCCTGGCGCTGGCCGGAGATCATTCCCGCGCCGAGGCGCTGGCCGGCGATCTGGAGAAGCGCTTCCCTGAGGACACCTTCGTGAAGTTCACTTACGCGCCGGTGGTCCGCGGTTTGACGGCGCTCAGGCGCGGCAAGCCGGCGGAGAGTCTCGAGCGGTTGCGGACCGCCCTTCAGTATGAGCTGGCGGTGAACGGGCTCAACTTCGTGAATTCCTACCTTGGCGGTCTGCACTCGGCCTACTTTCGCGGCGAGGCTTTCATTGCCGCGCGCCGGTATGCGGAGGCGGCGGCCGAGTTTCAGAAGATCCTCGATCATCGCGGCCTGGTGGGCGCCGATCCGATCGGCGCCCTCGCGCATTTGCAGCTCGGCAGAGTGTACGCGTTGTCGGGAGAGCAGATGAAGGCGAAGGCAGCGTATGAGGCTTTTCTCGCGCTCTGGAAAGATGCAGATCCCGATATCCCAGTCTTGAAGAGCGCCAGAGCGGAGTACGCCAGGCTGCCGTGATTCGCTGTAACCTCCGGCGTCCGATTCCTTATCCAGGCTATGGAGCGAGTGCGAGGACGAGACCATGACGGACGGCCAAACGATGCACACCCTGCCGGGACGGTCTGAGTTTCCGACCACCCGGTGGACCCTGGTGGCCGCCGCGGCCGATCCGCAGCGGCAGGAAGCGCGGTCCGCGCTGGTGTCGCTGTGCGAGAGCTACTGGTACCCCCTGTATGCCTACCTGCGCCGGCGCGGCTATCCGGCCGACGGGGCGCAGGACCTCACCCAGGAGTTTTTCAAGCGCGTGCTGGAAGGGCGATATCTCGATCGCGCGGACCCTGGAAAGGGGCGCTTCCGATCGTTCATCCTGACTTCGCTCAAATTCTTCGCGGCCGACGAAGGGGACCGCCATCGCGCGCTCAAGCGCGGGGGCGGCGCGGTCGTGCCGCTTGAACTGCCGTCCGGAGAAGAGCGCTACCAGCGGGAGCCCGCGCACGATGAAACGCCGGAGAGGATCTTCGAGCGGCGCTGGGCGCTCGCGGTGCTGGACCGGGTTGTGGAACGGCTGCGGAGAGACTTTGCCGAACATGGCCGTCCGGAAGATTTCGAGCGCCTGAAGGTGTTCCTCCTCGGACGGTCCGACGCCCCGTATGCGGTGCTGGCACGCGAGATGAACACAACGGAGGGCGCGCTCAAAGTGGCCATTCACAGGCTACGCAAGCGGTACCGAGAGTTGTTCCGCCAGGAGATCGCAGACACCGTGGCCGATCCGGCCGAAGTGGAGCCGGAACTCCGGTTTCTGGCTTCCGTGCTGGCGAGGAAGCAGGGGCTGGGAGCGAAGCACGGGGGATTCGGCCGGAGCAACATCGCCTCGGCGTGAGAATCAGCGGACTGGGCGCAATGGAGCGTCTCCCGCGAATCTGTCGAGTCCAAGCGGGCCGGCGGCGGGGAACCACTTCACTCCGGTTCCTGCTGGGTGAGGCAGTGGAGCGAGCCGAAACCCAACACCAGATCGACCGCATGGATCCCCACCACCGGCCGGCCGCGGAAGAGCTCGCCCAGAATTCCCAGCGCCACGCGATCTTGCATGTCGTTGAATGTCGGCACGATCACCGCGGCGTTTGAGATGTAGAAGTTCGCGTAGCTCGCCGGGAGCCGCTCGCCATCGAAATAGACCGGCGCGGGCATCGGCAGAGCCACCACCTCCGGCTTGCTGCCGTCCTCGAGCCGCAAGTCCCCGATCCGCTCCCAGTTTTCGTTCAGCGGGCGGTAATTGATGTCCTTCGGATTGTCCTCGCGGATCAGGACGACGGTGGTCGGGTTCACGAAGCGGCAGATGTCGTCGATGTGGCCGTGGGTGTCGTCCCCCACGGGACCCGCGGCCAGCCAGAACACATTTCTGACACCCAGGTAATCCCGCAGCACCGACTCAAACTCATCCCGTCCCACGCCCGGGTTCCTCACTTGCGTCACCGGGTCCAGGTAGCACTCCTCCGTCGTCAGCAGCGTCCCGCGCCCGTTGACTTCGATCCCGCCGCCCTCGAGCACGAACGGTTTCCCGTTCAGCCGCGCGTCGAAAAGACGCTTGCCCAGGAGACGGGCCGCGGTTTGGGGCACGCGGCGGTCCTTCCGCCAGTCCGGATACTTCGCCCAGGCGTTGAAGTGGAAATTGACGATCGCCTTCTCGCGCCGCCGGCCCTTCCTGCGCGTCACCCAGATCGGGCCCGTGTCGCGCGTCCATCCGCGGTTGGTCGCGTGGACGATGAACTCCACGCGTTTCAACTCCGCGCCTGCCCGCGCCAGGTAGCTGCGGGCCAGCGCTTCTTCCTGGCGCGAGTTCACGAGGATCCGCAGCTTCTCACCGGGCGCGATTTTGCGCACGATCTCGCCGTAGACCCAGCGGATCGTGTCCAACTTCCCCGGCCAGTCCGTCTCGTTATGCGGCCAGCCGAGCCAAGTCGCAGCGTGGGGTTCCCACTCGGCGGGCATGCTGTAGCCCAATTGCGCCGGAGTCTTCGTGGTCTTCGGAAGGCCTTCTGCCATAATTGATATTTTCGACCATGGCCAAGACCCCTCACACGACACGCCGCTACCGGGAAGACATGAGCGAGATGCCGGACTGGCTGAAGAAGAAAAAGTGCCCCAACCGCGACAAATACCTCGCGGGCCCGCGCATTCTGCCCAAGAACCTCACCGGCAAAGAGAAGCTCGCCGACATCATCGACAACACGTTCCTGGCCTACAATTCGGCCCGTCTCAAGGAGGGCGCGCGCCTCTTCACCGAGAAGATGCTCGAGCCCGACGTCACCGTCGGCATGAGCTTTTCCGGCGCTCTCACGCCCGCCGGCCTGGGCTGCTCCTCCATCGTCCCGCTCATCAAGGCGGGCTTTGTCGACTGGATCGTTTCCACCGGCGCGATCCTCTACCACGACCTTCACTTCGCGCTGAACTATCCCGTCCACGCCGGCGATTTCCGCATGGACGACACCGAGCTGCGCAACAACGACATCGTCCGTGTCTACGACGTCCTGCTCGGCTACAGCGACTGCCTGATGGCCACCGACGAGATCCTGCGCAGCATTCTCGTCCAACCTGAATTTCAAAAAGAGATGGGCACGGCCGAGCTGCACTACCTGCTCGGCAAGTACGCCGCCGAGTGGGAGCGCAAGGCCGGACTGAAGGACGTCTCCGTCCTCGCCGCGGCCTATCGCGCCGGCGTTCCCTGCTATACGTCTTCGCCCGGCGACTCCACGATCGGCATGAACGTCGCCGGCGTCGAGCTCCGCGGCAACAAGCTGCGCATCAATCCTTCAATTGATGTGAACGAGACCACCGCATTTGTGCTCGCCGCCAAACGTTCCGGCGGCAAGAGCGCCGTCGTGCTCTGGGGCGGCGGCAGCCCCAAGAACTTCATGCTCCAGACCGAGCCGCAGATCCAGGAAGTCCTCCGCATCAAGGAGTACGGCCAGGATTACTTCCTCCAGGTCACCGACGCGCGCCCCGACACCGGGGGCCTGAGCGGCGCAACGCCCAGCGAAGCGGTGAGCTGGGGCAAGGTGGATCCGGAGCGCCTGCCCGACGCCGTCGTCTGCTACACCGACACCACCATCGCCATGCCGCTGATCACCTCATACGCGCTGGCCAAACACCCCAAGCGCAAGCACAGCCGCCTCTACGACCAGCGCGCCACGATGATGAAGGCCCTCATCCGGGAGTACTTCAAGCACAACAAGGTGAAAATGCTTGACTGGTCGGATCCCGTTCTCGACTAAATGACCGCGCGCCAGCTTCAGGCCATCGCGCGCGAGCACGGCACGCCCGTGGTGGTCGTCGATCACGACATCATCCGGCGGAACTTCGCGAAGTTTCGACGGCACCTGCCGAAGGTGCAGCCCTACTACGCCGTCAAGGCCAACCCCGCTCCCGAGATCGTCCGGACTCTCTACCACGCGGGCGCCAGTTTCGACGTAGCGAGCTTGCCCGAGTTCCTTCTCGTCTACGAGAACATCCGCCACCTGGCGGCCGGCGAGCGCCAGCAGTTCGTCTGGGACAAGATCGTCTACGCCAATCCCATCAAGCCGCGCGAGACGCTGGAAGCCCTCAACGAATACAAGCCGCTGGTGACCTACGACAATCTCGACGAGCTCAAGAAGATCAAAGCCTACGCTCCGCAGGCGGGCCTTGCGCTGCGCTTGCGCGTGCCCAACACCGGCTCGATGGTGGAGCTCTCCTCCAAGTTCGGATGCGATCCCGGCGAAGCGCTTGACCTGATCCTCCGCGCCTTCCGCGCCGGGCTGGTGGTTGAAGCGCTCTCGTTTCATGTCGGCAGCCAGTGCATCAACGACGACAATTTCATCCAGGCTCTGAACATCGCCGCCGCCGTCATGGCCGAAGCCCGCTCGCACGGCCACGCGATCAAGATCCTCGACATCGGCGGCGGATTCCCAGCGCGGTACAACACCCTGGTCCCGCGCTTCGAGACTCTCGCCCGCAAACTCAACGCCGAGATCAATCGGCTCTTTCCGCGCGACATCGAGATTCTCGCCGAGCCCGGACGCTTCCTGGTCGCCTCGGCCGCCACGCTCGTCGCTCGCGTCATCGGCCGCACGGTTCGCGACGGCAAGACCGGGTACTACATCGACGACAGCGTCTACCACACGTTCTCCGGCATGATCTTCGATCACTGCCAGTACCCCATTAAGAGTTTCAAGCGCGGCCGCAGGCAGGTTTGCTCCGTTTTCGGACAGACCTGCGACGGACTGGACACCATCTCGCAGTCCGAAGAGCTCCCCCGCCTCGAAATCGACGACCTCGTCTACGCGGAGAATATCGGCGCCTACTCCAACGCCTCCGCCACGCACTTCAACGGCTTTCCGCCCGCGAAAGTCGTGCACATCAACATGTGAGCGCCGGCGCGGGCCGGTCCCTTTTCTCCAGGTCCAGATCGAACGTGTGAACCGTGATAGCCTGTGTTGCGTGCCGCCCGCTTGCAGGCGTGCGGCGAGATCAGGAGTTGCGAATGATGAACGCGAATCGCCGCAGGTTTATCGCAACGGCCGCGGGCGGAGGATTGGCGCCGCCCGCCGCCGGCGCCGCGCCGGGCGCGGCGGTGAAAGCGCGCTACGACAAGCTTGATGCGATCCTCAAGCAGCCGCTGCTGAAAAAGCAGCTCTTCAAGTCGCCGGTGATCATCGAGTCTGTGGAACTGCTCCGGCTCGGCGGCAGTTTTCTCTGCCGCGTGCGCTCGCGCGACGGCGCCGAAGGCATCTCCGTGGCGCACAGCACCATGAACACGCTGTTTCCGATCTTCCTGAGGAACGTGCAGCCCTTCTTCCCCGGAAAAGACGCGCGCGAGCTGGATCTGATTCTCGAGAAGATCTACATCTACAACTTCAACTTCCGCTTCAACGGACTGGCGTTGGGCCTGCCGCTGGCGACGGTTGAATTCGCGATCCTCGACATGCTGGGCCGCATCGCGCAGAAACCGGCGGGCGAGCTCGTCGGCGAGATTCACAATCGCGAGGTAGGCGTCTACATGGCCACCGAGTGGCGCGAGAAACCGGTGGAGGAATCGATCAAGCTGATCCAGGGCGCGGTGTCCGAATACGATGTGCACGCGCTCAAGATCAAGGTCGGCGGGCTCATGTTCATGACCACGGACATGTATGCGGCGGGGCCTCCCGGACGGACGGAGAAGATCATCCCTCTGGTGCGGAAGACGTTCGGCGACAAGATGGCGCTCTACGCCGACTCGAACAGTTTCTACACCGTTCCGGAAGCGATTCGCGTCGGAAGGCTCCTGGAGCAATACAAATACCGTTACTTCGAAGAGCCGGTGATGTTCGATCACCTGGAAGACATCAAGGCCGTCGCCGACGCGCTCACCCTCCCGGTCGCGAACGGCGAGCAGGACTACAGCTTCTACGGCTTCCGCTGGCTGATCGCCAACGACGGGCTCGACATCGTTCAGCCGGACAACTACTACTTCGGCGGAGTCATCCGTTCGTTGAAGGTGGCGCGCATGGCGGCCGCATTCGGCAAGTCATTCATACCGCACATGTCAGGCGGCGGACTGGGCTTCCTCTACAACGTCCACATCGTCTCCGCCGCGCCGAATGCCGGCGAGCACCACGAATTCAAATCGTTTCGCACCAACGTCCGCTACGAGTGCAAGACCGCGCCCATGAAGATCGTCGATGGCAAGATCAAGGTCCCCACGGGCCCCGGATTCGGCGCCGACTTCGATCCGGACTGGGTGAAGAAGCATCAACTCGTGAGCCTGTGACGCGCCGGGGCCGCGTCGATGCGATAAGATAACAACGGTCTTTCCGATGTGTTTCTCCGATAGCCTGGTCGGCCGCAGAAGTTTTCTGGCCGCCGCCCTTCCGCTGTGCTGCTCGTCGCCGCACGCGCCCCCGGACAGCTTCCGCGTTGATGGCGCGACGCTGGTACTGGACCTAGCCCGTGCGCCCGCGCTCTCCGGCTCCGGCGGCGCGGCGGCCATCGTCGACGAGAGCCGCCAGCTCAACCTCATCGTCGTCCGCTCCGAACGCCGCCGCTACCACGCGCTCGACCGCGCCTGCACGCACGGCGGCGCAAGCTGCGCCTATCAGCAAAGGACGCGCACGCTGCGCTGCACCAGCCTCAATCACGCTGAATACACTCTCGAAGGCACGCTGCTTCATGGCCGCACGCACGGCAATCTCCGCGCCTACCCGGTGCGACTCCGCGGCCGCGTGCTCGAAATCGAGCTGGAGCAGAGAGCGTGACGCGCCTTCCGGCGATCAGCCTGCTTGCGTTCGCCGCCGCGGCGCAGCGGCCGGAGTTCGTCCTCATCCCGCCCGGCGATTTCCGGATGGCGAAGACCGAAGTCACCGCCGGTGAGTTCCGCGCCTTCGTCAGCGCCACTGGTTACCGCACCTCCGCGGAACAGGCCGGCGCCGCGCGCACATGGCTCTCCCCCGGCTTCAAGATCGATGACCGGCAACCTGTCGTCTACGTCACCGTGAAAGACGCCGCGGCCTACTGTGAATGGACCGCCGCCCGGCTGCCCACGGATGCCGAATGGGAACACGCCGCGCGCGCGGGCTCCACGACTCGCCACTATTGGGGCGACGCCATCGATCCCCGTTACCTCTGGTACCGCGCCAACTCTGGCGGGCGTCCTCGGCCCGTCGCTCAGAAGCGCCCCAATGCCTGGGGCCTCTACGACGTCGAGGGCAACGTCTGGGAGTGGTCCCTTTCGCCGCCGGAGAAGGGCGAGCCGCTGGCCAATCGACGCGGCGGGTCGTGGATCGCCTGCGAGAACATCGAGACCGGTCCGGGAAAGCCCATCTCTCCCCTCATCGGCCTTTCCAGGTACTACAAGGTCCCCGTCAAACAGGACCACCGTTACGACGACATCGGATTCCGCTGCGTCCGCGGCCGGCGCTGAGGTTGGCGGAGGCGGAGCCAGCGCGGCCTGAAATCCGCGGTCCACGGCTTTGATATAGAATCCTTGGTATCAACGCCATGACTACCAGACGGCAGATACTCCGGAGCGCGGTTGCGCCGATGATCGTCCCCGCCTCGGTCCTCGGCCAGCGGGCCGGCGCCGTTCCGCCCAGCGACAAGATCCTGTTCGGCGGCATCGGCATCGGTTCGCGCGGCGCGCATGACCTCAGCAAAATTCTCCTCATCAGCGATGCGAAGTTCATCGCCATCTGCGATGTGCGCAACGAGCGGCGCGAAACCATCAAGTCGATGGTGGACCAGAAGTACGGCGACCGCGACTGCCGGATGTACGACGACCAGTACGAGCTGCTCGCCCGCCAGGACATCGACGCCGTGCTGATCGCCACCGGCGACCGCTGGCATACGCCGCTGTCGATCATCGCGGCGCAGCACGGCAAGGATGTTTACTGCGAGAAGCCGTGCTCGATGTCGATGGAGGAGAGCTGGGCGCTGGCCGACGCGTTCCGCCGTTACAACCGCCTCTACCAGGCGGGCTGCCAGCGCCGCAACGGCGCCAATTTCGCACTCTGCAAGGAGCTGCTGAATTCCGGCGCTTTGGGCAAGTTGCAGGCGCTCTACGCGAACGTCGGCCCGTCGGTGAACTGGCCGCCGCTGCCGAGCCGCGACTGGCTGGCGGCCGAAGAGCTGCCCCCCAAGCAGGTGCTGGACTGGGACCGCTGGCTGGGGCCGGCGCCGTGGCGTCCCTATCACTCCTCGTACGTGCGCGGCGGCTGGCGCAACTTCTACGATTTCCACGGCGGCGGGATTCTCGAGTGGGGCTCGCACACCGTGGACCTCTGCCACTGGGCCGCGGGCCTCGACGACACGCAGCCGGTGGAGTACGAGCCGGTCGGCACGAACGTTGGTCCCTACCAGGTGAACTGCAAATACGCGAACGGCGTGAGGCTTGTGATGCGCGACAACGGCTGGGACGGCGCCTTGAAGACCGGGTCTTGCAGCTTTCGCATCGAAGGCGACAAGGGCTGGGTGGAGACGGGAGACCAGACGCGCATCGAGTGTTCCGACAACATCAAGCCGCTTTTGCGGCCCACCGAGCCGGCCAGCCTCGCGCTCGAGAATCACATGCGGGAGTTCGTCCGGTGCATCAGGACGCGGCAGCAGCCGAGCGCGAACGCCGCCGCGGCGGCGAATTCGCACATCGCCTGCCATGCGGCCTTCATCGCGTATCAGCGAGGCAAGACCCTGACATGGGATCCCGCGAAGCGCGAGTTCACCAACGACGACATCGCGAACAACATGCGGTCGCGCGCCCTGCGCGAGCCGTGGAGGGTCTGAGCGAAGGAGACGCAGCATGCAGCAACCAACCACTCCCGCACCGAAACCGCAGGGCGCCAAGCCAAGGCCGCCGGAGCCCCCGCCCGAGTTTCAAGAAGGCGCGATCGCGACGATGGACGCCGCGGGGCTCATCCGCATTCTCAAGGACGCCGATTCCTCGGAGTTCCAGAAGGCGAAAGCGTGCATGAGGGCCGGCGAGCAGGGCGACAAGGAAGCTGTCTCCGCGCTGGCGGCGCTACTCTCGAATGAGCGCCTGGGCATGTACGCGCGTTACGGCCTCGAGCCGATCGCGGACCCCTCCGCGGGCGAAGCGCTGCGCGCCGCTCTGCCGAAACTGAAGGGCAACCTGCTCATCGGAGTCATCAACTCCCTCGGCAAGCGCAGAGACGCGAAGGCTGCGCCGGCGCTGGTGAGAATGCTGGCCGATCCCAACCCCGATGTCGCCCGCGCGGCGGCCGCGGCCCTGGGCAGCATCGCCGAACCCACCACCCTCAAGAGCCTCCAAGCCGCACTCGCAAAAGCAACCGGCCTCACGAAAATGGCATATGCCGACGCCTGCCTGGTGTTCGCCGAGCGCCTCATGCAGAACGGCAAGCGCGATCAGGCCATGGCGCTCTACACCGCCCTCAGCGCTCCGGACCTGCCCAAGCCCGCGCGCCTGGCGGCGATGAGCGGCATCATTCGCGAGGAGACGTCGCTCACCCGGCCGCGCTAGCGGGGAGGCGGCCTCTCAGCCCCGCCGAAGCGGCCAACGAGTCCGCTCCAGTCCGGAGACATCTCCCGCATCTGCGGGCTTCTACGTCTGCGCGGTCCCGGCCAGCGATTGAACCAGGTCGCGGAAACGGCGGCGAGTAACATCCAACCGGAGCCCGTTCTTGAGGACGACCTCTCCCGATCCGCCCGCAAGGGGGATCACTTCGGCGACCGCGTTCAGGTTGATGATCGCCGCGCGGGAGACTCGAAAGAAACGCGTCGGGTCGAGACGGCGCTCGAGGTCGTTGAGGGTCGGTTCCATCCAGTAATCGCCCTTGTCGGCGAACAGCCGGGTGAGACTTCCTTCGGCGCCGAAGTAGAAGACACGGGACTCGGGGATCACCACGTAACGGCCTCCGCTGCGGACCAGGAAACGCGCGGGAGAAGATCTCCCGCCGCGAATCGCATGGTCGAGCGATTCTTCGCGCTCACCGGCGGCGGGCGTGGCGCGGAGCCGGTCGAGGGCCTGCGCAAGGCGGGCGCGGCCGACGGGCTTCAGCAGGTAGCCGGCGGCATGGAGCTCGAAGGCCTCCACGGCGTACTGATCGTAGGCGGTGCAAAAGACGATATGCGGGCGGGGATGCGGCAGACAGGCGGCGACGCTGGGGTTGCGCTTTATGATTCCGTTGCATCCGCGGCTTTCCGTCTATGGAGTTTCAGGCGGAGGCCGCGGCACTTTTCGTAATCCGGCGACTCTTGGCGCGGACAGCCTTTCGGTGACCGGCCGGACGACGGCTCACGGCGTCTTCGGTTTCGGAGGCGGCGCGGACGTGCGGCTGACGCGGTGGTTCAGTCTGCGCATGGAGGTCCGGGATTTCGTGACAGGTAAGGGATTGGGCGGCGCAGGCGGACGTCATCACGTGCTGCCGGCGATCGGCGTGGCGTTTCATCACTGAACGTGCGGCCCGCCCGGGCGGCCTCAGCGAATCAACTCGCCGTCTTTGAACTCGTGCCGCGCAATCTCGCGCCCCATGAAATCCCAGAGCACCGCTGTGCCCTCCGCCTTGCCGCCGCGCCAGTTGGAACGCGACTTCATCTTCCCCCCGCGCCAGTACTGCGTCCACGTCTTCGTCCCGTCCGCGCGATGCTCCCACTCCCACACTTTGCTCCCGTCCTCGCGCCACAGGATCTCCGCGCCCGTCTTGAATCCGCGCCGCCACGTCACTTCGTACTGCTTCTTCCCGCTCGGGAAGAACCACGTCTCCGCCCCGTCCAGCACGAACCTCCCGGCCATGTCCATCTGGCCGCTCCACGTTCCCTTCGCCTTGCCGTCCGCGTACCTCTCGCGCCCGCTCACCGGCAACCCGCCGCCTTCCTCAACTTTCGTCGCGCCGGACGACGGCGAAAGAATCCACGCCTCGTTGATCTCCCAGTGCAGCGACGGGTGATTCATGCTGCTCAGCAGGTGGATGACGCCGTTCGGCGCCTGCGTCGCCACTGAATAGCCGAGCGTGCCTTCGCTGTGGTACTTTTGCAGCCAGTCCTTCGACCGCGTCGGCGGAAGCACCGCCATTTCGTGGGGCAGCGCATTGGGCAGCGTCTTCGTCTTCCACGTCTTGCCCTCGTCGTCCGACAGCGCGACAAACGCTCCCCTTTCCGTGATCCCCGCGGGCTTCTTCCCGCGCCGCTCCTGCCAGTCGCTCGCAAAGAAGAGCCGCCCGCTCGCCAGCCTCAGGAGCGAAGGCCGCTGATTGCTGCCCAGGGCGGGAAAGCGCGTCTTGCTCACCGTCCACGTCTTGCCGCCGTCGCGCGAAATCGCCTGCGGCATGTAGCCGTCGATGTCGGTGTTCTTGCCGCCGATGCCGAGGATGCCGCCGTCCTTGAGCGGCGCGAACACCGTGTGCCGCCCCGCCGTGCGCCCGCCGGTGTCGAACCACGTCTTGCCGTCGTCGGCGCTCGACCACAGCATCGACTCGCCCCCCACGCCGTCCGACGGAATGTAGATCGCGCCCTGGGCGTCGCGAAACGCCGTGTTGACCGGCTGCGGCCAGTATCCGCCGAGCGGCTCCAGCAGGACCGGCAACCGCGGCGGCTCCCACGTCGCGCCGCTGTCAAGCGACGTCTGCACGCGGAAGGGAACGTGCGTCAGCCCGAAGCCGCCGGTGAAGTGCCACAGTTTTCCGCGGTCGTTCCAGAGCAGCGATGTCTGATCGTTCACATCCGCGAAGTCGTAGTAGCCCTCGGGCATGTCCCACTGCTCGCTGCCGTAGCGCAACCGCGTGAACGCAATCGTCGCGTTCGGCTCGTACTCCGTCGCCGGCGTCGACGACGTGAACCACGCCGCGATCAGGTCGCCGTTCGGGCACACAGCCACGCCGCCTGAATGCAGATGCCCCAGCACCGACGGATCGACGCCAGCCGCGAGAATCGCCTTCTCCGGAGCGTTCTCCGGCGGAATCGGCACAAGCGGGCGCGTGCGGAACCACGGCCGCTTCGGGTCCGGTCCCTCCTTGGCGTACTGCGCCGTCTGCTTCACGAACTGCTGCGGGAACTTCGGATCGCTCTCCCAGTGCGGCGTCTGCGGCATCGGCGCCTCGACGATGCGGAAGCCGATGTTGTGGTGGCCGCGATACTCCGGCGGAGCGCTGGCGCGGTTCGCCGACCGCCGGTAGAACGGCAGCGCGAGGTCGGTCTTCCACTCCCCGCGCGTCGCGCCCATGATCCCGCCGCCGCGCACCACGCGCGACCACCCCGACGCCGGTCCTACCGGATCGGTCTGCGGCTCGGGCGGATAGATGCCGTGCCAGTCGAGCACCCACTCCGCCACGCCCGTGTGCATGTTCTTCACGCCCCAGGCGTTCGCTTCGCCGTCCGCCGGAAGCCGGTCGCCCGTCGCGAAGTGGCCCGCCGTCGCGGCGCGCGCGGCATACTCCCACTCCGCCTCGGTCGGCAGCCGGTAGTTCTTCTTCTCCTTGCGGCTCAGCCACTCGGTGAACTTCACCGCGTCGTGCCATGTGACGCCCGACGCCGACGGCGAGAACCGGCCCGTGTCCGCATGATCGAATCGAAACCGCGCGAACTGCTCCGCCGTGATCTCCATCTCCGAGATGTAGAAATCGCGCGAGATGCGGACCTCGTGCACCGGTTTCTCGTCGTAGTCGCCGTTCTCCAGCAGCTCGAACTGGCCGAGCAGCGCCGGCGGCGTGGGGCGGTCGTTCCCCATGCGAAAACTACCCGCCGGAATTTTCACCATGCGCACGCCGATCGAATTGACGTACGAGTTCTCGCCGCCGCTCTGGGAGCCGGCGGGAAGCGTCAGCAAAACGACTGAGGATGTGAGGAAGGCAAGAAGTCTCATGTCGTATTGGTCTTTCGCACCGCTCCCCCCGCGATCGCCGTCCGGACTGACGCAGCCTGAAGTGAGGAGGAGGCGCTCTTTGTCAGTGTATTCCGTCCTGCGGGCGCGAGTCTCCAGCGGTTGGGGTCGGCCGGTCCAAAGCGGTCCCCACGAGAGCGCGGAAGTCGAGCCCCCGCGCTGCAATCGATGTCTCGATAAGCCCGCCCCGCGATCCCGCGGCATGGTTGGCTTCGAGCCAACCTGCGTTCCGCCAGGCAAGAGCATTGCAGTTCGGGCGGGTCCTGAGTTCGTCAACTTCCGGATCGCGCGAGATCCGGAAGTTGGCGCAGCCAGACACAATCAGAGCGCGTAAGCCGGAAGTGTCCCGATTCTTCGGAATCTCCATTCGGTTCTACTACAACGACCACGAGCCAGCGCATTTTCGCGCGGTTTACGGCGAACACGAGGCGTTGATCGGAATCGACACCCTTGCCATGCTGCGCGGAGAGCTGCCACAGCGGGCGCCGGCGCTGGTATTGGAGTGGGCGGCCCTCCATCGAGTGGAACTTCGATTGAACTGGGAAAGCGTCCGCCTGGGCGTGCCCCCGGCCCCGACAGCCCCATTAGACTGAGAGAAGCGGGAGCACAACGATGACATTGGTTCGGATCTCCTCGGTGAAACCGCTCAACGGATTCAACGTAGAGCTCACGTTGACAACGGGCGAAGTCGTGCAGCGAGACCTGCGCCCCCTTCTGAACGGCCCGGTCTTTGACCCCATCCGAATGGACGAAGAGCAGTTCCGCCAGGTACGGGCCGAGGATGGGACCTTGGTTTGGCCGGGAGGCGCCGACCTTTGCCCGGATGTTGTGATCTGGGGCGGATTACCGCCGGCGGATTCAGCTTCCTGCGCAGCGTAGTTGGTTGCCCTCAACCTCATCTCTAAAGCAGGCGATCCGCGGGCTCGCGATTCGCCGGCAAACCGGAAACAATCGGGGGGCGTCGAGTGTGAACGGCGATCTCCGGATCGCCCGCCAGGCGCAAGCAGCCGGTCCGCTCCAAGCGCCCTCGGCCTGCCTTGTCATGACGCTAAAGATTCCACCAGTACGTCCACTTGAGCACAAGCGCTCGATTGCGCAACGAAAGGAACGCGGGCGTGTTCCGGCCGGGCGGCAGGGCGTCGGGCAGGTAGTTCTCCGTCCAGACCAGGAACACGTCGGACGCGGGTTTGTAGCGCCACTGCACGCGCGTGTTCACGTTCAGATTGTTCTGCTGTTCGTTGTACTGAATGAATGCCGTGAAGTAGAGCGTGTTGGTCAGCGTGACGTCGAAGCGCGGGCCGATGAGCAAGAAGGTGTTGCGCCCCCATGGCCGGGGAAGACGGAGGTCGTTGTAACTCACCGCGCCGGCCAGCGCGGCGAACGGCTGGAAACGGTAGCCGATCGATCCGGCCAGGTTCAGCCGCGTTCCGCGGGCGTAATAGCCCCCATACAGCGAGGACAGCTCATAGCGCAGCACGCTCTGCGGCTTGGAGTCGAACTTCGACGTCCAGAACTTCCACGTATGCTTGCCGCCGGCGTTCAACTTCTCGCGCCCGGAGTTGGTGGGATCGAAAGGTTGCAGCAGGCGGACATAACTGGCGCCCGCGGAGGAGGAGAGCACGCTCTGATTTCGGAGCGTAACGGAATAACCCAGCGATGTCTCGTAGTCGCTGAGCCGCCCCGACCAGTCGAAGAAATTGCTGCTGTTCAGCATCGGGCCATGGCTCAGGATGGCGCCGCCCTCTGGCAGAAAAGTGTAGCCGACGGTGGCCAGACCGCGGCGAAATCCGCGCCTCGGCACGTACCCGGCTTCCGCGGTGTAGTCCGGATCGACGTTCTCCATCTGCCCGCTGATGAGCCAGCGGCGGCTGAAGTATTGCAAATGTCCCGCATAGACATCGCCGCCCGCGCGAGCCAAGGAGGAGAACGACCTGAGATAAAGAAGCTTGCCGGTCCAAAGGTTGTTCGCCGACGCCAGGTTGTATTCGACCCCGAGGTTGCGGTCGTAATACGACGGCGCCGCCGGCAATCCCCGGACCTCGCGCGCCGATGACTCCTTGTCGACCAGCAGCACGGTGGCGTTCGAGCGGGAGAAGAAGCGCCGTTGCAGCGCGAACACGGCGTAGTTGCCCGCCGGCACGCCGGCCTCTTCCTGCGCCCCGGTGCGCATGTCCATCACGCCGATCCGCCAATCTCTGTTCAGCTTGCCGCTCAGGCGCGCGCCGAAGCGGATCGGGACGCCGCCGAGGCCGATCCGCCGGCTGAAAAACGGGCGGATGGCGGCATAGCCGAAGTTTGTAAACAGGTCGCCGTTTTCAAGAAAAAACTGGCGCTTTTCGGGGAAGAACAACTCGAAGCGATCGAGGTTGGTCACCTGCTGGTCGACGTCCACCTGGGAGAAGTCGGGATTCACGGTGACGTCGAGGTTGAGAGCCGAGGCGATGGCGACTTTCCCGTCCATTCCGGCATCGCGCCGCGTCTCCAGAGGCCCGGCTGCTTCGTAATCCCGGCTGACGTCGCCGAGTGCATAAGGGATCAACGAGATGTTTGGGCCCGCGGGCGGAGGAGGCTCGTCCCACACCAGCACGCCGGCCAGGGCCAGGGCCGCGGTGGGAAACTGGCGGGCAATGGGAGTCCACGACGACTTCTCGGCGGTCTTCAGATCGAGGCGGCTGAAGTTGACGCCCCAGCGCGTGATGCCGTTCTTGTAGCGGATGCTGCGGAACGGGATGGCGATCTCCAGCTCATAGCGGTCATCGTATGTCCGCACCGCGGAGGTCCACCTGTTGTCCCAACTCAGGTTCGCTTTGCCGCCTTCATACAACAGGCCGTCCCACTGGGCGCCGGCGGCGTTGACGCCGAAAGTGAACCCATTGGTCTGGTCGTCGAAAGTGTCGAGGAAGAAGATGAAGTTGTCGTTCTTGCCGAACGACCAGTCGCGGCGGAGGGACTCGACCAGATAGGGTCCAGGCACGTCGCTGTGGTAGCAGATGGCGCTCAGGTACAACTGGTGGTCGTCGTAGGCCATGCGGACATCGGTGCGCACCGTCGCCCGCCCGGTGTCCATCGGCAGGACCCTCCAGAAATTCGTCACGACCTCGGCCGGCTCCCACGCCGGCTCATGGGCGCTGCCGTCGATGACGATGGGCGAAGGCGCGCGATGAATGTGCAGCTCGTAAGCCGCATTGGGTTTCTGCGCCGCAGCGCTCATAGCGATGGAAAGCAGAAAGGCCCCCAGAACCGCGGGCCGGATGTTTCTCTCCGATTTCAACTAAGCTAATGCTTTCAGCAGGACTCGGGATTGGGTCGCAGGCTCCAATTATATCCAAGAGAACAGTATTCAGGTCCTTTAACCTGCTTCGTGGAGGCGGCCTCCTGGCCCGCCTTAGCCCGCCCGATGGGCCTCGGGCCTATCGATCCAAACCCAACATCCAGCGGTGCGAGTGCTGCCGCCTCCCCCGAGACCCGCGCAGCCGGCCTGAAACTTGTCAACCCTAATTCTCAATCCTGGGCTTTTCCATTGACTCCCTCCGTCAATCCCCGCTATCTTGGATGAGATGCCCAAACACCCGCCTCCGGTCGCGTCAAAGCGCAGGCGGCGCCCCAAGCGGCTCTCTTCCGCCGCCGGGCAGAAGCAGTGGGGGGAACAGTATCACCTCAAAGCCATCGGACGCGCTCTCGACGTCATCGAGTGCTTCACCGACGAGTACGTGACCCTCAACCTGAAAGAAATCGCCGCCCTCGTCAAGCTGCCGGAATCCTCTCTCTTCCGCATCCTGCTGACACTCGAAAGCCGCGGCTACCTCGAGCAGAACGCCGACGGCGCCTACCATCTGCCCGACCGCCTCATCTTCGGCAAGCTGCACGAGCGCGCGGCGCGAATGCGCGTCATGCTCCACCCTTACATCGAGGCGCTCGCCCGGCGCTTCGACGAAACGGCCACCATCGCCTACCTGTTCGGCAACCAGGCGCGAGTGATCGACACCGTGGAGACGTTTCAGGAAGTCCGCCTGACGAACAAAGTGGGCCGCGTGCTGCCTCCGCATTGCAGTTCGCTCGGCAAAGCGATCACTGCGTTCCAGGAGCCGGCGCTGATCGACGAGATGATCGAAGTGTACGGCCTCATGCGCCGGACCGCGAACACCATCGTTGAACGCCGCTCACTGCTCGACGAATACGCCCGCATTCGCGAGCGCGGATATTCGGTCGACCGCGAGGAAGCCGTCTGCGGCGGCATCTGCTTCGGCGCGCCCATCCACATGCCGTCCGGCAAAGTCGCCGCCGCGATCAGCGTCTCCGCTCCCGCCGTGCGCATGAACCCCGACCGCGAGCGCGAGATCATTCAGGCGGTCATGGCGACCGCGCAGGCCGCAGACCGCGAGCTTCAGCGCAGCGCGGCGAAGTAAACCGACTTCGCGTCTTCCAGGGTCACCTCGCGCAAATTGTTCTTCAGCAGCCGCGTGATCTTCAGCGCTCCTTCGGCCATGCGCTCGATGTCCTTCTCCGTGATTCCCAGCTTGCTGAGGCTGGACGGGATCCCGCACGCCGCCGAAAGCTCGCGAGTCCTTTGCACCAGGGCATTGCCTTCCGCGCGGCCGCAGAACGCCTCGCCGATCGCGGCATAGCGCTCCGGCGCCGCGCCCAGGTTGAATTCGAGCACGTGCGGAAGCAGCACGGCGATCGACACGCCGTGCCCCACATGAAACTCGCTGCCCAGCGGATAAGCCAGCGCGTGCGCCGCGGCGGTGTTCACCGGGCCGAGACAGAGCCCGCCGTACATGCTGGCGACGGCCATCTCCTCCCGCGCTTCGAGGTCGCCTCCGTCGCGGACCGCGCGCTCGAGGAACCGCCCCACGCGGCGAATGCCTTCAATGGCGTACGTGTCCACAAGCGGATGCGCGAACCGGTTCGCGAACGCCTCGATGCAGTGCGCGAGAGCGTCGATGCCCGTCGCCGCGGTCACCGCCGGCGGCATTGTGACCGTGAGCAGCGGATCGATCACCGCCGCATCGGGAACCAGAAACGGGCTGATCACGCCCTTCTTCAATCCCTCCGCCTCATCGAGCAGAATCGAATTCGGCGAGACCTCGCTGCCCGTGCCCGAGGTGGTCGGAAGACAGATCAGCCTTGCTGCGCGCCCGCGCAGCAGCCCGATGCCGATCACCTCGTGCACCGCCTGCCTGCCATCGAGCAGCGCAGCGACAAGCTTCGAGACATCGAGAGCGCTCCCTCCGCCGAGCCCGGCAACGGTGTCCGGGCCGAACGCGCGCGCCCGCGCCAGCGCGGCCTCAAACATCGCCAGCGTGGGCTCGGAGTGGATTGCGTCGTCGATCCCGCACTCAACGCCCGCCGCGTTCGCGGCAAACTCCCGCGCCATCCCCGCTGTCGCCGGCGATGTCACAATCCACGCCCGCCGCGTGCCGCCGCCCGCAAGCGCCCGCGCCGCGTCCGCGGAGCATCCCCGCCCAACGACAATTCGGCCGGGTTGAAGCAGTTCAATCGATCGCATGATGCACTTTGCATTGAGGCAGATCGGGAGCGCCGCGTCAACATCGCCCGCCCCGGAGGATGCCGCGACCTGGCATCGGATTCTCCGAAGAGCCGCGTCGAGGCGGCGGATGGAGTTCCGGCGGACGGTGTGTCGCGCGCTGAACCTGGGCAGGCGGCAGGGCGCTTCCACGAGATCGGGCGCCCTGGGAGGAGCTTGGACTAGAGCCGGCGGAAGAGCGCCAGGGACTTTTCGGCCGCGAGCGGCCAGCGTAAGTTCTGAAGAGCCCGTTCGCGCCCGCGGGCGCCGAGGCGGGCTCGCTCTGCGGGGTCGCTCAGCAACACGTCGAGTGCGGCCGTGATTTCGTCCGCGCTGCGAGGATCGACAAGGCGTGCGGCGCCGCCCGCGATTTCAGGCAACGAGCTCACGTTGGAGGTGACCGCGGGCACTCCGCAGGCCATCGCCTGAGCGAGCGGGAGGCCGAAGCCCTCATAGAGAGAGGGGTAAGCGAGCAGGGTCGCGCCGCGGAGGAGGCCCGGCAGGTCGGCTTCCGGCACGTAACCCAGGCGGCGGACACCCGGCGGTCGCGATTCCAGGCGGGCGAGTGTTTGTGCGGAAGCCCAGCCCGCAGGCCCGGCAATCACCAACTCGTGGGCCTCGCGCACGTCGCGGCGGAGAGTAAGCCACGCATCGAGCAATCGGTCGATGTTCTTTCGCGGCTCAATCGTCCCGAGCGATAGCACGAAAGGTTTTGCGAGCTGCAACTTTGCACGCACACGGGAGGCGTCGTTGCCATCCGCCCGGAAAAAGGCTTCCGCCACGCCGTTGTGGATGGTGACGACGCGGTCCGGGTGCAGCCCGAGATGCTCGATCGCGTCGCGCCGCGTCGATTCGCTCACTGCAATCACCGCCGCCGCGCGAGCGAGGACCTCGCGCGCAAAGCGGCGATCCGCGCGGATGTTGCCGGGCGTGTGCATCTCAGGCAACGTCCAGCAGGTAACGTCGTGAAGCGTGGCGGTCCACAGGCAGCGGCGCGGCGGGCGGCGGACCTGGTTCGAGCAGTGGAAGATGTCAGCGCCGCGGCTCATCCAGCCGGGCGTGGGCAGGCCCAGATAGTTCGAGGCGTGAAGCGCCGCGATGCCCAGCAGAGTCGCCGGCCGCGAGGCGACGCTGCGCTCGTGGTCCAGCGGCCCGATGGCAGGAATCCATGGGAAGAGGCCGATCGCGTCGTCGCCCGCCTGGTCCCGCAGCGCGGAGATCCAGTGATAGAGATAGCTCTTCACCCCCGCGCTGCGGAGCAGAAGGGGCGTGGCGTCGATGACGACCTTCATCTTCCTCCTTCAGGGCTGGTTCACGAACAGAAACTTACCTCCGCTCTCGCGCACCAGGTGAAGCGCCGCCTTGCCCACGAGCTTCTCGACGCGCTGAACGGAGGGGCCTTCGACGAAAAGATACGTTCGCTGCGCGGAGTTCCACACGGCGGGAAATGTTCCATCATTGAGCCAGACGTCCGGGGCGCCAGGGGCGTAGCTTCCGTATTCGAGGTTATTCACGCGCCCGTTCAACAGGATCCCCCGCTTCACGTCGGCGTAGAAGAAGACTGAGCTGAACGCATAGTACTGGTTGTCGAAGATCACTTTGCCGGGCGGCGCCGATCGCAGGGAGTCCGCGAGCGCACGTGAGCTGAGATAGGGGTCGAAGGCGATCATCGCGACGCGCGCGGCGTTGAAGAAGAGCACCAGCATCGCGGCCAGGCCAAGGATGGCGGAATGTCCGCGGAGCTTGAAGGCGGCGAAGGCGCCGGCCGCGAATGCCAGCGCCGCAAGCACGAGCGGCTTTTTCAGGTAGGCGAACGACTTTAGAGTCAGGTCGCCCATGTGCCCGAGCGAGAGCGTGTAGAGCTCCGGGTTCTGGCTGAGCGCGCGCGAGATGTCTCCCGGCGCGGGCTGGTTCCAGACATTTGCGAGAATGAACAGCACCGCAGCGAGCGCGAGCGCGGCGATGCCGCCGGCGGCTCGAAGTCCGTTGCGGATCCACGCGGAGCCTTCCGCCAGCGCGCACCCGAGCAGCAACGCGAGCGCCGGGTAGGCGGGCATCGAATAGTATTCCTGCGTTGTCGAGAACGTGAAGAACACAAGGATGAACCCGGCCCAGCACAAGAAGAGCATGCGCGCGCGGGAGGCCCGGTCCGTACCGCGATAGCGCAGTTTCGCCAGCCGCGGGAAAGCCGCGCTCCAGGGGAAGAACCAAAGCAGGTGAAAAAGCCAGAAGAGATGGCGCGGCACCGTATTGTAGTCGCGCGGCCAGCGCTTGTTGAGAAAGCGCAAGAGGTGTTCGTTAAAGAAGTAGAACCAGAAAAAGCCGCGGTACTTGCCGGGGCCCGACTCCATCGAGAAATCGAAGTAAGGCGGATTGCGCAGCGTGGCGAGGATGTGCCAGGGCGCGGCAATGAGTGCGATGATGGCGAGCGCGCTGAACGGACGGAGCGATTGCCAGGTGCGGCGCTCGAAGAGTTGTCCGGTGAAGAACAGCCACAGCGCGCCGGCGGCCAGCGGGAAGACGAGAGCGATGAGGCCTTTGAGCAGCAGGCCGGTTCCCATGGAGGCGGCCATGATCGCGGCCCACAGGCGCGGGCGTGGCTCGCCGGCGTCGAGCGCACGCATCATCGCCCAGAGCGCCAGAGCGATGGTCGCGGTGAGGATGACGTCGGGGATGAGGACGCGGGTGAACAGAAACAGCCCGATCGCCGTGGAGAGAACCAGGCCCGCATAGAAGCCCTCGCGCTTTCCGAAGGCCCAACGGCCGAAGGCCGTGGTCAGCACTATCAGCGCCATGACGCCCAGCACCAGGGGCAGCCGCGCGGTCCAATCGTGGACGCCGAAAAGCGCGTAGGAACAGGCGATCATCCAGTAGATGAGCGGGGGCTTCTCAAGATAGGCGATGCCGTTGAGCCGCGCGGTCACCCAGTCGCCGGATTCGAGCATCGTGCGCGCGATCTGCGCCTGGACGGCGTCAACGTCGTCCATGAGATGCGGCGGCGCGAGGAGCGTGCCGGGATAGATCGCCGCGGCGAAGGCGAGGACGATCAGCGTTCGATAGCGGAGGTCTGTACGTTCCATCTCCTGATCCAGAGAAACAGTGTCACGAGGCCCCACAGGGGGTAGCCGAGATTGGCGCGGCGGTTCAGGTGATCGCGCTTGATCTTCTCGACCGCTTCAGGATCGAATAAGCCCGTCGCGGCGACGCGCTCGCGCGAGAGCGTCTGCTCCATCAGCCCGCGCAAGGGGCCGCGGAACCAGCGGTGCGCGGGGATGTCGAAGCCTTCCTTGCGGCGCGTGAGTACGCTCTGGGGGAGCTTGCCGCGCATCAGCTCGCGCAGAATGAACTTGAGCGAGCCTCCCTTCACCTTCAAATGCTCAGGCAGGGTAGCGGCGAACTCCACGATGCGGTGGTCGAGGAACGGCGGGCGGACCTCGAGCGAATGCGCCATCGACATGCGGTCGCATTTGTAGAGGATGTCGTCGGCGAGGTAGTAGCGTTGGTCGAGCCAGAGGTAGCGGTTGAGCTCACCACAGAGGAACGCCTCGGTGGGCAGCGTATTGATGAGCTCGCCCGGGGAGGGATAGCGCGCGGCGCGATAGAGAGCCCGCTTTTGAGCTTCATTGAATGCGCCGTTCCAGAAGAGGTGCGCGTGCGCGGGCGGGAGGAGTGAACCCTCGAGAAAGCGCTTTGCCTTGTACTCGAAGCTGATCTTGTCGTCGGAGACAGGCCAGAGGCGAAGAGCGTTCAGGCCCAGCCTGCGAATCCAAGCCGGCCAGGTTCTCAGGCGCGGCGCGAGCGCGTCGGCGAGGTAAGTGTAGTAGCCGCCGAACAGCTCATCGGCGCCTTCGCCGCTGAGCGCCACGGTCACGTGCCGGCGCGTCATCCTTGACAAAAACCATACCGGCAGCGCGCCGGCATCGGCTGAAGGCTCGTCGCTGTAATAGGCCATCTCGTGGATGGCGCCCTCGATGTCCTCGCTTGGATTGAGGTCGAACTCGTGGTGGTTGGCGCCGTACTTGGCGGCAACTTCGCGGAACCAGGGGCTCTCGTCGTGACCGTGCCCGAGAAACGAGATGGAGAAGGTATTCAGCTTTGGGACGGCTTCGGCGGCGTAGTGGAGCACGGTGGAAGAATCGATGCCGCCGGAAGCCCACACCCCAAGCGGCACGTCGGAGATGAGGTGCTCACGGACGCTGGCGCGCAGCAGGCGGTCGAGCTCTTGCTTGGCATCTTCGACGGTCCACTTGTGATTCGGCGCGAAACGCAGATTCCAGTACGGGCGCCGCATGATGTGACCGTCACGCCACTCCAGAAGCTCGCCGGGCAGCAGTTTTTCGAGGCCCTGGATGAGCGTATACGGCGCGGGCGCCCAGTTCAGCGAAAGGTAATAACTGAGCCCGTTGAGGTCGATGCGCCGCGGGATTTCGGGGTGGCCCAGAATGCATTTGAGCTCGCTGCCGAAGTAGAGATCGCGGCCGCGATGGTAGATGTAGAGGGGCTTGATGCCCATGCGGTCGCGAGCGAGCACAAGGCGGCGCCCGGATTCCGTCCACAGGGCGACGGCGAACATGCCGCGCAGTTTTTCGAAGACCGCGAGGTCCCACTCCACGAAGCCCTTGAGAAGGACCTCGGTGTCGCAGGTGGTTGTGAACGAGTGGCCGCGCGATTCGAGCTCGCGGCGCAACTCGGCGTGATTGTAGATTTCGCCGTTGTAGGCGATGACGATGTCGCCATCGCGCTCGTACATCGGCTGGTTGCCGTGCGCGAGGTCGAGAATCGACAGCCGCGCCGTGCCGAGCGCGGCCAAGGGGCTCTCATGAAATCCCCGCTGGTCCGGCCCGCGATGTTTGATGGAATCGATCAGCCGCCCGATCCGCCCTGATTCAACGGGATGGTCCAGCTTGGTGTAACCCGCAATTCCGCACACAAACTTTCAGGATAACAGGGGGGCTGCACAGCTTTGCCGCGGCTTACGCAAGCGCCCTGATTTCGCGCACCCAGGGATCGGCCACTCGCACAGGATCGGCGTGCATCGGCACGGCCGTGAGCCAGATGTGAATGCTGCGCGTGCGAACGGGCAATTGAGCCTTGTAAAAGAGCCGACCGCGCTCCCGGAGGGATTCCCAAGTGGAGAGAGTGCAGGGATAGACGAGGCAGCACGCCGTCTGAGAGGATTCCGGCAAATTGGCGTAGGCGAGCGCTTGCAGCAGATCATGGCGGTGATCTTCGCGCAGTCGTCCGTCGCTCTCATTCCCACCGCTGACGGCCAGTTCTTCCCAGTGGCGCTTGTATTTGGCGTCGACAACCGCGGTCCACGCTCCGGTTTGGAGAAGCAAATCGGGCCGCAAGGACCGTTGCGAGCCGACGTAGGGCGGGTCCCAGGTCAAGGGCGAGACGGTTTCCAGTTTTCTGCCCGATCTGAGCTGTGCACCGGTCTGGCGCGCTACAACCGAGAGTACGGTTTCCACCCAGGCTTCGAAGAACTGCTCCATCGGCAGACGCCAGGGGATTCCTTCGAGATCGCTCAAGCCCGCCAAGCCGCGCTCTTCGACGGTCCACTCGATGGCTTGGAGCCCCTCAAGAAAAGCCTCATGTCTCAAGGGGCGGCGAAGCCAGCTCTCGTATTCCAGCGGAGAAGGGCGGCGCGATGCACAGCTTCGAACCCGAACCAGCAACTGCTCGGCGAACAGAATCAAGCGGTGGATATGACTCCCGTGTTCGCGCTGCGTCTCAAGCGACTGCAATTGGCGCTCGATTGAGAACCGGATCGCGCCCTTGAGATGACGGTCGTCCCGAAGGTCAACAAAGCGGCAGGGGACGGCAAGGAGGCGCCCGGAGGCAAAGCTCCGCCGCGCATACTGCTCCCAATCGACCGTTCCTTTGGGGGCAGGACGCTCCTCTGCTACGAATTCAAACCGCCGGTCCAGCCGATCCAGCAACGCCTTGAGCCGCGCGAGCACCATGAAAGAGATCACCCATGGCGGCACGCGGCGTTCGGACCGCTTCAGCAGCGGCAGGCGCAACGGCTCAGGGCAGACACGCCAGCCCATCTCCGCCAGCATGGGTCCGATGCCGGCCCAGGGGAATCGTGGGCGTACGACGAGCCCGTAGTCCGCACGTGCGGTCAATGGGGAGATCAGGGGGATCGCCCCGACAATGCTGGTGGCGCTGAGGAGGAGGAATACCTCGCTGCCGTCAAAGTCGCGGTCGATCTCCACGCCCATGCGCGCGAGCAAAGACCTGTTCTGGGTTACGAACTGCCCGGCCAGACTGGCAGCCTGGGCGGAGGCATCCCTGTCGCGGCCGATGTTGAACAAATCCGCGGCCGGCTTGCGGAGGACGCCGTAGTCCTCAACCTCGAGACAGACTTCGCGCGATTCGTGAATGAGCCCCGACGTGCTCAGTCGCCCGGCTGTGCGCAGCGGCCTTCGAGCCATTGCAGGTAGCTCCGAATATGTTCCGCGAATCCCGCCACGTAGCCTTGGGCCAGGTATTCCTTGAGCAGCGGCGCGAGGCTTGTCCGAAGCTTGGTGATCGCACTCTCATGGTCCCCGGCCAAAAAGTAGGAGTGGCCCGGAATGAGGGTAAACGCGTCCTCGGAAGCGTGCTCGACGAAAATGGAGAGCAGTCGCTGAAAGGCCTCCATAGAGAGACCGTACCCGTTCTCCTCCACGACTCGTGCGCTGGGCCACAGGGAGATGAAAGCGAAGCGTCTACGCACGGCGATGTCAACGATGGCGATGCTGCGGTCGGCGCTGTTCATCGTCCCGAGAATGTGGAGATTTGGAGGCAAGCTGAGGCTAGAGCCGAACGGCTCGCCAAAATGGTAGGGGAGGTCGATCGTCCGTTCGCGTTCAACCTCTGCTTCGAGGAGGAAGATCGCCTCCCCCAGCACTTTGGCAAGGTCGGCGCGGTTGATCTCGTCAATGTGGAGCAGGTAATCGCGGCTCGGGTCCTCGAGCGCCGCCTTGGCAGCCTCCATGAGGAAACCAAGCTTCGGTTCAAAGCGGAAGCCAAGTTCCCCCTTTATGCTTTTCGGCGCCAGCCCGCCAACAAAGTTCTCATACGTGGTGTTCGGATGGAACTGAATAGAACGGCCACGGCCCTGGTAGCAGTCATGCAGGATGTTACGCGCCATGCGGGTCTTGCCCGTTCCGGGAGGGCCTTGGAGAATGACATAGCGCCGCTGCGCGAGCAGTCGCACCACTTCGTCGTCCTGCACCTGGGGCATCAAGCACCGAAACCATGAATCACGAATTTCCTGCGCTGGCTGGGCGTATTTGCTCAATGGTTCAATCGCGCGCTCTTGAAATAGCAGATCCAGGAACGCGGCAACCGCCTGACGTGTGGCGCGGCGGTCATCCGTAGGGCGGAACA
>CAYYNC010000018.1:0-103411 GCA_964472745.1 uncultured Solibacteraceae bacterium
GCTAGGTGGGGCTCGCGGGTGGGGACGGCCCGGGATGTACAACGAGGGCGCGGCGATATTGTACGGTCAGGGCGCGTACGACAAGACGCTGGCGTTGGCGAGAGCGGGGATTCTGCCTTTCTTCTGGCTCGCCTGCACCGTGGTGTATCTGATGGCGCGCTGGGCGGGGGGGACGAGGGAAGCGATGGCGGCGGTGTTTCTGTTCACGATGACTCCGCCAGTGCTCGCTCACGCCGGGCTGGCGACGACGGACATGGCGCTGACAGCGACGCTGCTGGCAGCGCTGTATGCGAGCTGGCGATGGGCGGAGTCGCCCACGTGGGGAAGGTCCGCACTATTCGGCGTTGGGGCGGGGCTGGCGGTGTTGTCGAAGTTCACGAGCCTTGCCTACCTGCCGGCCGTGAGCGGGGCGGCGCTGGCGGCGTGGTGGTGGAGCGACCGGCCCGGGATCAGGGACGCCGGGCAGATGGTGTTGCGCCGCGCACTGCCTTTACTGACAGCGATGCTCGTGGCGGCGATCGTCGTTTGGGCAGGATTCCGATTCTCGGTTGGCCAGGTGGAGCAGTGGAGCCTGACGCTGCCCGCTCCTGAGCTCTTCCGTGGAATCCTCGAAGCGCAGAAGCACAACGCGGAAGGCCATGCGACTTACCTGTTGGGCCAGTGGAGCATGACGGGATGGGCGCATTACTACTTCGTGGCGCTGGCGGTAAAGACGCCGTTGCCTCTGCTCGGGCTGGCGCTCGCGGGTTTGTGGCTCATGCCGCGGCGCGGGGCGGCGCGAACATGGATGCCGCTGAGCATCGTAGTCGGGATTCTGCTGTTCGCTTCGTTCTACAGCAAGATCAATATCGGGACGCGACACGTACTGCCTGTATTCGCGGGATTCGCGGCGGCGGGTGGCGTGGCCGCGGTCTCGCTCTTGGAGCGTGAGAAGCGCTGGGCGCGCTGGACGCTCGGCGCCGGCGTGCTGTGGATGCTCGCGACATCGCTCGCGGCGCATCCGGACTACCTGCCTTACTTCAACGCGCTGGGCGGATCGAAGCCTGAGGAGATCCTGGTGGACTCGGATCTGGATTGGGGCCAGGACATGAAGCGGCTGGGCCGGCGGTTGAGGGAGTTGGGCGCGCAGGAGGTGGCCTTCGACCCGTTCATTGTGGCGCATCTGGAGGCAGTGCACGGTTTTCCGCGCATCGTTGCCCTGGATCCGCAGGGTCCGAGGCCGGGGTGGAATGCGGTGAGCCTGACTGTGTTGAAATTGGACCGCTTCGGGATGCGGGAGAAGGCGCCGGCGGGTGTGAAGTTCTGGCCGGAGGCGATGACGCCGGCCGAGCGTGTAGGCGCGGGCGTGCTGCTGTTCTACCAGCCACGCAGCGCGCGCTGAGCCCGGTTTATCCGATACGGACCGCCTCCTCTTCCCCGGGCGGGGGCACGCGGGCGAGGTCGCGGTAGGCGAGGTTGAGGAGCGGCGGCGCGACGACAGTGGTGGCGACGGCCATGAAGACGGCGATGCCGTAGACTTCCTGGGAGATATTGCCGCTCTTCAGTCCGACCTGAGCGACAACCATGCCCACTTCGCCGCGGGGCACCATGCCGAGCCCGATGCGCGTTGCGTTCCGGAAGCCGAGCTTCCAAGCGCCGGCGCCGCATCCGATCGCCTTGGAGATCACGGCGGCGACGACGATGATGAGGCCGAGCACGATCGTTTCGAGATCGCGGAGCGGCCCGAGGTCCAGTTGGAGTCCGATGGAGGCCAGGAAGAAGGGGACCATCAGCTCGCCAGCGCCTTGGGCCAGGACGTGGACACGATGCGAGGCGGATTCGGCGAGAGCCATGCCTGCCAGAAAGGCGCCGACGATGGCGGCGATACCCGAGTAGGTGGCGAGCAGGGCCATGGTGAAGAGGAAAGTGACGGCGAGGGCGAATTCGCCTTCAGCGACACGCATGGAGTCGCGGAGCCTGGGCAGGACAAAGTTGACGGTGCGTGCTCCGAATTTGACAATGGCGACCACGAAGAGGACCGAGACCACCGTGGTAGTGAGGATGCCGAGGATATCGACGCCGGCGGCGGAGCCCATGCTGGAGACAACGGCAAGAACCAGCAGTCCGAGGACATCATCGATGACGGCGGCGGCGAGGATGATGCGGCTGGTCTGGTGGGCAAGGAGCCCTTTGGAGGCGAGGACCTGGGCTGTGATGCCGACGCTGGTGGCAACCAACGCGGCGCCCATGAAGATCGACTCGATCTGGCGATGTCCGGCGAGGGAGAGGATGCCCCAGCCGAGGACGAACGGGAGTACGACTCCGAGAACCGCGACCAACATGGCGGTTTTGCCGACGCGGAGGAGTTCGGTGGCCTTGATTTCGAGGCCGACCTGGAACAGCAGGAACATGACGCCCAATTCGGCGAGGGTGTGGAGGAGCTCGTCGTAGGAGATCCAGCCGAAGGCGGATGGTCCGAGGATGATTCCTGCGACCAGCCCGCCGACGACGCCGGGGATATGGATGCGCTCACAGAGTTCGGCGAGAAGCTTCGCCACTCCGAAGACGAGCAGCATCGAGAGAGGGAGATGGAGATCGCCGGCGGCGAGGAATGCGAGGGTCGGGGTCATGTCGTCGGGCTCCTCACCTCAGGATGCAACAGGTTAAAGATAGGGCGCCTGATTCGAGCGCTCCTGGGGGACGCGAAGGAGCAGCACGGAGCAGAGGGACACCGCAATTCCAACGGCGGCGAGGACGGCGCCGATGCCGAGTGTGGCTTTGAGCGCCCCGGCGGCGTAAGCGATCAGACCTCCGGCGATGGTTCCGGCGAAGTTCAGGAGGCCGTAGCCGGTAGAACGCTCCTCAGGTGAAACGACATCGCACAGGACGGGCATGATGTTGCAGTCGTAGATGCCGCGGCCGATGCCGTAGAGGATGAGGGCCGCGTAGAGCACCCACGCCTGCGCGGTGACGCCGCTGAGCGTGAGGAACGGCGCGGCCAGGCAGAGTCCGCCCACCTGAGTCCAGACGCGGCCTCGCGGGTGGCGGGCAGCGAACCAATCGGCGAGCCAGCCGCCGAGGAGGATTCCAGCCACGCTGGCGACCTGGACGTAGAAGGTAGCGGTGAAGCCGGCGGCGGTGAGGCTGAGGTTGAATTTCTCATAGAGGAAGAGCGGCATCCAGGTGTAAACGAGCCAGCTTGCCATGGACATCGCGGTAAAAACGGCCAGCACGGGCCAGAATCCTTTGCGCCCGATGACGGAACGCGCGGAGGCGGCGAAGTTGGCGCTGGTGTGGGCGGCTGAAGCGTTTGAGCGCGCCTCGCGCAACAGGAGCGGCAGAATGGCAGCGTAGACGAGCCCGATTGCGCCAAGCAGCCAGAAGACCGTACGCCAACCGTAATGTTCTCCGATCCACGCGCCTCCGAAGCCGCCGAGGACGATGCCGGCGTAGATGCCGCTCTGGTGAATGCCGACTGCCCGGGAGCGCGTTCGCTCGCCGTGCCACGAGGAGATGAGCGCGAGCCCGGCCGGAATGTAGAATGCTTCGCTGATGCCCATGAGCCCGCGGATCGCGACGAGAGCGGGAAAGCCGCGCGCCAAGGCAGTGGCCGCGGTAACCAGCGACCATATTGCGAGGCTCGCGAGGATCACGCGGCGGCGTCCGAAGCGATCCGCCATCCATCCGGCCAGCGGGCTGAAGGCGGCGTAGACCCAGAGGAACGCCGTGCCCAGCAGTCCCAACTGAACGTCGCTGAGGCGCAGATCCACGCGGAGCAGCGGGAAGAGCGAGAAGATCACCTGGCGGTCGAGGTAGTTGAGCAGGGCGACGGCCCAGAGCAGAGCGACAACGAGCCAGGCGTGTTTATTTGCGATCGCGGCGCCGGTCAAGTTCCTCCAGCTTAAAACGGACACTGACGATGTAGGGCTGTTCGTTTGGAGTCCAGTGGCCGTAGGTGGTGGCGACGAACGTGCCGTCGGGGAGCAGTTCAAGGCCGGGGTAGGCGCAGTCGGCAGTCTTGTGGTTCTTCATGAGGCGGACGCGATACTGGCCTTCGCTTCCGCGGACGATGTCGTCGTAGCGGCCCACCCAGGCGGCCCAGTCGCCTTTGGTGGGGCTCTCATGAGTCGTATCGCGGAAGGTGATCAGCAGCCTTCCGTCCTTGGCGTACTTTGCAACGTGGCGGTCGCCGGTGAGGGCGCCGGGCAACTCGCGCGGCTCACTCCACGTCGTGCCCTCGTCGTCGCTGAAGGAGACGAACGAGTTGAACTTGCGGCTGTTTTCGCGGAGCAGCATCGCAATTTGCCGGCCGCAGGGCGAGCGGACAAGCCCGGGTTCGCAGAGGCGGGCTTCGGCGTGGCGGGCGATCACGGCGGGAGGGCTCCACGTGAGGCCGCCGTCGCGGGAGAGAGTTTTATAGACGAGGAAGCGGCGTTCGGAGCGCGGCTTCGATTCGATGAAGCGGCCGTCGTCGTGGAAGACGGCCATGTAGTCGCCGTTCATGAGCCGTATGACGTCGGCCATGGCGACGATGCCGCCGAAGCCGCCAATGGGCTTGAGCGGCGTCCACGTGCGGCCGTCGTCTTCGGAGACGGACAGGCGGATGGGGTAGAGTCCGGAGAAAAGGATCAAGCGCTTTTTGCCGGCGCGGTCAACGGTGCGATGGATGGTGGGCGTTTCGAGCGACGTGGACCAGTTGGCCGGCACGGGCTGGCGCTCGCTCCAGGTATTGCCGCCGTCGGTGCTGCGCTTGAGGACGATGGGGCCTTTGCCATGGCCTTCCGGGTAGACGCAGATGATTGTGCGGCCGTCTTCGAGGAGCACGGTGGTGGGGTGGCCGAGGTACTGCCCGGGCTTGCGGTCGACGACAACCTGGCGCGATGTTTCGCCGGAGATATCGGCGATGGGGATGGAGTAGCCGCGGGGCGGGCCGGATTGGGCGCGGGCCGCGATGCTACAGCAGGCGGCCCCGAGGAAATGGCGCCGCAGCATATCAGAACCTGATCTTTCCCTGGAGCTGAATGAAGCGCGGCGGCGTCCCGGTCACGTTTGTCACTTTACCGAAGTTCGTGGAAAACGGGTTGGTGTCGGGCGCGGCGAAGGTGGTGTGGTTGAACAGGTTCAGGGCGTCGAAGCGGAACTGCAAGCGAATCCGCTCGGTGAAGCGGAATTCGCGCTGTATATTCGCGTTCCAGATGTTGGTGCTGTCGGCGCGCAGGCCGTCGATGTGCACGGGGAAGACGCGGCGGTGGAAGGCGGCCGGCCCGCGGGCGGCGGTGCGTTCGAAGGGGGCGTCGATGTTGAACCAGCGGTCGAGCGTGCGCTCGCCGTTGGTGATCTCAGACAGGCCGCCGTAATAGAAGAGATTGCCGAAGCTGAGCAGTCCGCCCGGTTGGTATTCATAAGTCCCGGCGAGCTGGAAGCCGCCGAACAAGTTGGCCCAGATGCCGCTCGATGCCAGCGGCTTTCCTTTGCCGAAAGGCAGTTCCATGACGCCGGTGGCGGTGAAGCGGTGGGGGCGAGTCTGAGGGCTCTCGCGCCACGAGGGCAGGGGGTCGAACTCATTGAGGTAGATGTCGCGCGCACGGCCGCGCAGTCCGGTATAGGCGGCGTTGAGGTTGAAGCCCCTGGAAAAGCGGCGTTCGAAGCGAGCTTCGATTGCGTGGGTCTTGATCTCGCCTTGCGGCGAGTACTGCTCGGTCAGCCCATTGAGATGCGGGTAGGGGCGGAGCAACTGGCTCTTGCGGATGGTGGGGCTGGTGAAGAATCCGTTGGCGCTCAGATCCCGATAGAGGACGAGGTTCGAAGTGCGCAGCGCCTCAAAGTTGGCGATATAGAAGGGATTGGCGACGTTGGCGTTGAGATTGGACGCCAGGTCGTTGTTGCGCACTGTGCCCGAGGCCCAATACTGTTCAGGCAAGGGCTGAACGGATCGAGTGACATAGACACGATCGGAGTATGATCCGGCGTAGGCGACTTCGACGAGATTACTGGAGCCGAGCTGCCGCTGGATGCCGGCCCGCCAGCGCTGCTGGCGCGCGTGTTTCATGTCCCGCGGGAAGTAGCTGAAGCCGCGCCCGGCGACCGCCATCGCACCCAGCGCATCGCGCAACGGGGCGTTAAACCGCGTGCCGTCGGCCCGCACGGGGAAGGGGTCGGTGAGCGGGCTGATGCCGTTGTAGGGGTCGCCCGCATTGAACGTCTGGCCGAAGTTGTCGGTGATGACGGTGTTGGTGTCGCGGTTGTATCCGAACTGATTTGGAAAGCCGTAGCTGAAGTCGCGGACATTCAGTGTGTCGTAGTAGAGGCCGTAGCCGCTGCGGACGACGGTTTTCGAATCGAGCTGCCAGGCGGCGGCGACGCGCGGGAGGAACATCAGCTCGTTGTTCCAGAACGAGCGCGAAACGCCGTTCTTGCCGACGTACTCGGAGCCGCCGAGAACGCGGAAGGCCGAAGCGGAGAGCTCCGGGATGGGTCTTGCAGCATAGGCGGCCTGTGCAGCGGCGGCGATGGGCAATTGGAGTTCGGGATTGAAGGTTCCGATGGCGCGGTCGTAGCGCTCGGTGGGAGCCGTCTCGTACTCCATGCGCAGCCCGAGGTTGATGGTCAAGCGCGGCGAGAGGCGCCAGCCATCCTGCACGTACCAGCCGTATTGCGCGTTGTGGAGCGCGGCGCTGTCGAAGGTCCCGATGTTGAGGCCCGAGGGGAGGCCCATCATGTAGGCGGCCCAACTGTGGCCGAGGCTGCCCGCGGGGGTGAGAGTGTCGTCGTAGCGGCGGGTGAGGAAGTTGTCAAACGAAAAGGCTCCGGAAGTGACCAGGCCGGCCGTGCCGAAGCCGAAGGTGGTCTTGAAGAGCTGGTAGTTGTTGAAGCCCGCGCGCAGCGTGTGATTGCCGATCACCTTGGAGAGATCGGCCTTGGCGAAGATGTTGGGGTGGCGGTTGGGCTGGCCGAAGTAGTTGCGGCCAATGCCGTCATAGCCGGACCAGTTCATCTGCGGGATGGTGTAGTAATCGCCCGCCTGCTGGTCGAGGTACTTCGGGAGGCCGACGGCGGAGGGCAGGATCTTGCGGACGGGGTTGTCCTCGACAGCGTCACTGAAATACTGATAGCCGGAGGAGAAGTTCCAGACCGTCTGGCCCGACGGAGTGAAGACCCAATCGACGCCGGCGCCAATGCCGGTGCGAAGTCCGGCGAGCTCTCCCATGCCGGGCACGGTTTCATAGAGCCAATCCTGGTTGCGCTCGGCGTTGGTCCAGTAGTTGGCGCGGGCGAAGAGGCGGTGCTTGTCGCTGGCCTGGTAATCCCAGCGGCCAGCCCAGGCGTCGTAGTCGAATCTCCAGCGCACCCGGCTGGCGAGGTAGTTGATCGTCGGCTCGGCCCGGGGATTCGTGGGCATGTTGTTGGGGACGGGCAACAGTTTGGTGTAGGCGCTGTAGGTAGGGTTGCTCCAGCGTGAGCGAGGCAGGAGGTTGCCGGAGAAGGGGTCGCGGATGTAGTGTGTGGGACGCGCGGGGTCGGGGCGGACCGAGAGAGGATCGTAGATCTGGTATCGAGTGGCGTCGACGTTGAGGAGAGATGCGAAGTCGCCCTCGCGGTTCTCCATGGTAGGCACGGTGCGGTTGTAGTAGACGGTGTTGGCGGCGGTGCGGTCCTTCAGTCCGCTGAAGCTGACGAAGAAGAACATGCGGTCGCGGCCGTTGTAAAGGCGCGGGATCACGACGGGGCCGCCGAAGGTGGCCGAGTAATTGTTGGAGTGGCCGTTGGGGTTGATGTTCTGGCCGCGGAGGCTGTTGGCGAGGGCGGTATTGCCGGCGGCTTCGGCCGCGGCGATGCGCTGGTAGTGATTCTTCTTGGCGAAGAAGTTGGCGGCGTTCCACTCGTTGCGCCAGTGCTGGGCGCTGGCCGAGCCGTGGAATTCATTCGTGCCAGCCTTGGTCATCACACTGAAGGTGGCGCCGGAGTTGTGGCCGACCGCGGCGTCGAAGTTCGAAGTCTCGACCTTGAACTCGAGGACGGCGTCGGTGTGCGGCTGGTAGGACATGCGGCGGATGTTCCCGTTGTTGGGAATGCCGTCGATGGCGAAGTCGTTGCCGCCCACGTTGCCGGCGACCGAGAAGCTGGAGCCGATGAGGGTGAAGGCGGGATTGGTGTAGCCCGCCGCCCCGCCGGTGGTTTGGATTCCGGGCACCAGGCGCGCGAGCAGCGTCGGGTTGTTGTTCAGCGTTGGCAGGTCCTGAAGGCTGCGCTGATCGATGACCTGGCCGGTGGAGACGGCGTTTGTTTCCAGCAGCGGGGCTTCGGCGGTGACGGACACGCTTTCGGTGATGTTGCCGACTTCGAGCGTGCAGTCGATCTGCGCGCGGGTGCTGATGGGTAGCGTGACGCCGCCGCGGTTGAACTTCTTGAAGCCGCCGGCCTGCACGGTGACCTGGTAGTCGCCCGGCAGCAGGAGCGGCGCTTCGTAGTAGCCGGTGTCGTTGGTCACGAGGTGGACCGTGACGTTGGTTTGCGTGTTGGTGATCGCCACCTTCGCACCCACGACGGCGGCGGCGGAGGGATCGAGGACGCGCCCAAAGATCATGCTGCGCGTTTCCTGGGCGAATAGAGCAAGGCCGGCGGACAGCGCCATGAGGGCCGCGGCCGCGATGGTTTTTCTTCCGTGCATCTGCCAGACTCCCGAGATTATTGTTGTAATCGATAATCGATTATCGTACACTGAGTATGAAGGAGGGCGGCGCGCTTGTCAAGTCCGGCGCCCACCGCCCGCATGAAAGAGACTAATTGTTATGAGCCTGCTGGTTCCGGTTCGGGCGGACACACTGCGCAGCCAGGTGGCGCGCATTCTACGCGACGCGATCTTCTCCGGGGAGCTGAAGCCCGGGGAGCCCTTGCGTGAACTCGCTCTGGCGCGGCAGCTTGACGTCAGCCAGGCGACGGTGCGCGAAGCTTTGACGGACCTGGAGCAGATCGGCCTGGTGGTGAAGATGCCCAACAAGGGGACCACGGTGACGAACCTGTCGGCCACGGAGGTGCGCGAGCGGCTCGCCATCCGGCTGGTGCTGGAGCAGATGGCGGCGATCGAGGCGGCGAAGCGCATGCAGGCGCCTGAATTCGCCGAGCTGGAGGACTTGTCCGCCCAGATTACCGCGGGCATCGAGCAAAACGCTTATTTCGAGGTAAGCCAGGCGGATGCCGCATTTCACCGAGCGATCTGGAGATTCTCGAGGAATCAGACGCTGGAGCGGATACTGGACCAGGTGACGACGCCGCTGTTTGCTTTCCTCGGGCTGCTCCACAGGATCCAAGGAGAGGACCAGCGGAAAACCCGCCCGCATTTGGACCTGGTCGCCGCGCTGCGGACGCGCCGGCCGGCGGCGATCCGCGAGGCCTTCCGCAATCATATTGAAGGCTCATACGGCGCGCTGTTGAACTCCAACGCGGAAGATCTCCTGACGCTGGTGGAGAACGGGTGAAGGGGGGAGTGTGTATGCCGGTGCGATTCTCCGGAATCATGCCCGCGGTGGTGACGCCGCTCGACGAAGAGGGCGGGTTTCTGCCAGGGGCGTTCGAACGACTTTGTGACTTCTTGTACAGTGCCGGAGTCGGCGGCCTTTATGTTTGCGGGCAGACGGGGGAGGGGCTTCAACAGAACCCGGAACAGCGCAAGCGCGTCGTCGAACACGCGGTGCGGCTGACGCCGCCGGGGCGCATGGTGATGGCGCACATCGGCGCGCCGTCGACGGCGCTGGCGGTTGAATTGGCGCGGCACGCCGAGGGCGCGGGCGCGCACGCGGTCAGCAGCCTGCCGCCGGCCGGGACGTATTCGATGGAGGAGGTGCGGGGCTACTACGAGGCGATCGCGGCTGCGACTTCCCTGCCCCTGATTGTGTATTACTTTCCGGCCTTCGCCGCGGCGCCGAAGTCGCTGAGCGATCTGATGAGCCTTTGCGAGATCCGCAACGTCGCAGGCTTGAAGTTCACTTCGATGGACCTCTACATGCTCGGTGAGCTGAAGCGCCAGGGAGCGGTGATCTTCAACGGTTACGATGAGATCCTCGTGGCCGGACTGCTGATGGGCGCCGACGGCGGGATCGGCAGTTTCTATAACGTCCTTCCACACTGGTTCGTCGAGCTGTACCGCGCGGCGCGCGCCGGGGATTGGGCGCACGCCCGGGCTGTGCAGGCGCGGATCAACGAGATCGTTTCGATCGGGCTGCGGTACCCGGTGCACGCGGCGGTGAAGGAGATGCTGCGCTGGCTGGGCCTGGATTGCGGGTTTTGCGCGTTGCCGCGCAGGCGGCTGACGGAGGCAGAGACGGCTGATCTTCGCTCAGCGCTGGAGAATTCGCCGCTGGCGGCGCAGCGGGCGGCGGTCCGCTGACGATGGCCGCATCGCGGTGGGCGTCCGCACGCGGGAGGCTGATTGTGTCGTGCCAGGCTTCGCCCGGCGATGCGTTCTATAACCCGGGGATGATGGCGCGCTTTGCGCGGGCGGCGGTGGATGGAGGGGCGGGCGGCATTCGCGCGCACGGCCCCGCAGACGTGGCGGAGATCCGCGCCGCGGTGGATGTACCGATTCTGGGGATTCACAAGGAGACGATCGGCGACGGTGCGATCCTGATCACTCCCGCATTCGAGCGCGCGCAGGCGCTGGCGGCGGCCGGCGCCGATGCGATCGCGCTCGACTGCACAGCTCGCGGCATCCGCCATGGCGCACTGGAACGGTTGAGGCGGATTCGCCGGGAGCTGAGGCTGCCCGCAATGGCCGATATCGCCACCGTGGAGGAGGCGGAAGCGGCTGCGGCAGCCGGCGCGGACTTTGTGCTCAGCACAATGCGGGGCTTCACTGCGGAAACGACCCAATTCGCGGGCGCGTTCGAGCCGGAATTTGTTGCCGAGCTCGCGCGAAGGCTGGCTGTGCCCGTGATTGCAGAGGGCCGCATCGCAGCGCCGGGCGAGGCTCGAGCGGCGATGGAAGCCGGCGCGTGGGCGGTGGTGGTGGGAACGGCGATCACGAGACCGCACGAGATCGCTCGAGCGTACGCGCGGGCGATCGGCGCGGCGCGACACCCGGCCTGGACAGCGGCCATCGATCTTGGCGCAACCAACATCAAATCTGCGGTTGTGTCCCGTTCGGGCACGATTGAGGACGCCGCGTCGGAGCCCACGACGCACGAAGGCCCGGTTGTGTTGCTGGCGCAGGTTCGACGCATCTTGCGCCAGGCGCTGGCAACGTCAACTCGTCCGGTCGAGGCTGTCGCAGTGGCCACCGCCGGCTGGGTGGACTCGGAGACTGGCGCGATACTACACGCGACCGGCAACCTCGAAGAGTGGACGGGCGCACGGCTGCGCGACGCTATGGCGGAAGAAACAGGCCTGCCTGTGTTTGTGGAGAACGACGCCATCTGCGCAGCGGCCGGGGAGTGGCTCTATGGCGCGGCGCGCAGCGCGCGGATCGCCTTGTGCGTGACGCTGGGCACAGGGATCGGCGCAGGCGCGATCGTGGACGGGCGCCTGTTCCGCGGGGCCCGCGGGTTGGGACTGATGCTTGGGCACACTCGTATTCCAGGATCGACCGCAGTCTGCAACTGCGGATTAACGGGCTGCATGGAGGCCGAAGCGCGCAGCTTGTTGGCGTCTCCGCGTGAGTATGCCGCCGCGATCGCGCAGGGACTTGTCCCGGCGATCCACTTGCTCGATCCCGAGATCGTTGTGCTGGCCGGCGGGATCGCGGCGGTGAACTCCGAGCTGGCCCGGATGGTGGACCAGGCACTGGCGGCGGGAGTGCTCGCGTACAACGAGCGCCGGCTCGCGATCCGGCTGTCGGACGCGGGCCCGTTCATGGGCGTCAGAGGTGCGGCGGCAGTGGCCGCTCTGCGTTGGGAATGAGCGTGAGCCGCATACGGCGGCTCTTACTTCATTGCCTGAACGCGTTGCTTCACGGCCTCGAGGACAGCCGGTAATACCCCGCGGGCCTCGAAGAGCTTCAGCATGGCGCTCTGCGCGTTGCGGGCGACCGCCTTCTTGCCGGTTTCGGCGGCGCAGTCGGTGTAGGCGTCCACGACGGCGCGGAACAGGATGTGGCCGAGCGAATTGGATGCCAGTTCGACGTTTTCGACGACGGGCTTGAGCGTCCGCTCGACATAGCCGGGATCGGAATCGCCCAGCTTGAGTTTTTTGGACTCGGGATCGACAAGCTTGTACACCCGGTGGCGCGGCAGCGCGCGAACGCTCGACAGGAAGTAGGCCGCCGGGTGTTTCTTTCCGAGACGCTGCTGGACCCAGTCGATGCGATCGTTGGCGTCCTCCATCAGGCGCGAGCCGCCGATGTAGAGGACTCGGCCGACGCGAGCGTTGAACAACTCGCTTGCGGAGCGTGCGGTGTCGAGGTCGGGGGCAGGCCGCACGTGAAGGTGCATGATGCCGGCAGCGGTTGCTCCGTCGCGGTTCGAGTAACTGGCCTCGATGCGGTAGGTGCCGGGCGCCTTGAACGGGCAGCCGAGCCGGCCGACGGTGAGCGAGACCGCGTGATAGAACGACTTGCCCGGCTCGAGGATCGCCGGCACGACGGCGCAGCGCGTGTGGAGCATGGGCAGAAACGGCCTGCGCTCGCCGCTCGGCGACGTGACGGCGATTTCGACGAGCCCGTCGGCGGGGTCGAGCGCCTTGTGTGCGATCACCGGCTCCTGACTGACATTCTTCAGTTTGAGCTCGATGTTGACCGGCTCGCCGATCTCGACTGTGGGGCTGAGAGTGCGGACTGTGAGTTCCAGTCGCGGATCGAGGGTGTACTCCGCGACACGACCGTGATGCTGGAACCAGGCGGAGTTGCCCATCTGCACGAAGCTGTCGGGCGCATGACGCAGGAAGAGATTCTCCTGATCGTCGAAGCGGAAACGGAACTGGTCGTAGAACCATTTGGCGGCGTAGCCCGCGCCGGGCGAGGCCGAGTCCGGGTAGTTCATGAAGGAGAGAGACTGCGGGCGATTGGTGACCGGCATCCATGACGGCGCACTCCACGCGGCATCGCCCGGGTTGAAGACCGAAGTCTTCTGGAAGGAGTGGGCGAGGTTGAAGGCGTGGCCGGTTTCGTGGATGAGGTCGAAGAAGAGTTCGCGCTTGGCGGCGGCCGCGGCGGGCGGATTGGCTTGAGGGTAGGCGCCGCCCGAGGTGTGGAAATGCGGGCAGAGCGTGAAGATGGCAGTCCCCTGGCGGTCAACGCCGCCGGGCTCATCGATGTCGCCGTCGAACATGACGCCGCCAAGGGTGTCGCTGTCGGCGAGCTCGGCGAGGAAGATCCACATCTTCCATTGCGGTTTATTGGCGAAGGCGCTCCAGTGCGCTTCCATGGCGTCGTGCAGCTCCTGGTAGTTCCAGCGGTTGTTGCCGCCGGCGGCGGTCGTGTTGATCGTGTTGGTCCCTGCTGAGCGCGTGATGCGGATGCCTGCGCGGGCGAAGCACTTTTCGAGGGTGAGGCTCTCGTTGGGCAGGTCGGCGGGCCGGTCGGGGTGCGTGTGTGGATTGTAGGGCTCGGCGTCAACGGCGCCGTCTTCGCGGTCCACTTCCACCTCGACCTCGTGGAAATAAATGGACTGCTGGGTCGCCGAGTAGGGGCCGTAACGAGTGCCTGAGCCGGAGACGAGGAAGGTCACCTGGGCAGTGGGCGTGGCGAAGAAATCAGCGCGGGAGAGGCTGATCTCCAAACGGTCGATGACGCTCGCGCCGCCGGGCCAGGTGAAGCTGAAGTCTGCCACCACGAGGTCGCGGCCCGTGGCGGTCGAAGTATTGGACGTGACGCGGCCGATGAAGTGAGCCGGGCCCGTGGCGCCATAGAGATAGAGACCGCGAGCGACGGTGCCGCTGACGACGTTCAGCGGGTCAGCGCCGTCGATGTCGATGTGGAGTGTGAAGCGGAGCCTGTTCAATACCGCAATCATGTTTTCAGCGGGGCGGTAAATCGGTTGGGTGAGAACGTAGGCGGGCTGGTTGATGGCGTTGGCCGAGGTTCGTGAGTAGCTCTCGGCCAGATCGCGCTCGCCGCGCGTGCTGGAGCCTCCGTTGCAGACGTACTTGCCGCTGTAGCGGCGCAGGCGGATGAGCTCGGCCACAAGCGAGCTATCGATGGTGATGTTGGGATTGAAGTTGCCCATGATTCCTCCAGTTGCAGGGCAGGCCGCGGCGCCGGCCGCCGCGTGGGATCGAGGGCCGCGCGTCAGCCCGCTCCCAGAAGCCGGGCGCGCAACTCGTTTTCAGCGAGGAGCCGTCTGGAGCTCAGTTCGACGGCTCCGGTGGGGGTTTCGAGCTTCAGCGCGCGGGAAGGTTCCCGGCGCAGGAATTCGGCGAGCCAGAAGCAAAGCCAGGAGAAGTCGCCTGAAGAATCGATCCCGACGACGGCGCTGGAGGGCAATGGAGCGGCGAAACGGGCTTCGGGGGGAATATGCGGATGAGGGAGGTAGACCGCCCCCCTCCCCTGGATGTCACGCGCCAAAAGCTCATAAAAGCCGGAATAATCACCTTCCTTCCAGGAAACGTGGATGAGGATCATGGCCGATAGTGTGGAAATGCACTCCTCCGCGCTTGATTCTTATCATGGAAATCGGGCGAATACAAGGCTTAACTTGTGCACCAGCCTGTGAGAGTGATCGAGAGTGCCGCGCGTGCGGCACGCGCTACGGAAGATCCCGGCGCATGACCGGCTTCGCGGCGAAGGTGTAAGTTGGGAGTAGTTTACTGCACTGTACCAGGAGAAGGCGATGAGAGTCCCTGTTGCCATCACCCTGCTCATGTGTTGCGCCGCCGCCGGACAGAATCAGGAAAAGCCGGCGCCTGGCGTTGTCGCAGGGCGCATTCTGAACGCAAAGACCGGGGAGCCGGTGCGGAAAGCGAACGTCAGGCTCTATGTGTCAAGGGTGGGGACGGGCGCCGTCGGTGTCGTGCCTGGTCCGCCGGTGACTTTCGCCGCCACCACCGACGCGGAAGGGAAATACAGAATCGAGGGGGTTGAGCCCGGGGAATACCGGCTCACTGCCGAGCGCCAGGGCTTCGTGACACAACAATACGGGGCCAGGAGGAGCTATCAAATCGGAACCTCGATCCAGGTGACGAGCGGGCTGGAGCTGAAGAACCTTGACATACGGCTGGTGCCCCACGCGGTGATCGCCGGACGGGTCCTGGACGAAGAGGGCGAACCGCTGGCAAACGCGATGATTCAGGTCCTTCAGCGGCGCTACATGCAGGGGAAGCAGCAATTGGCGGGGGGCGGCGGCACGCAGACGAACGACATGGGCGAGTTTCGCGTGGCAGGCCTTGCTCCCGGGCGTTACTGGCTCAGCGCGATGTGGCGCAGCCCGATGTCATATGGGGGTGAAGCACGCAACAAGGCGGCGCAGCCGCAAGAACAATACGTCACGACGTACTACCCGGGCGCGACGGATGCCGCGGCGGCGCGGCCGATCGAAGTGAGCGCAGGCCAGGAGTTGACCGGCGCGGACATCCGAATGCAAAAAGCGCGGGTCTACCGGATCAGCGGCCGGGTGGAGGGTCTGGATGGAACGGCTCGAAACATTCAGTTGCTCGTAATGCCGCGTGACCGATTCGCGCAGCCCACCGGGCCTGGAGCGGGAGCGGTCGTGCGGCCGGACGGTACTTTTGAGACTGGAGGCGTCACACCGGGTTCGTACATTCTCGGCTTGTTTCCGATGGACTCCCGGACTCGGAACATGATCGGCAGGACCGTGGTGGATGTGGGGCGGGAGAATGTCGAGAACGTTGTCGTCCCCGTCGCGAGCACGATGTCGCTCAGCGGCAGCGTGCGGATCGAGCGTGATCCGGCGCAGCCGGAAGCCGTGGATGCCGCCAAGCTCGACTTGAGCAAAGTCCGTGTGCAACTGATGGTGATGGAGGGGGTCCCGATGGGCGTTCCGATGGCGACGGCGAAAGACGACGGCACGTTCTCTATCGAAAACGTCGCCCCCGATCGCTATCGCGTGCAAGTCTTCGGCAGCCCTCAGGGCACGTGGTTGAAGTCTGTCCGCGCGGGAGACCAGGAGGTGACGGAAAGCGGGATCGACCTGAATGCGGGCGTACCCGGATCGATCGACGTGGTGCTGGCGTTCGGCACGGGCACGATCAGCGGCACGGTACAGGATGAGAAGCAGCGTCCCGCCCCCGGGAGTATCCTGACGCTGGTTCCCGATCCCATGAAGGAAGGCCGATACGATCTCTCCCGCATGGCGACGGCCGATCAGAACGGCCGGTTTTTGCTGCCGAACATTCCGCCTGGAGAGTACAAGCTGCTCGCTTGGGAAGACATCGAACCGGGGCGCGCGATGGATCCCGATTTTCTGAAGCCGTTCGAGACCAAGGCGCAGAAGGTCAGCGTCCGGCCGAACGGCCAGCACCAGGCGTCACTGACGCAGATCTCCGCTGAGGCGCTCGAGAAGTAGCGGCGGGACACTAATGTTGAACGCGCGCGATCTCGACGGCAAAGACGTAGGTATCGCCGAACATGTTTGAGCGGAACACGACCCACCGCTGATCCGGTGTGAAACTGACATTCGGCTCGAGGCGGTAGTTGTGCCTTGACATGTTCACGAGCCTCTCTGCGCGCAGGACGCCAGGCTGCACAAAGGAAGGATCATCGATGCCTCGATTGGGAATCAGCTCGGGGCGGAAAAGATAAATCCACCGGCCGTTGAGAGCACGCGCGACCTGTCCGGGATCGCCGCCGTCGCCGCAAAAGAGCTTTCCGTCGCGCGAGACGTTGAAGTGGATGGACCACTCGTCGCGCTGGAGGTGATACCAGGTGCGCCGCCCTGTGCCGACTTCGTATGCGGCCAGCCAGAAATCCTCGCCGCGCGGCGTCTGAAGATCGTACCAGATGGTCTTGCCGTCGGCGCTCCAGAACTCGTGGCCCCAGATCTCCATGGCCATCGTTCGCGTGTGGATCTTCTTGAGTTGAGCGCCATCGGCGCGAATGGTCCAGATGCGCTCGACCTTATGCCAAGGGCCTTCGTGGCAGAACATGAGCAGCGTGGGGTCGAAGGGCGAGAAGAGCAGGTGATTCAGCCAGTCGTTGGCGCGGTGGATTGTCTTCACCTCGCCCGTGCCGGCGTTCATCGTGAACAGCCCCATGGGCAGGCGCGCGGCCCAGCGCTCTTCCATCATCTGGCCCTTGTTGCGGGGCTGGTCAAGCGAGTGGCCCTGTTGCGCGGGCGCCGCCGGGCCGCTTGGCGCGGGTGGGCGCTGGTTATTGAAGTCGCGGCCGTCGCCTTCGATGTAAGTGCCGGCGAGAAGGGTTTCGTCCGCGTTGACGGTGGCGATAGAGCCCCGGGGCGGGAGATCGCCGATCTTTTTCGATTCCCCCGTGTCGACGTCGGTCCACCAGGCCGCGCCGTCGCGGAGGTAGAACACACGCTGCGTCTTGCGTCCGGCGTCGATCAGGCGGACTCGGCCTCGAACCACCTGGCGCGCGGCTCTCGTCTCGAGATTCAGGACGTGAATGCCGCTGGGCGTGGTGTAGACGAGATGCTTGCCGTCCGCGGTGTAACCGTTCTGGTTGAAGTAAAGACTGGCGCTGCCCGGCTCTTTGGTGAGGCGGACGACGCGATGGCCGGTGTCGGGATCGATCCACTCAGTGGGCGGTTCGGCGCCGGCCGCCAGGAGGGACATGGCCAGGAGAAGCCCTGGCAAGCCACAGGCCCGTCCACGCACGTCACAGAGAGGAGACTTTGACACGGCTCGCATTTTCGAATTTCATCATAGGATGACGGTTGCCGGGTTGGATCGGTTGTTCGACGGCGGAGCCCGCGCCTATCGAGGGCTGCGCGTGGGGTTGATTGCGAATCCCGCATCGGTTGATTCGCGCCTGGTACACGCCGCGGAGCGGTTTGCGCAGTGCGGCGAGTTTCGACTGACCGCGCTGTTCGCACCGCAGCACGGCGCGAAGGCGGACCGGCAGGATAACATGATCGAGTCGCCCGACGATTTCGACGAGCGGCTCGGCGTTCCTGTCTACAGCCTGTATGGAGAGCACCGGAAGCCGGCCCCGCACATGCTCGAAAACGTGGATGTGGTGTTCTGCGATCTCACCGATGCCGGCGCGCGAGCGTACACTTTCGCCTGGACAATGCTGCTGGCGATGGAAGCCTGCGCAGAACAGGGACGGCGCTTTGTCGTATTGGACCGGCCTAATCCCATCGGCGGAATTGAGGTGGAGGGCAACGTTCTTGATCCCGCATTCAGTTCGTTCATCGGGCTGCACCCGCTGCCGATGCGGCACGGGCTGACGCTGGGCGAGTTGGCAAGGTTGCTGAACTCCGAGCGCGGAGTCGGGGCCCGGCTCGACGTGATTGAAATGCGCGGGTGGCGGCGTGAGCAATGGTGGCAGGATACCGGCTTGCCTTGGGTGATGCCTTCGCCGAACCTCGCGTCTCCTGAGACCGCCGCGGTTTACCCCGGGACAGTGCTCGTCGAGGGGACAAACCTCTCGGAAGGGCGCGGCACGGTGCGGCCGTTCGAGCTCATCGGGGCGCCCTATCTTGACGGCGCGCGAATGGGCAGGATACTGAACGAATTGAATCTGCCTGGCGTTCGTTTTCGCCCGGCGTGGTTCCGTCCCGAGTTCGACAAGTGGCAGGGAGAACTGTGCGGCGGCGTGCAGGTTCACGTAACGAACCGCGCCACGTTCCGGCCTTATCGCACGGGGATCGAGATCGTCCGGGCGGCGATGGATGTGGGAGGCGGGCAATTTGCCTGGCGCCGGCCGCCGTTCGAGTATGAGTACGAAAAGCCGCCGTTCGACATCCTCGCGGGGACAGATACGATTCGCAGGCGCCTGGAAAGCGGCGCACGCGCAGAGGAGATCGAGGCCGCCTGGCTTCCGGAGCTGGGCGAATTCGAGAGAGTGCGAACTGGGTATCTTGTCTACTGATGCGATAGGGTGCGGAACATACCGCCATGAAACAGACCTGTATTGTGTTTCTCTGCACGGCGCTGGCCGCACCTCTGTTTGGGCGGTTGACGGAGGAGTTCAACCCGCCGCGGGCGGGCTGCTGCCTGTAATTCACGGCTCAAAACCTGGCGGATCAGTTGCAGGATTGGAATCAACCCGGGCGCTATCATGCCGGCAAGCTGCACCTGCGCGCGCTGCCCGCCGATCGGCGGCGGGTAGTCTTTCCGGGGGACTCGATCACCGGCGGCTGGAAACTGGTGCAGTCGTTTCCGGGTAGACCCTGCGTGAACCGCGGCATCAGCGGACAAACCACGCCGCAAATGCCGGCTCGCATGTTTGCGGACGTCATCAATCTCAAGCCCGCGGCGATGATCATCCTGGCGGGGACGAACGACATCGCGCGGAACACGGGTCCGATGACGCTGGAGCAGATCGGCCAGAATATCCAGGCCATGACGGAACCGGCGCAGGCGCACGGCATCGAAGTAGTACTCTGCTCGCTGCTTCCGGTGAGCGGCTACACGCAACGGAAGCAGACGGACCGGCGTCCGCCTGCCGGCATTCTGCGGCTGAATGCATGGATCAAAGAGTATGCCGTGAAGGCGGGCGCGGTGTGTGCCGGCTACTTCTCCGTGTCGGTTCATGAAAAGGGGATGTTGCGTGAAGGAATCCCGGGAGACGGGCTGCACCGGAATGCAAAAGGGTACGACCTGATGGCGCCTGTGGCACAGGCGGCAATTGAGAGGGCTCTGAAGCAAGGGAAGTAGCGGGCCGGATCCAGGGGATCGCGATCGCGGTCTGCGCACTGGCGCTGTCCTGGAACGGCATTCACGCATTCTTCAATGGCGGCGACGCGACAAGTATCGTTCGCCATCACGGGTACTGGACCAAGCCGCTTTCCAATCTCCCGCCGACGGCGCTTTCTTTCTGCACACCCGAATTCCCGCCTGTAGGCGGGCGGTTCCAGCGCGGCATGTACGCCCTTTTCGGATTCGATCCGCTGCCATTCCGCACCGCCTGCTTCGGCTTGCCGGGGTTGAATCTCCGCATTGCGTACCGGCTTGTGATGCGGATCGCCGGCGGAACAACCGCAACCATCACGCTTGCGTTCATTTGCTGTTACGCCGCGCTGATGGACCTCTACTGGAGCACGGGCGCCGTTTGCGATCTGATTACTGCTCTATCTGCGGGGACGCGAACAACGCAGAAGGCGCGCTTGGCTGGAGCAGGCGGGTGCATTCTGCACGTTCGGCCTGGCAGCGGGCGCGAAGGAGACCGCTCTGCTGCTGCCGGCCGTGCTGCCGCTGATGGAGCTGCTGGAATCCGTTCCGAATGGATGCTCGCGGCGACTTAGACGGGGTTTCATCACGGCCCACGCGACGACCGCGGCTCTCACACTCGTGAAGAAGCTATGCGCGCAATAGGCGACGGCCGGTAATCCGGCGTACGCGGCCCACCGGCCGGCGGATCACACTTTGGCTTCGTTTCGCCATTACCTCGGCCTCCTGTTCCACCTGGGACGGCCTGTGACGAACATCGCGCTGGCAGCGGCCGCGGCAGCGGCATTGGCGGCCGGCCTCGCTCCGCGCAGGAGGTCGTACTGGTTCGGTTTGGGGTTCTGCTGCGCGACGATGCTGCCCGCGCTCCTCATCACGCCGAGGTCCGGATATACCATGTACCTGCCGCTTCTGGGCGCCGGTTTGAGCGGCGCCACGCTTGTCGCGGCGGCTACTGAAAGGGTGGTGCTTGCGGCAAAGAGGAGGTCGATCACTCTCGCGATGGCGATGCCGGCCATCGTGATGGAGCTGCTCATTCGTGCGCACTTGAGGGCACGGCTGCGGCTCGAACTGGGCCTCCGTGAATCGAGCGAAGCAGCACGCCTGTTCTTTCAAACGCTCGATCAACAGCGCCCCAGCCTGCCTGGTCCGGGGCGAATCCTGCTCAAAGATGACCCGTTCGCAGCGAATGATCGGATCGTCCTGTTCCTGTCACGGCTGCGCTACGGCGATCCCAGGCTTTGGATCGACAGAGAAAGAGTGACCGGCGAGCCTTCACTCAACGATCTCAGCCTGTTCGACCAGGTGTGCCGGTTCAGCGGGTTGGAGCTGAAGGTTGAGGAGAATGCACTGAGGTTCGCGAAGAGCCTGCCGTTTATCCGAGCGTCCTTCGATCCGGAAGCCGTTTCGCCTGGGGCGCACTATCTGGCATCAGTCCCCGAGTTCGCAGGGCGCACAATCGATGTCGCGTATCACTTGAGCGCTCGCGGCCGCGACGTGAATGCGGGTGTGGCTCGCAACTGGCGCGCGTTTGGCGAATCGGGCGGAGCCGAGTTGGAGGCGCCGCGGGAGCGCCCATTCGCGACCGTGAGCGTCGATGCGGTGAGGCAGGCGGGCGGCACGTGGTATCCGGCGATCGGTTCGATCCTCATCAGCGAAGGGCCGAGATCTGTAAGATGGTCCTCAACCTATGAAGATCCGCGAAGTGCGCGCCTACGGGCTGCGAGGGAAGACGCCGGAGGGCGGATGGTCGAACGAATTGCGTCCGGACGACTGCGTTCACACTTTGGTGGCCGTGGTCACCGGTGACGGCACGACGGGCTGGGGCAGCGTCTTCACGAGCGACGCGCTTGTGCGGGCGTCGCTCGAAGTGCTCAGGCCGCTGTACGACGGCGAAAACGCCCTGGAGCCCGAGCGCGTCAGCGAGAAGCTGCACCAGAACACGTTCTGGCAGGGCCGCGGCGGCGCGATCACGCATACGATCAGCGGCATCGACATCGCCCTGTGGGACCTGCTGGGCAAGGCGTGCGGTCAGCCGGTGGGGCGACTGCTGGGCGGACGCCACCGCGAGCGCGTGCGTCCGTACGCCTCGATTCTGATGCGCGAGCCCGAGCGGATGAAAGACGAGCTGCTGCCGGTGAAGGAACAAGGATTCCGTGCGTTCAAGATCGGCTGGGGGCCATTCGGGCGGCGGGATGCGAAGACGGACGAAGCCATCGTCCGCGCGGCGCGGGACGCGGTGGGCGCGGAGTCGATGTTGATGGTGGACGCGGGCGCGAGCGACGCTTTCTGGCCGCAGGGGTACAAGTGGGCGCTGCGTACCGCGGAGATGCTGGCCGGCTACGGAGTCGACTGGTTCGAGGAGCCGCTTGTGCCGGACGCGCTGGAGGATTACGTGGCGCTGCGACGGGTGGCGAAAGTGCCGATTGCAGGCGGTGAAGACCTTACGCGGCGGCAGAGTTTTCAGCCGTGGCTCGAAGCGCGCGCATTCGACATCGTGCAGCCGGACGTGACGAAGTGCGGCGGATTGAGCGAAGAGCGGCGTATTGCGTGGATGGCGCGCGAGCACGGCGTGAAGTTCATTCCGCACGGATGGAACACGGCTGTGGGGCTGGCGTCCGATTTGCAGATGGCCTCTGCGATGCCGGATACCGACCTCGTCGAATACCTGACGGGATCGCCATTCATCGACGAGATTGCCGCAGGCGGATGGAAGTTGGACGCGGACGGAATGCTCGCGATCCCGGACAAGCCGGGGCTGGGCATCGAGATCGACATGGCCGCGCTGGCGGAATACTCGCGCGGGGCGTGAGCCCGTCAGGTCTTTTTGCCGGCGGCTTCAGCGACGATCCGCTCCAGTTCCTCCACCCAACTCAGCACCACGACGATGCGCGTCGCGTACATCTCTTGCTCGTTGTCCTTCGCCATGAGGAAGCGCCGGCCGTCGGGAGTGACGTCGTAGCTGGCGGTCGTCACACCCTTGAGCCCGCATGAGGAGCTGAGACTGAATGTGTACGAGCCTTTCCAAAGCGCCTGGGGCCGGCCGGCCTTTAACGGCGGTCCCAAGTTCACGGTCACAACCGTCAGCCTGCCGCCGTTGCGATAGAAGATCTCTTTGCCGTCGTGGCGCCAGATGGGGTCCATGCCGCCCTCCAAGGAGATCTGGATCTTCGGCCCGGGACCCGGCCATGGCTGCACGTACAACTCCGCCTTACCGGACTCCATGGAGCAGTAGACGAGCCACTTTCCGTCGGGCGAGAACATTCCTGCGCCCTCGGAGAATTTCGATTGTGACAGCGGCCGGGGCTGTCTGTCGCCCGTCGTCGGCAGCTCCCAGTCGTTCGAGACACGGTTCTCGCCGTCCCATTGATCGAAGATTAGGTTGCCGCCATCGGGCGAGAACGACACCGCGTGCTGCCAGGCAGTGGTTTTCATCAGGCGCTCGGACGGCCCACTGCGGCCGGAGGGCATCCAGTACAAGGTCATCTTCCCGTCTCGCCAAGACCGGTACACGCTGCGCTTTCCGTCAGGGCTCAAGATGGGGCCGTGGCTGACGCCGTCGTTGGTGACCCTGGATGTCACGCCGCGCCCGATGTCGTGGATATAGAAGTCGTGGTTCGGGCCTTCGACTTCCACGGCGATCTGCTCGCCGTCGGGTGAAATGCGCGCGTTGAGGTAGGAACGCGGGGGGAGCGGAAGCGGCGTAGCGTGGCCTCTGCGGTCCACCCAGTGCAGTGTGCGATCGCCGCTTTCGGCGGGCCCGGGACCATCAGCGAGATCGCCGGCGGGGGGATGTCGTAGTAAGCGCTGCCGATGTTGGTGCTCATCAGGACGCCGTCCAACACTTTGACGGGCGGCCCCGCCGCCTGGAGTTCTTCCAAATCGAAGGGCGCGGCGCGTGGAGACTTCTCCCGTGCGCCTAGACGAGGTGGCCGGATGGCGAGTAGCGGGGGCTGGCGCCTCCCCGCACGACCGGGGTTGCCTTCCTGGAATTCAGATTGAGGACATCGACGCGCGCGCGCCGTCGAAGGTATCGATGTCTCCGGCGGCTACGGCGCAGACCAGGCCCTTGCCGCCCGGCAACAGGCGGACGTAGCGGCGGACGCGCTCCTGATTCTCGAGATTCAGCTCGGTGACCGGCTCGGCAGCGCCGCCGTTTTCAGGGACGCGCACAATGCCGCCGGTGAGGGTATTGGTCCGGGAGACATGGCCATCGGCGCCCCACTCTCCGCGAAATGGCATGATAGCGGGCGCAATGGGAATAGGGGCTCCACCGCTGAGCGGCGTTTTCACAAGGATGTTCTTTCTCAAGAGATATGCCGCCAGCCACCGCCCGCCGGGCGAGTACATGGGATGGGAAAGGCCCTTCAAAGCCGGAACGGACTGGCCCTCCAAGGCGTTCATGCGGCGTGGGAGGATGACGGCTGGAGGCGGGTAGTTGACGGGATAGAGGAGCTCGCCTGAATCGCGTGAAAAGGCGATCTGCGGATCCCAGGATGGCACGATGCGGGAGCCTTGCGGGCGATCGAAGCTGAAGCGCGCAACACGCGGTGGAGGGGTTCGGGCCTTCGCAAGGTGAGCCAGATCGCCGCTCCGGCGAATCCCAGGGCGAGGCCGGCCGCGAAGCCGGCGTAGATCCCGCCGCGCGTTTTGACGGGCGCGGCAATGGGCGAGACCGCTGCGAAGCGGCCGGACAATGTATCGTCCAACTCCAACCGCGCGTCGGCGCTGTCGTGCAGCCGCTGGCGCAGGTCCTTCGCCAGACAGCGGCGCAGGAGGCGTTGGATGTTCTCCGGGGTGTTGACGGGCAGCAGGCTCCAGTCGGGCTCGCCGTCCAGAATGCTGACGAGCAGCTCCGCCGTGCTCTGCGCGGCGAAGGTCCGCTTGCCCGTCAGCGCTTCGTACAGGACGCAGCCGACCGACCAGGTGTCGGTGCGCTGATCGAGCGGCATGCGCGAGGCCTGTTCCGGGCTCATGTAGGCGGCCGTGCCCATGACGGCGCCGGTCTCGGTAATTCCCGCCGCGACCGTTGCTGTCTCAGTCTCGCCGCTCGGCGGGTGGGCGTCCTTCAACGCCTTGGCGAGACCGAAGTCGAGCGCTCTCACTTTGCCGTCCGGAGTGATCTTGATGTTGGCCGGCTTCAGGTCGCGGTGGATCACGCCCTGCGCGTGGGCGGCTTCGAGCCCTTCGGCAAGCTGGCGGCCGATGTCGAGCGTCTCCTTCAGCGAGAGCGGTCCCGTGGCGATGCGGTCGGGGAGCGTGTCGCCGGGAACTTATTCGAGCACCAGGAGAGTGACGCCGGCGGCCTTTTCGATCCCGTGGATGGCGGCGGTGTTGGTGTGATTGAGCGAGGCGAGCACGCGCGCTTCGCGTTCGAAGCGGGCGAGCCGCTCGGGGTCGCGCACGAAGTCCTCGCGCAGGAGCTTGAGCGCAACGCGGCGGCCGAGGCGGGAATCTGCGGCGTGAAGGACGACGCCCATCCCGCCGGCGCCGAGCTCACTCTCAACCTTGTGGTGGCCAAGGAACCGCACCGGCATGGTACGCACATCCTGCGCCGCGCTCACCACGGCAGTGGCGGGCGTCGACCCTGATGATGCGGGCGTGCCGCGGAGAATCAAGAGGAAACGGCGCGAAAATGACGAACTGCGCCGGGTGTGAAGTCAGCGGGCCGTAGCTGAAGCCTGGTTCGGATTCGCGCTCTCGCCGGCGGTGTTGACCGCTGAGACGACGTAATAGTTGGGTGGCGCCGGAGCGCAGGCCCGTGTTCGTGTAGCTTGTCCCAGTGACGCCCGAGGCAATCACGGTGTAGGGTCGCCCATTGGTTGATGATCGCCTGACCTTGTGGCTGAGCGCACCGGGCGCGGCGGCGCAATTGAGCGTGATCCGCTTTTTTCCAGCGGAGCCTGTCAGGCCGGTGGGTGGGGGCGGCGGCTCGCTTGGAGCGAGAGGCCAGGCGTCATTCACCGGGGGAAGCCAGCCGGCGGCCGCGCGGAAGCCCGGGTCCTGCTCGTCGTGAATGAAGATGCCCGAGTATGATGCGGCCGCGGTGTTGCAGACGCTGCCGGGAGCAACGCCGTTCAGGACCCGGCCTTGGACGTTGGCGCCGGCGACGAGGTCGCACGCGGCCGCGCTGGGAAGCGCAATTCGCCGGTCGGGATGGTAGATGAGCACGTTGTTGCGCAGGGCGACGATCTTGTCCGCCGGTTCGGGCGTCACATTGCGGCCGTGTGTGAGGAACGTATCCTCGTTCGCGCAGGAGCCTGTCGCCATGCCGTGCCATTGGATGGCGTCTCAATGAGAGCTCTTCGCCTTGTCGGTGATGGAACGGGTTTTGCTCTTCGAGTGATTCGTCGCGGTTTCAACCGCGGAGATGAGCATGGCGCGGAGGCCGTGCCGCTCGAGCTCGTGGATGGCGGAGATCGTGACGCCGCCCGGCGTGATCACCTGGTCGCGGAGGATGGCGGGGTGGAGGCCGGTTTCGCGAACGAGCTTGGCCGCGCCGAGCACGGTCTGTTCGGCGAGCTTGGTCGAGACTTCGCGGGAGATGCCCATCTTGAGGCCGCCGGCAATGAGGGCTTCGATTACCATGTAGACGTACGCGGGACCGCTGCCTGAAAGCGCGGTCACGGCGTCCATGAGGTCCTCATCCACGAAGCAGACAACTCCGACGGCGCGGAAGATTCGCTCGATCAGCCCCCGTTGCTCCGGCGTGGCCACGTCGTTGTAGGCGACGGCAGTGGCCCCCTCTTCCACGATCACAGGGATGTTGGGCATGGCGCGAAAAACCGGCATGCGCTTTTCGATGATCCGCTCGATGAGCGCGATGGGCAGCGCGGCGGCGAGCGAAAGCAGGATCTGGCCTTCATGCAGCACGTCGCGGATGTCTTCGAGCACGGCGGGGACCGTGGAGGGCTTCACGGCGAGGATAACGAGGTCGGCAGTGGCGGCGGCCTCGCGGTTGGCCTTGGCCTCGGCCCGCACGCCAAATCGCTCCGCGATTTCCGCGGCGTGCTCGGGCGAGCGCGTGGTGGCGACGATGTCTTCTCTCGCGGCGAGACCGGATTTCAGGATGCCGCCGATCAGCGCTCCGCCCATATTGCCGGCGCCGAGGACGGCGATGCGCTTGGTGAGTTTGAGCATAGATTGATTCTCGCTGATCAAAACGCCGCGCCGGCTGCGCAATAGAGAAGTGAATGGAGGTACGGCGCGATGAAGACGGGGAAGAGCTCGAAGACGGAGCGCAGGCCTGGCCGGCCGCGGTGAGGGGGCGGGACAGAAGCAGAATCTCACGAGAAGTGGTGGCGGGGCAGTCCATCCGAAGGCTGCCCCGCGCTGGTGTGATGCTATTCAGGCGCCGCCATGATTCCGGCGCTTCCACAACCGCTGCGCACCGGGGGAGCGTTTTGGCGGCGAGGACGCGCGGGTCCCCGCCGCCGCGGCTGATCAGAACGTAATCCGGCTCGAGATCTCGATGTTGCGGCCGCCCACCTGGGCTCCGGTGATCTGACCGAAGAAGGGGTTGGCGAGGCCGGTCACCGGGTCTCCGCGGCCGGCGCGGTTGATGATGTTGGAGAAGTTGGCGCGCAGCTCGAAGACGCGCTGTTCGCTCCAGCGATACTGCTTCTGGATTCCCATGTCGTGGCCGTGGAACATGGGTCCACGGATGTTGGGAAGGATCGGGCCCATCGTGCCGAGACGGGCAAGGATATTGCGGCCGCCCGGCTGAACGGGCGGGTCCGTGAATGCGGCTCGATTGAGGTACGCCTGGCCGCCGGTGAAGCCGCGGAAGCTGATGGATGCATCGCTGTTGATGATGATCTGCTGGCCCAGCACCTGGTCAGGCCGGGCGGCGCCGACGGGGTTCGACCCGCGCGAAACTCCGATTGAAAGCGGGTTGCCTGACCGCGCCTGGTGGATACCGGTCAAGTTCCAGCCGCCGACGATTCTGCCCCAGAAGCCCGGGACGTCGATGAGCTTGCCGGGCCCGATCGGGAGGTCGTAGATCCAGGTGACCTTCAGGTACTGCGGATAATTGAACGACGCGATGGAGCGTTCGAGCCCGCGGTTGAAGATGTCGGCCGCGGTATCGCCATCAATCGCGTTGTCCGGCACGTTGTTGATGGTCTTGGAGTAAGTGTATGCGACCAGCACCGCCAGCCCCTTTGTGAAGTGACGCGTCAACTGGAGCTGAAGCCCGTTGTAATTGGAAGTCCCAAGGGTCGGGAAGTCCTGGCTGATGCCGGTGAACTGCGGGTAGGGACGCAGGGCCTGGAGGTTGTTGCCGCGGTATCCCGGGAATGGCTCCGGGATGAGGCCCGCGGAGGCCGACCAGGTGTCGAGGATGGCATTGCCATAGCTGAGCGCAGTCTGAACCGGAATCTGGTTCATGCTGTCCAGACCGCGCGCCAGCAGGCGGGTACCCTTGTTGCCGATGTAGTTGGCTTCGATGACCATGTTGGCCGGCAACTGGTATTGCAGCCCGAAGCTCCAGTTCTGCACATAGGGCAGCCGGGCGGAGTCGGGCGCCGTGTAGCCGATGCCGAGTCCATTGGAGAGCGTGGGGCTCTTGTTGGGAAGCGTTGCGGTGAAGTCCGGGTAAGGATCGTGAAGCCAATGAACCGGGTCTTCAGGAAACGCCAGTGAAGTGTTGGAACTGTTGCGAGCGATCGATCCGCTGTAGCCGAGTGTGCCGCCGAAACCGAAACCGTTCGAGATGGCGGGCGTGTTGTTGATGCCGTATCCGCCGCGGGCGACAAGTTTCTGGCTGATTGCATAGGCGAAGCCGAACTTGGGCGAAATCTGTTTCCAGTAGCGGTCCATGAAACCCTTGCGCCCAAGGTCGTCCACAAAGACAAGGGCGCCGGGCCGGTTGCCCGCACCGGGGTTGGGGGTAGTGAAGCTGAGGCCGGACATACGGCCCGCGACCTCATAGAGGCCGCCGACGATCTCCCAGCGCAAGCCGAGGTTGAGCGTCAGCCTTCGGTTCACCTTCCAGTCGTCCATGAAATAGAAGCCATTCTGGCGCCAGCGGTGGCCGAAGTTGTTGGGCGTGATCGAGCGCGATGTTGAGTTAACGGCGCCGAACAGGAAGCTGGCGAAGGAGTGGCCCGTTTCGTTGGTGAACTGGGGGTGAGCGGTTTGAAGCGGGTTGAAGAAGAAGTCGCCGGAACCGGACTTGTTGCGGACGTTGTAATAGTAGGCGCGCAGCTCCCATCCCATCTTAAAGTTGTGCTTGCCGCGGATCATGGTCAGGTCGTCCTGGGTGATCGTGGACCCGTTGAACGACCCGCCGCGGTTGCCAGATCCGAGACGTCCCCCGGCTCCGACGCCGCCTCCCTGATAGGGGGTGCCCTGGAACTGGAGCGTCGGGAAGTGGGTGCCGGGTACGTTCTTCAGGCCGATCTGTGCGGGCCAGTCCTGGTCCACAAAGACGCTTTCATTGAGATTCCCGAAGCGGTTGTAGCCGATAGCGATGTGATTCAGGATGGTCGGCGTCACTGTCCAGTCGTGGGCGAGGCGGACCATCGTGCCTGGCGTGTTCTGCCACTGGTAGACGCCGGTGGGCCGGCCCGGCGGCATGCCCCAGCGGCCGCCCGGCGAGTTGTTGCGGGCGCGGAAGTTGCGGTTAATCAGGCCGGTCAGCCGGTGATTTGATGTCAGGATCTGGTCGCCCTTGAAGGTCAGCATCTTCTCGCCGAAGACGGGGCAGCATGCTCCGAGAGCCGGAATGTTGTTCAGCATCGTGTCGAAAAGGGGATCGTCGATGCCCACCTTTTCGAGAATCGTGCGGCTGACAGGGCTCCACCTGCTTTGGGGTACGAGGTTACCCGGGAGCGGGTCGCGGACGCGGAGGCCATTGACGAGCCTGATCGAGGTGGGATCGTAGATGGCCCCGAAACGGGCGCTGGCGCCGGCCGCGTTGGTCAGGTTCGTGCCCGAGCGTGCATCGCCCGTGAAGGCAGGGTTGAAGAGTCGGGAGAAATCACCACGCTTGTAGTCCGGCATGGGGAGCGTTCCGAAGGTCGTCGAGCGGAAGTCCTTCGCCTTGGTGTGCTCGAAGTTGTGGAACAAGAAGCTCTTGTTGCGTCCGTCGAAGATCTTGGGGATCATCACCGGTCCGCCGACGGAATAACCGTAGTTGTGCTGTTTGAACGGCTGGCGCTTGATGCCTGCCGCGTTATTGTTCCAGCCGTTGGCGCGGAATGCGTCGTTCTGGTGGTAGTAGTAGGCGCTGCCGTGCAGTTCGTTGGTGCCGCTCTTGGTGGCGAAGTTGGCGATCGCGGTTTGGGCGCCGCTGTACTGTGCGCTGACCATGCCGGTCTGCAACTTCATCTCGCTGACCGATTCGGCCGAGGGGCTGAACTCACCGTTGGAGCCGCCCTGGATGTCCATGCGGCCGACAGGGATGCCATCGATGAGGATCTCGTGGGCGAAGTTCTGGGCGCCATTGATGGAGCCCTGCCAGACGCCGCCGACGGCGCCAGGCAGCGAACTGAAGATGAACTGCTGGATTTGGCGGCGCCCGTCGCTGACGAACAGCGGCCACGTGTCGAACTCCTTCTTGCTGACGTAGGTGCCGAGTTCAGCCGTGCCGGTCTCGATCAGCGGCGGATCGCTGGAGACCGTGACCGATTCTGAAATCTGGCCGACCTCGAGACTGAAGTCGACAGTGAGAGTCTGAGCGACAGCGAGGATGACATTCTCGCGCACCGAGGTTTTGAAGCCTGTTCCGCTCGCCGTGAGGCGGTAAGTGCCCGGCGGGAGGTACGGCATCCGGTAGACGCCGGCTTCATTGGTGACGAACACCGTTTCCACGTTCGTCGCCATGTTGACTGCCTTGACTGTCGCCTGGGGGATGGCAGCCCCGCTGGGATCAGTCACTGTTCCGTTGAAGGTTCCGCGCTCACCCTGCGCAAACAGGATGAGAGTAAAGGACAAGAGAGCAAAGATCAGCCTCTTCATGTGAGTTTCCCTTTTGTCGCGCGGCGCAACGCCTGGGCGCCCGCAGCGCGATGAACCTCTCTCACCCGGCACGACTTCCACCGGGAAGATTTCACCAAGTCCCGCGGGTCCAAGACCCGCGAAGCCATTGGGGGGATTATAGCTCAGGTTTCCGGAGTCCCCAAAGCGACTTTTTTCCCCGGCGCCGGCGGGCCGCGCCGGGCCGCGCAGTTGTACGATTGTTCGAGACTCGCCCATGACGTTACATACGTTGGACTGGATCATCGTAGTGGCCTCGCTGCTCATCTGCTTCCTCCCCGCCCTGGCCTTCGGGAAGCGCTCGGGCAAGAACACCTCGGAGTTCTTCGCCTCGGGTCGCAGCGTGCCATGGTGGCTGGCGGGGCTGTCGATGGTGGCGACGACGTTTTCGAGCGACACGCCAAATCTGGTGACGAACTTTGTGCGCACGCAAGGCGTGGCCGGCAACTGGCAGTGGTGGGCGTTCACGCTGACCGGCGTGGCGACGGTGTTCTTTTACGCGCGGCTGTGGAGGCGCAGCGGCGTACTCACCGACCTCGAGTTCTACGAGCTGCGTTACTCCGGCAAAGCCGCCAGCGCCGTGCGCGGCTTCCGCGCGGTCTACCTCGGCCTTTTCTTCAACTGCATAATCATGGCCACGGTAAACCTGGCAGCCGTAAAAATCGCTGGCGCACTGTTCGGCTTCGAGCGCTGGCAGACGCTGCTTGCTGTCGGACTCTTAAACGTCGTCTTCGCGGCGCACTCGGGACTCTGGGGCGTGCTCGTCATCGATATGATCCAGTTCTTCATCAAGATGTCGGCCGTCGTTGCCGCCGCGTACTTCGCGGTGAACCTGCCTCAAGTGGGCGGGCTGAGCGGGCTGGTGGAAAAGCTCTCGAACGTGCGCGGACCGGGCGGAGTGGATTACCTCGCTATGCTGCCATCGTTCAGCAGCAATTGGGAACTGGCGGTGGCGGTCTTCGTCATGCCGCTGGCCGTGCAGTGGTGGGCCGTGTGGTATCCGGGCGCCGAGCCGGGCGGCGGCAGCTACATCGCTCAGCGCATGCTGGCCTCGAAGTCGGAGAAGGACTCGCTCGGCGGGACGCTGTTCTTCAACGTGGCCCACTATGTGCTGAGGCCGTGGCCGTGGATTCTGGTGGGGCTGGCGTCGCTGATCGTATACCCGGAGTTGAAAGACATCCAGAACGCGCTGCCCCACGTGAACCCGGCGCTGGTGGGGCACGACATCGCATATCCGGCGATGCTGCGTTTTCTGCCAACCGGCTGGATCGGGCTCATGGTCGGGGGCCTGATTGCGGCGAACTCATCGACGATCCTGACGCACTTGAACTGGGGCGCCTCCTACCTGGTGCACGATTTCTACCGCCGGTTCATGCGCAGCGGCGAGAGTGAACGCCACTATGTCATGGCGGGCCGGGTCTCCACGGTGCTGCTGTTCGTTGTGTCGTCGGCCATGGTGTTCGTGCTGGAGACGGCGCAAGACAGCTTCAACATCCTCTTGCAGGTGGGCGCGGGCACGGGACTCCTCTATCTGCTGCGCTGGTTCTGGTGGCGCGTGACGGCGTGGTGCGAGATCGTCGGGATGGTCAGCTCGTTCACGATCTCGATCGTGTTCTTCATCCTGCGCAAGCAAGGCGTGCAGATCGGCACGCACAAGGAGCTGCTGCTGACCGTGATCTTCACGACGGTTTGTTGGGTGGCGGCGGCGTGGTTGGGTCCGCGCACCGAGCGGCGGACGCTGATCGAGTTCTACAAGAAGGTGCGGCCGTTGGGGCCGGGGTGGAAACAGATCCGCGTTGAGGCGGGCGTTTCAGAGGAGGAGGCGGCGGCATACTCGCGCAAGGACAACATTCCGCTGGCGCTCGTCGGATGGCTCGCCGGCACCACGCTCATCTGGTCGTCGCTCTTCACGGTTGGCAATTTCCTCTATGGGCGCCTGATGTACGCGGGCGCGCTGTTGGCAGTGTTCGTGGTGAGCGGGTTGGCGCTGGTTGCGGTGGTCCGGCGGCTGTGGCAGGACTCCGCGGCGGAAGCTCAGTGATCCGCGCCGTGCAAGGCTCCGGCCGCGGGCTCGGCGTCGATGAGGTGGATATCGGGGCTGAACTCGGACCGGCCTGAATAAAAGCGGCGGGTGAGCTCCTCGCGGATGCGGGGGCGGTCGCCGCGCGGGCAGAGGACGATGGCGCAGCCGCCGAAGCCGGCCCCCGTGAGCCGCGCGCCGGGAGCGCCCGAATCGAGCGCGCACTGGACAAGGCGGTCGAGCGCCGGACAACTGATGCGCAGCAGATCGCGCGCGCTGGCGTGCGATTCGACCAGCAGGCGCGCGAATCGCGCCATGTCGGCGCGCGACATCGCGTCCACGGCTTCGCGGACGCGCAGCGCTTCGCCGGCGACGTGCAGGAAGGCGCGCTGAGCTTCATCATCGAGAGGGAGTGCAAGCGTGCGCAGTTCATCGAGTGCGCGCCCGGAGATCGCGTCTGCGTACGAAGCGAATCCGAGGCGCGCCAGCGCGCGCGTACCGGCGGTGCGGCGGGCGTTGTACTCCGCGCGGACCGCGCCGGATTTCTCGGCATGCGTCAGGCTGTGGGCGACGAGGAAGGTCCAGTCTTCAGGGATCGGCGCGGGGGTGGCTGTCACCGGCGCGAACGTGATGAACAGCGCGCAGCCGGCGCGCGATTCGAGGACCGCGGCGTGATCCATCCCGCCGCCGCGCGTGCCAACGAAATACTCGGCTTCCGGCAGAACCTCCATCAGTTCTTCGAAGGATGCCTGAATGCCGTTGGCCTGGAGAAGCGCGAGCGTGAACGCGGTGAGCAGCGCTGAGGAAGAGGATAGCCCCGCAGCGGGGGGCAGATCGGAGCAAACGGCGGCGTCAATGCCGCCGTCGATGCCCCAGCGGTCGCGGACCGCCTGCGCGGCGGCCATGATGTAATTCGCCCAATCGCCCGCCGCAGCGGGCGTCAGTCGGGCGGTCCACTCGATGGTGCGCTCGCCGAAGCCGTCGCCGCTCACCGCGCGGATGACACGCCGGCCGCTGGGCCGGAATGCGACGCGCACGCGCCGCGGAATGGCCATCGGCAGCACGGGGAGGTTGTGGTAGTCGATGTGTTCGCCGATCAGATTGACGCGCCCGGGGACCGCGGCCACCGAAGCCGGGCCCGTGCCGAAATGTTCGCTCAAAAGTGCGCGCGGATCATGAGGGGCGCTCATCGGGACAAAGCCCTACGATAGCGCACAGGGCGGAACGCCGCTGCGGCGCTGCGCCCCTTCGGACGCGGCCCGAACTTAGAAGATCAGCTTCAACGCGAGCTGAACGTTGCGGTTGCCGAAGCGCGAGGCGGTAATCTGGTCGATCCCTCCGCCGACGTCCACGTCGCCCGTGTTCACCGACAGGTTGGCGTGGTTGAGTGTGTTGTAAGTCTCGAGGCGGAGCTGGGCGCTCACGCGTTCGCCGATTTTGGTCGTTTTATACAGGCCGAAGTCGATGTTATACGCCCCCGGCGTGCGGAAGACGTTGCGGCCGCTCATCGTAGCCGGGTAGGGGCCGAAGTCCGATGTGTTGATGAGCGGGTTGTACCAGGAGTGGTCGATCGGAAGCCGGGTGAGGTCCACCCACACATTCACGTTTGGGACAGCAGTGGGCGTGAGCGGCACGTTGTTCATCTTCGGCGCCGGGCCGCTGAACATCGCGCGCGGGTAGGTGTGCAGGTACACGTTGGTCGAATCAAACATCGTGTACGGAGCGCCCGTGCGGGCCGTAAAGATGGGCGCAATCTGCCAGCCGTTGAGGAAATACTTCGCCTTGTTGTTTAGATTCCGGGCGAACGGGATATCCCAAACGGCGCTCATCGCGACGCGGTGGCGATTATCGAAGTAGGCGTCGCCGCGGTCGAGTTTCGGCGCGAAGGGGTCGGTGAGACCGAGGTTGTATTGGTTGGAGGAGCTCGAGAACGTATCGGACAGATTATCGATCGCGTGGCCCCAGGTGTAGTTGGCAAGCAAGGTCAGCCCGAGCCGGCTGAACTCGGTGTACCGCACGCGGAGATTGCCCGCGTTGTAGATCGAGAAACCCTTGCCGTTCCGCATGTTGATGTTGGTGTAGCCGCCCGACAGGAGGCGCGCCGTGCAGTTGCCGAAACCGCCGGGGCCGCTGCCGAGAGTGCACGGGATGCCGAGGAACAGGTTCCCGGCGCCGGCTTTATTCGGATTCTCCAGAGAGTAGAGCTTGCTGCCCTTCGATCCGGTGTATTCGGCCGCGACCACCAGCTTCGGCAGGACCTCGTGCTCGAGGACGAGGTTCCATAGGTGGGCGTAAGCCGTGCGGATCTCCGGATTCACCGCCCGGAGGCTGGTGCGGGGGATCGGCAAGCTGCCGCTGGTCCCGGCCAGCGGGCCGGCCAGCTCAGTCGTGATGGGGATCCGCGGGACGTCCTGCCCCTGGCCGAAGATGGAGATCACGGCGTAGTTGGGCGGGTTCTGGATCACGTTGAACGTTACGTTGCCGAAGTTGCGCTCATAGGCCATGCTGTATCCGCCGCGCAGCGAGGTTTTGCCGGAGCCGAACACGTCCCACGCGAATCCGAGGCGCGGGGAGAAGTTGTTGTAGTCCGGCCGCCACAGCCCGCCGGCGTAGCTTGTCGGGGCGAGTGTGACATCGCCGCGTGCGATCTGGAGGACCTCCGTCCCGCCTTGCGCCGGATAGAAGTTGGAGTCAAGGTACGGATTTTTGTTGTGCTGGACGCCAAAGTACTCATACCGGACGCCCAGGTTGAGAGTCAGCCGCGGAGTGGCTTTCCACGAGTCGTTGAAGTACAGCGCGAACTCGTGGTACCGGTTCGAGCGGCTGAAGCTGGGTTGGCCTACCGGAAGATTCACCATGCAGGACGGTGCCGGCGCGCCGGCGCAAGGGTACTTGCCCTGCGGGTCGACTGCGCTCTGGAACCTGTACAATTCGCCGTTGAGCAGGTTGTCCATGCCGCTTCCAAAGTTGCGGCCCACCTGCTGAACGGGGTTTTGATATGCGCCGAACGTCCTGTTGTCGCGGAGGTAAGTGTAGCTTCCGCCCATCCGGAAGTTGTGCCTGCCTTTGAGGATGCTGAAATCCTCATATCCCTGCACGAAGTTCTGAGGGCCGCCGAACGGAATTGCATTGCCCGGCGAGAAAGGCAGATACCCCGGGAAAGCGACAAGCTGACCCAGGATCCGCGTTGCCGTCAGCTCGCTGGAGAGATACAGTGTCGGCGTCGGAGGCGTCTCGCCTAGCGGCTGAAAGTTGCCCAGACGGTTGAAAACCAGCTTGGACTGGCTCACCACCGTGGGGCTGAGCGTGCGGACGAGCGAAACCAGCGCGTTGTAGTTTTTGACGTCGTAGCCGGCGTCGAAGCCCTTATAGGGACTGTCCGCGTTGGAGCCGACAAGCCCTGCAATCCGCTCCCAGGCGAAACGGCCGTAGAGTTGGGTTTGCGAGTTGATGTTGTAGTCCACCCGGGCGACCCCGAAGTGCGTGTTTTGCGGATCGCCTCCGCCCGAGTCGCTGGGGTAGCTGTAGGAATAGCGCGAGAAGATCGGCACGTTGTTGGGCAGGAGGTTGCACGGACCATTCGCCGCGCCGCCGGCGCAGGGATTGAAGCCGCGCCCGATCAGGTCGCTCTTGGTGAAGGTCCCCTGAGGCACCATGCCTTCCCTCAGCGTCCCCCACCTGCTAAAAACCTCTCTGACGTTGGCGGGCGTGCGCGCAATCAGCTCCGGCGTCGGGACATACACGTTGCGGATTCCGGCGCTACGGATGCGAATCCACTCAGTGGACTGGAAGAAGAACAGCTTGTTCTTCACCACAGGTCCGCCAACCGAATAGCCCGGCTGGTTCCGCGTGTAGACCGGCTTGTCCAGCCCGTTCGCATTGTTGTCGAAGTCGTTCGACGCAAGCCTTGAGACGCGGTTGAACCAGTAGGCCGTCCCGTGGAGGTCGTTGGCGCCGCTCTTTGTGGTGAGATTGACAACGCCTCCCGACGCCCGGCCATACTCGGGCGCGAAGTTGTTGGTCAGCAGGTTGAACTCTTGCACGGAATCGAGTGGAATGTTCTGGCCGACGGTGGCCGTAAACTCGTCGTTGTTGGCCGCGCCGTCAAGCAGGACATTGGTGGAGGCGGCGCGCTGTCCATTGATGGCATACCCCGTGCCGCGGCCGTCCGGAGCGTCAGGGGAGACGCTCCCGCTGATGGCGACCAGCGCATACGGGTTGCGGGTCAGGGTAGGCAGATCGATGATCTGCCGGCCGGTGACTGTGGTGGCGATCGATTGCGTTTCGGTATCCACAAGCGCCGCGCTTTCGGCGACCTGGATAACCGTCTCAGTGCGGCCCACATCGAGCCGGAAGTTCATCTCCGCGCGCGATCCGACGACCACCGTTACGGTGGCGACGGCCGTCGAGAAGCCTGTCGCTTCCACTTTGACCCGGTAATCGCCCGCGAAGAGGTTCGGGACGAGGTAGATTCCTTCCGAATTGGTCTGCGAGTGGCGGGCCGTTCCCCGCCCGATGGCTGTAACCGTAACTCTTGCATTAGGCACGACAGCGCCTGTGGGGTCAGTCACCGTTCCGGTGATCTGGCCCGTCTCAGTCTGGGCGGCAAGAGGCGCGGCCAGCAATGTCAGAAGCAGGAATCCGGCCCACAGGACCGCGGACCGGACTCCGAGGTTTGGACTGGATTTGCTAGACACTCTACCCTCCATAGTTCCTGAGATTGGTATTCTCCAAGAACGCGAACGCCGGCCGGCAGCCTGGCGGACTGCCAGCGGGGCGGATCGGGATGGCTGAGATTGCCCAGGGAGGTTTCTTCGGGCTCACGCTGCGGTCGAGGGGTTACAAGCCCAACGGTCCGGCTGATGACTGGGCGTCTGTTATGAGCGAAATGGCTCACTCTGCCGCGCGATGCCGGAAACGCCGGGCATGCGCCCGGAGCCGCTGCGGAGTCGCGACGCATTCCCAGAACTCCCGAAGCTGATTCAATTTTACACCGACTACAGGCCGGCCGGAACGGGCCGGAGGCCGCCGGGCCGGTTTCAGTACGATGGGTGGATCATGCGCGAAGTGGCGCCGAAGCTGGCGCGCGAATTGGGGCTGCGGGACCTCGTGCTGTTCAACGTCGCGGCGGTAGTGAGCATCCGCTGGCTGACCACGGCGGCGCGAATCGGTCCAGGTTCGCTGTGGCTGTGGGCGGGTGCGGCGCTGCTCTTCTTCGTGCCCCTTGCGCTTGCGGTGGCGCGCTTGAATGAACGCTATCCCGAGGAGGGCGGGATCTACGCGTGGACCGGCGCAAGCTTCGGCGATTGGCACGGATTCCTGTGCGGCTGGTGCTACTGGATCAGCAATCTGTTCTATTTTCCCAACCTGCTGCTGTCTGGAATCGGCATCGCGTTTTTCACTTTCGGCGAGCGCGGCGCGGCGCTGGCCGACGATCCGCCGGCGATGGCGGCGGCCTGCCTGCTTGTTCTGTGGACCGCGCTCATGACCAACATCGTCGGCCTGCGCGTCGGCAAGTGGACGCAAAACGCCGGCGCGGCGGCGACCTGCGCCGCGGGCGGATTGCTCATGCTCGCGGGCGCGACAGCGCTGTTTTCCGGACAACACGCAACGCTCCTGCTATCGGCGCCGGAGTGGAAATGGGCAAGCCTCAACTATTGGCCCCAAATCGCATTTGCATTCGGCGGGCTGGAGTTGGGAGCGATCATGAGCGGCGAGATCCGCGATCCCCAACGGACAGTTCGCCGCGCCGCTTGGATCAGCGGGATCTTGGTTGCCGCGCTCTATATGCTCGGCACAACGTCGATCCTCGTTCTTGTTCCCGCGGATGAGATCCACATCGTTACGGGACTCGGTCAAGCGGCTCAGGCGGCCGCCGCGCGCTCCGGCATCGAGTGGGCCGGCCCGGCGCTGGCCGCGTTGGTGGCCGTGGGACTGCTCGGGCAGTTCGGCGCGTGGTTCAGCGGCAATGCGCGCGTGGCGTTCGTTATCGGATTGGACCGCTACCTTCCGCAGTCGTTCGGGAGGGTGCACCCGAGATGGAAGACGCCGCACTATGCCCTCTTGGCGCAGGGAGTGGTATGCACGGGATTCCTCATACTGCTCGCCGCCGGAGAGAACCTGAAGGCCGCTTATCAACTCCTGGTGGACATGATGGTGGTCACCTACTTCATCCCGTTCCTCTATTTGTTCGCGGCGGCATGGAGAAATGGCCAGCGGGCGATCGCGCTGGCCGGCGCCATGGTGACCATAGCGGGGATCGCGTTCTCGTTCGCGCCGCCTGAAGACGCCGCATCCGTGTGGTTGTTCGAAGCGAAACTGGCGGGGAGCTGCATTGCAACTGTCGCAACGGCCCGGTGGCTCTTCGGGCGGGCGGGCCGGCTGCGCGCCTGATTGAATAATTCGGGGCGCCCTCTGGGGCGCCCCGGGTTTGTTTGGGTTTGAGGTTCCCGTTTAGAAGAAGAACGAGACCTGCATGCGCAGCGAACGCGGGCTGTTCCAGCCGTTGGCATAGCCGTACAGGGGACTCAGGCGAAGACCCTGCTCCTGCATCAGCTTGCGCGTGTTGAACCCCTTGAAGATGTCGGCGTCGTGATCGAAGCCGATCACTCCGTCGTTGGGGTGGACGATGTTGACGTCTTTGTTGGTGATGATGGTGGAGTTGAACAGGTTGAACACGGTCAATTCGAACCGGAACCGCATGGCTTCATTGGCGGTGAATGGCTTGAAATCGTGCATGAGGTTCAAGTCGACATTCTGGAAGATCGGCGTCCGGCCGAGGTCGCCGCGGCCGTAGGGGAACGTCGGAACCGTGGAAATCGCCTGGGCTTCCGTGGTCAGCGGCGTACCCGAATAGATGGCGATGTTGGGCGACAACGTCGTCGTGCCCAGCTTGCTTTCGTGCGAGTAGCCGCCGAAGAACTTCAGCGTGTGTGGGCGGTCCGTCGCCAACCGGCCTTCCGAGAACTTGCCCTGCTCGGTGTACCCGATCCAGGGAAGATCAAAAAAGCGGTTGACGTTGGGGCTGGTCCGTCCGTTTTCGTCGGAGCTGGCCAGACCGCTGTAGTTGCCGTACTGCCGGCTCCAGGTGTAGCTCAGAGCATACTGGTAGCGCTTCGAAAAGCGCTTGTCGAGACGGAACTCCAGAGCGTCGTAGTTCCTCACGGCCTTGGGGGTCGGGGGAATGCCGGCCTCCCAGGTCTTTGGATCGGCGACAACGCCAAATCCGGGGTTGGCGATGTAGTAGACCTCGCCTTCCGGTCCGAGCGTTCCGACGTCTTCAATGGTCCTGATGAGGCGGCGGTTGGTGTAGCGCAGCGATGCGATCAGCGAGGGATCGAGGCTGAATTCATAGCCCACATCAAACATGCGCTGCTTCATCGGTTTCAGATTGCGATCGATGGTGTAGTTATCCGGGTCGTTGGAGGGGATGCGCCAGTTGATGACCTCGAGGAACTTCCCGGGCAGCTTTGTGGGATCGGCCGGAATGCCTCTGTTGGTATTGACCCAGTTCGGATCCTCGAGCGTGTACATGTAGTCGAGCCAGATATCGCCGCCGAAGCTGCCGCGAGGCATCTCGTATTTCATCAGGTCGTAGAAGTAGCCCCACGAAGCGTAGATCCGCTGCCTGCCGTCGCCCTTCGGATCCCAGGCGAATCCGAGCCGCGGGGAGAACTTATCGCTCCACGGGAACTCGATGGCGCGGGAGGGAATCCTGTTGTCGACGGCAAAGCTCGGCAGGAACTCACGTTCGGTGCGGAGGCCGAGGTTCAAGGTGAGGTACTTGTTCACGCGCCAGTTGTCCTGGATGAACAACGACTGATTGTCGCTGGACACATCGCCGACCGTGGCGATCGTGCGGTAACGGTAGTAGCCGTATGCGCCGCGCTGCCTGCCCGAACACTGGCTGGTGATGCAAGTCCACGAGAGGTTCCACCAGTAGCGGTAGTAGCCGTTGGCCCACGTTTGGCTGTTGACCGAGTTCGCGAGCCGGTTCATTTGCCAGCCGCCCTTGATGCTGTGCTGGCCGAACCAGTTGGCGAGGTAGGAGAGGTCGGCGTTCAGGTTCACGCGGGTATAGGTGTCCCAGCGGGTGAGTCCCGGTGTCTGAACTACCCATCCCGCCGGAGCGATCAGGTTCGAGGGGATCGTGATGCCCGCAGTGGCGGGGTTGTTGGAGTAATAGATGGCCGTGGTGTTGGGCGTGGCATACGCAGTGTTGTGGTTCGTGAAGTGATACCCGCCTCGGAAGGACGCGATCAGCTTGCTGGAAGCGATGTAGTCCACCTGGCCGTTCAGGATCTGGCCCGCCGTCCACTGCCCGGTCGTTGCCCAGGGATAGTTCGGGTCGCTGGTGCCGCCGCGATCGGGCAGATCGCCCACGGTCTTGTTCGGGTTCCAGATCCAGCCCACGTTCATACGCAGCTTTGACGACATCATGTAGTCCAGCTTGTTCGTCATGTAGTGCTGCATGTAAGTGCTGGAAAAGTCGCCCGTCTGTTGCGTGGCGTTGAACTTCACGGTGCGGTTGGTCACAGTGCGCGTCGGCGCATAGCCGGAGAAGAAGAACAACCGGTTCTTGATTAGCGGCCCACCGATGTTGAAAACCGGGTTCCAGGTCGCGTAGTCGTCGGCTACGTTGGGGAAGTACTCCACAACGCTGTCGTTGAACGGGCTGAGACGCAGGGACTGGCGGGGACGGCCGGCCATGTTGTCGTTGTTGAAGTAGAAGCCTGCCTGCCCGTGGAAATCGTTCGTTCCACTGCGCACGACGGCGTTGACGACCCCGCCCATCGCGCCGCCGTACTGGGCTTCCATGACGCCGTTCTTGATCTGAAGCTGCTGGACCATCTCCACCGGGATGCGGTTCTGGCCGCTGAGGACGCCCGTCTGTATGTTCGTCACTTCCATCCCGTCGAGGTAGTAGACGTTCTCGGATCCGGAGGCGCCGTCGATCTGAATACCGCCCGCCTTACCTTCACCTCTGGCGCCCGGCGCGATCGAAACGAGATCGTAGAAGCTGCGGCCCTTCGGAATGAGGTCGAAGAACGTCTTGTCCACGTTGACGATCGAGGAACTGGAGGTCGTGTCCACCAGCACTGCGTCGGCCGCGACGACGACGCTCTCAGTGATCTGGCCGACCTCGAGCTTGATGTCGAGCACCGACGACCGGCCGAGCACAACGGCAAGATCGGTCTTCTTCACCGTGCGGAATCCGCTGGCGGTGACTGTCACTGTGTATCCGGTTGCCGGCGGCACTTGAGAGATCTTGTACGTGCCGCTGGCGTCCGTAGTGGTCGAAAACCCGAGCGGCAGGTTCGGCCCGGACAGTTCCACTTTTGCGTTTGGCACAGCCGCCCCGGAGGGGTCGGTGACGGTGCCAGACACCGAGCCGGTGGTTTCTTGTGCGATGACGGATGATGCGAAAAGCGTCAAGAGCACGAGCCCGGCCAGCAAGACCGAGGCCCGCCCCTTGAAGCTGTTGTTGAAGTTGCTAGTCACTCTATCCTCCCAACTTTCTTGAGATTTGTTTTCCCCGAAAAGACGTTTGCCTCCGGGCAGCCTGGTCGACTGCAACCGGGGCGGAGCGAGACAGCAGTTTGTATCTGATGGAGTCTGAATGGGAGAACCACGCCGGGCACGCGCTGTTGGGCTGGCATTCTCTCGCCGATGCCGCAGATCGCGGCACGCACTTACACTCCATCCCACCTGGCCCTTCAGCGGGCTCTGATCCGCAGCATGCCGGCGGTCAAGATTGCCCCGCGACGCCGGAAGAGCCTGATCGGCGTCCGGAACCGCAGCGCAGTCAAGGTTCATCCAAAGAACTCCCGAAGCGAGCTTAATCCTACGTCAAAGTAGAGACTAACAAGTCAATGCTACCCGAATCTCTGCCGTGGGTCAAATCTTCCGCTCTCAGTCTTCCGCTCTGAAACTCCGATTGGGACGCTCCCCCCGCACCGCGGGCTGAGCCCGAACGACAGCCCCCTCATGGTCTCGTCAAGCTCCGCAGATCCTATAATCTAAGGGACCGCCTCCAGCTCATGCGCCAACGCCTTCGATTTGGGATCGGCCTGACCATCCTGCTGGTGATGACCGGCCTCATCATCTGGCAGGGGTCCTTCACCGTCGGCCCCTACGGACCCTCGACGCCGGAGCAGACCTACGTCTTCTGGGGGCTTTCGACGCTGATCTTTCTGCTGACGGTTCTGCTCGCCTTCATGCTGTTCCGCGACGCGATCAAGCTCTACGCCGCGCGCCGCGCGGGCGTGGAGGGGTCGCGCATCCGGACCAAGATCGTCGCCGGCGCGCTGTGCCTCACGTTCCTGCCAACGCTCTTCCTGGTGATCTGGAGCGTCGAGGTGCTGAACCGGAACCTCGACAAGTGGTTCAGCCGGCCGGGGGAGAACATCAAGGCGAACCTTCAGGAGATCGGCCGGGCGCTGGAACGCGAGACCCAACTGCGCGGCGACACGCTGGCGCGGTGGCTGGCCGGATCGAGTGAAATCCAGGGCTTTCTCAAGAGCGGCCACGTGCCGGCCGAGTTCTTCCGCTCGGTGTGCGCGGGGACGGGGGTGGAGGAGGCGTACATCCTGCGCTCGGATGGCGGAAACTTCGCGATCTGCCGGGCTGAGGAGCCGCCGGCCGCGCCGGTGCGCGGGGACGAACCGCGCCAGGTGGGCCAGGAGAAGACCGGCACTGCGGCGCTGCCGGGCGGAGCAAAGGTGGTGGTGCGGGTGCGGATGCCCCTGGATCTGACGGAGAGCGAGCGCGAGCTCCGCGCGCAGGTCGCGCAGTACAACGCCCTGGCCTCCGCGCGGCGCGAGACGCGCCGGTTTTATATCCAGTTGCTGCTGCTGATCACGGTTTTCATCCTCTTCGTCGCCACGTGGGTGGCGCTGTTTCTGGCGCGGCTGATCACGGGGCCGGTGACGGCGCTGCTCGACGCCGCGCGCGCGGTCCGCGCGGGGAACCTGGCGCACCGCGTCGTCGCGCCGGCGACGGATGAGTTCGCGACGCTGGTGCGCGCTTTTAATGAGATGACGGCGGAGATGGAGACCAACCGCGACGAGCTCGAGCGCCGCCGCCGATTCATCGAAGCGATGATCGAGAGCATTCCGAGCGGCGTCGTCTCGCTGGAGCACGACGGCTCGATCCGGCTCACAAACAGCGCTCTGCGCGAGATCCTCCCATTGCGCGCGGAGCCGCCCGCACGGCTCTACGACCTGCTGCCGCCCGAATACGAGGCCGAGCTCGCGCGGATGCTCAAACGCGCGCGGCGCACCGGCGTGGCCAACCGGCAGTTGGAGTTGAGCACGGAGGATGGAGTGCGCCATCTCTCGCTGACCGTCTCGGCTCTCGACGCGCGCGTCACCTCAGGCTTCGTGATGGTGGTGGAGGACGCCAGCGACCTGCTGCGGGCGCAGAAGATGGCCGCCTGGCACGAAGTGGCCCGCCGCGTGGCGCACGAGCTGAAGAATCCGATCACCCCCATCGGCCTGAGCGCTGAACGCATCCTGCGGCAGCTCGACAGGACGGCCGCGCCGCCGGAGGTGAAGCGCATCATCGAGGATTGCTGCGCGACCATCCGGCGGGAGGTCGAGAGCGTGAAGACGCTGGTGGACGAGTTCTCGCAGTACGCCCGCTGGCCCGCCGCGCATCTCGAGCCGGGCAACCTCAACGCGGTCGTCGAGGAGGCGCTGGCGGTGTTCGCCGGGCGGCTCGACGGCATCGAGGTCCGGCGCTCGCTCGATCCCGACCTGCCTCCGGCGCTCATCGACGCCGAACAGATGAAGCGCGCCATCGTGAACCTGGTGGACAACGCCGCCGAGGCGATGCGCGACGCCCCGCTGCGCCAGATCTGGGTGACGACTCAGACCGCCGCGCCGGAGACCATCGAGCTCGTGATTGCCGACACCGGCAAGGGCATCCCGGTCGAGGAGAAAGAGAAGCTCTTCCTCCCGTATTTCTCGACGAAACAGCGTGGAACGGGGCTCGGACTGGCCATCGTGAGCCAGATCGTGGCCGAGCACAACGGACAGATCAGGGTTGAAAACAATCAGCCGGCCGGCGCGCGCTTTATCATTGAAATACCGGCGCCGGCTGCGGCCGATGCCGAATCCCGCGGGGCGGGCGCTCCCGCGGAAAGGACGGCATGAGGCCTCACCGGATATTGATTGTCGACGACGAGCCCGGCATTCGCGAAACGCTCTCGGGCATCTTGCAGGATGAAGGATTCGAGACGCGCGTCGCGGCGACGGGCGAAGAGTGCCTTTCCCTCGTGGAGCGCGACGAGTTTGAAGCCGTGCTGCTCGACGTGTGGCTTCCCGGCCTGGATGGGCTCGCAGTGCTCGAGCGGATTGAGGGCTCGGGCCAGGCGGGGCGGCCCGCGATCATCATGATCTCGGGCCACGGCTCCATCGAATCCGCCGTGCGCGCGACGAAACTCGGCGCTTTCGACTTCCTCGAAAAGCCCCTGACGATCGAGAAGACGCTGGTGGTGGTGAAGAACGCCATCGAACAGCGCCGGCTGCGCCTCGAGCTCCAGCAGGTGCGCGACATGGCGCGGGGGCGGCTGCGAATCATCGGCGAGAGCGTCCCGATGAAGGCGCTGCGACAGCAGATCGCGCTGATGGCGCCCACCAACGGCCGCGTCCTGATCTATGGCGAGAGCGGAACGGGCAAAGAGCTGGTCGCGCACGCCATCCACGCCCACAGCTCGCGCGCCGCCGGGCCGTTCGTCGAGGTCAATTGCGCGGCCATCCCCGAGGAGTTGATCGAAAGCGAGCTCTTCGGACATCGCAAGGGCAGCTTCCCGGGCGCGGCCGAGGACAAGACCGGCAAGTTCGAGAAGGCTGACGGCGGCACGCTGTTTCTCGACGAGGTCGGAGACATGAGCCTGCGCACCCAGGCGAAGGTCCTGCGCTCGCTCGACGAGCAGCGCTTCGAGCCGCTGGGCAGCTCCGAGCACGTGAAAGTTGATGTCCGAGTCATCGCTTCAACGAACAAGAACCTCGAGGAGGAGATCGGGAAGGGCAACTTCCGCGAGGACCTCTTCTACCGGCTGAACGTGATCCCATTCGAGGTCCCGCCCTTGCGCGAGCGAATCGAGGACATCCGCCTGCTCGCCGAGTTCTTCCTGAACGAGTTCGCCACCGCCTACGCTCGCAAGCACAAGGAGCTGACCCCCGAGGCCTGGCGCATCCTCGAGGGGTATCCCTGGCCGGGCAATGTCCGCGAGCTGCGCAACCTGATGGAGCGGATCGTCATTATGTACCCGCAGGTCCGCATCGACGCGCGTCACATCCCGCTGCCGGTTTCGCGGCGCGGCGCCGAGCGTCCGGCGGAGCGCATGGCGACCTTGCAGGAAGTGCGCCAGGCAGCAGAGCGCGACTACATCCTGCGCAAACTCGAGGACGCGGGCGGGAACGTCACGCGGGCGGCGGAGATGCTCGGGCTCGAAAGAAGTAATCTTTACAAGAAGATGCGGTCTCTTGGCATCGCCCAAAGAGACTGATTGAAAGAGCGATCGAACGAGGGAGTTGACTTTTCTCCTCTCTGGCGCGAACATTTTCATGTCTTAGACGTATCGTTTCAAGGCGGGGTCGCCCCCGTAAGCGGATTCGTCAGCGTCGGAGGAGCAATGAGACTGACTGGGATTCTGGTTTGTGCGATCACTTTGTGCGCGGGCCTTGCGGCGGCCAAGCCGCAGATCTCGGCACGTGGTGTGCGCAGCGCGGGATCGGTGGCCGACCGTAAGATTGCGCGCGGTTCGGCATTTCATGTTTGGGGGAAGGCACTGGGACCGGCGGAAGCCGTGAAAGCCGAGGCGCCCTACGGCGTCGAACTGGGTGGCGTCACCATCGCGTTCGCGTCGGGCGAGACCGTGATTCAGGCTTTCGTTGTGGAGGCCGGTGCGGAGCGGATCACCGGCATCCTGCCATCCTCAACGCCGCCCGGCGAGTATCAGGTGACGGTCACTTCCGGCGGAGAAACGTCTGAGAAGTTCAAGGTCCAGGTGGTCGACCGCAACCTGGGCTTCGTCACGGCTGAGGCCGTTGCCGGAGGATTCGCCTCGGGAAGGATCAAGGCGCCTGACGTTGATCCCGTCGCCATCGGCCTGGTCTCGCCGGTGCGCCCGGGCCAGCCCATCGAGCTGGACGCAGCGGGCCTGGGGCCGATTGAGACTCCGGACAACGAGTTTCCGCCGGAAGCGAACGTGGTCGAAGGCGCGGTGCTGGTGTTGAACGGAGCGCTCGAAGTGCCGGTCACATACCTGGGCCGCAACCCCCAACGGCCTGGCTACGACCTGGTGCGCGCCACGTTGCCTGCCGAAGGACTGCCTTCCGGCTGCGGCGTGACGATGCGGTTGAAGTTCGGCGACGTGACGACAGGCAGGGTCGCGCTGCCGGCGGCCAACTCGGAAGCGCGCGCGTGTGGGAATCCCCTGGGCCTCCCAGTCGAAAGCCTGGAGAGAATGCAGACCGGAGGAACGATCACGACCGGCTCGGCGAATCTGACGCAGCAAGCCATCGATCTCGGCATTGTTCTTCCCCCCATCCCCGGCTTTCCGCCGCTGCCGGCCTCTGTTAAGAGCGAGACGTTCGACGCCGGCTTCGATCGGCACACGCTCGCCTCCTTCTCATCCTTCTTTGCCGACGGGACGACGCAGATTACGCTAAACAGGAACGGCTGCACGGTGTTCGAGGGCGAGGGCGCGGGCGCGGCATTCGAGGTCGATGCGACGCCGCTCGACGCCGGCGCCGAGTTGACTCTGACCGGACTTGGCAATCTCGACACGAAGGTGAAAAGGGACGCGAACAGCGGGCGTTATTCGCTGCAACTGACCTCGCCCGGCGCCGGGTTCCCCCCCAGCCCCGGCGGCGGACAGGACAAGATCGTGAAAGGCGCCTACAAGCTGTCCGGTCCGGGCGGCGCCGACGTGGGACCGTTCGAGGCGACCGCGACGGTCACTGACACCATCACGTGGACGAACAAGGACGACATCAAGGAAGTGGACCGCGGCGTGGAACTGAAGTTCGCCTGGACTGGAGGAGCGGCGGCCGATCTGACGTACGCGCTCGGACTCGCGAGCGGCAAGGCCCCGGAAGACGGCGCCAAGGACGTCACCCGCGGCTTCATCTGCGTCGCGGCTGGCGACGCGGGCGGGATCACCGTTCCCGTGGAGATTCTCCAGAAGATGCCGCAGACGTCTGGCGAGGACATCGACAAGCTCGGGATGTTGACGCTGCAATACACCAGCGCCTGGGACGCCGGCAAGTTCAAAGCGCCCCTCACGGCTGGCGGCGAGCTCGAATTCGGGTTCTTCACCTGGTCGATGGGCTCCACCAAGCCGGGAGTGCCGTTTAAGTAGGACCCACCCGCGCCAGTCCCTTTAATCCGTGTTGCCAGGCCGGGCGCACCGGCAGGCGCCCGGCAATCTACCCGCGGGTGCCGGGAGAATCGTTACCAGCGTGACGTCAGCCGCTCCGCCGAAGTAAAGCCCATCTCTCGGCCTCCTCACGCTCAAGCGCTCACAGTACTCGCGGAACCCTCGTGCGTACTGGAGCGCGAAGAATGGCAAAAGATTCATTGAGCGAACTCAACCCCCGATGTATAAAGAGATCAGAAATCGCGCGGTGGGCGAGACCTCCATGCCAGATTCTGAGCAGCTTCGGGGGAGCAGCCGTGCAAGAACAAGTCAGGGTGGGCAACATCCTACAATCCGCCTGCGGGTGCAGTGTGCGTATCCGCCCCGGCGCGTAAGAGGAGAGGACAAACGAGATGACTGAAAAGAAGCAACCTGAGACAACTACAGGAGGCGAGGTGACGCTCAAGGGCCGAAGGCTCTCGCGCCTCGACTTTCTCAAGATCGCCGCGGCGGGCGGCGCCGGCGTGGCTGCCGCTGTCGGAGCAACGTCAAGATCGGCTTACGCTCAGAAGGGCGGAAAGGCCAAACTCGATCCGGTGCGGATCATTTGCGCCAGCGCATCGGAGCGCACAATCACACTCCGCATCTGCGCGGGCCCGAGCGGCGCGCCGGCCGGCTTCTCCGTGCAGTGGCGGCCGCGAGGAGGCGCTGACGACGACTGTAAAAGCTGGCCTGTGGACTCTGCGTGCCTTTGTAAAGCGTCATTCTCCGGCGTCCCGGGATGCAGCGCATACAACCTCGGCTCAAACGCGTGCGTTGAGGTTCAGATCGGCGCTTTGGATCCGAGTGAGTGCGGTGTGTCCGTGGGCGACCCGTCGTGCGAAGTCCAGCCAGTGTGCGGGCTCGTCTGCGACACTGCCTACTGCTTCCGCGCCTTTGCGCACAACGTCCCGGGCGGCGCGAACCGCAGCGATTACAGCTATGGAGATTGCCGGACCGCTCCCTGCGACTTCGACGAACCGCCGCCGTGCTGCTCGCTCACCCAGGGAGCGTATGGGTCCGAAGGGGGAGCGGGAAGCGTGCCTGCGTCGTCTTTCCCGCTTGTGGTAGGCATCGGCAAGACAATCACACTGACTTCGAACACCGCTCTGCTGAACTACCTGCCTGCTGGCGGGTCTCCCGGCCAGTTGAGCGTCAGCTACACGGACCCGACCAGCACCAGCGCCGGCGTCTTCGGCGGCCAGGTGACGGCGTTGAAACTGAACGTGCTCCTCAACAACTGCCTGGGACCAATCTACTTATGCGACTCCACCAGCAGATTCCACGGGATGACCATCGCCCAGATTCTCGCCGAGATGGAGCGCGTCCTGGGCGGCGGTACGCTGCTTGCGGGAACCTCGCTCGGTCTCGCCAACAACAACGGCTACAACTACGTCGCAACAAAGTTGAATGAATCGTTCGACAATTGCGTGACCAGCGATTGGGCGATGAGCTTCCTTCGCAGCAATTGCCCGGGAGCCTGAAAAAACGCATCCGGGCAGCCGGCTATGCCGGTCCGGGAGACCCGCCATGAATGTCTCCCGGACCGGGAGCCGGGCGTCCAGGACGGCGGCCCATCGAAGACCTGTTCCGCGGAACCGGCCGAACACCGCGGAGAGGCGCACGCGGTGGCCCCTGCCGCCCTCTGAAGCACCGTTGAAGACCAGACGAAGGGGCGCCGGAGACAGCCTACAGCAGCGCCAGGGTTTCTTCTTCCATGGCGAGGCGCACCAGCCCGCCGCGGCTGTGCACTCCGGTCTTGACGAACAGCCGCTGCATCGCGGACTTCACTGTCGTCTCCGGGATCGAGAGCCGCGCGGCGATCTCCTTGTTGGACAGTCCCTCGACGAGACAGCGAAGAATGCGCCGTTCCTGCGGAGTGAATTCGGCATCGCCGGCCTCCTTGGGCGTCTCCAGGAGCACCTGCAAGTGGCGCTGGTCGAACCAGGACCGGCCTTCCGCGACGGCCTGGATGGCGGCCTCGAGCGTCGCCAGCGATCGTTCCTTGAGGACCACGCCGTCCACTCGTTCGCGGACGCAAAACCGTAATTCGCGGTCGCCCAGACAGGCCGTCACGATCAGCACCTTCCCTTTGTACCCGCGGGCGCGCGCCGCTGCGAGCAGGTCGGTTCCCCTCCGGCCTGCCAGGCGATAGTCGAGGAGGATGATGTCGGGGTGGCAACGCTCGATCTCAGGCAAGGCTTCCTCGATCGTCCCGCAGGAGCCCGCAATCTCGAGGCCTGGCTGCCTGGACAACCGATACGCGATGAGATCGCGATAGAGCTCGTGGTCATCGACTACCAGTAGGCGGATTGACATACTCCCATACCCGCCCGGCCATAGTACGAACGCCGGGTGCTCAGCGATGTACTGCTCTGTCTGGATTCTACCCGCATCCCGCCAGAGGTTCAAGGAAATGATGAGCGGTGGATCCGCCACTTTCGAGGTCCCTTCGCCGCTCCTTGGGTAGCGTCCTCCGCCTCACAAGATCATCCTCGGCTCACGGGCCTTTGCTGGCGGGCCGAAGTCCATGTGAGTAATGGGACTCCTTGAAGTATTAAGATTTCTTGAGCCGGCAGGGTAGCGGCTGTGTAAGTAAGTCAGACACTCGCGTGACTGGCTGCCTTGCTGCCACACCCGGAACAGAGGGCGAGAAGGCGCCAAACGCGGGAGCGGCTGGGGAGAGGAGAAGGGGTTCCGCGCGCCGGAACGCTCAGGCCGCTCGCCCGGCAATCCCAGAAAGCGAGGAGAGAAATGCCCGAAAACAACAAATTCGATCCGAGAGAGGGCGAACTGACAACGAGGAGGCCGACGCTCACCCTGCTCGACTTTCAGATCGCCGCAGCGGGCGGCGCCGGTGTCGCCGCCGCGGTTGGGACGACATCGAAATCGCTGTACGCCCAAAAGGGCGGTCCATAAACCAGGCTCGACCCCTTGACGCTCTCCGATGCGTCAGCGCATCCAAACACACCATCGACCTCGCCATCTGCGCCGGCGCGACCGGCGCCGCCGCGGGGTTCTCACTCCACTGGCGACCGAAGACCGGCCCCGGCGACAATTGCTCGGTCTGGCCGGAGGACTCCTGTACCTTCTGCGAGGCGTCGTTCTCCGGCGTCCCGGGATGCAGCATGTACAGCCTGGGACCCTATGAGTGCGTGATCGTCCAGGTAGGCGCCATCGATACCAGCCAATGCGGGGGCTCCAGTGGGAATTCCCAGTGCGATCCGGCGCCGCACTGAGACCTGGATTGCGATAAGGAATACTGCTTCCGCGCTTTCGCACAACGTCCCTCACGGGCTGAAGCGGAGCGACTTCAGCCACCATAGCTGCCGCACCGCACCCTGCGCCGCCGGGGACGAGCCCGTCTGCTGCACATTGACCCAGGGAGCTTATGGCTCCGCAGGCGGCGCCGGAAGCATGCCTGCGTTCCTGTTCCCGCTTGTCGTCGGCAACGATAATCCGTACAAGATTACGTTCACCTCCGCCGCAGCGGTGGTGAATTACTTGCCGGCCGACGGTCCTCCCGGCCAACTCAGCGCCGATTACACCAATCCGGCCGCCACCAGCTCCGGCGTTTTCGGAGGCCAGGTGACGACGTTGAAACTGAACGTGCTCCTCAACAACTGCCTGGGGCCGATCTACTTCTGCGACCCCACCAGCAAATTCCACGGGATGACCATCGCCCAGATTCTCGCCGAGATGGAGCGCGTCCTCGGCGGCGGGGCCCCGCTGGGCGGGACCACCCTGGGGGGCTCCAACAACAACGGCTACAACTACGTGGCCACCCAGATCAACGAAGCCTTCGACTCTGATCAATGCCCCACCACTCCGATCACCGGTTGGGCCAAGTCGTTCCTGCGCGCCAACCCGTGTTCGTTCCAGGAGGGGTAGCCGCCCGCGCCCGCGGCGCCGCGGAACCCCGCTGCGCCGCAGGCGGGTGCTAAACTGCCATTGAACACGTGGAACCTCGCAAACGCCGTTGAGGGGAGCAGGTGGCGGCCGGTCCGGCCGTCTCCAGCGCCTCGATCGCAGACTTGTGCGCGGCGCAGAATCTGCCTTGCGCGGATTTCGGGCTGCTCGTGCCGCTGAAGAAATCGGCTGTGTACGGCTCTGTCCGCCGGCGGGTGGCCGACCCTAAACCCGTCGACGCCTGGCAGGCGGAAGAGCTGCACTACTTCCTCTTCGAACTCCGGCCGGCGGACAACCAACCCGCCGCCGGGGAGCCTCCCTACGCGCTGTTCACAATGCGCGCCGGAAGCGAGACACCGGCCTCTGCGTCGGTGATCTCGTGCGTTCCGGGCTTCGACCTGGTAGAGGTCGCCGACCTGTTGGAGCCAGACCGGAAATACACGGTGCGACTCAAGTGAGCGCCCCGCAAAGCCGCCTTTGTTCCGGACCTCCAAGTCCATAACTGTCCGTGTTCGGATAGAATGTGAGCTTAGTCTGTAGGCCGGTTATGGATCATCTGCTCTCCGTCGTCCTGTGTATTCCTCTGCTCGGGCTCCTGGTGAATTTCTTCCTGCCCTCCTCGAAACCGAAGCTGATCAAGCTGTGGGCGAACGCCGTCTTCCTGGTTGGCTTCCTCGCCTCAATCCCGCTCATTACAGAGTTCAATCCGGACGCGGACTTTCAATTCGTCGAGAAGATCCCGTGGATTCCCTCGATCGGGGCCTCCTGGCACCTGGCGGCCGACGGCTACGCGGTCCTGCTGCTCGTGCTGACCACGCTGGTGGGCTTCATCTCGATCCTCGCGAGCTGGACCGCGATCGAGGAGCGGCTCAAGGAGTACTACGGCCACTTCATGCTGCTGCAATTCGGCATGTTGGGCGTCTTCGCCGCGCGCGATTTCCTGCTGTTTTTCGTCTTCTGGGAGATCACGCTGGTCCCGATGTATTTCATCATCGCCATCTGGGGCGGCGAGCGCCGCGGCTACTCGGCCATCAAGTTCGTACTCTATACGCTGATCGGTTCCGTGGTGATGTTTCTGGGCATTCTCGCCCTCTACTACCAGCACTGGCAGACCTTCGAGACGCTCACGTTCGACATGGACCTGCTGATGCGAGTGACGTTGCCGGCGTCGATGGAATGGTGGGTCTTCTGGGCCTTTTTCCTGGGCTTCGCCGTGAAAGTGCCGATGTTCCCGCTGCACACCTGGCTGCCGGACGCGCATACCGAGGCGCCGACCGCAGGGTCGGTCATCCTGGCTGGCATCCTGCTGAAGATGGGGACCTACGGTTTCCTTCGCTTCTCACTGCCCATGCTCCCCGACACCGCGAAAAACCCGCAGGTGATCGCGATCATGTCCTGGCTGTCGATCATCGCGATCGTCTATGGCGCGCTGGTCTGCCTGATGCAGAAGGACTGGAAGAAGCTGATCGCCTATTCCTCGGTGAGCCACATGGGCTTTTGCACCCTCGGCATTTTCGCGCTGAACCCGGCGGGGATCGCGGGCTCCATCCTCCAGCAGATCAACCACGGCGTCTCGACGAGCATGCTCTTCCTGATCGTGGGCGTCGTCTATGAGCGCCGTCACACGCGCGAGATCTCCGAGTACGGCGGGCTGCTGAGAGTGATGCCGGTCTTCACCATCGCGTTCCTCATCGCCGCCTTGAGCTCCATGGGCATGCCGCCGCTCAACGGCTTCATCGGCGAAGTCACGATCATCAAGGGAGCGTACGAGATCTCGTTCTGGTGGGCCCTGGCGTGCGGCCTGGGCATCGCGTTCGGCGCCGCCTACCTGCTGTGGCTCTTCCAGCGCACGATGTTGGGCGAATTGGGGAACGAGAAGAACAGGAAGCTCGCGGACCTGAACTGGCGCGAAGTAGCTTATTTCGCCCCGCTGGTCGTCCTGATCTTCTGGATCGGCCTCGGGCCTCAGCCGTTCTTCCGCATCATGGAACGCTCCGTCGCGCAAGTTGTCGAGCGCGTGCGGCCCGGATACTACGAGGAGCGCGGCGAGGTGAATCCGCTGAAGCGCGCGCCGGCCCCGGTTAAGCAGGCGCGTCAGTAGGCGGTTTGATTTGCACCAGCTCTTCCGGCCTCGGCCGCTCCGCAAGGGGGTGAGGCGGATTTAGCCAGCGGCGCGGGAGTTTCGCGAGGTACACGAGGCGCTCGACAAGCGGCAGCAGCCGGCGGACCGTCCCCCCGTGAAAGACCAGGCTGCCGGCCGCCAGCAGCGGGTGCGGGATCGTCGTGCAGCACTTCGCGCACATCTCGATCTCTGCGGCCCGTCCTTCTGCATGCAGTTTTCTCAACCGGCGCATCCTCTCGCCGTTGAAGATCTCCCGCAGGCTCCCGCGCGCCAGGTTCCCCGCAGGCTCGCCGTCGAGCATGTAGCTCTGACAACACGGATAGACGTCGCCGTTGTGCTTCACATACATTGCTCCCCGCCACAGGTAGTGGCAGTGATATTTCCAGTCCCCGGCCGCGTGGCCCGCGCCGGGGCGCATGAGATTGGTCTCGTCCTCCTTCACGCGGATGCGGTCGACGCCGGGAACGGCGCTCCAGAAACGCGTGAAGTCCTCCACCTCGCCTGCGTTGCCGTCCATGCGCACCATCTGCACGACCACCTGCATCTTGGACCGCCGCTCGTGCTTCATGCGGCAGAAGCGCACGAAGTTGTCGCGCACACGTTCGAACTTCGCTCCCTTCCGGTAATACTCGAACGTCTCCTTGCTGTAGCCGTCGAAGCTCAGCGTGAGGTGCTCCAGCGGCGAGGCGAGCAGGCGCTCCGCCGCTTTCTCGTCGAGCAGCGTCCCGTTGGTGGAGATGAGGGTTGAGATACCGTGACTCGCGCAGGCCGTGATCCGGTCGAAGATCTTCGGGTCGAGAAATGGTTCGCCCAAGCCGATCAGCATCATGTGCTCCGCGGTCTCGCCGGCCTGCCGGATCAGCGCATGGTAAACCTCGTCGCTCATGTCCTCCTTCGGCTGCGGATGCGTTTCACGGGGGCACATCGGGCAGTAAATGTTGCACTTTGCCGTTGTTTCGACGATGTACTCCACGGGCAGAGCGTCAAGGTCGCTCCGGCGGCGGAGATAGGCCCACAGCAGTTTGAAACGGTTCCAGGCGCGCATGCGGTGGAAGGAGTACCTTTATTGTAGCCGCGCCCCGCACCCCAGCATCGGAAAAGTGCCCGTGCAGGAACGAGTCCGACCGCTCAACAACGCCCCGCTGCGCCAGCAGGCCCGCTACGTCCTCTACTGGTCGCAGATGAACCGCCGCGTGGACTCCAACCACGCGCTCGCGCGCGCGATCGCTGTGGCGAACGAGCTCGATCTGCCGGTCCTCTATTACGAAGGGCTGACGTGCGCCTACAAGGAGGCGAACGACCGCCTCCACACGTTCATTCTTGAAGGTGTGCCGGAGCAGGAGCGGCGGCTTTCTCGCATCGGCGTAGGCTACTGCTTCTATCTGCGCCGCCGGCGAAGCGATGCGGACGACGTTCTCTACCGCCTGGCGCAGAATGCCGCGTGCGTCGTCACCGACGACTACCCCACGTTCATCGCCGCGGCGCACAACAAGTCCGTGCCGGAAAAAATCGGCGTCCGCTATGAGGCCGTCGACTCCAGTTGCATCGTGCCGATGAGCCTGCTGCCGAAACGGGAGTACGCCGCCTACACGATCCGCCCCAAGATCAACCGGCTGCTGCCTCAGTATCTCCTCCCCTGCCCCGAGACCCCGGTACGGCGGCGTTGGAAAGGCCCGCCGCCGGCCTGCCACGTGGAAGTAACAACTGAGTCGATCCCCACGCTGGTAGCGGAGTGCGAGATCGATCATTCAGTGAAACCGTCGCTGGCCTTCACAGGCGGACGCAGGGCCGCGGAGAAACGCCTCCAGCACTTCCTGGAGAACAACCTCCGCCGTTACGCCCGCGAGCGCAGCCAGCCGTCGGCGCACGCCACAAGCGGGCTCAGCCCATACCTCCACTTCGGACAGATCTCCTCGCTCGAGGTCGCCCTGGCCGCAAGAGATCGCGCCGAGCGACACAAGCTGATCGCCAGCGAGTTCCTCGAGGAACTGATCGTGCGTCGCGAGCTGGCCTTCAACTACGCCCGCCATTCCGCAAATCCGGAATCGTTGTGCAACCTTCCCGAGTGGGCGCGCGAGACCCTGCGCCAGCATGCGCGCGACGCCCGCAATCCCGTCTACACGCGGGAACAGTTCCTCGCCGCGCGCACGCACGACGATCTCTGGAATGCATGTCAGAAAGAGATGCTGCTGCGCGGCGTGATCCATGGCTACTATCGCATGTACTGGGGCAAGAAGATCATCCAATGGTCTCCCACCTGCCAGGATGCGCTGGAGACCATGATCCTGATCCACGACCGCTACGCACTGGACGGACGCGACCCGAACACATACACAAACATTCTCTGGTGCTTCGGGCTTCACGACAGGCCATGGGTTGAGCGGCCGGTGTTCGGCATGGTGCGCTACATGTCCGAAAGCGGCATGAGACGCAAAACCGATGTCGAGGCTTACTTGCGCGAGATCACCAACCTGGAACGTACGGGCGTTGACCCATTCAAGCTCTCATAATTGGGATGATGCGTATCACGTTGACAGGTGCGACGGGTTTCATCGGCAAAGCCCTCGCCAAACGGCTGAGCGATGAGGGCCACGAATTACGCATCCTGAGCCGGAACCCTTCCGACAGGCCGGGATTCCATGCCTGGAACCCGTTGGGGGGAGAGCCGCCTCCCGAATCGCTGGAAAACGCCGCAGCCGTGATCCACCTCGCCGGTGAGCCCGTCGCCCAGCGCTGGACGCCGGAGGCCAAGCGGCTCATCAGGGAAAGTCGGGTCATGGGAACCCGCTACCTGGTCCAGGCGCTGTCCACGCAGTCCCGCCGCCCGGAGGTGCTGGTCTGCGCGTCGGCCATCGGCTACTACGGTGACCGCGGAGAAGAAACACTGACGGAGCAGTCCCATCCGGGCGCCGGCTTCCTTCCCGAGACCTGCGTCGCCTGGGAACAGCAGGCCGACCTCGCATCCGCGCTGGGCATCCGCGTGGTGAAGCTCCGCATCGGCATCGCGTTGGGCGACGGCGGGGCGCTTGCGAAGATGCTCCCGCCGTTCCGCGCGGGGCTGGGCGGCCCGCTGGGAGGCGGCAGGCAGTGGATGTCCTGGATCCACATCGATGACCTCGCCGGACTCGCGGCTTTCGCGCTCAGGACCCCTACTCTCCGCGGGGCGGTGAACGCCGTCTCCCCCCAGCCGGTGCGCAACGCCGAGTTCACGCGCTCGTTAGGGGCGGCCGTGCGCCGGCCGGCGATCTTCCCCGTCCCCGCCTTCGGCCTCAAGCTGATCTACGGCGAGATGGCCGAGGTGCTCCTGGGCAGCCAGCGCGTGCTGCCTGCCGCCGCTCAATCCGCCGGCTTTCAGTTTCGTTTCAACGACTTGCAGTCAGCATTCGCGGACCTGATGAAGTAGTGGCCCGGTGCGTGCTATATTGTGAAAGTTATGGCGATTCCGAATGTTCGTCGTTTCCGCATTACCGGCCCGCAGGGCCAGGAGGCCACGCTGATGGCCGTGCTTCCGAAGGGCGCCGATGTGGATGCCTACGTCGCCGACGCTTCCAGGCGTTTTGACTGGAAGGCGTGGGAAGAAATGCGGAACAAGCAGTTCAAGATCCGCGTCGGCCAGCAGAAGCAGAAGAAGGCGAAGTAGCGGCCCTACATCGATTTACTATTTCGCGTTCGGGCGGGCCGCAAGGCTCGCCCGATCTGCGTTGGGGCGTGTTACAGAGAAGCCTTCAGAATCCTCAACGCACGCAGAGCTTCGGTGGCGACCTCGGCGTCCTGATCTTTGGCCAGGCGTTCCAGATGCGCCACGGCGTCGGATCCTCGGGAGGCCGCAAGCGCCTGCGCGAGCCCCGTCTTCTCATCCTTGGTCGCCGCGCCGTCGAGAGCCGTGTAGAGCGCGGCGCGAACCGGTTGCCGGTAAGCCAACTCGCTCAGGAACGGCAGCGCGACGCCTCGCCATGCCTTCGAATTGAGGTTGTTCACCAGGTAGCGCAGCGGAGCGAATTCCGTCATGTCCGTCTTCCCCAGCGCCACCGCCGCGAAAGCAAGCGACAGCCGGGCGGAGGCCTTCGATTCGTTCTCGAAGGCTTTCTCGACGGCGGGAAGGTCCTCCGCGGCGCCTACTCGCGCGAGGCCCTCCGCGGCCGATGCGCGCATCCCGTCATCGCGGTCGCCCAGGGATTGCAGGAAAAGCGGCTTGCTGGAGGCATCCCGGATCTGGCCGAGCGACGCCAGCGCTGCGCGCCGGATCTTCTTGTCCCTGCTGGTTTCGAGCACGCGCTTGAGATCGGCCGCAGCCTCCTTGGCGCCAAGGAGCCCGGCCGCTTCGATGGCCGCTTTCTGAATCTTCGGGTCGAGATCTCGAACAAGGAAGACCACGCGCGGGCCGGCCTCGGGATCGCGGATCTTCTGCAATGCGATCAGAGCCTCGAACATCAGCCTGTCATCTTTGCTTCTCAGCGCCTGAATCAGGTCCGGGAGAGCTGCGCGGCCGCGAAGAATGCCGAGAGCGCGCGCGGCATTCGCCCTCACTGTCATCGAGCCGCCGCCCGAAACCAGTCTGCCCAGCCCGGTGATGATCTCGATGCGCACTGCGATGTCGGGATCGATCACCTGCGTGTTCTCGTCGCTGAACATCGCCTGCACCTTGTTGCCCGCCCGGCGCAGCGACCCGCTGATTCCGCCGCTCTGCAAATATCCGGGGAAGTAGAAGTTCACCAGGCCGTCGGTCGCGCGGAGCTGGATCTCCGGGTCATTGTCCTCGAGCGCCTTCGTCAGCGGCGCCAGTGAATCCAGTCCGCCGATCGAGACCAGCGCCTTCACCGCCTCCAGCCGCACCTCCGTGCTGAGATCGGCGAGGTAGGGAGCGATCTTCTGAATCGCCTGGGAGCCCTCTCTGCCCCACTCGCGCAACGCCCTGATCTTCTGTCTGTCCTCATCCTGAGCCGTACTGCACGGAATCGCCAGCGCCAGCAGGCATAGGACGCAGATCGATCTCAACATACCTTCATTGTAGGAGAGCCCCGCGCCTCGCTCGCCGCCAGGAGCCGGTATCAGCGAATGAACTCCACCTGCACGCGGTGCGGAATCAGGCCCGCTTCGTGGCCCAGGTCAAGCAGTTTCTGCGCCGCCTGCGGGATCACCTCGCCCGCATCCACCGTGTAGTGATTCACGTACATGCCGACGAACTTGTCCGCCAGCGCGGGCTCCATGTCGCGCGCGAACTGTATCGCGTAGTTCAACGCTTCGTCGTGGTTCTCCAGAGCGAAAATGATGCTCTCCCGCATCATGCGCGCGCACTCCGCCTTGATCTCCCCGGGCAGGGTTCGCAACAAAGCGTTGGCGCCAAGAGGTAAAGGAAGGCCGTAAGTCTTGTTGAACCACTTGCCGAGATCCGCGATCAGATGATAGCCGCCTCGTGCGTAGGTGAGCTGGGCTTCATGAATCACCAGGGCGGCATCTACAACCTTCTCGCGCAACGCATCCAGGACCTTGTCGAATGGCAGCACGACCTCCTGGATATCCGGCTCCATGATCTTCAGGGTGAGGTAGGCCGTCGTCAGCTTGCCTGGAACCGCAATGCGCTTGCCCTTGATCTCCTCCACCGCCATCGGAGCATTCGACACCAGCATCGGCCCGTAGCCATCGCCAATGCTCGATCCGCTCGCCAGCAATTGGTATTTGTCGGCAACGTAGGGATAGGCGTGGTAGGAGATCGCCGTCAGATCGTACTGGCCCTCCATGGCCTTCCGGTTCAGGGTCTCGATGTCCTCGAGCACATGCCGGAACTGGACGAGCTTGCTCCGGAGCTTCTTGGTGGCCAGAGCATAGAACATAAAGGCATCGTCTGAATCCGGACTATGTGCGCAGACTATTTCCACGGGTTCAGTGCTTTGCATAGAGGGGAATACACAATATAGCAGACGCCAGTGAGCCGATTACCCTGCGGGGCTGGCCGGCGATTCACCTCTCGCGATCTGCTCCAGCGCCGGCCTAAGGCGGTGCATGGCTTCATCCAGTTCACGCATCGCCTGCTCCGCCGCGTTCAGGTTGCCCTGGCGGCCCAGGGTCTCCACAGCCAGGGCTTTCAGGCGGGCGTCCTCCGCGCCGAACTGAGCGAGCAACCCCTTCAATTGGTGGGCCGCTCCGTGGACGCGGTGCTGGATGCCTTCGTCCAGACCCTCGCGAATCTGGCCTAGCAACTGCGGGTATTCCTCCAGGAACATGCCGGCCAGCTCGGCCAGCAAGGCGCTGTCGCCGCCAACACGGCTCAGCGCTGCGCTGTAATCCATCTCATCCGTCATTCTGCTGCTTCCCTCCGGCTGGTCTGCCCGTGCCCCGCGAGCGCGCACAGGTTGTCCTCCAACCGCCGCTTCAATCTCATCCACGAGCGTTTCCATGCGAAGAGGCTTGCTCATGTAACCGTCCATGCCCGCTTCGAGGCACGTCTCCCTGTCGCCGCGCATGGCGTGCGCCGTCATCGCCAGGATCGGGACATGCCCGCCGGTCTCCTCCTCGCGGCTTCTGATCATCATCGTAGCCTGGAGCCCATCCATGCCCGGCATTTGAACGTCCATCAGGATGACGTCGTAACCGCCCGAATTCGCCTTCTCCACCGCCTCGTACCCCGACGATGCGATGTCGACCTGGTAGCCCGCCAGCTCGAGCATTCTCCGGACCAGCTTTTGATTGACGATATTGTCCTCCGCAACCAGGCAGCGCAGTCTGCGCGATCCGTACAGCCCGTTTCGCAAGCTGGCCGTACTCTTCGGCTTGACGGCGCTGATCGCGTCTTCCGCGTCCGCCACCTGCATCGTCGCCGTGAACGCAAACGTACTCCCTTCGCCCGGCAGGCTCGAAGCATAGAGCCGCCCGCCCATCAGCTCCACAAGTTTCTCCGAAATCGAGAGTCCCAGGCCCGTGCCGCCTCTTCGCCGGGTCGTGGCCGGCTCGATCTGGCGGAACGGCTCGAAGATCGCGGCCAGGCTCTCCGGCTCCATCCCAACTCCTGTATCGGACACAACAAACAGCAACTGCACGTCCTGTTGCTCCCGTTTGCGCAGCCTCACCCGCACGTCCACCCAGCCGGTGTCGGTGAACTTCACTGCGTTGCCCGCCAGGTTGATCAGGATCTGACGCAGCCGGCCGGCGTCCCCGATGAGCGCGTCAGGCACGTCCGCATCGACTTCGCAGCGCAACGCCAAGCCTCGCGCCTCGGCTCGGTGCACCAGCGGCCGGAGCAGATTCGAGAGATGCGAGCGCAGGTTGAAGGGCGCCGGCTTGAGCGCCATCTTGCCCGCCTCCGCCTTCGAGAAATCGAGGATGTCGTCGAGCAGATAGAGCAGCGATTCGGCCGAGGATTGGACCACCTCGAGATACTCCCTCTGTTCGCCGGTGAGTTCGCTCAGCAGCGCTAGTTCCGTCATGCCCAGGATGCCGTTCATCGGCGTTCTCAGCTCGTGGCTGACGCTGGCCAGGAACTGGCTCTTCGCCGCGCTCGCCATCTCGGCGCTGGCCGCCATCTCGCGCGCCCATTGCGTCGTCGATTCCAGAAAACGGTTGGCCGCGCGCAGTTCCTGCTCTACCCGAATGCGCTCTGTTATGTTCCTCAAAAGGGCAAGCGCGATCGGCTCGTGCCCCGGCCGCCTCAGTTTGGTGTAGCTCGATTCCAGCCACAGCCGCTCCCCGCTGGGAAGCTGATGCTGCGTGACAACGCGGGCAGGCAAGTCGTCTTCGGCAAACTGGCGCCGGAAACGTTCGATCTCGTCCATCTCCTGCCCGGGCCACTCCTGGAGGAATTTCACCCAGAGCCGGCCGCACGCATCCTCCGGCTTCACGCCCACCATGGAGCAGAACGCGGGATTGGCGTCGAGAATCACCCCGGTGGGATCGAGAAACACCATGCCGTCCCTGGCAGCGTCCCAGACCGCCCGGAACTCCATCGCCAACTGGCTCTGCTGGCGCTCGGCTTCCACCTGCGAGGTGATGTCGAGCGCGGTGATCACCCCGTGCTCTGCCTCTCCCGAGTCCGAGCGGATCACGGTACCCGACCAGTTCAGCCACAGCAGCCTGCCATCCCGCGTCCTGATCGAGTTCGTCCCGCGCAGTGGAACTTCGCCATTCAACAGGCGCGTCAGCATCTCTTTGAGAGTCGCCCCGGCGCCGTCCGCGCCGAAGAAGTCCCAGAATGCCTGCTCGCGAACCTCGGACAGGTGATATCCCGTCTTCTGCTCGCACACCTGGTTCCAGCGGATGACCCTCCCCTGCCCATCCAGAACGACGATCATTGCGCCGGTGGTGTCGAGGATCGCGCTGATGAAGTCGCGTTCGTGCGCCAGCGCCAGTTCAATGCTCTTCTGGCTGGAAATGTCCTGCGCGGCCCCCACGATTGCCGCGCCCCAGAGCGGCGACTCCAGGCGCCCCTTGGACACCAGCACCGTCCGCTCGGGGACCTGGTCCGGAACCGGGGCCGCCGTCTCCCGTTGAAGAGGTTCGCCCGTGGCGAGGATTGCCCGGTCCTCCGCGGCATAAACGGCCGCCACCGCCGGACCAAACAGTTCACTGTCCGATTTGCCGAAGAACTCAGCCTTGGCCCGCCCCAGGCGCTCGGCCATGAAGCGGTTGACGAAAACGTATCGCCCCTCAGAGTTCTTGACGAAGAATGAGATCGGAAGGATATCGAGCAGCCGTTCGATCTCGGCCAGCAAACGCTCCCGGACCTCGGGCGCGCCCGCGGCAGACCTGCGCCCCAGGCGGCGGCCAGCCTCAAATGCGATCGCCACCCCGGCCACCGCGACAGCCATCCAAAGCCAGATCAACCTGTCGCCTCCGCTCTCCTTCCTCCGGCCAACGGGGTGCGCTGAAGCTCAGGGCAGTTCTTTCAGCCGGATGTTCCTGAACTCCACTCTCGTCCCGTGACCGAGGAAACCGATGTGACCCGCCGCGCGCAGCAATCCCGGGTGTTTCTTGAGAACCGCCGGGTCCTTCACGTCGTCGAGATTCACGTCGGTGATGACAACGCCGTTCAATGTGATCTTGATCCGGCGGCCATCGGCCACGATCTCCTGCGCATTCCACTCTCCGTTGCGCTTCACGTGGCCGCGCTTCGCCGGAAAGACGTCATAAACCGAGCCGGTGTACTGGGTGGGCTTGAGCCCCATCTTCTGGTACACCTCGGCTTCGTCGTCAAGAACCTGGATCTCCATCCCGGCATAGGCGGCATCGCCTTGCAGGGGCGCTCGAATTCCGATCCCGTTGTTTCCGCCCTCCCACAGGCGCCATTCAAGGCGCAGGGCGAAATTGGCGTATTCTTTTTCGGTGTAGAGATTGCCGCCTCCGTCTTCCGGGCAGACAATCACTCCGTTTTCCACAACATACCCACGCCCCCGGCCGCGCACGAGGGTCCAGCCATTCAGCGTTTTTCCGTCGAATAGGGGCGCAAACCCCGGCTCGCTGCCGGCGCTCCCCGCCGCGGCGGCGAGCACGCCGAACAATGTTCTCCGCGTCATTTCCACCTTCCGTATCCTCTAAATCATATCAACGGCGGCTCACTTCACGGCCGAAAGCAAAATAATCGCTTCTATCATCGCACGCCCATTGTGGTACGCCGCCTTCCAGGGCCCGCCCTTCTCGCCCGACTGGCCCAGCTTTTCGTCGACCGTGCTCCACCACTCTCCGTGCTTCCCGTCGATCTGGTATTTCTTCACAAAGTCCCACGTTTTTTCAAAAATCTCGTAGTATTTTTTGTCGCCGGTCAACCGGTGCATCCACAGCGCGCTCACCAGCGCCTCCGACTGCACCCACCATGATTTCGTCCGGTTGTCCGCCGGCGCGTTGAACGGGCCCATGTACCAGAAGCCGCCATCCTTCGCGTCCCAGCCGTACTTGAGCGAGTATGCCCACAGTTCTTTGAAGAGGTCGATGTACGGCGCCACCGGAACTCCCAGCGCGTCCGCGGCGTCGGCGATCAGCCAGACGTTCTCCAGATCGTGCCCGTAACTCACCCGCGAGAGATCGCCCCCCAGCCTCGGGGTCCAGTCGCGCTCGTACTGGTCGGTGCACGCGCCGAGGCCCTTCCTGACGACGGCGTTCGTCTCGATCGCCATCAACTCGTAGAGCCGCTCACGGGCCAGAGGCAGCTTGGATGCGCGGTAGAAGGTGGCGAGCGCCTCCAGCAGGTGGAGATGCGTGTTCATCAGTTTGATTCCGCCTCCGCCCGCCATGTAGCCCGGGGTGGCGGCCGGAGCCGGAGTCCAGTCGGCGTCAAAAAACTCCTGATAGCCGCCGAACTGCTTGTCGTGCGCCTTCCGTTCCCAAAGATCGAAGAACGTCTCCGCGAGCGCCAGTACGTCCTTGCGCCCGGACGCCAAGGCCAGCTCGCTCATCGCATAGAGCGCGAACGACTGGCCGTACATGTGCTTCATGGGCCTGGTTTTCCGTTCGCCTGTCGCGTCCACCTCCCAGGCAAATCCCCCATTTGCGGCGTCCCACATCTTCGTCGTCAGGAAGCGATAGCCGTGGTCCGCCGCCTCCAACATCTGCTTGCGGTCGCCGTAGCCCGCGCGCGCCATGCGCGCGAAGAACCATACCATGCGCGCCTGCGTCACCAGCGCCTTCGGCCCATCGCCCAGCCACGCGCCGTCGGGCCCGAAGCGGATCGTATAGCCGCCGTACTTTCTGTCGATCGACTTCGGATGCCAGAAATCCAGGATGTTGTCCGTCAGAACCTGCTTCATCTCTCCGACAAAGGTCGCGGGATCGGCCGCCGCGAGGCCCGCCGAAATGAACAGAAGGAGGAGATTGCGCGCCCTCATCGATGCGATTCTATAACTGATGAAACTCCTGCGCTGCCTCCTCATCCTGCTGAGCCTCGCCGCCAGTGCACAGACCCTGCGCGTCATGTCTTTCAATGTCCGCTACCCCAGCCCCGGCGACGGGCCTGACATTTGGACCGCGCGGCGCGAACTGCTCATCGAGACGATCCGCGCCAAAGCGCCCGACCTCATGGGCACGCAGGAGCTCTTCTACGAGCAAGGCCAATACATTGCGGAGAAACTCCCCGAGTACGCCTGGTTCGGAATCTCGCGCCGCGGCAACCGCGAAGACGAGCACATGGGCGTCTTCTACCGCAAAGACCGCCTCACGCTTGTCGATTCCGGAGACTTCTGGCTTTCGGAGACACCCGAGAAACCCGGCAGCATCTCCTGGAAGATGTCCCTTCCCCGCATGGTCACCTGGGGCATGTTCGAGCTCAAGGACGGAGCGCGTTTCCTGTACTTCAACACCCATTTCGCCCACCGCCGCGAAGACGAGCGCGCGCGCCAGATGAGCGCGAGGTTGATCGCGTGCCGTCTCGGCTTGTACGATCCCGCGCTGCCGGTCGTGCTCACCGGCGACTTCAACGCACCCGCCGGCGGCGAAACGTACAAAATCCTGGCGCCGCTATTAAAAGACGCCTGGCTCGAAGCCCCGGACAAAAAGGGCCCCGAGGGAACATTCCACGGCTTCAAGGGAAGGCCCGGCCCGGCGCGCATCGACTGGATCATGTTCCGCGCTCCCTGGAAAGCCGTCTCCGCCGAAACGATCACTGACAATCGCGACGGCCGTTACCCGTCCGATCACTTCCCCGTGATGGCGGTCTTCGATCTCAAGCCATGACGCGCCTGGTCGCGCTTCTGCCGCTTGTTGCTGCGCTCAATTCCGCGCAGGACAAGCGGCCCGCCGCTGTCTTGCTTCTCCACCGCCTCTGAGGAGGCGGCCGAAGCATGGGGGCGCTGGCCGCAACGCTCGGCGATGCCGTCGATCCCGCCCGCTTTGCCATGGCGCCCGGCTACGACTACAGCGATTGCGGCGGCCGCTTCCTCCTCGGATGCCCCGAGCGGCGCTCGCTCCCGGACGCCGCGCGCCGCCTCGCCTCGTACGTGCATGACTGCACCGAACTCGGCCCGCCTGTCATTCTGCTCTGCTTCAGCCTCGGCGCCCTCTCCGTCGATGCCCGCCCTGCAATCCTGCGCGAGATGGCCGGCGACCTGCGCGGAGAAATCGCAATCTCGCCCTGGCTTGAATCTCTCATCGAGCGCTGGAGCGCGCTCACGCCCGAGCGCTGGTCCGGAACCTGGCTCGCCGTGTCCGGCGGCTTCTGCCAGACTCCGTGGCGCACCCTCGACTTCTGCCGGTCGATCGGATGCCCGGAAGCCGGTCCGGCCAGTGACGGCGTCATCTGCGCGGTGAGCGCCGAGTACTCGGCGCCGCCCAACGGCCCCACCCGCCTCTATCACGCCGCCGCATACGCCCACTCGCGCGGCGTCATCATCTTCGGCTTCTCCAGCGGGAACCGCCCCACGTTGTCCGTCCCCCGCCCCGGCGACGAGTTGACCTCCACTCTGGTCAACCGGCTCAACGAGCAGGCTGGCGCGCCCCCCGCCCCGCCGCAGGCCGATCTCCCGCTTGCCCGCCTGGCGTAGGAAGGAGACACCGCTGTCCTCCAGCGCCTTTGCGCTCACGATCCCGGCTGCTTGCGAAATGGCTGCGCCGCGTCGAACAGCACCGTGCCGCCCGCATTCAGAAACAGCCGCCATCGATGACACGAGGCGCATTCGCCGGCTCCCCCGGCGCCAATCCCTTTCACGCTCCGCTCGCAAGCGAAGCCAATGAACGTCACGCCCCAACTCCGCCCGCCGCGGGATCGGCCTTCATCGAGATCGTGCCGCCTGTGGGAACAAGAAGGGTACGCTTTAGCGCCGCTCCGCCCTTTGTGCTGTTCTCGCTTGCCATTGGACGACTGTAAACAGTACATGGCTCGCCGCGCCGGCCGGGTGCTGCCTGTGCTCATACCCCGTCGCCAACTGCGAACCGTCTCTCCTCGTCCATTGCAGCCCGCCGGCGAAGCGCCCTGTCCACACGCCCTGCGCCCGCAGCGCCTCGCCGGAAACGAACGGTGCGGCCGATCTTCGCTTGCTGCTCGCGCCGAGCCGCCATCGTCCCCTCGTGTAATCGTCTCCTGGACCGGCGAAAAAACGCTCTCCAAGCACCCGCGCATCCACGGCGGCCTTCTGGTTCTCCCACACCCGCATCTGTGCGCCGCCGAACCCGCGCTGCACTCCGAAGAGATGGCCCGCCGAGTCCTCCTGTTCGATGTAGTAGTACCCGGCGATCCCCGCGAGCCGCGGCAGCGCCTGCAATTGCATAATGGCGCCGCCGCGCACCTGGTATAAGTCCGAAATGTTGTGATTGGTCCGCAGCCGCGAATGAAGTTGCAGCGTCCACCCTCGCTTAAGTTCGATCGCCATGTTCCCGATATGCAGAGACTCCACATCTCCCGCGTTCGACAACGCGGCCGCTCCGAGGAACGCCAGCAGACCCCGACCCACAAAGCGCATAAAACTCAAATGTTACAGGATAGTTACGGCCTTCCGCAGCGTTCCCTGGCATCTCCTTGCTTCCGGCGCCGGACGGATGCCATTCTCGAAGCGTGCCATTCGAACTCGATCCCGTCCGCACGCGCGTCCTCGGCGCCCTGCTCGAGAAGGACCTCGCAACTCCCGAGTATTACCCTCTCTCACTGAACGCGCTCGTGAACGCTTGCAACCAGAAATCAAACCGCGATCCGGTCGTCTCTTACGACGAGATCGATGTTCGAACAGCGCTCGACTCGCTGCGCGACCTCCGCCTCGTCGCGTTCGTCTCAGGCCCCGGCAGCCGCGTCGAAAAATACCGCCACCGGCTCTCCGAGCTGATGAACCTCACCCGCGGCGAGCTGGCCGCGCTGTCGGTCCTGCTTCTGCGCGGCCCGCAAACGGTGGGCGAGCTCAAGCAGCGCACCGCCTCCATGCACCCCTTCGAGGACCTCGCTATCGTCGAGCACACGCTGAAGCGCTTGAGCGAGCGCGAACCCGAGCCGCTTGCAGTGGAGATGCCCCGCCTGCCCGGCGCCCGCGAGCCCCGCTGGTCTCACCTGTTCTCTGGCGAGCCCGTGGTTCCCGCCGCCGCGGAATCCGCTCCGCCCGTCGAGGCCGGATTGCGCGACCGCGTCGCCCAGCTCGAAGCCGCCCTCACCGAGGTCCGCGAAGAGCTGCACCTGCTGCGCCAGGACATCGACGCCCTTCGCCGCCGCCTACCCTAGCTTGCTCTCCAGCTCCGCCCAGCGCGCGTAGAGCGCATCCACTTTCGCCTGCGCCGCGTTGAGTTCGCGGTACGCCTCCTCGATCAGCTTCGCGTCGCACACCACGTCAGGCGCCTGCATCCTCTCTCGGACCGCTTCCAGCTTCGCCTCGGCTTCGAGGATCTTCTCCTCCATCGCATCCCACTCGCGCTGCTCGAGATACGAGAGCTTTTTCTTCACAGCCGACGCCGCCTCGCGTTCCTGCGCCGGCTTCAACGCGCGCTGCGCCTCCACTCTGCTCCGGCGCGCGGCGTCAAGCTCGTCCTCCCACTGCGCAAGATCGGCGTAAATCCCTGCCCCGCCCTCGCCATCGAGACCCAGAATGCCCGTCGCCACGCGATCCATCAACGAGCGGTCATGCGTCACAATCACCAGCGCCCCTGGAAACTCCAGCAGGCTCTGTTCCAGGACCTCAAGCGTGGGAATATCGAGGTCGTTCGTCGGCTCGTCGAGCAGCAGCAGATCCGCTTCCTGGAGCATCAGCCGCGCGATGTGCACCCGCGCCCTCTCGCCCCCCGACAGGCTCCCGACCGGCTGCGAAAGCTGCTCCTCCCGAAACAAAAACCGCCGCGCCCACCCGTTCACATGCACCGTACGCCCGTTGTAGACCACGGCGTCCCCCTCCGGCGCCAGCGCGCGCCGCAGCGGCAGCGCCGGATCGATCTGCTGCCGCTGCTGCTCGAAGTAAACCGTCTTCAGGTTCTCTGCGCGCACAATTTCTCCGCGCTGGACCTCAACCTCGCCGCGAATCAGATTGAGCAGCGTCGTCTTCCCGCTCCCGTTCGCGCCCGCCAGTCCAAGCCGGTGTCCGGGCGAAAGGACAAAGGAAAGACCGCTGAACAGCGTGCGCCCTCCGATCTCATGCCCCAGCCCGCGCACCTGAACCAACTTCTTCGTCTTGCGGTCGCTGCCCGTGAAATCAATGCGCGCCTGCTCCGTCCGCCTCCGGCTCTCCAGATCGGCGAGGCTCGAAATCAGCTTCGTCGCCTTGTCGACGCGCGCCTTCGCCTTCCGCGTGCGCGCCTTCGCCCCCCGCCTCAACCATTCCACTTCACGGCGCACCTTCGCTTCCAGCGATTCCCGTTGCCGCGCCTGCGCCTCCTGATACTCCTCCCGCTTCTGCAAGAAAACGCTGTAATTCCCCGCAACGCGGAACATTCCCTCCGGATACGCACGGTTGATCTCCATCATGTGCGTCGCCACGTCTTCCAGAAAGTAGCGGTCGTGCGTGATCACCACGGAAGCGAACGGCGCGCTCATCAGCAGCCCCTCCACCCACTCGATGCCCTCCACGTCCAGGTGGTTTGTCGGCTCGTCCAGCATCAGTAGATCCGGCTGCTCCACCAGCGCCCGCGCGATCGTCAGCCGCTTCTTCCATCCGCCCGACAGCTCCTCGACGCGCCGCCCCGGATCGCCGAAGCCCGCCTGGCCCAGCGCCGCCGGGACCAGCGCCGGCTCCCGCGCGCTGCTCTCGAGAACCCCGCCCACCGTCGCGCCCGCCTCAAACTGCGGGTCCTGCGGAACGTAGCTCATCCGCACGCCCTTCCTCAATGCGACTTGCCCGCGGTCGGCGTATTCCAACCCCGCGAGAATCCTGAGCAGGGTCGACTTGCCCGCGCCGTTCGGCCCGATCAGCCCGTGCCGCTCTCCATCCTGGATCGCAAGCGTGATGCCCTCAAACAGCGTCGCCGCGCCGAATTGCTTTGCGACTCCCTGGCAGCTCAGAAGCAGTCCCATGAACCTACCTTGACCCCGTCTCTTGCCTTGTCCACTTCAGTGAACCACGCCGCGCAGCCCAAACGGAAAGTGCGATTCTTGTTCTTTGGGGTATAATTCTGCTCAGGAGGTGGGTCTTCAGCAGTACCCCACTGGCAAGAAGCACTGCCCGCACCCTTCTCGCCCGGGCCTTTTCCGCCGCGGCCTCCCCTCTTGCTGCGCTGCTGCCCGGCGATTGCGCCGTCTGCGGCATCCCGCTGAAAACACTCACCCTCGCCCCCATCTGCGACAACTGCCTCACGGCGCCGCCGGTCTTCGTCCCCGAACACTTCTGCGAGATCTGCCGGACCCCGTTCCTGAACGCCAGCCCGCTCGACGAGCGCGGCCTCTGCGCCCTCTGCCGCGGCGGCGTCACCGCCTTCCAGGCCGCCTACACCTACGGCGCCTACGAGGGACGGCTGCGAAGGCTCCTTCACCTCTTCAAGTACGGCGGAATGACCTCGCTGGCCGCGCCCATGTCGGCGTGGCTGGCACGAGCGCTCCCGCGCGACATCCGCTTCGACGCCATCGTGCCCATGCCGCTCCACTGGTGGCGGTTCCTCCGCCGCGGCTTCAATCAAAGCGCGCGCCTGGCCCGCGGCCTCTCCCGCATCACCGGCATTCCCTCCGAGCGGCTTCTCATCCGCACGCGCCGCACGAAGTCCCAGGCCAGCATGACCCACGCCCAGCGCCGCGCCAACGTCCGCGGAGCGTTCCGCCCGCGCAAACGCGCAAAGATCTCCGGACGCAGGCTCCTGCTTCTCGACGACGTGCTCACCACTGGAGCCACGCTCAACGAAGCCGCCGCCACTCTCCGCCGCGCCGGCGCGGAATCCGTGGCCATCATCACTCTCGCTCGCGTCGACCGCCGTCCCGCGGGACCCGAATTCGAGCTCGCCGCTCACGCTTCTCCCGCTCGAGGTCGGACGTCATGAACACGAACATCGACAGGCTGCACAGACCCGTGCTCGTGCTTAACGCCAGCTACGAGCCGGTGAACTTCTGCGCCGCGCGCCGGGCCCTCGTCCTCATCCTCAAGGGCATCGCCGCGGCCGAGGAACACGCGCATGGCTTCTTCCATTCGCAGCGCGCCGCCATGCCGCTGCCCAGCGTCATCCGCCTGCTGGAATACCGCCGCATCCCGCACCAGGCCCGCGCCCTCTCGCGCAAGAACATCCTGATGCGCGACCGCTACACTTGCCAGTATTGCCATCGCGTCCTGCCCAGCGCCGACCTCACCCTCGACCACGTCCAGCCCCGCTCCCGCGGCGGCGAATCGAGCTGGGAGAACCTCGTCGCCTGCTGCCACGCCTGCAACAACAGGAAGGGCAATCGCACGCCCGAAGAAGCCGGCATGAGGCTGCTGCGCCACCCGCGGCCTTACAGCATTCACACTTCCCGCCACCTGATGCGCCTGATCGGGCACACCGACGAGAAGTGGAAAAAGTACCTGTTCTATTGACCGCGCTCGAACGCGCTACCCCTGCTGCGGGGCGGAAACCGCAGGCGCCGGCGCGCCCTGCGTGTTCTCCGCCGGCTTCGCCTGGTGCTTGGGCTTCGCGGGTTTCTGATCTTTCTTCAGCGGGCTGATGATGATGTGCGCGTTGCGCCCTTCGAGCTTGGGCTGACCCTCCACCTGCCCGTGCTGCGCCAGGTCCTCCGCGAATCGCAGCAGCAGCTTCTTGCCGAGATCCACGTGCGCGATCTCGCGCCCGCGGAACTGCACGACGGCCTTCACGCGGTTGCCCTCGCCCAGGAATCGCAGCGCGTGCTTCATCTTGAAGTCGTAGTCGTGGTCGTCGGTGTTGGGCCGGAATTTCAGTTCCTTCACCTGGATCACGTGCTGCTTCTTCTTCGCCTCGTGCAGCTTCTTCTTCTGCTCGTATTGCCATTGGCCATAATCCATGGCCTTGGCCACGGGCGGCTCTGCGGTCGGCGCCACCAGGATCAGGTCCAATCCGAGCTCCTGCGCCCTCCGGATCGCCTCCTGGGTCGGCAGGATGGCGACACTGCCGTCCGGGAAGACGGCGCGCACCTCTCTCGCCCGGATGGCCTCGTTGACATTCTCTCTGACTTTGACGCGGGGTCTAGCAAACCTGGAAGGAAACATGCGGTGTGTTCTTTGAAAGGGTCATGGGGTCGTCGGCAATTCGCTCCTTCAAACAGAAAAAAGGCTCGCCGTTCCGGATTCCCGGGACGGCGGCCTTTTCGCTGTCGATAATCGAAACTTGCAGAAGGCTCAGTCTTCGGCCCCCTCGGTTGTAGGATACACCGGATACCACAAAAGATCCAAGATTCTGTCGCCCGCGCGGCCGGGGCTCACTTCAGCTTCGCCGGCTTCAGCGTCCACGCCTGGAGCCGCGTCAGTTCCAGTAGCGGTGAGCCGTCGAATCCCTCGGGATGAATCGCCCATCCGTAGGATCGCTTGCCGTCGGTCGCCACCCGCGTCTCCATCTCCAGAATGCCCTTTTTTACCGGCGCCGCCGACTGTCCGCCCGTGAGCGCATCCCCCGCCAAAGTGGCCGCGAAGTCCGCCAGCGACAACCTCTCCGGCCCAACCCAGACCTCGGCCGGCAATCGGCCGTGAGCGCGGATGAATCCCGCGGCATCCGCCTTCGCGCGTTCCCACGGCGCGCGCGGAATCGCCGGCCTGGAATACGTCGTCTCCCGCCGCGCCACCGGCCCCTCCACTTCCCGCGGCTCCACCCCAAGCAGCGCCAGCAGCAGCTCCGCCGCCGACCACGCCTCTCCCCCCTCCTCAAGAAACGTCAAGCCCCGCGCCAGGTGCGCCGCTGCCCGTCTCTTGTCCGGCGCCGGAGCAACCGCAGGCTTGTGAAGCTGTGCGATCTCGCGGCAAGTGACGAACCTTACCCCTTCCACGCCCTTCACATGCTCCACGAAATTCATCAGGATTCGATACGCGCGCTCTTCCGCCTCCGCACTGCGCCGCCGCGGCTTCACCCAATCCGCCCGCTCCCGCGTGGCGCCCTTCGAAAAATTCACGCCGTCCCAGAATTCGGTAGTGACGAACTCCGTCGGATGATAATACACGCTGATGACGCCCCCGCCAGCGCTCCTCAGCGCCGCCGCGGCCGCGTCGAATCTGCTCCGCGCCTCCCCCAACTTCGACTCGTCGTCGATGTCGGCCCGCATGACATTCTTCCCCATGCCGAACACATGCAGTAGCCCGGCGAACCAGAACGGCCGCCCGCCGAGCGACACCTGCGAGCCTTCATCGACATACGTCGGCACGCCCCACTTCTTCAGCGCGCGGTGGCTCTGCGGGCCCCACGAGCTGCCCGGCTGCCCATACGTGCTCGGAGCCGCGCCGAAGATGCGCGCCACGTCGCGAAATCCCGGGCCCTCGCGCCGCGCAAACTCCTCCGCTCCTTCGAGCCACCCCGTGTCCCGCAGATAAACCGCCGGCACGGGCTGAAGGCTGTGATTATCCGTGTGATAGCCGATGTCGTGCCGCGCCAGCGCGCGGACTACATCCCAGCGCCCCCGCTGCTCGAGCACGCGCGCTTTCTCGCCCACAACCTTGAACGTCGCCCGCACGCCCCGCTTCTCCAGCTCCAGCGCCAGCCGCATCGCGGCATCGTCGGCGGCCGGTTCGACGTAGTCCTCCGTGTCGAACCACAACGTCACATACACCGGACCCTGCGCCAACGCCCACGCCGAAATCCACAACAACGCCGCAATCGCTCGAACCATGCTGATCATTGTATGCGCGCCGCGATACAATCGCGCAGCATGAGGCTCATTCAAATCGCGCGCCCCGGCCTCCGTCGCGTCGGGCTCGTGGACGGCGATCTCATTCACTTGCTCGACGGCTGGCAGTCCGTCTACTCGTTTGCCGAGACGGCATTCGCCTCCCGCTGCACGCTTGGCGCGATCGTGGCGGCTGCGCTCTCCTCCGACACGCTGGACTACGACGAGATCTACCTCGGTCACTCCGAATGGCGTATTCTGCCCCCCATTGACCACCCCGCCGAGCCCGCACGCTGCTTCGTCACCGGCACCGGCCTCACCCATTCCTCCAGCGCCAAAAGCCGCCAGGCCATGCACGCCTCCGCCGATGAGCTCACCGACAGCATGAAGATGTACCGCTGGGGACTCGAGGGCGGCCGCCCCGCGCCCGGCCAGTTCGGCGTCGCCCCCGAGTGGTTCTACAAAGGCACGGGCTCGATCCTCGCGGGGCACCTGGATCCCCTCGAGATCCCCGCCTTCGCCGAAGACGGCGGCGAAGAGGCGGAGATCGCCGGCATCTACTGGATCGACCCCGAAGGCGCGCCGCGCCGCCTCGGCATGGCCCAAGGCAATGAATTCTCCGACCACCGCTTCGAAAAACGCAACTACCTCTACCTTGCCGCGTCGAAGCTCAGAACCTGCTCCATCGGCCCGGAGCTCGTCGTCGATCCGGACTTCGCCTCCGTCCCGGGCCGCGTCGCCATCGAGCGCGGCGGCAGGATCCTGTGGTCCAAGGAGATCCGCTCCGGCGAGGAGGCCATGTGCCACTCGCTCGCCAACATCGAACATCATCACTTCAAGTTCCCCCTGCACCGCCGCCCAGGAGACGTGCATATCCACTTTTACGGCGCGGACGCGCTGAGTTTTTCCGACGGCATCTCGCTCTCGGCCGGTGATGTCGTGTCCGTCAGTTTCGAGGGCTTCGGCCGCCCTCTGCGCAATCCCGTGAGCATCGCTCCCGGCCCTGACAGGCTCGTGCCCGTAACGCCGCTGTAAACGGCCTCTCTTGTTGGAGACAACCATGAATCGCAGAACCTTTCTCGGATCGTCATTCACCGCCGCCGGCGCGGCTTCTCTCTCCGCTCACGCCGCGGCCCCGTCGAAGATGAAAATCACGCGCGTGCGCTACTACGCCTCCCCCGGCGACGCCGCCCAGCGCAAAACGAAGGCGCCCGGCCTCTTCAACCAGAGCACCAACATCGTCGTCGTCGAGACCGACGCCGGCATCGCCGGAATCGGCGAGGGCGGTGCGAAAGACACCATCGAGCAGTGCGCCGCCGCGATCATCGGCCAGGATCCCTTCCGCACGGACGCCGTCTGGCAGCTTCTCATGCGCGGCTACTTCTACCCCGCCGGCCGCGAGAAACTCCACGCCATCGGCGCGCTCGACATGGCGCTCTGGGACATCAAGGGCAAGGCCCTCGGCGTCCCTGTCTATCAGCTCCTCGGCGGCCTCGCCCGCGACCACATCGAGTGCTATGCCACCGGCTTCCCGTCAAAAGGCAGCCTGCGCGAAACCGCCCGCGCCTGCATCGAGGCGGGCTACCGCGCTTTCCGCATCGGCCCCGCCGACGGCAACCCGTGGGACCGCTTCTCTATGGTCGAGCGCACCGCCGCCATGTGCCGCGAAGTTCGCGAGGGCGCCGGCAAGGACGGCGCCTGGGCCGTCGACTTCCACACGCGCCTTGACTTCCCCGACGCCGTGCGCCTCTGCTCCATGATCGAATCTCTCGGGCCCTACTTTGTCGAAGACCTCGTGCGCTCGGAGAACCCTGGCGTCTACCGCCAACTGCGCCCCCTCGTGAAGGTCCCCATCGCCGTCGGCGAGCAGTTCGGCTCGCGCTGGGACACGAACGAGCTGATCGAAGGCCGCCTGATCGACTACTGCCGCGCGACCGTCCCCAACGTCGGCGGAATCACCGAGTTTATGAAAATCGCTGCCATCTGCGAAACGCACTACGTCGGCTTGATCCCTCATTTCACCGGACCCATCTCCGAGGCGGCGCTGGTCCACTGCTGCGCGGTCTTCCCAGGCCCCGTCCTGATGGAGATGCTCCCCCGCGCCACCGGCGGCTACGCCTATCTCCCGCAGTGCTTCGACTTCAACGACGGCAAACTCTGGCCCAACAACCGCCCCGGCCTCGGCGTCACGTTCGAGCCCGGACAACTCCCGCTCATCACCGAGATCACCGAACCCTCCCAGCCCATCCCGGTTTACCGGCGGCCGGACGGCTCCATCACGAACTGGTAAAAACAAGTCCGGTCGCGTTTGTCTCTTGACATCGGCCTCGAATGCACCTAACATGCCTCGGGCTGAGCTCGATGCCAGCCACGTAGCAACACATTCGAAACAACCTTTGGAGGAGGCCAATGAAGTACCTTTGTTCCGTACTCTTCTTGTCTCTGCTGCTCAGCGTTCCGCTTGCGGCAGAGGTCACCACCAATGACAGCATCCCTGTTGTGATTGGCGCCTTCGTGCCCTGCGCCAATGGAGGCGCCGGCGAGCCGATCATGGTCAGCGGGCAGCTTCACGTTCTGTTCAGCACGACCATTGATGAGAACGGTGGCGTCCACCTCAAAACGCACTTCCAGCCGCAGGGCATCAGTGGCATCGGCTTGGTTACCGGTGACAAGTACCAGGCGACAGGAGTGACCCAGGAGCACCTGAACCTCTTGGGACCTCTCCCGATCACTGATACTTACGTCAACAACTTCCGCATGATCGGCCAGGGGCCGGGGAACAACCTCCTCGTCCACCAGACCTTTCATCTGACGGTGAATGCCAACGGCACGGTCACGGCCAGTGTCGTTAACTCGTCTGTCGAGTGCAGGTAATCTGACCAACCACGGGGCGGCGGGCAGCCCCCGCCGCCTCTCCCCGCAACTGCCGTGAGCCTGACACGCGTTCTGGCCGGCGGCCTCTTCGCCGGGCTCATCGTCAACGCCATCGAGTTCATCGTGAACGGCATCTGGCTGAAGGACGACTGGACCGCCGCCATGAAATCGCTTGGCAAGTCCGCTGATGCGTTCGGCCCTCAATTCACCCTCTCGATCGTCTGGGCCTTCCTCATGGGATCGGAGCCGTCTGGCTCTACGCCGCGATCCAGCCGCGGTTCGGCCCCGGCTGGCGGACCGCGGTTCGCGCCGGCCTCGTCGCCTGGTTCTTCGGCAGCTTCCTCGCTACACTCGCCGGATTCGCCTTGGAGATCGTCCCCACCCGCCTCAAGCTGATCGCCGTCGCAGTCTCGCTTTTTGAATTGGCCGTCGCCACGCCCGTGGGCGCGCTTCTCTACAAAGATAGCCCCGCGGAAGCCGGCGCCTGAGCCATCGTTCGATCCCGCATTTTCCCGCATTTCCCGGTCGCGCTCCGCCCCGAACGGGTATATACTACACCATGAACGGAAGGATGCCGGAGTTGCGGGTCGTATTCCCCGAAGCGCCGCCTCGCCTTCCGGCGCTAAGGGGGTCGTAATGAGAAGACTCGCAGTCGTCTTTCTGGCGGCGGCGCTCCTGCTTGCCTTGCCAGCCACTCAACTCTCCGCCCAAATCATCTCCGGATCGCTGACCGGCGTCGTCAAGGACCCGGCCGGAGCGGTCATCCCGGCGGCGCAAATCACCCTGACCAATCAGCAGACCCGGGGCGCCCAGACTACCTCGACCAACGAGGCCGGCATCTTCCTCTTCCCCAGCATCCTGCCGGGCGCTTACACCGTCGATGTGTCGATGTCAGGCTTCCGCTCGCACCAAGTGAAGGACATCACCATCACCATGAACGAGCGCCGCTCGCTGGGCGAGATCGCCCTCCAGGTCGGCCAGGTGCAGGAAAAGGTCCAGGTGACTGCCGAAATCACGCCTGTGCAGACCGCCTCCAGCGAGCGCGCCGGCGTCGTGACCGCCACCCAGTTGATGAACACCGCCATCCGCGGCCGCGATTTCGTTTCGCTGATCGCGACGCTGCCCGGCGTCTATGACGAAAACATGCAGTCGCGCGACGTCTCCAAAGGCCCAGGCGCCGGCGGCCTGCACATCAACGGCGGACGCTCCACCTCCATTAACTTCGCCCTCGACGGCGTGCAGAACACCGACACAGGCTCCAACAGCGGCTCCCACGTCCAGCCCAACATGGACGCCGTGGCCGAGGTCGTCGTGCTCACCAGCAACTATCAGGCCGAGCACGGCCGCAGCAGCGCCGGCACGATCAACGTCACCACCAAGAGCGGCTCGCAGGACTTCCACGGCAGCGCCTTCTGGTTCTACCGCCACGAGAGTCTGTACGCGAACAGCTTCTTCCGCAATAGGACCGGGACGGTGCGGCCGATCGAGCGCATCCAGAACTTCGGCTACACCATCGGCGGCCCTGTCTATTGGAAAGGCTTCAATCGCGAAAAAGACAAGCTCTTCTTCTTCTTCTCGGAGGAGTTCGTACGCCGGCGGAACTATCCCGGCACCGTCTTCGCCACAACCCCGACCCAGCCCGAGCGCAACGGCGACTTCTCCAATACGCGCGACGTGAACGGAACGGTGATTTTGATCAAGGACCCCACGACGGGCCAGAACTTCGGGGGCAATGTGATCCCGCAGTCGCGCATCAACAAGCTCGGGCTGGCCGTACTGAACTTCTTCCCGCTTCCCAACTACACCGAGGCCGACCCGGCGCTGCGTTATTCTCGAAACTACCGCTCCAACGCCAGCGGCGATTTCCCCCGCCGGCAGGACCTCTTCCGCATCGACTACAACTTCAGCCAGTCCCTGCGCGCCTACTTCCGCGGCACGCAAGATAACGACGATGAAAACTGGCCCTACAACAATTGGACTGCCGGAAGCCACAACTACGACATGTTCAATACCTACCGCTGGCAGCACGGGCGCAGCGCGCTGCTCAACATCACCAAGACGTTCAGCCCAACCCTGGTCAACGAATTCACCATGGGGGTCAGCACCCGCGGCCAGGCCTTCAATCCAAGCGATCCCAGCCTGATCGCGCGCAGCAAGATGGGCAACATCGGCCAGTGGTGGCCCGGAGGCAACGAGTCCGGCGCCATCCCGAACGTCAGCTTCGGCGGCGTCCAGAACGGCATTAACAGCGGCATCGGAAACATCCCCTACCACAACGAGAATCCGGTGTTCACCTGGGTGGACAACGTCAGCAAGATCGTCGGCAGGCATGCGCTGAAGTTCGGCCTCTACCTCGAACGCATGCGCAAGGACGAAGTAGGCGGCGCCAATACCCGCGGCGCTTTCGACTTCGGCCGCAATGTCAACAACCCGTTCGACTCCAACTATGCCTTCTCGAACGCGCTCCTCGGGAATTTCAACAGCTACACCGAAGCCAACTTGCGCACTTACTCGCACTATCGCTACCTTCAGACTGAGTTCTATGCGCAGGACTCCTGGAAAGCCTCGCAAAAACTGACTCTGGAGCTCGGCATCCGCTTCTACTCCGCGCCCGCCACGCATGATGTCCGCCAGTTCCTGACCACTTTCATCCCTTCGGCCTACGATCCGAAGGCGGCCGCCGTCATGTACCGGCCGGGCATTGATCCGGCGACCAACAGGCGTGCGGCTGTCGATCCGCGCACCGGGGCCGTAGCCAACGTGACCTACATCGGCTTATTCGTTCCCGGTTCCGGCAATTACGCTCCCGGCATGGCCATCGGCGGCAAAGGCGCACCGGACGGCCTCTACACCACGCCGTTCTCGGTGGCCCCTCGCATCGGCTTTGCTTACGACCCCAAGGGGAACGGAAAGACCGCGATCCGCGGCGGCTTCGGCATCTTCTACGATCGTCCCCAGGGCAATGTTTACTCCGGCACCGTCGGCCAGCCCCCGGTATCTTACAGCCCCACAGCCTACTTCGGTAACCTCGACACGTTCCTCCAGTCCGCCGGCGTCGTCGGACCGCCCGGCGTGACCGTCGTCGAGAGCGCCCGGCAGAGCCTGCCCGCCACGATGAACTTCAGCTTCGGCGTGCAGCGCGAGCTCGGATTCCGCTCCGTAATCGACGTCTCCTACGTCGGCAGCCTGGCGCGGCACCTCATCGTCCAGCGCAACATCAATTCCATTCCAATGTACGCGCGCTTCGACCCGGCCAACCGGGATACCACCACGGCCAGCAGCCCGCTGCCCGACAACTACCTGCGCCCCTATCTCGGCATGGGCGCCATCAACATGCGTACCTTCGACGGAACGTCCAACTACCACGGACTCCAGATGTCCGTGAACCGCCGCATGACCAACGGTCTCCAGTTCGGTGTTTCCTACACCTTCGCGAAGTCGCTCGGCGTCTCCAACGCCGACTTCGGCGGCATGAGCTTCTACTTCCCCATGCGGCAGTTCAACTACGGCCCGCTGGGCTACGACATCCGCCACATGCTGGTGATCAACTACAACTACGAGGTTCCGGGAATCGGCAAGAAGTTCAATAACAAGTACCTGGCTCTGATCACCGACAACTGGCTGCTCTCGGGCATCACGACCTTCATGACCGGCACTCCCTTTACCCCCGGTTTCAGCACTTCCGACGGCCAGGACATCACCGGCTCCCAGGAAGGCGCGAGAATCATCGTCCTCGGCGATCCGAATCTCCCTGCCGGCGAGCGCAGCTTCTCGCGCAACTTCAAGACCGAGGTCTTCGCGCGGCCGCCGCTGCGCTCCTTCGGCAACGCGGGCGTTGGCATCATGCGCAATCCGTCGTGGAGCAACTGGGACATGAGCTTCTCCAAGCGCCTGCCGCTCAAGAGCGACCAGCGCTACTTCCAGCTCCGCGGTGAGTTCTACAACATCTGGAACCACACCCAGTTCAACAGCTACGATACCGGAGCCCGGTTCAACCCGGCGGGACAGCAGATCAACGCCAACTTCGGCGCGTTCAACGGCACACGCGACCCGCGCAAGGTGCAGCTCTCGCTGCGCTTCATGTTCTGACCCTGCCGCGGCGGCTCAACGCGGCCGCCGCAGCCACTTGTTGAAGAAACCGATGGTCTGCGCCCAGGCGTCCCGAGCCGCCGCCGCATTGTATGCGGCACCGGTGTCGTTGTGGAACGCGTGACCGGCGCCTTCATAGACGATCATGCCGAACGTCTTTTGCTGCGTGATCATCGCCTGCGCCACCGGGAACAGCCGGTTGGTCAGTGTCCGGTCGCGTTCGGCATAGATCGCCAGCACGGGCACGCGGACGCGCTCCACTTCCTCCAGCGTGGGCGGGGCCCCGTAGAACGGCACAGCCGCTCCCGCCTCGGGGAAGTTCACCGCGAAATCCCACGCGTTCCCTCCCCCGGCGCAGAAGCCGACGATCCCGATGCGGTCGAACACAACATAGTCCCGGTACTTGAGGAAATCCAAACCGGCGAGCAGGTCGGCCCGCCTCTCGAATTGATTCGTGCGGTTGTAGGCCGCTGTCTGTTGAGTGGGTTCGGCGAACTGCGAAGTCCCGCCTTGCCGCGAGAGCAAATCCACGGCGAGCCCGACGAATCCCGCCTTCGCCACCCGGCGCGTAACGTCTTTGATGTGTTCTACCAGCCCGCGATTCTCATGCACCACGATCACCGCCGGCTGAAGTTCCTGCTGGGCGGTTTTCGGAATCGCGAGGTAGCCGTAGACCGTCCCGCCCTCGCCGGGGAAAGACACGTCCATCGCCTCGAACTCCGGATCGCCCTCAGCCGTGCGAACGCCGGGTGGAACCTCCGCCGGCTCCGCCGCCTGCACCTCCGGATACACGGCCAGCGCCGTCATCGCCGCCGCCACGCTCCCGGTCTTCCGCGCCACGCGCCGGATCAACTCCCGCCGGTTGAACGCGCCATCCAGGTAAAGGTGTACGAGCTCCGCGATGGGATTCTCATTCTCGTACATAAGCAAGCCCCTTTTCCGAAAAAAGCAGATACCTCACTTGTCTCACGCCAGAGATCTCACGGCAACCTTCAACGCCGGGTCGCCTGGGCCGCCGGCCAGACTCCGCGCCGCAACCCGGCGATCCCGCGGAGCCTCGCCGTGAGAAGCCCTGCCTCTCGACCCCGGCGGCAAACCAGTGTAGTCGCCGCCAGCAGCCCCGTGAGCCGCGACCAGCCGTCGGCTTCGAAACCCTCATGGCCGATGCCGCCGGCGCGCTTTGGCGGCGAGCCGCGGCGGACTTTGGGATAAGCTCAAGGACTGAGTTCAATGACACTTCTGGACCGGTTGGACCTCTGGAAGACCCGCCGCGGAACGGGAAACCTCGGCGCCCTCCAACAACTCCTTAAGCGCATCGCCAACACCGAATCGCGCGATGCCGCTTCGCTTGTCCGGCTTCATGAGACGCTGCTGTTCCTGCGCGCCTATCCGCACAGCGCTCAAATCGCGCAGCTCGCGGACGCGATCCTTCTTGACTTCGCGCGCCGCGTCGGGAATCTCGCCCAGGAGGGAGCGGACCTGTCGCTGCTCGAGAACGACGCAGTCTCCGGCATCGCCGGATCCACTCACTCCGCCGTCTTCAGCTACGAAGTGGCCCGCAGCCTCGCCCGACGGCACGGCGGCGCCATCGACATCGATTGGGATTGGATGGACGACCCCGACAAGCTCGCGCCGCTGCTGGCGCGGCTCGTCCCGCACTTCGCCGACGAATGGCCGGTGGAAGCGCACGTTCCGGTTCGCGAATGGCTCCGTCGCGCCTGCCCTCCCAACACTACCGCTCTCCGCTGGCTCGTCGATTCTCTCGATCGTTTACCCATCGGCGATCGTGAACGCGCCGCGCTCTACGATGGTTTCAGGCTGCTTCTCACGTGGCGTCTGGGCGACTCCGCGGCCTCGCGCTCACGCACTCGCATCCCGTGCGCCAAGCTCTTCATCCACGGCGAGCCGTTCATCCCGCGCCGCGCGGTCTCGCTGAAGCGCGAGCTCGACGCGCCGCCGATGCACGTGTCGCGCGTCCCTCACTCCCGCGCGCGCCGCATCCTCGACATCATCCTCGACACCTCTGCGGTCCGTTACCGCGAGCTTTACGGCTTCAGCCACCCCGACGAGCGGAACGTTTACCGGGCGCGGCCGGGCCGCGGCGTCGAGATCTACTTCTTCGGCGTTCCGCCCGAGTGGCGTCTCCCGCTCCGCGCCTATCATGCCGGCGCGTGCTTCAAGAACGGCGTCCCGGTCGGCTACTTCGAGGCGCTCTCGTTCTTCGAGCGCGCCGAGATCGGCTTCAACCTCTACTACACTTTCCGCGAAGGTGAGACCGCGTGGCTCTACGCCAAACTGCTCCGCCTCTGCCGCCAGATGCTCGGCGTCACATGCTTCACGATCGCGCCGCACCAGATCGGCCACGAGAACGAGGAAGCGATCGACTCCGGCGCGTTCTGGTTCTACCGCAAGCTCGGCTTCCGTTCCGTCGACGACAGCCTGGCCCGCTTGACCGCGGCCGAAGAGGCGAAGCTCGCCACCCGCTCCGGCTACCGGACGCCGCCCGCGACGTTGCGCAAGCTGGCCGTCCAGCCAATGCTTTACGAGCATTGCTCCGCCCAGCCCGGCGGCTGGGACTCCTTCAGAATCGGCAACTTAGGCCTCGCCGTAGCGGCCTTCCTCGGTTCGCGCTTCAACGGCGATTCCGACCGCATGCGCCAGGCCGCAAGAGATCTCACCCGCCACGCGGCCGGCGTTGACTGCGACTCTCCACTGGCTCAAGCCCTGCTCCTGGTCCCCGGCCTCCAGCGCTGGAGCACGGAGGACAAACGACTGCTGGCCGGAATCCTCAACGGGAAGAAAAGCATCGAAGAAGTGGATTACCTGAGCGCCATGCAGCGCCACCCAATGCTCCGTGAGGCCTTCCTCTCTCTTGGCTCGCGCCCGCCGGTCGTCGAGGGTGATTTAATTGAGCTAATAAGGCGAGCATGACCAGACGCCACTTCCTTCCTGGATTCTCAGTTCTCTTGCTGCTGGCGGCGCGAAGCCCGCTCGCGGCGCAGGACTCTTTCAAAAACGTCGAGCGCATCGTTGCCGTGGGCGATGTCCACGGCGGCTTCGATGAGATGGTCACCATTCTCCGCGGAGCCAAGGTCATCGACGACTCCAACAAGTGGATCGCCGGCAAGACCCACCTCGTCCAGACGGGCGACATCCTCGATCGCGGCCCGGACTCGCGCAAGGTGATGGACTTGCTCATGGAGCTCGAGAAACAGGCCCAGAAGGCCGGCGGCCGCGTTCATTCGCTCATCGGCAATCATGAGGCGATGAACCTGTACGGCGACCTGCGCTACGTCTCGCCCGCCGAGTACGCCGCGTTCCGCGGTCCCGACTCCGAAGCGGTCCGCGACCGCTATTTCAAGCGGATTCTGGAGCGCGCCGAGAAGGGCCCCGGCTCTCCGGCCGATATGGAGGCCTTCCGCCAGAAATGGTACGCCGAGCACCCACTGGGCTGGGTGGAGCACCGCATGGCCTTCGATCCCGACGGCCAGTACGGGCGCTGGCTCAACAAAAAGAACGCCGTGGTTCAGATCAACGACATGCTCTTCGTGCACGGCGGCATCAGCCCGAAATACGCGAAGACGTCACGCGGCGATTTCAACCGCACGATTCGCGACGAGCTCACCGGCGTTGTCCCGCTCGAAGGCGGCATGGCGGTCGACCCGCTCGGCCCGCTCTGGTACCGCGGCCTCGCGCAAGGCCCTGAAGAGAACCTCGCGGCCCATGTCGACAGCGTGCTTCAGAAGCACGGCGTCAACCACATCGTCATCGGCCACACTCCGACGGGCGGCGTCGTCACGCCGCGCTTCGCCGGCAAGGTGATTCTGATCGACACCGGACTGTCGAAGTATTACGGCGGCAACCTCTCCTGTCTCATCGTCGAGGGCGGGAAGTTCCTCGCCTGGCACAGGGGCAACGCCGTGCCCTTCCCCGCCGACGGGGCGAATGTGGAAGCGTACTACGCGGCCCTCGGCGTGACGCCAGGCCAAAACGCGCGCCGGGCCGATCCGTAAGCTTCAGGACTTCGGGCCGTTCAACTCGTAGATCGCCGAAGGCCCCTTCTCCTCGAAGAACTTCACGATCTTGTCGCGGCGCTTCAGCAACCCCGAGATCTCGGCGTTCGTGAGCCACTGGCCGACTTCCTTTTTCAGCGCCGGCTCGTTCAGCTCCTTCAGCTTGGCGAGCAGATTCTTCTCGCACTTGTCGAGGTTCTTCGCCTCTTTCAGCTCGCTATGCGTGCGGAACGCGCGCGTGTGATCGATCATCCAGATCTTCCAGTTCTTGTCGATGATCAGGTTCCCGAGGTTGCGGTCCGTGTTGAAGATGAGCTGGTCGAAGACCCGCACGATCCACATCTGCTTGTTCCACATTTCCGGATCAGGCGGCTCCAGCTTCTTCTTTGTGCGCTCCATCTCGTCCATCAGGACGTCGTCCACCCACCAGCAGAACGAGCTGCTCTTGCCGCCGTGCTTGCGGTCGATGGTCGGCGGGACCATATCGAGGCCCAGCATCAGATTCAACCTGTAGGCGGCGATGTTGAACTTGTAGGAGTCCTTGAAGTTCAATTCGGTTCCGCGCAGCGTCTGGTAGCTGGCGGCGTACTGGTCGATGCTTTGGATGGCGGCCTCGTGGGTGATGTTGCCGTCCGAGAGCGTGGCGCGGATGACGCCCGTGATCCCGAGCCGGGTCCCTGATGTCTTCACCACCTTTGCCGTCTTGAGAAACTCCTCTTTCTGCTCGTTGGACAGCGGAGCGCCCGCCTGGCACCACACCAGCAGGGCCGCCAGCAGGCTAGCCGGAATCATTAGCCAGCGGAATGCGATTCGCGCACCCATCAGACTGTTCCTCCCTCTTCGTACGCCCTTCTATCAGCGTCTCATACGTTAGGGGAGAACGCCCCTTCTGTCAAGCGGGAAATGGCCCCGTAAGGGGTCATCGCCCTCGCGGCGCCGGAACGAATCGTCCAATTTCGACGCTGGCGCCGCGGCGCCGCCGCCGGCCGGCGGGATCGAACTCGATCACTATCTCGTCAAACCGCGGGATCGCAGGCCGGACTGGCATCGGGAGCCGCGCAGTCGCGTGTTTCATTGCGGGCAGCCGCTGAAGGCCCAGACGCTGATACTGGCTCCTGGGAAGCATAGTACTCCCCAGCGTCATCGCCAGTCTGACCGCGCCGGGCAGCTTGTCTTCGTGGCGCGCGACGGCCTCGATCGCGGAGCAGCAGCGCGGGTCGAGGTGCTCGCCCAACGGCTGGCGGACCTGCATTCGCAGCGCCGTGCGGTCAACCGCGGTGAAACTGTCATCCACCGGCGTCGAGCGCACGGTGAGCGAACTTTTCGGCGGCCCCATCATCGAATACGGGCAGATTCAATCCGCGCCCGAAAACCCGATGCCCGCCGGCGGCGCGGCGCGCGCCACTTTCACAGGCGGGCCGCGATGCGGAACCGGGGCGAAGAGCTCCACACCACGCGGCGGCGCCGGAATCCGAACGAGGCCCAGCGTCGCCACCAACACGGCGGCGAGAGTTTGCGCGAAGTTCCATCTCAGTCGAGCGCGCGAGTGCGCTTTCGTTTCCGGCGCGGCGAGGCGCGTGATGGTGAACGATGCGGCGCCGGCGGAAACGCGGCGAGCGCCGTCCAACCGATGGCGTAGGCGACGAACGCCGCCATCATCGCCGGCGTGGCGGCGAAGGAAACCCGCTGACGGCGCGAAGCTGCTGTCTCATCGCCGCCGGAGCGGCCGAGCAAGCGCGCGCATGCGAATCCGGCGGGCGCAGCGATCAGCAACGGCCATGCGCGGCCCTGCGCCGCGAAGATCGCCGGCGGCGCGAACCAGGCTGCATCGCCGCCAAAGGCTGACGGGACCGGGTGCTCCTCGGTGGTCTACAAATACGCCACGATTGCCGTGACACCGCCGACCAGGAGTACAAACCACGCCGCGTGGAACGCTGCCGGCGCGAATGACGCCGCCGGCTGAGGACAGGCCGCCGCCGCAGTGACAATTGCGGCGAGCAGACATGCCTCAAAGCGCATTGCTCCTCATCACCTCCCCTCGCCGGAATGCCTGGTTGGCCATGTGCGCCGAATTCGCCGAGGCTACCGCGCTGCGCACGTCGGCGTTGGGCTTCTTGCGGCTGCGGACGCAGTCGAGAAAGTTCTTCACGTGGTCGATTGTGCCGTCGTGCGTGGCGCGCGCTGTCACCACCGGCTCCGGGTAATTCGTGCGCTCTGCGGCGAGCACGCCTTCCGGGTACAGGGCCAGGCCGTCGCGCGTGATCTTCAGCATTCCGTCCGTGCCGCGGAAGACGAGCGTTCCGCCTTCGAGATGTCCCACCAGCGTGCCGTTGTACGTTGCGATGTAATGCGGATACTGCCACGCGGCGGAGATCGTGTCGGGGCAATCCCAGTAGGTGTGATAGTGCTTGGAGCCCAGGGCCGTCGCGGCGACAGGGCGGTCCTCCTGCATGTACCAGTGGATGACGTCGCCCCAGTGCGAGTGCAGATCGGTGAGGGCGCCGCCGCCGAAGTCCCAATACCAGCGCCATTGCAGGAAGCGGCGCTGCTCGAAGGGCTGCTCCTTCGCGGAGCCGAGGAAGCGCTTCCAGTCGAGCTTCGCGGCGTCCACGGGGCTCATGCGGCCGAAGTTGCGGATGTAGTCCTGATACCAGTGCGACTCGACGATGGTGACTTTGCCGAGGCGCCCGGCCTGCACGAGCTCGCGGCCCATCTGGAAGATGTCCCAGCTTCGCTGCTGGTAGCCCACTTGCAGCACGCGCGCGGTTTCCTCCACCGCCTTGATCAGCGCCGCACCTTCCTCGATGGTGTGGCTCACGGGCTTTTCGACGTAGACGTCTTTGCCGGCGCGCACGGCGCCGATCGACATCGGGACGTGCCAGTGATCGGGTGAGCCGATGAAGACGGCGTCGATGTCTTTGCGCTCGAGGACTTCGCGGTAGTCGAGGGATTCGCGGGCGGAGGGGGCGAGTTTCTCGCGGGCTTCGGCTCGGCGGGGTTCGTAGACGTCGCAGAGGGCTACGATTTCTGTTCCGCCTAGTTTGTTGGCGAGGGTCAGCAGGTAGCGGCAGCGTCCTCCTGTGCCCAGGCCGGCGATGCGGATGCGGTCGTTGGCGCCTCGCACCCGGGATTGGGATAGCGCGGTGATCGATGCGGCGGATTTCAGGAAGTGGCGGCGGTTGGTGGGCATACCACTGCAATCGTAAACCTCGTCGGGCCAGTGGGGCGGGCCCGATCGGCGATGGGGGGGCGGATCTGCGATCCGCCCCACAACGGCGCCGAGTGGTAGGCTGGCGGCGTGAAGCTTGTTTCGATCACCTTTCTTTTGGCGCTCGCTTCGCTTGCGCAATCCGGGGAACTGGATTGGCCCTCCATCCAGAGGGAACACAAGCCGTGGACCCGGTGGTGGTGGCATGGGAGCGCGGTGGACCGGGCCAACCTCACGGCGGAGTTGGAGAAGTTCGCCAAAGCGGGGATTGGCGGGGTGGAGGTCACTCCGATCTATGGGGTGAAGGGCGCGGAGGGGCGGTTCATCCATTACCTCTCGCCGCAGTGGATTGAGATGGTCGCTTACACCGCGGCGGAGGCGAAGCGGCTCGGACTCGGGCTCGACCTCACCCCCGGGAGCGGGTGGCGCATTGGCGGGCCTTGGGTGACTCCCGATTACGCGAACGCTTCCATGAAACTCACGCGTCTCGCTTTGAAAGGGGGCGAGACTCACAAGTTCAACACCACATCCCGGGCGATTCAGGCGGTCATGGCATATCCGGAAAAAGGCGAGCCGGTCGATCTCAGCAGTCGCAGCGAGTGGACAGCTCCGGACGGGGCTTGGACGCTTTACATTTTGGAGCAGGTCCCTTCGGGCGAGCGGGTCAAGCGGCCCGCTCCGGGCGGCGAGGGGCTCACCATCGACGTCTTCTCGCGCGCGGCGTTCAACCGGTTTTTCGCGGAGTTCGACCGGCGCATCGCCGCGCTGCCGAAGGGCGCGGTCCGCGCGTGGTTCCACGACTCGTTCGAGTACACGGGCAATTGGTCGGCCGGGCTGCTGGACGAATTCCAGCGGCGGCGCGGTTACGATCTGCGGCTGCATCTGCGCGAGCTGAACGGCGAGGGCGACGCCGGCACGATCGCGCGCGTGCTCTCCGATTACCGCGAGACGCTTTCCGACATGCTGCGCGAGAACGTCGTCGCGCCGCTCGCGGAATGGGCGCGCACGCACGGCGGAATCAGCCGCAACCAGGCGCACGGCTCGCCCGGCAACCTGCTGGATCTCTACGCGGCGTCCGACATCCCCGAGACCGAGATCTTCGGGCGGCTGGGCGGTCCGGACAGCGATCCCTTGATCAACAAGTTCGCGTCCTCGGCCGCGCACGTGGCGGGCAAGCGGCTGGTGTCGTCGGAGACCTACACGTGGCTGGAGGAGCACTTCACGGAGACGCTGGACCAGATGAAGCGCGCCGCCGACCAGCTTTTCCTGGCGGGCATCAACCACATCGTCTTCCACGGCACGGCGTACTCGCCCGCGGACGCCGCGTGGCCCGGCTGGGTTTTCTACGCGTCGTCGCAGATCAACCCGCGCAATCCGATCTGGCGCGACGTGCCGGCGCTCACGAGCTACATCGCGCGGGTGCAGTCGGTGCTGGAATCGGGCGAGCCCGCGGGCGAGGTCCTGCTCTACTGGCCTTATTACGACGTGCTGGACAACGCCGGCGCGATGTTCCAGCAGTTGGCCGTGCACGGCCCGGCATGGTTCCACCGCGAGCCGGTGGGCGGGGTGGCGCGCGAGCTGGCGCTGTACGGCTACGGGTTCGATTACGTTTCCGACCGGCTGTTGCAGACGGCCACGGTGGAAGGCCGGCGCGTGCGCACGCCGGGCGCGTCGTACAGCGTCATCGCCGTCCCGCCGTGCCGCCGCATGCCGGTGGAGACGCTGGAGAAGCTGTACAGCCTGGCCGGGCAGGGCGCCTCGATCGTGTTTTTCAATCACTTGCCCGAGGACGTGCCGGGGCTGGGCGACCTGGCGGAGCGCCGCGCGCGCCGCGCCGCGCTGATGGCGCGCCTGCGCTTCATCCCGGGACCGGCGGGCATCGTGCAGGCGAGCATCGGCAAGGGGCGCTTTCTGCTCTCGTCGGCGCTGGACCGCGTGCTGGCCGTGGCGGGCGCGGTCCGCGAGCGGTATGTGGGGTCCGGGGATTCCCGCGGCGACCAGATCGACGCGCGGCTGAACTTCATCCGGCGCGCGCACCCCGAGGGCTACCACTACTTCATCGCGAACACGGGCGAGGTCCCCTTTGACGGCTGGCTGACGCTGGGCGCGGACGCGGCGTCCGTCGTGCTGCTGGACCCGATGACCGGCCGAAGCGGGGTGGCCGAGTTCCGCACGCCGCCGCGCGGGATGAAGACGGTGCGAGTGCAGCTTCCCGCGTCCGCGTCGCTGATATTGCGCACGTTCACGAAGCGCGTGGCGGCGGGTCCGGCGTGGTCCTATCGCGAAGCCGCCGGCGCGCCTGTTGCGCTGGACGGCGCGTGGCGCGTGGAGTTCATCGAAGGCGGCCCGTCGCGGCCCGAGCCTTTCAGCGCGCCGCGCCTGGGCTCGTGGACGGCGCGAGGGCCAGACGCCGAGCGCTTCGCCGGGACCGCCCGCTATACGCTGCGCTTCGACCGTCCCGCCGGCGGTGAGGATTTCCTGCTCGACCTCGGGGATGTGCGGGAGAGCGCGCGAGTCCGGGTGAACGGCCGCGAGCTGGGCACGCTGATTTACCGGCCGTTCCTGATCGAGACCGGCGCGCTGGAGCCTGCGGGCAACGTGCTGGAGGTGGAGGTGACGAGCGTGGCGGCGAACCGCATCCGCGACATGGACCGCAACAAGGTCCCGTGGCGCATCTTCCACGACATCAATGTGGTGAACCTGCGCTACCTGCCTTTCGACGCGTCGAACTGGCCGGTGCGGCCGGCGGGGCTGCTGGGTCCGGTGACGCTGACGCCGCTGGCGGCGGGGAAGAAGTAGGAGAGCGCCCTGCCGGGGAGGCGCGGGCCGGCCGTCGCGCCGTGGAGGACCGGTAGCGGAGTCCCGTGTGTGCGGCGTCGCCGCGCCCGGTTCGAAGTCCGTGCGAAGTTTTCGGGCGAGTGCGTCGCTGGCGCGGTCGCCGGTCTTGCGGAGGGGGCGCCTGATGGCGGGAGGAGAAGAGGATCTGTTGGGTTGTGGGCGGGTTGGAGGCGGGCCGGCCAGGGCCCGCCCGGCGGTCAGGAAAGTGGGCCAGAGGGCGGATGGTTTTGTTGATGGCGAAGGAGTTATGGGTTCGTTTGCCGGGGACAGATTTTCACTATCCGGTCGGGCGCCGGTTGGGCCGCAGGGGCGCGCCAGGGGCGTGGGCCGGGACGGTGGAATGGGAGACGGATTTGTTGATGGCGAAGGAGTTATGGGTTCGTTTGCCGGGGACGATTTTTCTGCTTCACGGCGGATTGCGGCCAGGTGGGCGAGGTGGAGATGCCGGTTGCGCCGGAGCTGATGCGTCGGAAACTGATGGGTGGATGAGGACAGACTCTTTGGATTCGCCGGAAGATCCGAGCCGCGAGTTCCTTCAGAAAACTGAGTAAGACGGAGCGCTCCCGACAGGCGGCAGGTGGTGTTGTTCGCGTTTCGTTGAGTGGCGCGGCGGTTCAGCGCCATGAACTGGGGGGCGGCGAGGTTCTTGAGCGCGGGCCAAGCGAACCGGTCCCGGAGAAGGAGGTTGCGCGTGGGGTGGACAGGCGGCGCCGGGCAGATGGATCCGGCGGGAGCGGTCCAGGATTCTGTGATCACTCTGGGTGCACGGAGACCGTGGTCGAGGGTATTGGGCCGAGAGCGGGCCTGGCCTTGCGGAATGATCGGTCCGCGGGAGAGCCGCCGGCGGCGCCGGGCAGCCTCAGCTTTGCCGGGTGACGTGATGGGCACAGGAGTCCACCTCCGCAGAGGAGCGTATCGGGGCGGGAGAGGTTATTTGCTTTTCAGGAGGTCGCGCCCAGGACGTTCATCCTGTGTTTTGAAGGACATACATCAGATTATTAAAATTTCAAAATACTGTTAATCGCATTTTCGTGGGGCGCTGTTTGGCCACGGCGGGTACCGTCGGAGGACAGACGCCGGTTCTGGCCTCCCGCGCTCCACGATTCTTTTGGACACTGATTTGAGCAAGGAGAACCAGGATGCCCAACAGCAAACAATCGGTCCCGGGGGCCGCGGAGGGAGCCCGGAGGGCGACCGGGGAGGCCCCCGGGACGGGCCGCCGCGGCAAGGGCCGCTGGCCGGCCGAGCGCAAGATGGCTGTCGTTGTTGAACTCCCCGGTGGCGAGGATCCGGAGAGCTTGAGCCGGAAGTACGCGGTCACGGCCGCCACACTGTCGGCTTGGCGGGGCGCTTTTCTCGCCAGCGGCGAGGCCGGCCAGGAGATCCGCGAAGACGATCTGGCCGATGAGCAGGGCCGGCGCATAAAGTCCGTCATCGCCGAACTCGCCATGACCGCCGAACTGCGGCGCGAGCGCATCTAGCAACTGGAGAACGCCGAATTTTCTCTGAAGTGGAGGTCGAAGCGATGAGCCAAGCCCAGTCGCCCTCCACGGGCCGCAAGCATGGGCGGGCTCGCGTTCTGGCCGTGCGGGGCCAGCCGCGCTCGACGTTCTATGCCCGGCAGTAGAGAGCACGGCAACCCGCGGCTTTGCGGCGGCGTGGCCGAAGAGGAAGCACACAGATGCTGAGTTGTTGGAGCAGATCCGCGCCATCCTGGCGGCTTCGCCCTTCCACGGCGAGGGGCGCCGGAAGATCTGGGCGAGACTGCGGGTCCAAGGGGTCCGCACCTCCAAGCCACGCCTGCTGCGCCTGATGCGAGAGAACGAACTGCTGGCGCCGCAGCGGCAGCTCGCGCCGGTGCTGGAGAAGGCGCATGCCGGTTCCATGGCGACCAGCGAGCCCAACCCGATGCGGGGCGCCGATGCCACCGCCACCCTGGCCGAGGGCCGGGTAAGGGTCTTCGCCGCCGTCGATCACAGCAACACCGAATGCGTGGGCATTCACGCGGCGAAAAGCGCCACCCGCTTCCAGGCCCTCGAACCTCTGCGCCAGGGCGTGCGCGAGCACTTTGGCGGATTCGGCCCCCAGCCCGCCGGCGGTTTGCGCATCCGCCACGAGCACGGCTCGCAGTCCATGAGCGACCATTTTCAGAAGGAGCTCCGCTTCCGCGGCATGGAGTCCTCCCCTGCCTTTGTCGGCGAACCCGAGGGCAAGGCTGCGTTGAGCGTTTCTTCCGCACTCTCAAAGAACAGCTCCACTGGGGGCGGCACTTCCAAGACATCGAGGAACTCCAGTCCGGACTGCGCGACTTCCGCGACCGCTACAACCGCGAGTGGCTGATCGAACGTCTCAGGTTTCAGTCTCCGCGGCAGGCTCGCGAGCGCTTGCTTGCGCTCCAGCAGGCCGCATGATTATGGTGAATTTACTGTCCGAAGAATGGCGCGCGGAACAGCCCTGGCCCGGATGACGGCGCATGACGCGCACCGTTTCTGGCCGCTGGAGGGCGGACTTGCGGACATTCGGGAGGAGATCCGCGCCAGGGTGATGGGGCACCAGCAGTTGACCGATGCCGTCCTGCTGGATCTGGCGATCCGGCATCAGGGGCGGCTGGCCACATTCAACCGAGGGGTTCGCGGGCTGCCGCCCGCGGATTCGCCGCTGGGGGGAGGCGGTGGTGGTGGTTGCGGTTTCCTGACGACTCCTCGAGGAACAGTCAATTCAAGCCCGGCGTTATTCCAGCCGGCCAGGCGATTTCGGGGGGGAGGGCGAGGGAGGCGGGGAGGGCTCGACGAAGAGTTCGGGGGGCTGAGAGCCCCGCGCAGGCCGTGGGCCTGCCCCACTGCCGAACGGCGCGGGTTGAGGAGAATCCGGGGGAGTGTGATAAGGTCACTCACACTCCCTGAGTCGAGACTTAATAGCGTCAGCAACACCTCAGAAGGAGAGGCGGGCGGTGAACTGGATCTGGCGGGGCGTCCAGTAGGAGGTCTGGAGAGACTGGATGCCGGTGGTGGCGTCCGGGTTCACGAAGCCCTGGATGTTGAAGGCGTTGAAGGCGTCGACGTTGAAGCGCAGTTTGACGCTTTCGGTGAGGGTGAAGATCTTGTAGAGGGAGATGTCTGCCTGGTAGTTGAACGGGCCGGGGAGCATGGTCATGGAATAGGGGTTGGCGCCGGCGGGGCCGGGGGAGTAGGCGGTGAACACGGTTCGGCCGTCTTTGAGGGTGACGGGGACGTTGTTGTTGCCGAAGTTGGGCGCGCCGGGCGTGTTGTTGATGGGCGTGAGATAAGGCTTGTAACCGGAAGGGACGCCCTGGACTCCGCGGCTGGCGGCGTTGATGACGGTGGGCGCGAGGTAGCCGTTGAACCAGAGGTAAGCGGGGCGGCAGACGCCGCTGCGGCAGTCGTTGACTGGGACGGAATCCTTGTAGAGCTCGACGGGACTGGTGGCGCCCCAGTTGGCGGCATTCACGGGGAACATCTGGGAGACGACGGTGCCCGTGAAGGCCACCTGGTATCCGCCGATGAGGGCGTCGAGGAAGCGGTTGGAGTTGCCCAGGAACTTCTTGCCCCTGCCGAAGGGGATGTCGGCAATGCCGTTGAAGCTGACGCGGTGGGTGGGGATCGCGGTGTCGAGCTTGTAGTTCTGGTAGCGGTTCAGAGCGCGGCTGGGCTCGAGGAGGGTGCCGACGTCCATGCCGGAGGGCAGCACGCCGGGTGCATAGAGGGCGGACGGATAGAGGAGATTGTCGCGGAAGGTGTTCCCGCCGAGGCGGAAGGCGCGCGAGTAAACGTAGAAGAACTGGTAGCCGATGCCGCGCCGGTAGGGGCGCTGATAGTTAACCTGGAGGGCGCTGTTGTTGGACCAGCCGGTTTTTCTGGATTGTACGTTGCTGCCCCAGATCCGGTTGTCGTAGGGGCGGGTGGCGACCGGCCCATAGAGCCCGGTGGGGGGCACGGTCCCCGTGGTGACCTCCCAGACGTAGGTGGACGGCGCGTCGTTGTAGCGGTAGTTCTGGTCGAGGTTTTCCCCATGCGTGTAGACGTAGGAGATGCGCATCGCCGAGCCGTCGCGGAAGGGCTGTTCGACGGTGAAGTTCGCCGTACGGACGCGCGCCGGGGGGTACTCGGGGTTCATGGTTGTGCCTGTGGAGATGCCGGGGAGCAGGGCGGTGACCGAGTTAGAGTTCACAACGTCCTTGCTGTTCAGTCCGGCAACGACGGGGATGGGGGCGCGGAGCAGGTAGTTGGGCAATCCGTCGGGCGACTGGGAGGCGGAGGTGTAGCTCTGGGAGTAGGTGGCGACGAACGGGTAGCTGGCGGTGAGGTAGCGGATTGAGTTGCGCACCGGCACCGGGTAGATGTATTCGCCGTAGCCGCCGCGGATGACCGTTCCGTTGCGGCCGAAGCCGGGTGTGTAGGCGAAGCCGAGGCGTGGGAGGAAGTTGCCGTTGCTGCTGTAGAAGCCGCGTGAAGGGAGGCCGGCGTCCTCGAAGGTCATGAACTTGACCCCGAGGTTCTTGAGGTTGGTGACGATGGCCGGGGTTGTGAGGCCTTCCTGGATGTAGTAATCGACGGGGCGAGGGAACGCGAGGGCATTGTTCTTCATGTCGAAGGTGACCATGTAATCGCGGGCGGCGCGAGGCGCGGGATGGGCTTCCCAGCGGAGGCCGGCATTGATGGTGAGATTGCGACTGACGCGCCAGTTGTCCTGGAAGTAGAAGTCGAACTCTTGGAGGCTGCAATTGTTGAAGGGGGAGTTGAGGACCTGGGTGTAGGAACTGGCCGCGCCGAGAAAGAAATCGGCGTCCGGGTAGCCGGTGTTGGGCTTGGCTCCGTAATTGGCGCCGGTGGTGGGGTCGTAGATGGCGGTGGCCTGATTGGTGAAGGAGATCTGGTCGGGAGAGCGGTCGGACATGTAGCCGAACTTCTCGTGCCGCCAGCGGCCGCCGAAGGCGAACTGGTGTTTGCCCCAGATCTTGTTCAGATTTTCGTCGAGAGTGGAGAGGCGCTGGCTCATGCCATAGAGCCACATGGATCCGCCGTAGGGCATGATCAGGTTGGCGCCGATGGCCGGAAAGCCGGGCTGTCCGAAATTATTAGGGAGCCCGAGCTGTTGCTCGTAGTTGCGGTAGGAGACCTCTGGGCCTTCCACGTACATCCGCTGCCACTGCATGCTGAAGATTGTTTCGGAGAAGAAGGTGGGCGAGATGACCTTGGAGAGACCCATGGCGCCGCTGATGGTCTGAATGGGGATGCGCTGGTAGCCGGTGGCGCCGGCGGGCAGGCCGCCGCCTTCGACGTTGGCGGGCGACGCCGAGGGGTAGTTGCGAAGGGCCTGTTGCTGCTGATCGATTTCAGTGAAGCGGAAGAATCCGCGGTTATTTTCGTTGAAGACGTGATCGAGGCGGACGGTGTAGTTGGGGACCGTCTGCATCACGTTGTTGATGTCGACGAGGTTGGAATTGACGAGAGGGTTGTCTGGGGTGTTCGGTAGCGGCGTTGCGGCGTAGAGCGTTTTGGCGAGGGGACTGATGCGGCTGAGCGGGATCCGGTTGTTGGGGAACGGAATGCGGGCGTAGGCGTTCGCGGCGTCCAACGTCGAGTTGGGATCGTAAAGCTGCTGGAGCAGGCCGGCGCTATTGATGAGGCCGCTGAAGTCGCCCGTTCGCATCGGAGGCGTCGGCACGCGGACGAGCTGATTGGACTTCTGGCGCAGCGAGAAACGCTCATAGGCGTAAAAGAAAAACGACCTGTTCTTGCCGTCATAGAGCCTGGGAATCACGATCGGCCCGCCGATGGAGGCGCCGAACTCGTTGCGGACGAGGGGCGGGGCGGCGAAGTCGGGGGGATTCTGGCGCGCTTTGGCGATGCCGAAGTAGTTGTTGCGCAGCGTCTCGAAGAGGGAGCCGTGGAATGAGTTGGTGCCGGACTTAGTGGTGAGAATCACGGTGGCGGGGGTGGAGAACTGGGCGCTGGAGTTGAGGGTTTCGAAGCGCGCTTCCTGGACGGCGTCGGGGTCGGGGAGCGTGGCCTGGCGGGAGTTCGATTCGCCGCCGAAGTTGCGGTTGGTCATCGGGGCGCCGTCCTGGGAGTATTCCATGCCCTCCTGCATGAGGCCGTTGGCGCGGGTTCCGCCGCCCTCGAGGCCGGGGACGGTTTGCTGGGCGAGTCCGAGGACGTTGCGGCCGTTCTGGGGGAGCTGGTCGATGCGGCTGGAGTCGAGCTGGGTATTGACGGTGCCGCTGTCGTAGGTGACAAGCTGGATGGTCTCGCCGGTGACGGTGACCTTTTCGGAGATGTCGCCGACGCTCAACTGGACGTTGAGGACGGCCACCTGTGCGTTCTGAAGCGTAAGCACCCTTTCGTGCGCTTTCATTCCCGGAGCGCTGAACGTCAACTTGTAGCTGCCGGCGAAGAGACCCGGCACGTTGAAGAAGCCAACGGAGTTTGAGGTGGTGTCGACGGCTACGCCCGTCGCCTGATTGACAACATGGACCGAGCAGCCCGGGATGGCGGCCGAGGTGGCATCGGTGACGGTGCCCTGGATGGCGCCAACGCCGCTCTGTGCGAGCAGAGCCGAGGGGAGCGCCAGGCCGGCTAACAGGACAAAGTGATGGATTTTCAACCTGAGCGATAAGTTACTGAATTGCATCATCGTCCCTCCAACGCGCTGAATACTTCGAACCCGGAGATTCGCCCCAGGCCGGCGGGATACGCTCAAAAAGGAGTTAACTCTCCTAAAACCAAGCGATTACCGCACCGGCGGTGGAGCGAGCGTATCAAAGGATGGTACAGGTGTCAAGTGGGAGGGGCGGGGTGTCAACGCAAAGTAGAAATGTCGCCCCCCTAGCAAAGTAGAAATGTCGCCTTTTGCCCAGGCCTGCGGGGAGTGCGTGTTATTCTGTGCGTGCCGGTAAAGCGGAGACGGGCTCTGCTGGCGAGCAACCCGATCAAGGAACAGCGGAATGGGCGGAATTGGGCGGTTGTTGTTACAATGTGCGACATCCGTGGCGACGAGGGGACAGTGGCGGGTGGCAGGGATGGTTGCGGCGGCGGGGCTGTGGCTGGCGGGGGCGGCCGGCGCACAGAGCGGAAAAGCGGTGGTGTGCGCGGGGTGCCATTTCAAGGTGTGGGAGAGCTATCGCCAGACGGGGATGGGGCGATCGTTCTACCGGCCGGCGCCGGCCAACATGATTGAGGACTTCAGCAATCAGAACTCTTACTACCACCGGCCATCGGAGAGCTATTTCACGATGTTGCGGCGCGGGGAGGAGTACTTCCAGCGGCGGCACCAGGTGGACAGCGCGGGCAGGCAGGTGAACGTGGTGGAGAAGCGGATCGATTACGTACTAGGGTCGGGGAACCACGCGCGAACGTATCTGCACCGGACCGCCGCCGGCACGCTGGTGGAGTTGCCGCTGGGGTGGTACGCCGAGAAGGGCGGCTACTGGGCGATGAACCCGGGCTACGACCGTCCGGATCACGAGGGCTTCCGGCGGCAGGTGACGTACGAGTGCATGTTCTGTCACAACGCGTATCCGGCGATTCCGGCGGGACATGAGCGGCCGTTCGCGGAGCCTGTGTATCCGAGGACGCTGCCGGAGGGCATCGATTGCCAGCGGTGCCACGGTCCGGGGGGGCGGCATGTGGAACTGGCGGGGTCCGGGGCGGAGAGGGCGCGCGTGCGCGGCGCGATCGTGAATCCGGCGCGGCTGAACGCGGAGCGGCAGATGGAGGTGTGCATGGTGTGCCACCTGGAGACCACGAGTTTTCCTCTGCCGAACGGGATCGTGCGTTATGACCGGGGTCCGTTCTCGTTCAAGCCGGGTGAGCCGATGGGGGCGTTCATCCTCAGCTTCGACCACGCGCCGGGGACAGGGCGGGAGGAGAAGTTTGAGATCGTGAATGCGGCGTACCGGCTGAGGCGGTCGGCGTGTTTTCTGAAGAGCAACGGCAAGATGCTGTGCACGACGTGCCACAATCCACACGACGTGCCGCGGGGGGAACGGGCTGTACGGCATTATGCGGCGGTTTGCCGGCAGTGTCACGGGCCGGCGGTTGAGAGAGCGGCCGCGGCAGGCAAGCATCCGCAAGGTGGGGAATGCGCCGGGTGCCACATGGCGAAACGGCGAACGGAGGACGTGGTGCACGCCGTCGCGACGGACCACCTGATCCAGCGGCGCAAGCCGGCAGGGGATTTGCTTGCAGAGAGGCCGGAGCGGCACGAGACCGGGGCGAGCGCGTATCGCGGTCCGGTGGTTCTTTACTATCCCGAGAAGCTCGATCCCACGCCGGAGAACGAGCTGTATCTTGCCGTGGCGCAGGTGAAGCAGGGGAGCAACCTGACGGCGGGGATTGAGCAGCTCGCGGCCGCGATCCGGAAGCACACACCGAGGCGCGTGGAGTTCTACGTGGATCTGGCCGACGCGCTGGAGAAGAACGGGCAGTTGGAGAAGGCTGTGCCGGTTTACCGGGAAGCGGCGCGGCGGGAACCGAAGCTCGCGGCGGGGGTGAGGAAGCTCGGGTCGGCGCTGCGGCGTTCGGGAGAGAGCCGCGAGGCAGTGGGGGTCCTGGAGAGGGCGGCGGCGATTGCGCCGGGGGACGCGTTGACGTGGCATGAGCTGGGGCAAGCGTACCGGGCGCTGGGCCGGACCGGGGATGCGATCGCCGCGATTGAGAAGGCTGTCGCGCGCGACGCGGAGTTGCCGGAGGCGCACAACAATCTCGGGATTCTGCGGCTGGCGGGAGGGGAGGCGGCGGGGGCGGAGGCGGCATTTCGCGAGGCGGTCCGGATCCGGCCGGACTATGCGGACGCGCGCGGGAACCTGGCGAACCTGCTGGCGGGCAAGGGGGAGTTCGACGAGGCGCGGGAGCAGTTTGAGATTGCGTTGAGGCTGCGTCCGGGCGATGCGGCGGCGCGCTACAACTATGCGATGCTGCTGGGGCGGACGAGGCGATACGACGAGGCGCAGCGGCAGTTGGAGGAGGCCTTGCGGGCCGACCCGAGTTTTGCCGATGCGCACGAGCTTCTGGGCGACTTACTGATGGCGAAGGGGCGGGGGCGGGATGCGGTTACACACTACCGGGAGGCTCTGCGGGCTCAGCCGGAGTCGGGCCGCGCACACCTGGGGTTGGGGGTGGCGCTGGCCGCGGCGGGCGACTTGAGCGCGGCCGCTGGGCATTTTGAGAAGGCAGCGGCGGACAGGGATGCCGGGGTGCGGCAGCGGGCGGCGGAGGCCCTGAGGCGGATCAAGACGGGGCGGTAGCGGCGGAGCGGAAAAGATGCTTCAAAACAGATAGGCGGGCGTACAATCGATGGTCGACTGAAAGAGCCGAAGGGCTCAATCCGCCGCCGCCGGCGATGTTGGCAACCCTGACAGGTTGCGGCAATGGATTTCATCACGGCTTGTGAGTCCTGAAGTGTAGGAATGTCACGGGGCGTTCATCACTCCAGGGGAGATCGTGGATCAGGAGGAGTCAGCACATCATTCATTGTGTTTCGATTGAATTCGGCCGGGTTGGCGGTTGGTTTAGGATCGGTCCTGGATTGCGCGCAAAACGCGAATATTGGTTTCTTTCGCACTGCCTTAGCTATCGGCACTGTGACGAACAGAATAATGATGGAGGCTGAAGGGAGGGACCAGGAGAAGGGGCGAGCCGGCGGTGCGTAAAGTGTTGTGATCCAGGCCGGCAACAAGCGTAATCCGGACCAGAAGAAAGAGATCCACGCTTATACAACCACTGTCCTGCCCGAGGACCATTCGAACCGGCACTCTCATCCGGGATTGGATCCGGCCGTCAATTCCGCAGGGGGGTACGCGGTCGCTTTTTACTTTTTGTGAATCGCGATGGAAGCCGCCGGAAGGAAGACCAGGCTCCCGGGCAATCCGATCTAATCATGCCCGGCGAAGTTCACACAGTGATTAATGAGAGCGGAGTGACGGCGACGAGTTTCGTCGTGCTCAGGGTCATACGGGGGACAGCCGCGAAATTCTTCCGGCAGGTTCGAGCATTCCCAACCCGGAGTATGCGCCGATTACTTTCGACGAGCCGCGGCCGCATGGGGCGGGGTGCGTGGTGATTCAGATACGGCCGGCCCGATTGAGAGAAGGCGCGCGCCGGCCGCGGCGGCGGATGCGGAGGAGAGGGCGCCGGCGCGCTATTTCCCGACCTTCCGGGTCCACTTGAAGACACTCGACTCTTCCTTGCCGTTGGCGCGAGCGGTCCGCTCCTGGTTGAAGTGGGTGGCGCGGAGGAAGTTGACGGTGAGGTGGCGGATGTGGGGGTCGCCGGGTTTGGCGAGGTTGGTGACGCCGGCGAAGCGGAAGCGGATTGGCTTACCGCCGGGCGGCGCGGGCGGAGCGCATGCGGGGCTGGTTACCCAGGCTGCAATCGTGCGTGGCCACAAACCCGGCGCCGTCGCGGCGGTAGACGGTGACCATGCCGGGCGCGGGCATCTTCATGGATTCCAGCAGCGCGCTGCCGCCGGAGACGACGGCGCAGGTGATGGTGGTGGTGCGTCCGCCTTCCGTGCCTTCCCACACGGCGGCGAGGGACAGGAGGTTCGTCCAGGCTGCGTCGATGGCGGGGGCGCCGGCGGGCGCGAGGAGCGCGGCGCAGAGAACTGTCAACGACAGGACGCGAGTGAACAGGCGGGCATGATAGCGCACGGTTCCGCCGTTCAGATTGGGCGTCAGCGCGAGGACGACGGAGAACTGGTTTCTACTTTTCGGCGAAGCGGGCTTTGGCTTCCGGGGTCACGTTCCAGAGGTAGACGGTGCGCCAGTCGAGCTCGATCTTCTGGTCGGGCTCCCATTCGCCCATGTTGAACTGGTGGGAGACGATGCGCGAGCCGACTTTGAGGTCCCTGAGCAGTTTGGGGCGGAGCTTGAGGTTGACGTCGGGCAGCAGGTAGAGGGTGACGATGGTGGCGTCGCGGAAGTCGGCGTCGAACAGGTTGCCGAGGATAAATTTCGTCTTGCCGTTGACGCCGGCCTGCTTTGCGTTCTCGTTGGCTTCCTTGATGCGCTCGGGGTCGATGTCGTAGCCGGTGCCGCGGGCGGCTCCGAACTTCTGCACGGCCGCGACGACGATGCGGCCGTCGCCGCAGCCGAGGTCGTAGTGGACGTCGCCCGTGTGGACGTTGCCCAACTTGAGCATGGCCTCGACGACATCGGGGGGCGTGGGGACGTAGGGGACGTCCTTCTTCACTTCGTTGTCCTGGGCGGCGGCGGGGACCGCGAGGAGGAGGAGCAGGGACAGGGCCGCGAGGAGGCGGGGGCTGAGCCGGGGTGTGCGCAAACTAACCTTCATGGGCGCGAGTTTAGCATCTTTGGGCGGGGGCGGAGGGAGGCAACCGGTGGCCTGAATGATTATCCGGCGCGGCGGAGCTCGTCTCGAATAATGTGGCGCAGCGCCGCCTCCAGGGGTTTTTGAACGCGTGACGGCCCTCGAGACGCTGGTGTTGGATCAACTGGTGGGGGGAATGAGCGCCTGTCCTACTGGGACGGCACGTTGCCGCCAGGTTGAGCCTCGCTAACGCGCGCGGTTTCGGAGTGTGTCGCGTTTCGGCGACACGTGCTTTGGAGAGCGGATGTTGGGTTAGCGGAAGCGGAAGACTGCGGCGGCTGAGACCTCGAGCCCGTGCACGTGCGGCTGGGGCGGGAAGTAGGGCGCGCCGGGGCTGGATGGGGCCGATGGCAGCCAGAAGCTGGGGAAGCGGGAGACGTGATCGCGGACGTCGAGGCGCACGGCGAAGCGGCGGCGGAAGGCGGCTTCGAAACCTCCGCCGAAGTTGGATCCGGGCCGGAAGTGGATGGGGAGCTCGACGCGGCGGTCCCAGAGGGGCAGCAGCGGATCGGGCGCCTGGATAGGGCCGCGGGGAAAGTAGCCGTTGAAGTCCGCTCCGGTTGTGAGAAAGGGACGCAATTCGCACCGCGCGCCGCACAGGAACACGAGCAGGTTCGTGGACGCCTGGTGCAGGGCGTGGGGGAGCCGGTCGGCGCTGGCGTTGGTTTCGAGGTTGAGATGAGTGGGAGCGAAGCTACAGGACGTGTCCAGCGCGACGGGGCCGGCGATGTCGCGGGTGAGTCTCGCTCCGCAAGCGGGACTGCGCTCGAGGCCGGCATGGGTGGTTCGGTCTTCGACGATGAAGCGCCCGCGGAGAGTTGTCGGCGCGCCGCCGGCGAAGATGCTGATGCGCGTGCGGCCGCAGGGTTCGCCGGCGGTCTGCGCGAGCGCACGGGGGGAGAGAGCCGCGAGCAGCATGGCCGGGTCACAGGACGATTCCCTCTGCGCGCAGTCATCGCGCCCGCGCCGGAATGGGCATTCGGGCGACCATTGGGTTGGATTCGGCGAGATCCGCCTGGTTTGAGGCGTTTGCCCGTTGTGAGGAGGAATGACGGCCGTTCCGTGTTTACGGAGGGTGCGTAATTCTTACCGCCGCTGCCGCAGGTTGCCAGGGGGGCGGACCAGGCCATGCACTTGAGCGCGTAGGACGAATTGCGGTGGCAAGACAATTGCGGTTCGCCGCCCCAGAGGCTTGGAGCAATGATGAGATGGCGACCATTGATCCTAAATCCGGCAGTTCGCGAGTGCCAATGAGGGCAGCCCAGGCGGATCG
>CAYYNC010000019.1:0-101810 GCA_964472745.1 uncultured Solibacteraceae bacterium
AGAACGGGACGTCGTCGTCGCCCCCGAAGCCCTGGCCGAACTCCGGTTCGGGCGAAGACTGGGCCGGCGCCGGGGCTGCCGGGGGCTGCGGCCGCGGGGCGGAGACCGGAGCGCGCGATTGCATCTCGGGCATTTCCTCGCGATCGGCGCCGCGGCCTTGTCCGCTGCTCACCAGGATCAGGTCCTCCGCGATCACCTCGGTGGCCCACACCTTCTTGCCGTCCTTGTCCTCGTAGCTCCGCGTGTGCAGCCGGCCCTCGATGTAGACCTGCTTGCCCTTGGTCAGGTATTGGAGAACGTTCTCGTTCCGCCAGAGGATGACGTTGTGCCAGTCGGTCTCATCCTTCCAGTCGCCGGTCTGCGGGTCTTTCACGCGGCGGTTCGTGGCGACGGAGAATTTGCTCACCGGGATTCCGCTGGTCGTATACCGGGTCTCGGGGTCCCGGCCCACATTGCCGAGAAGGATCACTTTGTTGACGCTGCGGCCTGCCATACAGTGGCAGCGTAGCACATGCCGCGCCACGGCCTCGGACCTACTCCGAAGCCCAGCGCTGAAGCCGGGCCCGCCCGCGCCTGATATACTGAAAACTACTGCCTGAGCAGTCGTGTGTCACTACTCCGGCCCGGCACGCCTTCCGGAGAGTCCGCGCCATTCCCATGTTTGAGTCATTGAGCGACAAGCTTCAGCGGGTTTTCAAAAACCTGCGGGGCGAAGGAAAACTATCGGCCGAAAACATGGAGGCCGCGCTGAAGGAAATTCGCGTGGCGCTCCTCGAGGCCGACGTGCATTTCAAGGTCGTCAAGGCTTTCATCGAGGGCGTGAAGGTGAAGGCGATGGGCCAGGAAGTGCTCACGTCCTTTTCGCCCGGCCAGCAGGTGGTGAAGATCGTCCGCGACGAAATGGTCGCGCTGCTCGGCACGCATGCCTCGCGGCTGAGGACATCGAACACGCCGCCGACGGTGATGCTGATCGTCGGGCTCCAGGGCTCGGGCAAAACGACCTCCACCGGCAAGCTGGCGCGTTTCCTGGCCAAGAACGGGCATCGCCCCCTGATGGTCTCCGCGGACATTTACCGGCCCGCAGCCCGCGAACAACTCGCGATCGTCGCCAGGGGCGTGGACATCCCCTGCTATCCGGGCAACCCCGCCGACAAGCCGCTCGAGCTTGCCCGCGGCGCGAAGCGCGAAGCGGAGCTGAGCGGGCGCGACATCGTCCTGGTGGACACCGCCGGCCGCCTGCACATCGATGAAGATCTGATGGTGGAGCTTCAGGAACTAAAGCAGAACCTGAATCCCACTGAAATCCTGTTCGTCGCCGACGCCATGACCGGCCAGGACGCCGTCAAGAGCGCGGACGAGTTCCACAAGCGGCTCGGCATCACCGGCGTCATCCTTACCAAGATGGACGGCGACGCCCGCGGCGGCGCGGCGCTCTCGATCCGCCACATCACCGGGCAGCCCCTCAAGTTCATCGGCACGGGCGAGAAGAGCGACGCGCTCGAGGCGTTCCACCCGGATCGTATCGTCTCGCGCATCCTCGGCATGGGCGACGTCCTCAGCTTCATCGAGAAAGTGGAGCAGAACCTCGACCAGAAAAAGGCCGAGGAGATGCAGCGCAAGCTCATCGAGGACGAGTTCACGCTCGAGGACTTCCGCGACCAGTTAAAGCAGTTGCGCAAGCTGGGGCCGCTGGAATCGCTGATCGGCCACCTCCCGCAGCTCGGCCCGCTGAAGGAACTCAAAAACGCGAAGGTGGACGAGAAGGAGATCACGCGCGTGGTGGCCATCATCGATTCGATGACCCCGGCCGAGCGCTACAACCACATGCTGATCAACGGAGCGCGGCGCCGGCGGATCGCGAAAGGCAGCGGCACCACAGTCACCGACGTCAATAATCTGCTGAAGCAGTACGGGCAGGCGCGGAAAATGATGAAGCAGATGTCGGGCGGCCTGCTCGGCAAAAAGGGCAAGTTCAAGTTTCCGTTCCCGAATCCCTTTGGGGGATGAGGCAAGGCAAAGAATTCCGAGGAGAGTAACAAGAAACGATGCTGATGATTCGTCTGGCGCGGTTCGGCGCGAAAAAGAAGCCGACCTACCGCGTGGTGGTAATTGACAAAGAGCGCGCCCGCGACAGCCGGGCTTTGGAAGTTGTCGGGCACTACAACCCGGTGGCGAATCCGGCGCAGGTTCAACTGGACCATGGCCGGATCGAGCACTGGGTGAAAAAGGGGGCCCGGATGTCCGACACGGTGGCCCGGCTGCTGAAGGCCAATCCCGCTCCGGCGGAGGTCCAGCCCGTCGCCTGAAACCTTCGCTTTCCGCCACTTGCATGGGATCTGTCTAAGCCCTCATGGTGGTAGGATCGAGGCAGGACGGGAGGTCCTCTCGCATGGCGAGCATCAAGGCTCTTGTCGAAGAAATTGCGAAGGCTCTCGTGGACAGCCCGGAGGAAGTCGAGGTCCGGGAGGTGCAGGGCGAGCAGGTGACCGTCCTCGAGTTGCGGGTAGCGCCAAATGACCTTGGCAAGGTGATCGGCAGGCAAGGCCGGACCGCGCGGTCCATCCGAACCCTGCTGGGCGCCGCCGGCATGAAGCTGAACCGCCGGTTTACGCTCGAGATCCTCGAGTGACGGCCGGGACCGGCATGGCAGCATGAAGGATGAGTGGGTCACTGTCGCCCGCCTGGGCCGTACGCGGGGCCTCAAAGGGGAGTTATATGCCGACGGCTGGGACCGGCCGGAGCGCTTCGACTTTCCCTTGAGAGTTTGGCTCGCGGAGCGCGACAGCGGGATGGCGCAAGGCGCCCAACCGTTGACTGTCGCCTCCGTGCAGCCTTACAAAGGGCGGCAGATCGTCAGGTTTGAGGGCGTCGATTCGGTGACCGCGGCCGAGCCGCTGGAAGGCCGGGCGGTGCTGGTCCCGGCGTCAGTGCGGCCCGCTCTCGACGAGGGCGAGTATTACATGGCCGACCTCGTCGGGTGCGACGTTGTGCTGCTGAGCACGGGGCAGAGCGTGGGAACGGTGAGCGGATGGCAGGAGTTCGGCGGCCCGGCGACGCTGGAGGTCGAGCGAGCCGGAACGGTCGTCTTGATCCCGTTCGTGAGGAAGGTTTGCGTGGAGATTGACCCTGCCGCGCGCAGGATCGTGATCGATCCGCCGGAGGGTTTGCTGGAATTGAATGATTAGAGCGGCGTTGAGGAATGAAGTTCCACGTGCTGACCATTTTCCCGGAGTTCTTCCGGGGACCGTTCGAGCACGGCGTCGTCGCCCGGGCAGTGAAGTCCGGACTGCTGGAGATCCGGATTCACAACCTGCGGCAGTGGACCTCTGACCCTCACCAGTCCGTGGACGACCGGCCGTTCGGCGGAGGCGAGGGCATGGTGCTCAAGCCGCAGCCCGTGTTCGAGGCCGCCGAGACGATTTTTCCGGGGCGCGACCGCGAGCGGCAGCGCATTGTGCTGCTCTCGGCGCAAGGCAGCCTGTTCGACCAGCGGGTGGCGCGGCGGCTGCGCGGGTATGATGAGATTCTGCTCATCTGCGGCCGGTATGAAGGCGTGGACGAGCGCGTGAGCGAGTATTTGGCCGACGAGGAACTCTCGATCGGGAATTTTGTTTTGAGCGGCGGCGAGCTGGCCGCGGCGGTGGTTGTGGACGCGGTCGCGCGGCTGATTCCGGGCGTTCTCGGGAACGCGGAATCGTCCCGCCGGGAGTCGTTCAGCGGCTCCGGCGAAGACGACGCCGGCGTGCTCGATTGTCCGCACTACACCCGGCCGGCCGATTTCCGCGGCCTGCGCGTCCCGGACGTGCTGCTGAGCGGAGATCACGCCGCGGTCCGCAAGTGGCGCCGCGAGGCGGCGCTTGCCAAGACAAGACGGCTGCGCCCGGATCTTGAAGGGCGGCCGGCGGGAAAAGAGTTTTGAGAAAAGGTTAAGGTGGAAAGAAGCGATGATCAGCCCCTATCTCCAAAAGGTAATCAACAAGAACAAGCGAACTGATCTGCCCGAGTTCCGCATCGGCGACTCCATCCGCGTGCACGTCAAGATCAAGGAAGGCGACAAAGAGCGCCTTCAGGCGTTTGAAGGCACCGTGATCGCGCGCAACAACACGGGCCTGGGCGAGACCATTACGGTCCGCAAGATCAGCTTCGGGCACGGCGTCGAGCGCGTCTTCCCGGTTCATGCCCCGGTGATCGATCACATCAACGTGATCCGCACCGGGCGCGTCCGCCGCAGCAAGCTGTACTACCTGCGCAACCTGCGCGGGAAAGCGGCGCGCCTGCGGGAGCGCGAGTAGGACGCGGGCTCAGGCCGGGAAACGCCGTCGGCCCATGCGTTCAAGCGGGAAACTCGAAGAGTCCTTGCGGCGCGCGGGCTACTCCTACATCGCGGGCGTTGACGAAGCGGGCCGCGGTTGCCTGTTCGGGCCGGTCTTTGCCGCGGCCGTGGTTCTTGACCCTGCCCGGCCTGTCTCCGGGCTGGCCGACAGCAAGATGCTCGATGAAGAAACGCGCGCCGAACTGTCCGCCCGCATCCGCGAGCGCGCCGTCGCCTGGGCGGTCGCCTCGGCTTCGGCCGAGGAGATCGACCGCATCAACATCCTCGAAGCGTCGCGCCTCGCCATGCGCCGCGCAATCGAGGCGCTCGTGCCCGCTTGCGACTACCTGCTGGTGGACGCGATCCGCGTCGACTGGCACGTTCCTCAACAAGCGATCATCAAGGGCGACGCCAAGGTGAGCTGCATCTCAGCAGCCTCCATCCTCGCGAAGGTGGCTCGCGACGCCTGCATGGAAGAGTTGGACAGCCTCTACCCCGGCTACGGTCTCAGAAACCATAAGGGCTACCCCACGCCCGAGCACCGCGCAGCGTTGCTGAGGCTCGGCCCGTCTCCGCTGCATCGGCGCAGCTACGCGCCGGTACGCGAGGCGCTCCAGTTCACGTTATGACGCCTGACTCGACCGCCAATTCGCAGCCCTCGCAGGCGCCAGCCTCCACCGGGCGCAAGAGCCATTTCTGGCGGGATTCGGCGGTCTCGGCGCTGTTCATCGTGCTGTGTCTGGAGCTGAGCATCATTCTCTGCGTGTATCCCTGGATGCCCGTCTGGAATCGCAACTGGTTCCTTCAGCTCAAGCCCGACTGGCAGCCGGTTCTGCTCAGCGACCAATTCCGCGGCGCGCTGACGGGCCTCGGCATTCTCAACCTCTTCATCGCCGCGGGCGAGATCGGGCGCCTGGCCCGCTCCATCATCGGCCGCCTCAAGAGCCGCTGACCCGCAGCCTCAGCCCGCCGCCCCGGCTGAAGCAGACGCAGACCGTCGCGCCCGGCGGGATCCTGTTTGCCAGGACCTCGCGTGCCAGAGGCTGGATCAGATGCCGGTGCATGGCGCGCTTCAACTGCCGCGCTCCGTACTCCGCGCTGGTTCCCTCAGTCAGCAGGAAATCGCGCGCACCCGGCGTCACCGAAATCTGGAACGCCGCCGGGCCGAGCCGCCGTGCGATGTGACGCTCGAGCGCCTCGATCTGGATCTGAAGAATGCGCCTGAAGTCTTCGCGCTCGAGCGGGCGGTAGGTGATCGTGCGGTCGATCCGGTTGAGGAACTCCGGAGAAAAGCGCTTCTTCAGCGCCGCCTCAGCGATGCGCGCCAGTTTCTCCTGCTGCATCGGGCCTGCGCCGCCTGAGCTGGCAACCGCCCTGGCGAGCCCGTAGCCCGGCGCCAGCGAGCGCGCCATCTCCCGCGCGCCCACGTTCGCCGTCATGAAGATCAGGCTGCGCTCGAAATTCACCGTCGTGTTGTCGCCCAGCTTGAGCGTCGCCTTATCGAGGACGCCGAGCAGCAGCCGGGCGAGGGAGGGCGCTGCCTTCTCCACTTCGTCAAACAGCACCAGCGAAAGCTCGGAGCGCTCGCTGGTCACCGAGTTCAGCTTTTGCTGGCTGAGCATCGGATGCGTTTCGCGATGGCCCAGGTAGCCGGGCGGCGCGCCTATCAACTTGGCCACCTCGTGGTCGAGCTGGAACTCCCCGCAGTCGACGCGGAGCAGATGTCTCTCCGAGCCATGCAGAGCATCGGCAAGCGCCTCAACGGTGCGCGTCTTGCCGGTCCCCGTGGGCCCCAGCAGCAGAAACACTCCGGCCGGCCGGCCCTCCGGCGCCAGCCCGGCCTCGTGGAGATCGATGTACGGCAAAATCGCATCCAGCGCCTCGTCCTGTCCGACAATCAAGCGGCGCATTCCTCCCGCCAGGTTCTCTGCCTGGGCGCCTGTGTCGCGGCGCGTAATCGGGATCACATTCAGTCGGGTCAAAGCGGACCTCCCTCCCGGCGAAATTGTCGGCGCTGGGTCGGTCGCCACTTGCTCGTCAGACCCCCCGGCTGGCGCGTTTTCGCTGCCGGGTTGAGAGACTAAGAGGCTATGCTTTCAACAATTTGGAGGCGCCAGAAAAAAAGTTTGGCCGGACCTCAAATTCTTGTGAACGGCTTTTTTTGAGTGGCTCGATTTCGTAGGCGGGGCTCGCGCCGAGCAGCTATGACAAATGTGGGAGAAAGCGCTCCCGCTACGCAGGCAGGAGGCGCCCCGGCGAAGAGACCCTTTACTTGTGCCGGTAGGTGATGCGGCCCTTGGTGAGATCGTACGGAGACATCTCGACCGTCACCCGGTCGCCGGCGAGGACTCGGATCCGGTTCCGCCGGAGCTTTCCCGCCAAGTGGGCCAGGATCACCTTCTCCTGGTCCAGTTGGACGCTGAACAGCCCGCTGGGGAACTTCTCCACGACGGTTCCGGTCACTTCGATGCAGTCTTCTTTGCTCATCTTCCTCCCAAAGCGATCTGCGCCCGCCCCTGAATGGCGCGGCGTCTGTTCAGAGTATATCGAACCTTCCGGCGGGCGTTGCGGCGCGCGGGCGGCGCAAGTTCGATTGCAGGAAAACGGGAGGACTGCCGATAAGACAACCCAGGAACACTCCGCGGTGACGTCTGGCATCGTCTCATTGCGCCGGTCCATGGACCAATGGGCGGAGCGGGAAAACCTGCTCAAGGCGGCGCTCGGCTGCTATCACAACGCGCTTGAGGACCTGGAAAGAAACGTCTTCGAGATTTTTCCCGAGAAGTTCGACGAGACGGCGCCCAGCTTCGAAGAAGAAAGGAAGCTGCTCGGCGGAACACCGGAAGTCGCGCAGCTCGACGCCATTCGGAGCCGTCTGCGCGACGAGCTGGCGACGGCGGGCGTCAAGCTGCGTCGCTTCACATCCGGCACGGCCGAGCTCAAAGAAGTGCTCGAGCTGCTCTCGGAGACCGCGCGATGCCTCGAGACCTCGGGCAAGGAGCGTGTGCGCAACTTCAGGGAGATGGCCGATCAACTGCGCTCCACCGCCGATCAGCCCGATGCGTCACAGTTGCGCCAGGGCATCCTCAACGGGCTTCAGGCCCTCAACGCTCTCGTCGAGAAGATGCGCCAGGAAAACGCCGAGGTGCTTCACCAGATCGAGTGCCAGATGGCCGCCTACCGCCAGCGGGTGGATGCCGCGGAGCGCCACGCCCGCGAGGATCATCTCACTCAGCTCGGCAACCGCCGCCTGCTCGAGGAGCAAGCCGCAAGGTACCTGGCCGAACAGCGCGGCTTCAGCATGTTGCTGATCGATCTCAACCGCTTCAAGGCCATCAACGACAAGCACGGTCACGTGGCCGGCGACGCATTGCTGCGCGCCTTCGCCCTGCGGCTGCGCAACAACCTGCGCAGCGGCGACACGCCCATCCGCTGGGGCGGCGACGAGTTCGTCGTTCTGCTGCCCTGTTGCCTGCGTGACGCCATGCTGCGCGCGCAGATGCTCGAGCATCAACTGCGCGGTGAATACCGCATCGACTGCGGCCAGCAGACCCTGCTCGTGAATATCGCGCTCTCCATCGGCGTCGCGGAACATAAGCCCGGCGAAAAGATCGAGGATCTGCTGCGCCGCGCCGACCAGCTTCTCTATCACAAGAAATTCCCCGCCTGATCCGCTTGCTCTATCCCGCTTGACCTCCTGCTACCATCGGGGTGGGTAAGGGACCGTGCGTCCACTCGAAGGCAAGAACATTCTCATCTCCGGCGCCGGACGCGGCATCGGCAAACGTCTGGCGATCGGCTTTGCCACGGCCGGGGCGCGCATCGGATTGCTCGCCCGCACCAAGGCGGAGCTCGATCTCGTCGACCTCGAAATCGAACACGCCGGCGGCCACTCGATGCGCCTGCGCTGCGACGTGCGCAACATGAGCGAGGTCCTGCACGCGGTGGAGAGGCTGCGCTCCTCCTACGGTTCCATCGACACGCTGGTGTGCTCCGCCGCCGTGCTCGGCCCGGTGGGGCCGCTGGCGGAGGCGGACTGCAAAGCCTGGGAAGAAGCCATCGAGATCAACCTCGTCGGGACCATGCACGTGATGCGGGCCGTCCTGCCCTGCATGATCGAGCGCCGCTGCGGCAAGATCATCCTGCTCACTGGCAACGGCGCCGACGGCCCGCGGCCGAATTTCAGCGCCTACGCGGCCAGCAAGGCGGCGATCGTGCGCCTGGCGGAAACGCTCTCCGAAGAGATCAGGGATCACAACGTCCAGGTGAACTGCATGAACCCCGGCCCCACCTACACGCACATGACGGACGAGATCCTGCGCGCGGGCGACCGGGCCGGCTGGCGCGAGTCGCGCGACGCCATGGAGGTTCGCCTGAGCGGCGGAATTCTCCCGGAGCGCCAGATCGCGCTTGCGCTCTTCCTCGCGTCGGAGCGCTCCAACCACATCAGCGGCAAGCTGCTGCACGTCAGCGACGACTGGAAACGGCTCGAGCGCGCGAACATCACCCCCGAGATCTTCACGCTCCGCCGGCTCCAGCGCGCCTAAGCGCGGAGTCAAGGGAATGCCATCCTCGCATAGACTGTTCTTAGGCCGGCGCATCCCGGCCTGAAACTCTTCGAGCGAGGCCGCCCATGACACAAGACCTTTCCCGCCGCGGTTTCTTCGCCGGTTCGGCAACCGCGCTCTCCGCGTCCCGCGTGCTCGGCGCTAACGATCGTGTCCGTCTCGGCGTCATCGGCTGCGGCGGACGCGGCCAGCATCTGATCCGCATGGCGCAGAAGGCAGGAGGCGCGGAGTTCGCCGCCGTCAGCGACGCCTGGGATTTGCGCCGCCGCGAGGCGTGCAAACTGATCGGCGCGGACTTGCCCGAGTATGCCGACTTCCGCGCGCTGCTCGATCGCAAAGACGTCGACGCCGTGATCGTCGCCACCACCGACCACCACCACGCCCACATGACCGTCGCCGCCTGCCGCGCCGGCAAGGACGTATTCGTCGAAAAGCCGATGACCTCGCTGCCGATGCAGGGCCACGATGTCGTCAAGGCCGCGCGTGAAACCAACCGCGTCGTCCAGGTCGGCGTCCAGCAGCGCAGCATCGAGCCCTTTCTCGAAGCCAAGAAGCAGTTCGTCGATAACGGCCGCCTGGGCAAAGTCCACATGGTGCGCACGGTCTGGAACGCCAACCGCGGCTATTTGACGCCCGTTCCCGCCGGCATGGAGCGCAAGCCCGAAGGGCTCGACTGGGACGCCGTGCTCGGCTGGCTGCCCAAGATTCCATGGGACCCGAAGCGCTATTTCAATCGCTTCGCCTATTGGGACTTCTCCACCGGCGGGCAGACAGGCGGGCTGTTCGTGCACATGGTCGACGTTGTGCACTGGTACCTCGGCGTCACAAAGCCGCTCTCGGCGGTCGCCATCGGCGGAATCTACCAATACAACGACGGCCGCGACACCGCCGACAACATCAACTTCATCCTCGACTACCCCGGCGGGCTGAACGTCACCTTCGAGGCGACGATCACCGATCTGTTGCCCCAGGAGTCCGCCGACATCGTCTTCTTCGGCGAGGGCGGCAGGCTCAATATCTTCCGGCACCGCGCCCGCTTCCTGCCCGCCGCCGGCGGCCCGCCTGAGGAGCTCAAGCCCGGCCCCGAGCCGCCTCACATGGGCAATTTTCTCGAGTGCGTGCGCTCGCGGAAGACTCCGAACGCCAACGCCGTGGACGGCCACTGGGGCTCGATGGCGTGCCACATCGGCAACCTCGCCTACAAAGAGGCGCGCCGCGTGGAGTGGGATCCCAAGTGGGACCTGCCGGCCTCAGCCTGAGATAGACTCATATCCGAATGCTCTACGGAAGACTCGCGCTCTGTCCGCTCTTGCTTTGCGCTCCCGCGATTGCGCAGCAGTTCGACGACAAGTTCTTCTTCGAAAAAGGAAAGATCCGAGTCCTGATCCTCTCGGGCCGCAACAATCACGAGTGGCGCGAATCGACGCCGCACCTGCGGCGTATCCTCGACGCCGCCGGCCGCTTCGACGTGCGCGTCACCGAAGAGCCGGCGGGCTTGAGCGCCGAGACCCTTCGCCCCTACCATGTGATCGTCAGCGACTACTGCGGCCCACGGCTCGGCGCCGTCGCCGAGAAGGGGATCGAGGACTTTGTGCGCGGGGGCAAGGGCTTGGTGGCCGTCCACGCCGCCAGCTACCCGTTCGGCTCGCGGACTGTGCTCGGCTCACACATGACCAATACGGGCTCTTACGAAGAGCCCTGGGCCGCGTGGGGCGAGATGATCGGCGCGACGTGGGTCGAACAACCGGAGCGCACGGGCCACGGCAAACGCCACGCCTACGAAGTGACGTGGCGCGACGCTTCGCACCCGGTCGCGGCCGGTATGCCGCCGTCATTCCACGTTAGCGACGAGCTGTATCACCGCTTCAAGCTCAATTCGAACATCCACGTGCTGGCCACGGCGTTCGACGCGAAGGAGATGGGTGGAACGGGCAAGGACGAGCCGCTCATCTGGACCGTCGCTTACGGCAAAGGCCGGGTGTTCCACACCGCGCTAGGACACGACGTCGCGGCCATGCACGCACCCGGCTTCATCGCCAGCTTCGCGCGCGGCGTCGAATGGGCCGCTACGAGCGGCGTCAAACTGCCGCCGCAGATCTCGCTCGATCCCAAGAACAAGGACGCCGTGCGCGTGCTGCTGGTCTCCGGCGGCCACGATCACCAGGCGTCGTTCTACCAAGTCTTCGAGGGCATGCGCGACATCCGCGTCAATGTCGACCCCCACCCGGCAGCCTTCCGCGGCGACCTGACAAAGCGCTACGACGTTGTCGTCGTCTACGACATGATCCAGGAGCTGCCGGAAGCGCACAAGAAGAACCTGCGGGCTTATCTCGAAAGCGGCAAGGGCTTCGTCGTGCTGCACCATGCGCTGGCGAATTTCCAGGATTGGGAGTGGTGGTGGAAGGAGGTAGTCGGCGCCCGCTACGTTCTGAAAGAAGAGCCGGGCTATCCCGCTTCGACCTACCTGCACGATGTCGAAATGACTGTGACGCCCGCGACGGATCACCCCATCGTGAAGGGCCTGCCGCAGATGCGTATCCACGACGAAACCTACAAGCAGGTGTGGCGCGCGCCGGGCCTTGAGGCGCTGGTGACGGCGGATCATCCCACCAGCGATCGAGCCGTCGCCTGGATCGGACCTTATCAGAAATCGCGCGTCGCCGTGATCCAGCTCGGCCACGGCCGCGAAGCGCACGAGAATCCTTGGTATCGCCGGCTTGTCCGCCAGGCGATCCTCTGGTCCGCCGGACGGTAACCACGCGAAGGCGATTCGCGCCTGATACTCTGTTGTTTACCCCTATGAAGCTGCTGCGCTCCCTCGTCATTTGTCTGGTGGCCGTGGCTCTGCTCCTGCCGGCTCAGGACCGCCCCGACCTGGATGTGATCTACAGAATCAAGCAGGAGACGATCCAGAACTCCAAGGTCATGGACCACATGTTCTGGCTCACCGACGTGCACGGACCCCGCCTGACCGGCTCGACGAAGCACCGGCAGGCCGCCGAATGGGCCGTCAAGACCTTGAAGGAATGGGGTGTCGAGAATGCCCGCCTCGAGGAGTGGGGCCCGTTTGGCAAGAGCTGGCAAAACGAGCGCTTCTCCGCCCACCTGCTCGAGCCCGGCTATCAGCCGCTCTACGGCTTTCCTCTCGCCTGGACGCCTTCCACCGATGGCGTCCTCACCGGCGAGCCGGTGTATGCCGCGATGCGCAATGAACAGGACATGGAGCGGTGGAAAGGCAAACTGAAGGGGAAGATCGTGCTGACGCAGGCGCCGCGCGATGTCGCGCCCGTGGAGAGGCCATTCATGAGCCGTTACACGGATCAGCAGCTTCTCGAGCTTTCGCAGGCTCCTGACCCGGTGGCGCCGGCCTTCGGCCCCCGAGGCCCTCAAACGCCGGGCCAGCCGCAGGCGAACTTCCAGCAGGTGATGGCGTTCCGCAAGAAGCTGACAGCCTTCTGGAGAGAAGAGGGCGCGGCGCTGCTGGTGGACTACGGCTACCGCAACGACGGCGGAACCATCGCCGCCGCATCGGGCGGCACCCGCGATCCGAAGGATCCGGTCCCGCCGCCCATGATCGTGATCACTCCCGAGCACTATAACCGCATCGTGCGGCTGATCGAGCACAAGGTCCCGGTGAAGATGGAAGTCGAAGTGAAGAACTCGATGGGCACCGAGAGCGCCGGCTCATTCAATGTCATCGGCGAGATCCCCGGCGCGGGCAAGCACAAGGAAGAGGTGGTGATGGTCGGCGGGCACCTCGACTCCTGGCACGGCGGCACCGGCGCCACCGACAACGCAGCCGGCAGCGCCGTGATGATGGAAGTGATGCGCGTGCTGAAGAAGCTCGACTTCAAGCTCGACCGCACCGTGCGTATCGGCCTGTGGAGCGGGGAAGAACAGGGCTTGCTCGGCTCGCGCGCATATGTCAAAGAGAAGTTCGCCGACCCGGCCACGATGAAGACCACCAAGGACTGGGACAACTTCTCGGCCTACTACAACATCGACAACGGGACGGGCAAGATCCGCGGCATCTATCTCCAGGGCAATGAGGCCGCTCGGCCGTTCTTTGAAGCGCAGCTTTCGCCGTTCAAGGACATGGGCGTCACGACGATCACGATCCGCAACACGGGAGGCACCGATCATCAGGCCTTCGACGCGGTAGGGCTGCCCGGTTTTCAGTTCATCCAGGATCCCGTGGAGTATTCGACGCGCACTCACCACTCCAACATGGACGTCTACGACCGCATCCAGCGCGGCGACCTGATCCAGATGGCCACGGTAGTGAGCTCGCTCGTCTACCACACGGCCAACCGGGCCGAGAAGTTGCCGCGCAAGCCAAAGCCGGCGCCGCGTCCGCCCGGAAGCGGCCGCGGCCCGATGAGCTTCGAATAGCTCCCCCGCGGGTTTCCTTAGAGCAATGAACGGCGCTCGGACTTCTCGAGCGCCTTCACTATTTCGCCCACCCGCTGCGCCTGATCGCGGCGGGCGATGAGGAGCGCGTCGGGCGTATCGACGACAATCAGGTTTTCGACCCCCAAGAGCGCCACAAGCTTGTCCGGCGCGTCGACGAAGTTGCCCGCCGCGTCCAGGGCCAGGCGTTCGCCGCGGCCGGCGTTGCGCGCGGCGTCTTTCGCGAGCAGCTCGTAGACCGCGCTCCAGCTTCCGACGTCGTTCCAGCCGATGTCGCCGGCGGCGAATCCCACAACCCCCGATGCCTTCTCCAGAACCGCGTAATCCACCGAGATGTTGTCGCACTGAGGGAAGATCTCGGCCAGCCTGGCGCTGAACTTTCTGCTTGTCACCGGCGGCAGAGTCTCCAGCAACGCGGCTGTTCGAGGGAGGTGGCGGCGCAGCTCCTCCATCACCACCGACGCGCGCCAGAAGAACATCCCCGCATTCCACGCAAAGTGGCCTGCTTCGACGTACGCCCGCGCGGTCTCTTCATCGGGCTTTTCCCGGAATCGTATGATCTCAACCGGATCGAGCGCGCCCGGCTTCATCGCGCCTCGGGGGAACTCCAGATAGCCGTAACCGGTCTCCGCCCAGCGCGGCCGGATGCCGATCAGCGCGATGCGGCCCCGCCACGCGGCCTTGTAAGCGGCCCGAACGATCTTCAGGAACGGCGCCGGCCTGGCAATAAAGTGATCCGACGGGAACACGCCCATGACGGCGTCGGGATCGATTCGCTCGAGTATCCGCGCCGCCATGCCGATCGGCGGCGCCGTGTTGCGTTGGGCCGGCTCGGCGATGATCTGCCTCTTCGGGACATCCGGCAACTGCCGGGCGATCTCTTCCCGCAGATGTTCGTTGGTGAGAATCCAGGTCCGCTCCGCGGGCACTAACTTGCCGATCCGCGCGACCGTCTGCTGGATCAGCGTCCCCTGCCCAAGGAATTCCAGGACCTGCTTGGCCTTGTGCGTCCTGCTGCGCGGCCAGAACCGCGTGCCCCTGCCCCCGGCGAGAATCAGCGCGTGGTAGTGGCGAGCGCTCATCAGCCGAGCTGGTAGCCGCGGATCACCATGAACGTCCTGCGCCAGCGCGTCTTGGTGAAGAAGTTCTGGGCGAGGTCAAGGATGTGTTCGATGGAAATGAAATTCGGGTCGGCCAGCCGTTCGGTTGGCGCGTCATAACTCCAGAAGATAAAGAGGGGCTTGCCCACAATATTCTCGCGGGGAACGAATCCCCAGTAGCGCGAATCGAGCGAATTGTCCCGGTTGTCGCCCATCGCGAAGTAGTGATCCGGCGGAACGACCACTTCGCCGTTCTTCACGTTCTCCTCGAGCATCCGCCGGGCCGGATCGTACAGCATCGTGTTCGGCTCCGAGGGGAAGTTGTCGCGGTAGCTGTCCGTGTAGTTCGTCTTGTGGACGACATAGGGCTCGGAGACCTTGTTGCCGTTCAGGTAGAGGTCCTTGTTCACCACTTTGATCCTGTCGCCCGGGATGCCCACCACGCGCTTGATGTAGTTTTCGCGCGGATTGATCGGGTACTTGAACACGATGACGTCGCCGCGCTTGACGGGTGTGTACGGCAGCAGGCGCTTGCTCACCGGCCCCGGCGGCGAGTACGCCAGCTTGTCGACGAACATGTGGTCGCCGATGAGCACGGTGTCTTCCATCGAGGAGGTCGGGACGACAAACGCTTGCAGCAGGGTCGTGGTTCCGAAGAGCAGCAGCAGGAACGTCACCGTCCACTCGGCTACCACCCCCCGGGCAAAGCCGAGCTTCTGCTTGGCGGGCTTTTTCGCCGCCGGCTCGGGCGGCTTTGGTTCTTTCTTCTTCTTCCTCATCAGTTCCTGATCTCATAACCGCGGATGAGCATGAGTGTGCGCTTCCAGCGGGTCTTCTTGAAGAAATTCAGTGCAATGTCTTTCAGGTGCTCGAAGTCGATCCCGGAACTGACCAGCCTTTCGGTGGGCGCGTCGTAGCTCCAGTAAATGATCAACGGCTTGCCGATGATGTTCGCTCGCGGCACAAATCCCCAGTACCGCGAATCCAGCGACGAGTCGCGATTGTCGCCCATCGCGAAAAAACAGTCCGGAGGCACGACGATCTCGTCGCCCTCCCTGTGCTGATCCAGCATCTCCAGCGCGCGGTCGTCGATCCGTGTGTTCGGGTCCGAAGGAAAGTTGTCGCGATAGCTGTCGAAGTAATGCGTTTTGTGGAACTTGTACGGCTCATCCAGCCGCTTGCCGTTCAGGTACACCTGCTTGTTCACCATCCGGATGCGATCGCCGGGAACTCCGATCACGCGCTTCACGAACGTCTGCCGCACATCCACCGGAAACTTGAACACGATGATGTCGCCCCTTTTCACCGGGGTGTAGGGCAGCAGGCGCCTGCTCACGGGGCCGGGCGGCGCATAGGCCAGCTTATCCACGAGTAAGTGGTCCCCGATCAACAGGTTATCCTCCATCGAGCCGGTTGGAATCACGAACGCCTGGACAAGCGTGGTGGTGCCGAACAGCAGCAGCAGAATCGTGACAGTCCACTCCGCAATGACGCCCCGCGCGCCGTCGGAATGGCGCACGCGCGGCGGCTCTAAAACCGCTGCGGCCTCCGGAACCAGGTTTGTTTCCTGCACCCTAGTCATTCTAACGAATCGCCGCCGCCGGCCCACGCAGCCTGCACTGCCGGACCGCCCTTACTTCCGCGCCGGCGGCGCCAGCCGGACCTCGACCGTCTCGCTCACGCTCGTCTGCTCGCGGGGAAATACCTCCAGGCGGAATTGGACCTGGCCCGTCGAGTTTTTGTAGAGAACCCCGCCGCGGTTCAGATCCTCCTGCACCAGTTCGAGAGTCTTGCTGTTCTCGCCGTCCTCGATGGAGAGCAGCGCCCGCTTCGCCGTGCGGAAAACGGGCGCGTCGAGGTTCCACTTCAAGTGCAGGTTTTCGCCGAACTGGATCACGCTCAGATCGAGCAGATAGGGATCGGTGGGCCTGCCGGCCTCCACTCGCTCTTTGTAGCTGGCCGCGATCTGGAACCCGATCGCCACGCCGAGCAGCAGGAAGATAAACGCCAGAGGAATCCAGATCCAGCTCCCGGTCCGGGAGTGGGCCTGTTCCACGGCGGGCGCACTGAAGATCGTCCCGGCGGCCGGAGCGAAGGGCTCCTCCCGCGCCGCCTCCGCCGGCCCGGGTTGCGCGGCCCCGTCGCGCGCAGCCTCGTCGTTGACGGTCACGGTCCGCCGCGGCGACTTCCCTCCGCCCAGTTCTTTCCTGCGGAAGGGGAACACGTGCCTCACGGGCTCCGTCGTGAAGCCGCCGCCGCGCAGCAACAACGCGGCCTCGCTCACGCGGGTTGCGTAGGGCTTGATCAGAAGGCACACCGCGGAGGGCGCGGGAAAGCGGCTGTCGAGGAGGTCGATGTCCTCCTTGGCCAGCGCCAGCGCATCGCGCGTATTGCTGCGGTAGTAGCCGATGGCGTAGAGCCGCTTGTCCGGCGCCGGCGCATTCCGCGCCAGCACGTCGTCGAAGTCAGCCAGCTCGCGCTCCGACAGAAGGTAGGAGGGCCCGCGCGAATGCTCGCACTCCACCGGCGCGAAATCTTCGATCCGAATCACGAACCGCTCGCCTTCTTCGGCCGCGCCCAGCAGAATTCCACCCACCTCCGCGCCGCGTCGCGGGACAGCGCCGAATCCGCGCATGACCTCGAAGCCCAGCCGGTCCACTACATCGAAGTCGATGTACGCGGATGCGTTCGATCCGGGCGGTTCCCAGAGGTAGGCGCTGCCGCCGGGCGCCGCCTGGCTCGACGTCTCTCCAGGCTGTTGTGTCGGCTCCATTTGCTTGGATGACTGCGGCGTATGCGGGCGTTTCTCAAGTGCCGCAGTTACCATCGTATTGCTTCGCTCGCCGGGTTCTCAACTGCTCCGCATGCACCTTCGTCATACTGAAGTAGGCAAGCATGAGCGGAACCCTCTACCTCGTCGCCACGCCGATCGGGAACCTCTCCGACATCACTTACCGCGCGGTCGAGACGCTGCGCGGCGTCGATGTCATTGCTTGCGAGGACACCCGGCAGACGCGCAAGCTGCTCGATCACTACGCCATTGCGACCCCGATGATCAGTTGCCACGAGCACAACGAACGCGCGCGCGCCGGTGAAATCTGCGCCCGGCTCGAGGGCGGGCAGTCCGTGGCGCTGGTCTCCGACGCCGGCACGCCGCTGGTTTCCGATCCCGGATACCGGATTGTGCAGGCGGCGATCGAGCGCGGATTCCCGGTCGTCGCGATTCCCGGGGCGTCGGCACTCCTCACGGCCCTCGCCGCCAGCGGCCTGGCTTGCGGCGCATTTCGCTTCGAGGGCTTTCTGCCGCGCAAGCGCGGCGAGCGTCTCTCGCGGCTCCGTCAACTCGTCGGCGAAGAAGGCGTGGTGGTCTGTTACGAAGCCCCCCACCGCGTCGTGGAATCGCTGGCCGACATCGCCGAGGCCATGGGTGATCCGCAGGTGGCCGTGGGGCGCGAGCTGACCAAGCTGCACGAGGAGGTCCTGCGCGGGAGCGCTTCCGAGGTCCTCAGGACGCTCCAGTCCCGCGAAACCATCCGCGGTGAATTTACGATCGTGATTAAAGCGGCCGGGCAGGCTCCGAATTTGCAAAACGAACCCATCGCCGATCACGTGCGGCGCCTGGAAGCGGGGGGCTTGTCGCGAATGGATGCCATGAAGACAGCGGCGCGCGAGCGCGGTCTTTCGAAGCGCGACGTGTACCGCGGTCTTGAAGAGAACCGCTGAGGGCGGCGATGGCGGCTACTCTCTTGGCGCCCGCCTCTGGCCCTGCCGCGCGCCCCACTTCTCCAATGCCGCCGTCAGGGCTTCCCGCACCTCGTCGCCGTGAGTCATCCGGTTCTCGAGGAACTCCAGCCCCCCGAGCAGCCAGTCGGCCAGGCCCTTCTTCGTCAGCCGGTAGATCACACGGCGGCCTTCCCGCCGTTCTTGCACCAGCCGCTGGCTTCTCAGCACGGAGAGATTCTGCGAGACGCTTGAATGGCTGATCCCCAGAATCTGCTGGATCGAGTTCACGTCCATGTCTCGCGAACGGAGCTCTTCGATGATCCGCACACGATGCGGATGCGCCAGCGCTCCCAGCAGGTTCGCGAGTTCCTTCGCGATAATCGCCCTCTCCGGAATGGCACGTCCCTCCTGGACTCTCCAAATCATGCCACAACGGGGTCGATCTAATCAAATCTCTGCATATATGAATTTCTGGCAACCATCTTGCGTTCGCGGGCATCTAGAAAGCTGTAGCTGACCTCCGGGCCTCCGGCAAGGCGGTGAAGTGCCTATCTAACGGCCCGGCGCCCCAGATCTACACAAACAACAGGTCCGCACAGAACCGGCAGGAATCATACTGTGTCAACGCGCAACAACGGCTACCCCCCGGCCGCGGGTGGCGAACACCCGATCTACCATCACGTTCATCCCTGGGTGCGGTTGAAGGGCCTGCTCGCCTTCGAATCGCGTGAGCTCTGGGTTGCGGTCATCTACTCCGCCGCCATCGGCCTGGTAACCCTCGTCCTGCCGGTCGCAGTTCAGGCGCTGGTGAACACGGTCGCTTTCGGCACGCTGCTTCAGCCGCTCGTGATTCTTACGCTTCTGGTCTTCCTGGCCCTTTGCTTTGCGGCGGTTCTTCAGGTCTACCGGGCCTGGGTGGTGGAGCTCATTCAGCGCCGTATCTTCGTCCGCACCGCCGGAGATGTCACACTGCGGCTGGTCAATGTTCGTACGTCCGCCTTAGACCAATATCACGGCCCCGAGCTCGTGAACCGTTTTCTTGATGTCGTCACCGTGCAAAAGGCCGCCGCCAGTCTCCTGGTGGACGGCCTTTCGGTGCTTTTCTCCGCCGTCATCGGCATGATCCTTCTGGCGGTCTACCATCCATGGCTGCTGGCATTCGATGTCCTCTTGCTGGCGTTCATCGCCGTGGTCCTGTTCCCGCTCGGCTCCGGCGCCATTCCCACGGCGGTGAAAGAGTCGAAGGCGAAGTACGGCCTGGTCGCCTGGCTGGAAGAGATTGCCCGCAACCAGATCTCGTTCAAAAGCAGTCCCGGCGCGTCTTTCGCAATGAGCAAGACCAACGAATTCGTGACGGATTACCTCATCTACCGGGCCAGGCACTTCCGCATCCTGCTACGCCAGATCGCGGGCTCGTTCTTTCTCCAGGCAGTCGCCAGCGCGATCCTGCTGGGCGTCGGCGGCTGGCTGGTGATCAGCCGCCAGTTGACGCTCGGCCAACTTGTCGCCGCGGAGATCGTTGTCGCGCTCGTGGTGAGCAGCTTCACCAAGTTCGGCAAGCACCTCGAGACGTTTTACGACCTCATGGCCGCCACCGACAAGCTGGGCTATCTCACCGACCTCCCGCTGGAAAGGACCGGCGGTGAGCCGCTGCCCCGCACCGGCCGGGGCGCCCGGTTGCGCGTGAAGGATTTGACCATCGGCTATCCCGAACGGGGTGCAATCTTCGAAGGCGCCAATCTCGAAGTCGCTTCCGGCGCCAGGATCGGACTCCTCGGCGCGACCGGGAAGGGCAAGAGCACGATTCTCGACGTAATCTACGGTCTGCGCGAGCCCGAAGCGGGTTTTGTGGAACTGGACGGCAGGGACTACCGCGATATCCAGTTGAACGATCTCAGATCGCAGGTGGCGCTGGTCCGCCATCCGGAGATTTTCGAAGGCACAATTCTGGAAAACCTCCGCCTCGGGCTCGAGAACTGCGACAGCGTCATGGCCAAGGAGGCTCTCGAGAAGGTGGGCCTGCTCGAAAGCGTGCTCGAGCTTCCGGGCGGGATTCACACGCGACTGGCCAGCGGCGGACTGCCGCTGTCCCCGGGACAGCGCGTCCAGCTTGAGCTGGCGCGGGCCCTGCTCCACCGCCCCCGGTTGCTGATCCTCGACGAGTCGCTCGACTACCTCGACGACCTGCCGCACAAGGACCGTCTGCTTGAGTCGCTGTTTTCCCGAAGCGCGGCCTGGACGCTGATCGTGGTCAGCCAGGACCCCGCGATCCTGGCCCGCTGCGAGCAGGTTTATTCGCTGCACGACCGCAAAATTCACGAGGCCGCTCCGGTGGTCCCAACCACGAATTGACATCTCCATGGCCACACCAACGACTTCATACGGAAACCCAGCGCCCGGCCACATTGGCGCTCTTCCGGCCATGAGCCTGGTGGGCTCCGCGGGCTCGGCGCGCACGCTGGCTCGCATCCTGATTGCCATGTCCCTCATCTCTGTCGCCGCGCTCATCTTCACGCCCTGGCAACAGAGCATCTCGGGCGCGGGTCACGTCTCGGCGCTCACGCCGCTGGAGCGCCAGCAGACGATCGCCGCAACTGTCGAGGGGCGCGTCCTGCGCTGGTATGTGACGGAAGGATCCAAAGTCCGCAAAGGCGATCTCATCGTCGAGCTCGCCGACAACGACCCGTTTCTTCTCGATCGCATTCGCAGCGAAAAGCGCGCCTACGAAGAGCGGCGGCAGAACGCCGAAACAAAGGTGATCGCACACGAAGACCGCCTGAACCGGCTGGAAGACTCGCGCCGCAATGCGCTCGCGGCGGCGAAGAACCGAGTCCAGATGTCGATCGACCGCGTCCGCCAGGCCGAACAGGCGATCATCGCCGCCAACGCCCGCGTCGAGGCCGCTCGACTGAACATGGAGCGCCAGAACCGCCTGATCAAGAGCGGCGCGGTCAGCCAGCGCAACGTCGAACTCGCCCAGCAAGAGCTCAACACCGCCGAGGCCGAGAAGCGCCGCGCGGAAGCCGCGCTCAGCGCCGCGCAGAACGAACGTCTCGCTCTCGAGGATGACCTCCGCAAGACCGAGGCCGACGCCACGGCCGCCATCGAGGCTGAGCGCGCCACCCTCAACAGCGCGCGCGCCGAAGTCGCCAACGTGAAGGTCGAATTGCAGCGCGTGGACGTGCGCATCGCGCGCCAGCAGACCATGACGGTCACCGCTCCGCGCGACGGCACCATCCTGCGCCTGCTCGCCCAGCCCAACAGCGAATTGCTCAAGGCCGGCGAGCCCCTTGCCATGTTCGTTCCCGACGCGTATCAGCCCACGGTTGAGTTGTGGTTGAACGGCGTGGACATGCCGCTCGTCCAGCCCGGAGATCCAGTCCGCATCCAGTTCAACGGCTGGCCCGCGATTCAGTTCGTCGGCTGGCCGTCGGTGGCCGTCGGCACATTCGGCGGCCGGGTCCAGCTCGTCGATGCCACGGACACGAAGGCCGGAAAGTTCCGCATTCTCGTCGTCCCCGACCCCGGCGACGACCCCTGGCCCTCAGCCAACTATCTGCGCCAGGGCGTTCAGGCGAAAGGCTGGGTGCTTCTCAAGAACGTCAAGCTCGGCTGGGAGCTTTGGCGCCGCTTCAACGGATTCCCGCCGGTGATCGCCGAAGATGAACCCGGCGCCGCAGGCGCGAAACAGAAGAGCAAGCAGAGCTGATGCGCAGTCTCATCTGGTTTTTCTCCATTGCGGGCGCGGCCGCACAGACCATACCCGCCCCCGCGCTGCCGGCGCAAACGCAGCCCTGGCTCGAGCTTTCAGCCGTTCTCGAAAGCGTCGAGCGCCACTACCCGCCTCTGCTCGCCGCCATCCAGGACAGGGCGATCGCCGACGCCGACGTCCTCAGCGCCGAGGGCCGCTTCGACCTCTCGCTGAAATCGGGCTACGAGGGCGACTACCTCGGCTACTACCGCAACGACCAGTACCGCGCAGGCTTCGAGCAGGCCACGACATTCCAGGGCATGAGCTACTTCGCCGGCTGGCGCTTGGGACGCGGCGAGTTCGCCAGCTACGATGGAAAGCTCCAGACCGACACTCTTGGCGAGTACAAGGCGGGTGTGCGGCTGCCTGGGCTTCGCGACCGCGCCATCGACTCGCGCCGCGCGGATTTGCAGAAAGCCCTTCTCGGCCGGCGCGTCGCCTCGCTCGGCGTCGACCAGCAGCGCCTTTTCATCATCCAGATGGCCACGCGGCGCTACTGGGAATGGGTCGCCGCCGGACGCAGGCTCGACGTCGCCGCCACCATTCTCAAGGTGGCGGAGGACCGCGACAAGCTGCTGCGCGAATCCGCCGAATCCGGCCAGATTCCGCGCGTTGAGGTCACCGACAACGAGCGCGCAATCTTGTCGCGCCGCGCCCAGGTGGTAGAGGCGCAGCGCGGCCTGGAGCTTGCCGCGATCGAACTATCGCTCTTCTACCGCGACGGCGCAGGGAACCCGAGGCTCTCCGAGCCGGCCCAGTTGCCTCCCGCGTTTCCCGAGATTAGCGAAGTCACCGAGCAGCGGCTGGCCGGCGACATCGACCTCGCCCTGCGCCGCCGCCCGGAGATCCAGCGCTTCGCCGCCCAGCGCGAGCAGGTCGAGGTCGATCGCAAGCTCGCCGCCAATCAACTGCTGCCCAGCGTCGATCTGGTCTTCCAATACACGCGCGAGGCGGGCGCTCGACTGGTGCGCCGCGGACCCGACGAGGTCCAGGCCGCGCTCATATTCGATCTGCCGTTCCAGCGCCGCCAGGCCCGCGGGCGCAATGCTTCAGCGCTGGCTCGCATCGAGCAGTTCGACCAGCGCGAGCGCTTCGCCCGCGACCAGGTTGCCGCGGAGGTCCGCGACGCCTACTCCGCCCTCAAGGCCGCCTATGAGCGCGCACGCGTGCTGCGCCGCGAGGTCGAGGTGGCGCGCGAACTCGAAACCATCGAGCGCATCAAGTTCGAGGCGGGAGAAGGGAACCAGTTCCTGGTGAACCTGCGCGAGCAGGCGGCGTTCGAGACCGGCATCCGCGAAATCGCCGCGCTCAGCGAATACTTTCGCGCGCGGGCGCTCTACGACTACGCCATCGCCGCAGCCATCTCGCGCAAGCCCTGAGATTAGAGACTACTCGCCGGCAGTCGGATCGATCATTGTGGCGACCCGCGAGATCCGGTTCGCCGGGAATCCGCCCTGACGTGCATGCTCGCGGACAGCCTCCTCGTCGGGCGCGATGTAGACGCAGTACAGCTTGTCATCCGTGACGTAGCTGTGCACCCACTGGATCTGCGGCCCCATCCCGCGCAGCACGCTGCACGACTTCTGCGACGCCGCCCTCAACTCCTCTTGCGGCCACTTCCCAACCCCGGGAATCTCCCTCTCAATCACAAACTTCGGCATCGACACATCCCTCCTCTGCCCTTCTTGCAAACATAACACGAGGCGCCGGAGCCGCTGCACCATAACGGGCCGCAGAACGCAACGGCCGCGCCGCGAACAATCACAGCCTCTGCACGCCTTCAACCCGGCTGAGAGCCCGCTCGAACGCGCCTGGCGGCATGTGGCCGGCCTTGCGGACGCTCTCCAGGATCAGACAACCGGAATAGCCGAGCGAGGGCCGGGAGCGAAACAGATCGAGGGCCGCGGCCACAGTCTCCAGGTCCTGGAGAGTCGGGTCCTTCTGGCTTAATTGCATCTCAACTGCCGTCGCGATGCCGGATGCGCTCCGTTCGTAGATTGCGGAAAGATCCCAAGTCGCTTCAGCAAGGGCCGCGAGCGGAACCCAGGCTCCCTTCGCGACGAAGCCGTCGGCGGCTGCGGTCTGCCTTGGATCGTCCCGCGTGATGAGCCGGATGAGGGCATTGGCGTCAACGGCGCGCATGGCGCTCCCGCACGTATTTGCGGATTCCTTCTTCTGGCTCCTCGAGCGTCCGGGGTTTAGGAGGACCGTCCGGAAAGACCGCCCGATGAATGTCATCGGAAGTGAATCGGGCGGACCGGCGCACAACGATCCTATCCTGCTCCTCGTCCCACTCGATCACCGATTCCGGGCCGGCGCCGGGCTTCCGCCGCACCTCAGCGGGCGACGAAACCTGCCCTTGTGACGTAATTCTCGAATGCGCCGATGCCATGTCTTCTATTACCGCGGTAATGCAAGCATCGGAGGCAGCGGGAAACCTGGCCTGCGCCAGCGCGCGGGACAAGTCCTTGATTTCATCCGATATCATCCGCCTTGCAGCCTCGCTGTCAGTCCGTCGGCCGCTCTTTCGGCGGGAGGACTGCGTGGAAATCGTGCGCGACCCGCGACGTCAACTCATTCAGCAACTCCTCGACGCGCGCGTGCGACTCCGACCGCACGATGAAGCCCACGTGGTGCTTCTTCCTCATGCGCCACACGATCTCCGGGTACGCGTACCCCGACGTGTCAGGCCACTCCTGCCTGGCCAGCGAGACCAGCAGCCCGGCGTAGTCGATCCGCGGCGGAGCCACCTCGTACTTCCCGTCGCCGCCGGCGATCTCGATGCGCGCCCACTCGGCCCAGAGGTTCAGCCCCGTCGCCGCCTCCACCAGGTCCGCGATGTGCGCGCCGCCCACTCGCGCCGCCGTTTCCAGGAAATACAGCCGCCCGTCGCGCCCCTGGATGTACTCGGTGTGTGAAACGCCGCGCACCAGCCCCAGCGCAGCCAGCACGCGTTTGTTCAGCGCCAGCAGCGACCGCTCGATCTCCGATCCGCGTTCCAGGATCCGCGAAGTGAACACGCCGCCCCAGTGCGCCACGTCCATCGGCGGACGGCCGTAGCCGCTCGCCACAGCGTAGCGGACCTCCCGCTCGTACACCATCGAATCGACGTGGAAGATGTCGCCAGGAACGTAACGCTCCAGCAGGTAATACGATTGCTCATCGCCCAACGCATCGATCGCCGCCCACAACTGCTCCGTGCTTTCAATCTTCTTGATGCCGACCGCCCCCGCGTACATGCGCGGCTTCAAAACCCACGGCGGCGGCACGCGCTCCGTGTACTCGCGAATCCGCGCGTGATTCAGGATGTGAACGAACTCCGGCACAGCGATCCCGGCCTCTCCGGCGCGCATCCGCATCGCCAGTTTGTCGCGGAAGTAGCGCACCGTCGTCTCGCCCATCCCGGGCGCCCGCAGATGTTCGCGCAGGAACGCCGCCATTTCGAGATCGAAGTCGTCCAGCGGGACGATGCGGTCGATCGTCTCAGTCCGCGCCAGGTAGCTCACAGCCTTCAACGTCGCGGCGCGGTCCCACTGCTTGTCCTGGTCGGGCATGTAGAAGATGTCGTCCAGCGCCTCGCGCGGCCACTCCGCCTTGTCTTTGAGACTGAGCGACGTCACGAGCAGCACGCGCGCGCCTTCATCCTTGGCCTGGCGCAGGAACGCATGCCCCTTCTCGTAGCTCGCGATGGCGAGGATGGTCAGCGGCCTGTTTGTCGTCACGGCGGCGCCTACTCGACCGTCACCGTCGTGCCATGTTTCTCCTCGCGCTTCGAGATGTCGGCGATGCGCGCGTCGATCAGCGCCCGCAGTCCCTTGAGAATCTCAATGCGCGCCTGGTTGAAATGCTGCCGCGCCGACTCGGGCGGCCCCATGCGCTTGAAGAAGTCCGTCACCATCGGACCCAACCCGTGGCACGCGCACTCCGCGCAGCCCGCGCTCTCCTGTGTCGTCTGCTCTTGCGTCTCGGTCATGGCTCCCCCAATCTGCCTGCTCCCAGCATACGGCCTCCTGCCTCGCGCGTCACACCGGTTCCGACAACTCGACCACGAGGACCCCGCCGTCCAGGCGCGCCCGCGACGGCTTCAGCCCGGCCATCGACGTCGGCAGTCCGATGTGGCGCCGGATCGCGCCCACCTGCACCACGAGTTCGTCTCCCTTCATGAAGAGGCCCACCTCGGCCTTCTCCGTGAACGGCAGATTCATCCGCACTTCGTAGTGGCCCGCCTCTTTCGTGAACGTGAATGGCCGTTCGCGCAGTTTTACCCCGGCCGGGTCCGTTCCGTCGGGATAGAGCGCCGCGGCCAGCTCGCGGAGCGAAGCGCGCCCCAGCACTTCAGTGCGGAACAGCGGCACCCGCCGCACCGGCACCGGCGCGAAATACGCCTCCACTTCCGCCAGGAACTTCTCTTGTGAAACGCGCCACTCGCTGAACCATCCGTCCTGCACTTCTGCTGGCAGCACGCGGTTCACGATCACCTCGTCCACCGTCAGCCCGTGCAGCGAGAAGTAGACGAATGCGCGCTGCGTCTCGCGCACCACCATCTTTTCGGCGTTCGTCACCAGGCGGATGCTCGTGATGTCGGGGTCCTGCATCAGCGCGTCCAGGCCCTCGATCTTGTCGAACAGCTCCTTCACGTTCGCGAAGTAGCTGTCCGGCGGCAGCTCCACCGGGCCGACCCGGTTGGCCAGCGGCCGCACCGCCTTCAGAATCCCGCGCTGCACCGGGAAGACGTGCTTCATGTACCAATCGAGCGTCGTCGGCATCGAGACGAAGCGCAGGCTCTCGGCGGTCGGCGCGCAGTCGAGCACGATGACGTCGTAGCGCTTCTCGCGCCGGTACTGGTTGACGTACATCATCGCGCTCAGCTCTTCCATGCCGGGAAAGATGGCCATTTCCTCGGCCTCGACGGCGCTGAGGCCCGACGTCCGCAGCACGCTCGTGATGTAGGCGGAGATCTCGCGCCAGTGCCGTTTGATCTCCTTCTGAATGCTGACCTCAAAGATCTCGAGCCCCTCGCCGATGCGCAGCGGGTCGGACGTCCGCGAGTGGAACAGCCCGCCGCCTTCGAGGTCGAACGCATCCGCCAGACTGTGCGCCGGATCGACGCTCATCACCAGCGTGCGGTAACCCATCTCCGCCAGCCGCACGCCGGTTGCCGCGGCGGCGCTCGTCTTGCCGACGCCGCCTTTCCCGCTGAACAGCAGAATGCGCATCTCTTTCCCGATGCCGCCCCCTCCTTCTATGATGGACGTTTTCACTCCGCAATCCTATGGACCGCAGAGCCTGGCTCCAACTCGTCTCCGTTCTCGCCGCCGCACAGCCGCCCGCGCCTCCCGCAAAAGCCCCGCGCTTCACGCGCGATCAGGTTGCCGCGGCGCTCAAACTCATCGGGCTGGAATTCGCCCCCGAAAAAATCGACATGATGCTGCCGGGACTGGACCGCGCCATCGGCCGCTACGAGAACCTGCGCAAGATCGACGTCCCGCCTGACACTGAACCCGCGATCGCCTTCCATCCCTGGCTGCCTGGCAAGCCGCCCAAAGAAGTTCGCGCGGTTTTCAAGCCGCCGCGCATCGCGGCGCCGAAAAGTAAACACTGGCAATCCGTCGAGGACCTTGCGTTTCTCACCGTGACCGAGCTCGCGCCGCTCGTCAAAGCGCGTCTGGTGAGCTCCACCGGGCTCACACGCATGTACCTTGACCGCCTGAAGCGCTTCGGCCCCAAGCTGAACTGCGTCGTCACGCTCACCGAAGAACTCGCGCTCCGGCAGGCCGCGCAGGCCGACAACGAAATCCGCCGCGGCAACTACCGCGGCCCTCTCCACGGCCTACCCTGGGGCGCGAAGGACCTCTTCGCGACCAAAGGCATTAAGACCACCTGGGGCGCGGAGCCGTTCCGGGACCAGATGATCGATACCGACGCCGCCGTCGTCGAGCGCCTGCGAGGGGCCGGCGCGGTCCTCGTCGCCAAGCTATCCATGGGCGCGCTGGCCATGGGCGGGCTCTGGTTCGGCGGCATGACGAAGACGCCGTGGAACATCGAGCGCACCTCCAGCGGGTCATCGGCCGGCTCCGCGTCCGCCACCGCCGCCGGCCTTGTCGCCTTCTCCATCGGCACCGAGACCCTGGGCTCGATCATCAGCCCGAGCATCGCCTGCGGGGTCACAGGGCTGCGTCCCACTTACGGCCGGGTCTCGCGCCACGGCGCGATGGCGCTGGTTTGGACAATGGACAAGATCGGCCCCATCTGCCGCTCCGCCGCCGACTGCGCGCTCGTGCTGAACGCCATCTACGGGCCCGACGGCCGCGACCGCACGGTCACCAGCGCCCCGTTGCACTGGGACGCCTCAAAGCCTCTCTCCCGGATGAAGATCGGCTACACGAAGAAAGCGTTCGACGATATCAAGGGCGATGACAAGCCCCTCTATGATCAGGCCCTCGCTGACCTGCGCAAGGCCGGCGCCAGCCTGGAGCCTGTCGAGATCGACGACTCGTTCTCCGGCCCGCTCCTGATCATTCTCGACGCCGAAGCGGCGGCCGCATTCGACGACATCACCCGCGACGGCAAGGTGGACATGCTCTCCGGCCAGAAGCCCGGCGATTGGCCGAACCAGTTTCGCACCGCGCGATTGTATCCCGCCGTCGAATACATTCGCGCCCAGCGAGCCCGCACGCTTCTCCAGCGCAAGCTCGAAGCGTTCTTCGAAAAGTGGGACGCCGTCGTCTGCCCGCCGCAGGCCCATCTCCGCAGCACGAACCTCACAGGCCACCCTCAGGTGGTCGTCCCCTGCGGCTTCGTCAAGGGACTGCCGCGCGGCATCAGTTTTCTGGGCCGCCTCTACGACGAAGGCGCGCCGCTGCGCGTTGCCCACGCCTATCAGAGCGTGACAGACTGGCACAGGCAACGCCCGCCGCTCAAGTAGGCGGACCCTGATGGAGCAACGTCTGCTTTCGATCATCATCCCCTGCTTCAACGAAGAGGAGTTTCTGGCCGCGCTGCTCGACCGCGTCCTCGCCGCGCCGCTGCCGGAGGGCCTCGACCGCGAGCTGCTCGTCGTCGACGACGGCTCCACGGACGGCTCCGGTGAAGTCGCCGCGCGCTACGAAGCCGCGCACCCCGGCGTCGTCCGCGCCTTCCGCCACGAACGCAATCGCGGCAAAGGCGCGGCCATTCGCACCGCCCTCGCACACGCCCGCGGCCACTGGACGCTCATCCAGGACGCCGACCTCGAATACGACCCGCGCGACTACCCGCGCCTCCTCTCGCCCCTGCTCGACGAGCGCGCCGACGCCGTCTACGGCACCCGCTTCGCCGTGGGCGTCGAACGCCGCGTGCTCTACTTCTGGCACTCGCTGGCGAACAAAGCGCTCACCAGCTTCGTCAACCTCGCCGCCGACCTCAACCTCACCGACGTCTGGACCTGCTACAAGGCGTTCCGCACAGAATTGCTCCGCAGCATCCCGCTGCGCAGCGACCGCTTCGGCTTCGAGCCCGAGATCACCATCAAGCTCGCTCAGCGCCAGGCCCGCGTCTACGAAACGCCGATCGGCTACCACGGCCGCACTTACGAGGAAGGCAAGAAGATCGGCAAGAAAGACGCCGTCGCCGCGCTCTTCACGGTGCTGCGCTTCGCGCTCACGCGCGACATCTACAAGAACTCCGGCCCGGAGATCTTGGACGTTCTTTCGTCGGCCCCGCGCTTCAACCGCTGGATGGCCGACACAATCCGCCCTTACGTCGGCCGCCGCGTGCTGGAGATCGGGGCCGGCATCGGCAACCTCTCGCGTCTCCTTGCGCCTTCGCGCGAGCGCTACATCGCCACCGACATCGACGACGAGCACCTGGCCCGCCTCCGCGTGCGCCTGCGCCACCGCCCCAACTTCGAAGCCCGGCGCTGCGATCTTTCGAGTCCCGACGATTTCACCGCGCTTGAAGGCGCCGTCGACACGGTTGTCTGCCTGAATGTGCTGGAGCACGTCGAAGACGACCTCACCGCCCTCGCGAACATCCGCCGCGCGCTGAGCCCCGGCGGACGCGCGATCATCCTTGTCCCCGAAGGCATGGCGGTCTACGGCGAGCTCGACCGGGTCCTCGGCCACTGCCGCCGCTACTCGGAAAGCGAGCTGCGCTCCAAGCTCGAAAGCCAGGGCTTCACCGTTGAGCGCATCCTGCACTTCAACCGCATCACCAGACCGGGCTGGTATGTCAACGGCCGCCTGCTCCGACGCCGCCGCTTCAGCCGTCTTCAGATCGCCCTCTTCGACCGCCTCGTCTGGCTCTGGCGCCGCCTCGACCCCGCCCTCCCCTGGAAGCCCACCTCCCTGATCGCCGTGGCGCAGCCCGTAACATAGCCTTCAGGCTGTGCTCTTGTTCGCCCCCTACATCAAATAATCCTTGAGCTTCTCCAGAAGCCCCTTCTCCTGAGGCTCCGCCTCGGAAGGCAGCAACTCCCGCAACTGCTCGAACAACCGCCGCTGCTCCCGCGTCAACTTCGCCGGCGTCCGAACCTCGATGTGCACTATCAGGTCCCCCCGCCCCCCGCTATTCACCACAGGCACGCCCTTCCCCCGCAGCCGCAAAGTCTCGCCACTCTGTATCCCCGCCGGCACTGTGAGCGTCTCCAGCCCGTCGAACGTCAGTACGCGAATCTCAGTCCCCAGCGCCGCCTCAGCGAAATTGACCGGCACTATGCAATGCAGATCGTACTCCCTGCGTTCAAACACCGGATGCGGCTGCACCGTGAGGAACACGTACAGATCCCCATTCGGTCCCCCGTTGGTCCCCGGCTGTCCCTCGCCCGCGACACGCATCTTCATCCCGGTATCAACGCCCGCCGGGATCTTCACCTTCAGCTTGCGGTGAACCTGCGTGTACGCCTCGCCTTTGCACTGCTTGCAGGGCCGTCTCAGCAGCCGCCCTGTGCCGCCGCATTGCCCGCACGTCCTTCGAATCGAAAGGAATCCCTGCTGGTAGAGGACCTCGCCCCGTCCGCGGCAGCTCGAGCACGTGGTCCACCCGTCCTCGCTCTCCGCTCCCGTGCCGCCGCACGCATGGCACGCCTCCATGCGCGGCACCTGAATCTCCGCCTCCATCCCGCGCATGGAGTCTTCAAAAGAGATCTCGAGGTCGTAGCGGACATCGTCTCCGCGCTGGGCGCGAGTCCTGCGCCTCCCGCCCCCGCCGCCGAAAAGATCTCCGAAGCCGAAGAAGTCCCCGAAAATATCGGAGAAGTCGGCGAAGATGTCCGGACTGAATCCTTGCCCCGCCATCCCGCTCACGGCCTGGTGGCCGTACATGTCATACGTCCGCCGCTTCTCGGGATCAGAGAGGACCGCATACGCTTCCGCCGCCTCTTTGAACTTCTCCTCGGCCTCTTTGTTGTTCGGGTTCCGGTCGGGGTGGTACTTCAACGCCAGCTTGCGATAGGCGCCCTTCAGTTCCGGCTCGCTCGCGTTTCTGCCGACCCCCAGGACCTCATAGTAGTCGCGCTTCGACACGCTCATCGCTCTATCCGCCCGAAGCCACCTTCACCATCGACGGCCGCAGCAGACGGCCCTTGAACGTGTATCCGCGCATCAGATCCGCCACCACCGTATGCTCCTCAACCCCATCGGTTTCGACCATCTCGACCGCGTGATGAAAGTTCGGATCGAAAGGCTTGCCCTCCGCCTCGATCGGCTCCAGACCCAGCTTCTTCAGCGTTTCATACAGCCGCTGATAGATAAGCTGGATGCCGCGCGCGTACTCTTCATCCGGGCACTCCATCTTCAGCGCGCGCTCGAAGTCGTCCAGCACCGGCAGCAACGCCCGCACGGCATCGGTGGAAGCATACTCGATCAGTTCGGCGCGCTCCCTCTCGCTGCGCTTCCGCAGGTTGTCGAAATCCGCCGTGCGCCTCAGCAACTGGTCGCTCAGCTCGGCCTTCTCTTTTTCCAGCCGGTCGCGCTCTTCGACAATCTGCTCCAGCCGCGCCGCCGCGTCGAACACGCTGGCGTCCTCGGCGCTGATCTCGTTCTGCGGCGCGCAAGTCTCCGGACCGCTGGATTTCGACTCGTCGGCCGGCGACACGGCCGCGTTCGGGGACAGATCTTGCTTCTGCATTTGGGCTTTATTTCAGCGTATCAAACTGAGTCTCGCGCCTATTGCGGGAGGCTTCTCAACGCCTCGCCGACGTCGAGAACCGCGGAGAACACGCGCGCGTAATTCATCCGCAACGGGCCCAGAACCGCCATCCGCGCCGACATCCCGCCCGGCGTCTCCACCGACACGCCGATCAGCGAGAACTCGCGCAGCGCCGGATGCGCCTCCTCCAAACCCACCCACACCCGGACCTCGCCGCCGCTGTGCGCCAGAAACTGGTCGAGCAGGTCGATCAGCCGCTTCTTCTCTTCTAATGTGCGGAACAGCTCCCGCAGCCGCTCCTTTGTCAGGTGCAGGTCCAGCCCCACCAGGTTCGACGCGCCCTCCAGGTAGACGTGCGGCTCTAAACCGATATCGAGCAGGCCCTTCTCATACAGCACCGTCAGCTTGCGCAGGAGTTGATCGTAGGCCGCGCTTTCGCGCTCGAATCGCCGCTCCAGCTCGCGCCGGATGCCGGAGAGCGTCCAGCCCGAGAAATTCTGGTTCACATAGTTGCGGATGGAATACAGCTCGTCCTGCGTGATCGGCTCTTCCAGCCGCACCACCTGGTTGCGCACCATCTGGTCGCGCGTCACCACCACCATCAGGACGCGCATCCCAGCAAGCTGCACCAGTTCGATCTGGTCCAGCACCTGGCTCGACGCCGGAATCGCCGCCGCGATGCCGACGTTGCGCGTCAGCTCCACCAGCAGGTGCGACGAGTGCTCCACGCGCTCTTCCACGCCGTCGATGTTCATCAGTTCTCCGCGCAGCTTCCCGACGTCGAACGCCGGCAGGCGCCGCGATCCCAGCGCCTGGACATAGTGCTGGAACGCTTTCAGCGTCGGCACGCGGCCGGCCGACGTGTGCGGCTGGTCGAGATAGCCCAGGTCCGCCAGGTCGGCCATGATGTTGCGGACCGACGCCGGGCTCAGACTGTCTTTGCGTCTGCGCGCGACGGTGCGCGAGGCCACCGGCTCACCCGTCTCGATGTACTCCTGCACGATCGAAGTGAGGATCTCGGTAGCCCGCTGGGTCAAGCCGCTCGTTTTGTTCGACTGGTGCAGCACGTTGGTCTTCTTATTCAGAATGGTAGGACACCCGTGCGCGTCATTCAACCTGCCGACCCACTCAAGCTTGCGACGGCTTATGATGGGGGCGTGCTGACCCGGCGCAGAGCGCTCGCCACCGCGGCGGCCCCGGCCTTCATACCGCGGCTCCGAGCCGCGCAGAATCCGCCCAACCTGCTCTTTCTCATCGCCGACGACCACGCCGGCTATGTCCTTGGCGCGGATGGCGACCGCCAGGCCCGCACCCCGAACCTTGACGCCCTCGCCGCCGCCGGATTCCGCTTCGCCTCGCACTACTGCAATTCGCCCGTCTGTACCCCCTCCCGCCAGAGCTTGCTCACCGGACAGATGCCTGAGATGGCCGGCGTCACGCGGCTCCGCACCGCGCTGTCCCCCGCCAAGCCCGCATTCTCCAAGCAACTCCGCGCCGCCGGCTGCCAGACCGCCGTCTTCGGCAAGATGCACTTCAATCGTCCGGCCGAAGACGGAGTCCACGGCTTCGACCTGATGCGCACAGAGGACGCCATCCAGCGCGGCTGGCTGCGCGACGTGAAGCCCACGCCGCTGCCCGAAGGGACGCGCACCAAGAAGATGCCCTGGCGGCCGTTCCAGGATCATGCGCGCGACTGGCTCAATGCCGCCTGTCTCCCCTTCCCGCGCGCCGACGCTGAGATGAAAGGCTCCTATATCGCGCGCGAGGCCTGCCGCTACATGGAAGAGAATGCCGGCCGCCGCTTCGCGCTCTGGGTCAGCCTGATGGAGCCGCACTCGCCATTCGACTTCCCCGTCGAAGACCACGGCCGCTTCGACCCCCGCCGCTTCGCCGTCCCGCCCTCCCCACCCGCGGACCGCTGGCAGGTCCCGCTGATCTTCCGCGACCTCACCCCTGAAGAAAAGCAGGGCATCATCGCCGCCTACTACACCTCGGCCCACTTCATGGACCGTAATTGGGGCCGCGTTCTCGCGAAACTGCGCGAGCTGCGGCTCGAAGAAAACACGCTCGTTGTCTATACCGCCGATCACGGTTACAGTCTGGGCCATCACGGCCGCTTTGAGAAGCACTGCGGCTACGACCCCGCTTTGCGCGTGCCCCTCATCATGCGCTGGCCCGGCCGCATCCGCCCCGGCGTCACGACCAACCTCACCGAGCACATCGACCTCGCGCCCTCCATCCTCGAGATGCTCGGCGCTCCGCCGCTTCCCGTTCAGCACGGCCAGAGTCTCAAGGCCTACCTCGACGGCAAGCCCCACCCCAATCCGCGCCGCCACATCGTCAGCGAATACCTCGAAAACGAAGAGGTCTTCGTCCGCACGGAGCGCTGGAAGCTCATTCACTCCAGCGGACGCCGCCGGCGCGAAGACGGCTACGCAACCGACAATCCCACGCCCGGACGCAACGTCCGCCTGTTCGATCTGCGCAACGACCCCGGCGAATTCGTCAACCTCGCCGCCCGGCAACCGGGGGTGGTCGCCGAACTCCAGCAGGTCGCGCTGGATCGCTTCCGCCGCACCCATCCCGAAGCAGAACGGGAACCGTCCGGCGCGGACCGCGAAGCGGCGCTCGAGTTCTATCTCCCGCCGCGCGACGCCGATCCGCCCCGCGGAGTCTCGTCCAGATAGGAGAGAGGACCATGCGGAATCTTCCACGCTCAACCAGGCCGGGCGAGGCGATCTTCCCCGGCACCACCATTCCTGTCGCCTCCCTGCTCGAACATCTCCAGGATGGCGGCTCGCTGGCTGAGTTTCTCGAATTGTGCCCGCAGGTGAATCCCGCGGATGCCGAAAAGACCGCCGCGTCTTTCACCCATCCCCACGACCCGCCCAAGGGCGTGCTCTAGTCATCGGCTATGATATGTAACATAGCCTTCAGGCTGTGGAAGTAACATAGCCTTCAGGCTGTGGAAGTAACATAGCCTTCAGGCTGTGTGTCTTTCGCCGTACCGAAGAGAGGAGATCGAATAACTCAGCCGCGCACCGCACGCGGCGAGATTGAGCGTCGGCCGCCGTATGACCCCCATTGTCCCTGTCGCATTCCTGGCTCCGTCCTCGCAAGTGGACAAATGGACCCGCGCGCTCGCCGACAACACCTTCGCCGGCATTCACAAACTCGGCTGGTTCGACTGGCTCATCCTGGTACCCTACTTCACGTTCCTGACGATCCTCGCCATCTATGGAGCGCACCGATTCCTCGTGGTCTACGGCTACCTGAAGACCCGCAAGCGCATTCCCCAGGAGCCGCCCTCGCGCTTCGAACAACTCCCCCGCGTCACCATCCAGTTGCCGCTCTTCAACGAACGCAATGTCGTCGACCAGCTCCTCGAAGCCGTGCTGAAAGTCCGCTACCCGCGCGAGCTGCTCGAGATCCAGGTGCTCGACGATTCCACCGACGATACCCACCCTTACACCGAAGCCCTTGTGGCGCGCCTCCGCGCCGAAGGCCACCCCATCGAATACGTCCACCGCTCCAACCGTACCGGCTACAAGGCCGGCGCTCTCCAGGAAGGGATGCAGAAGGCCAAGGGCGAGTTCATGGCCATCTTCGACGCCGACTTCCTGCCGCCCGAGGATTTTCTCGAGAAGACGATTCACTTCTTCGCCGATCCGAAGGTCGGCGTCGTTCAGACCCGCTGGACCTACACCAACCGCGACCAGAACCTGCTCACCGAAGTTCAGGCCCTGATGCTCGACGGCCACTTCGCCCTCGAGCACGTCGCGCGTTACGGCCAGAATCTTTTCTTCAACTTCAACGGCACCGCCGGCATCCTGCGCCGGCAAATGATCGAAGACGCCGGAGGCTGGCAGCACGATACGCTCACCGAGGACTCCGACCTCTCCTACCGCGCGCAATTGCGCGGGTGGCGCTTCGTTTACCTGCCATGGCTCGAGTGCCCCTCCGAATTGCCTGTCGACACGTACGGCTTCCAGGTGCAGCAGCAGCGCTGGGCCAAGGGCCTGACGCAGTGCGCCATCAAACTCCTGCCCCGCATCTTCCGCTCGAAGGAAGTCAGCTTCCGCGAGAAGGTGGAAGCCTGGTTCCACATGACGCCCAACATCAGCTACCCGATGATGGTCGTCGTTTCCGCGCTGATGCTGCCGGTGATGATTGTGCGGTTCTATATCGGCTGGCTCGACATGCTGCTGGTGGACGTCCCTTTGATCATTTGCAGCTTCTGGTCCGTCGTCACCTTCTATCTGCTGGCCGAGAAGGTCCTCTACCCGCGCTCCTGGAAACGCGCCTTCTTCCTGCTGCCGTTTCTGCTCGCGATGGGCGTGGCGCTGACGATCTCCAACTCCAAGGCCGTCCTCGAAGCTCTCCTCGGCAAGCAGTCTTCGTTCGTGCGCACTCCGAAATACGCCGCCGGCGCAAGCGGCAAAGCCCAGGTGGCCGTCGCCTACCGCCGCAAGAGCGGCTGGCTCCCCTTCGCTGAAATCGGCATGGGCTGCTTCTTCCTCGCCATCGTCGCCTACTGCATCGATGTGATGAACTTCTTCGCCCTGCCGTTCCTGCTGATTTTCGTGAGCGGCTACTTCTGGGCCGGCTTCTCGACCCTCTGGCAGGAACACCAGGCCAGGCTCCGCTTCGAGCGCCAGGCGCGCAAGGTCGAGATCGAAGCCGTCGGGTAGTCCGCCGCCCTCTCCTTCGGCGCACGATGAAGAAATGGGGATCGTCGGCCGCGCCCTTCAGCCCCACAGCATCCTCGGCCAGGCGGCGGCCATGCTTGTCGAACACTTCGACGACCCGCGCGGCTGGCCGGAGCTGCCTCTCGCCGCCGAGGAAGTGCGGAACGTTCCCGGCGCCGGCTTCGCGCGCGATGCTCGAGGGAGAGCTTGTCCTCGGTTGGATCGGCGGACTCCCCAAATACGGCGGACGCGTCTGGGGGCTCCATCCGCTCGTGGTGCGGCGTGAGTATCGCCGGCGTGGAATCGGCCGCGTACTCGTCGCCGCCTTCGAAGCCGGGGCTGCGGCTCGCGGCGCACCGGCCCTGACGCTTGGCACGGACGACGACTCCGGGATGACCTCGCTGGCCAGCGTGGACCTCTTCAGCGATTCGCCCCAAAGAACCGCTGCAATCCGCGACCTCGACCGCGATCGTCCCTTCCTCTTCTACCGCAAGCCCGGATACACCGTGACGGGCGTAATGCCCGGCGCAAACGGCCCGGGCCGCCCCGGCATCTTCATGTCGAAACGCGCCCCCGATAACGCGGGTCGGCCCCCGGCGCCGCACGCCTGTTGCACTCTTCGTGCAAGAGGAGCATCATTCACTATAGAGTGGCAAGAATGGAGTGCCCCGCCCCGTCCGCGGGTCCGATGGAATAATCCGAGGCGGATGACGAGAAGACCATGCGGAGAGGTCTCGAAAAGGTAGCAGTGCCGGCACCGGCGGCGGCAACGCGCGTCGCCGGCGCAATTGCGTTGATCGGCTGCCTTGCCTGCGCGGCCTATGGCCAGACTGTCCTTGTCGGCCCGGGAGGCGGACCGCCGACCCTTGTTGGGTCGGACCTCGCGGTCCTTGAGCTACAGGAGCCGCGCAAAGACCTGCCGTGCACTGTGACCCCGCAAAAGCCGGTCCTCGGCTTCGACCTGCGTTTCCACGCCGGTTACGACATCTCCATCCCCCTCAAAGAACTGGCCGGCAGCGAGAATCTGCTCACCGTCCTGTTCCGCGTCATTTACCAGAACCGGAAGGACGAGCCGGTCTATTTCATCCAGAAGATCCGTGTTCCGCCGATCGAGGAGAATGCTGCGGGCGACGCTTATCTCCAGGGCTCCTTCGATCTCGGCGAGGGCCAATACAGGGTGGAGTGGCTGATGCGCGACCGCACCGAGCGCGTCTGCTCCTTCTTCTGGGACACCGAAGCCGTGTTGGCGGAGAAGGACAAGACCCTCGCGCTCGACATCCAGCCAGGACAGATCGCCACCACCATCCAGGAGCAGTTCCTGGATGAGCCGCCCCTGGAGCGAACTCCTTCCGACAGCCCCCTCGCCATCAAGGTTTTGGTCAATTTCGCTCCCCAGAACTCGGCGGCGGCCGCCCTCCAGCCTTCCGACACCAGCGCCCTGGTGGCCCTGCTGCGATGCATCCAGCGCGACCCCCGCATCGCCCGCTTTTCCCTCGTCGCCTTTAACATGCAGGAGCAGAGGGTGCTCTATCGTCAGGAGACGATGGACCGAATCGACTTCCCCGCTATCGGCGACTCTCTCAAAGAGCTTCAACTCGGACGTGTCGATTTTTCGCGCCTCGGGAGAAAGAACAGCGAAAGCGAGTTTCTGGCGAGCCTGATCAAATCGGAACTGCGTTCCGACGACCAGCCCGATGCTGTGATCTTCGCGGGCCCCAAGGTCATGCTGCAAAGCAATGTCCCGGCCGAGGCGCTGAAGGAAATCGCGGACCCCGGCTACCCGGTCTTCTACATGAACTACAACCTGAATCCTCAGGTCAACCCCTGGCGCGACGCGATCAGCAGCGCCATCCGGTTCTTCAAGGGTCAGGAGTATACCATCAGCCGGCCGCGCGATCTTTGGTACGCGGTAACTGAAATGGTCGGCAAGATAGTAAAATTCAAAGCGGGGAAACGCACCAGCTCCGCAGCCGTCCAATAGTTTGGGGTTAAGAGAATGCGGCGTCAGATTCTGATTATCGGTGTGATGATCGTCGCGGCCTTTGCGGCCGCGGCCCAACAGCCTCCCCGGATCTCCCAAAAGCTGGCGCCCTACGTCACTTCGCCCCAGCCGATCGTCCAGAAAATGCTGGAGATGGCGTCGCTCAAGCAGGGCGAGACGCTCTTCGACCTGGGCTGCGGCGACGGGCGCATCCTGATTTCCGCGGCGAAGTCGTTCGGGGCCAAGGCGGTCGGGGTCGAGATCTCGGACACGCTGGCGGCGCGGGCGCGCCAGCAGGTGGAAGCCCTCGGGTTGCAGGACCAGGTCACGGTGCTCACCGGCGACATGATGTCGATCGATCTGAGCCCCGCCAACGTGATTGCGCTCTATCTGCTGACGGAGGCCAACGAACAGCTCCGCCCGAAGCTCGAGCGCGAGCTCAAGCCGGGAGCGCGCGTGATCTCGCTGGAATTCAAGATCCGCGGCTGGAAGCCGTCCAAGGTCGAGAAGTTCGAAGCCCACAGGCATCCCTACACGATTTACCTCTACGAGATGCCCCAGAAGTGACGCCGGGCCGGTCCTACTCTTCACGCACCGCGCTACTCGCACTCTTTGCCTGCGCCGGAATCGGCGTCGCGATCGCTCAAGCCCCGCCATCCCCGCCCCTGCGCCCCGGCCGCAAGCACACCACGGTGGAACGGCTGGCGCCCGAGCGCCTCGCCGCCGTCCGCGCGGCCCGCGAAGTCTTCTCCCGCGCCCGCAAAGCTCCGCCTCCGGCCGGCGTCTATCGCGACTACCCTGCTGTCCTTCACGTCCATGCCGAGGACGCGGCTCACACGCTCGGCACGCGCGCTGAGGTGCTCGAAGCCGCGAAGGAGACCGGCATTCGCGCCGTCCTGTTCAGCGATCACGGCGGCCCCAAGCCCGGCGCCTGGCACGGCGAGCGCGACGGCGTCCTCTTCTTCGCAGGCGCGGAGAACGGAGGCGCCCACGAGCTGAAGTTCCCCCGTCCGGAGCCCGGTTTGCGGATCCATTCGCACGTCGAAGGGCAGTTGGACGCCCCGGCCGACGGCTGGGACGGAATGGAGATCTACAACCGCCACACAGACGCCGAGGACGACGCCGATCTGATCCACTACCTCAAGCAGACCATCGCCGACCCCGCGCGCCTGAAGTCCTTCGCCGCGCTTGTCTCGCAGTACGCCGACGAGGTCTTCGGCGCCGGGTGCGACTACTGGCCCGAGATCTTCGCCCGCTGGGACCGCATCCTCGCGGCGCGGCCCTTTCCCGGCATCGCCGCCAACGACGCTCATCAGAACCAGGTCTTCTCCGCCGGAGGTGTGAAGCTGACGCTGGATCCTTATGCCGTCGCGTTCCGCAATACCGTCACCCACATCCTGGCGCGAGAGCTGACCCACCCGGCCATCCTCGAATCGCTCAAGGCCGGCCGCGCCTATGTTTCGCACGACTGGCTCTGCGACGCGTCAGGCTTCGTATTCGCCGCCGTCAACAACCTCGGCCTCTTTCAAATCGGGGACACCGTGCCGCTGCTCCCCAACACGCGCCTCAATGTGCGGACCCCGCACCCGGCGCAGCTCAAAGTGATCTACAAGGGCGGCGTCGTCGCCGAGGAGAAAAGCGACCGCCTGGTGTTTCAGGCGCGCGAGCCCGGCGCGTACCGCGTCGAGGCCTGGCTCGAGGTGGACGGCGAAATGCGGCCGTGGATCTATTCGAATCCGATCTACCTCCAGCCGCCGCCGTTGACCGCGCTGCAACTGCCCTCCCAGACCCTGGACGCCGGCGTTGAAGCCGTGAAGGACATCCCTTACGTGGAAGGAACCGCGGAGGACAAGCAGAAGCTCGACATTTACCGCCCGGCCGGCAAGTCCGGCCTGCCCGTGTTCTTCTTCCTGCACGGGGGCGCATGGCGCTCGGGCGACCGCAGGCTCTATCCCTTCTTCGCGAACCGCCTGGTCAAAGAAGGCTTCATCGCGGTGATCCCAAGCTATCGCCTCGCGCCGAAGAACCCTTATCCCGCGCAAGCCGAAGACGCCGCAGCCGCGCTCGCCTGGACGCTGAAGAACATCAAGGAGCACGGCGGCGATCCCGCCCGAGTCTGGGTCGCGGGCCACTCCGCGGGAGCGCACCTCGGGTCGCTGATCCTGAGCGACCCAAAATGGCTCGAAGCCCAATCCGTCGCCTCGGCGGGCGTGCGTGGCCTGCTCGCCCTGAGCGGCATTTACGACATCACCATCCTCGGCGATGGCGGCAACTCGCCCATCTTCGGCAGCGACCGCAAGCTGTGGGAAGCGGCCTCGCCCATCCGCTTCATCCATCCCGGCCTGCCCCCGGTTCTGGTCGCTTATTGCCAGTGGGACTACGCCTCCCTCCCGCAGCAAGCCGAATCCTTCCACGCCGCGCTCTCAGCCGCCGGAGCCAGGTCGCGCCTCGCCTACATCCCCGGCGAAAACCACATCTCCGAGATGACCAACATCGCCAAGGACGGCAGCCTCCTTTTCCGCGCGATCCTGGACTTCGTGAAGGAGACCGGGCGCCGCTAGCGAAGCTCTGCCGAAACACGTCCCCGCCGGCCCTTCGAGGGTCTTTCCGCTGCGAATCTCGTGACGTGTTCGTCGCCTCATTGCCCCGAGAAGGCGCTCGCCGTTCTTATCATCCCTTCCGTCGATGAGCGCTTTGCGGGAGAGCGCGGGCCATGCGGAAAGCGCATGCCAACGGCCGCCCACACAAGCCAACGCCATCTCATCGGCGTATGCTCCCCTACCACGTCGACTTGACCTTCCGCGCGCGGCCGGCGAGATGGCGGTTGCCGAGGCCCTCGATTTTCCTGGAGCCGTCACCCAGGGCTTCGATTTGGCCGGCGCCCGGGTGATGATAGCGAGCGCCATGGAGGATCTCGCTCAATGTCTGCTGGAAGAGGGGAAACCATTGCCGGCGCCGGATCCTGAGGCCGCTGCCGCTGCCGATTTGATTGAACTCGTGCCGGCGACCATCCACCTTGGAGCGGTGCGGGTTTGAAAGGCGCGAGCTCATCGGCTATCTCAAGGCGCAGCGGCGCCGGCTGCATCGCGAGGGCAGCCGGCGCAGCATTCTTGCCAATCCCTCCACAGGCGCGGGAAAGCGCCGGCGCCCCGTCACGCCGGAAATCGACGGTCGGCTGGCTCGAAAGATCTGTCGTGAGCCCGGCATCCCCCTGATCCGCTGGCCGCGTCAGGCACGTAATGTCCCGCGAATGAGCGCGGCTTTGAAGCCCGGTCTTCGCATGACGCCTGCCGATGCCGGACTGCGCGCCGCTCCGATTGGTCTTGCCGGCATCCGTCATCATCATTCTCGCCTCTGCTCAACCACAACGCCGCCGATTGTCTTGGAGTTCCGGGGCTCAGGCTGATGGCCGGGTCGAAGGCGCAGGCGGGAGCCGCCGATCCGCTTTGCTCCATCTTCTGCGCCATCCCCCGCAACCGCACCTCCGCCGCCTCATGCGCGATGATGGAATCTGGAAACGCGACGGAGCGACGCAAGCGTGAAACAATTCGACGTCGTCGGTGTGGGACTCAACGCCACCGACACTGTGATTCTCATCCCGCACTTCCCCGCATATGGCGGCAAGGTGCCCTTCGTCGGCGAGATGCTGATCCCCGGCGGACAGGTCGCCAGCGCCATCGTTTGCTGCGCGAAGCTCGGCCTGCGCGCCAAGTACATCGGCACGGTCGGCGACGACGAGCGCGCCGCGGTCCAGATGCGGAGCCTGCGCGAATCCGGCGTCAACATCGATCACGTCCAGGTGCGCCGGAACTGTCAGAACCAGAGCGCCTACATCCTCATCGACCAGAGCACCGGCGAGCGCACCGTCTTCTGGAACCGCCCCGAGTGCCTCCGTCTCGACCCCGCCGAGATCGCACCCGAGCTCATCACCAGCGCCTCGCTGCTCCACATCGACGGCCACGACACGCTCGCCGTCGCCCGCGCGGCACGCATCGCCCGCGACAACGGCATCCCCGTCACCGTCGACGTCGACACCATCTACAAGGACTTTGAGCAGGTCCTGCCGAACGTCGACTACCTCATCACTTCCAGCGAGTTCCCCGAGCGCTGGACCGGCGAGGCCGACCCGCTCAAAGCTCTCCAGCTTCTCCAGGAAACCTACGGCATGAAGGTCGCTGCGATGACTCTCGGCGCGTACGGCGCGCTGGCTCGCATCGCCGGCCGCTTCGTCTATTCGCCCGCCTTCGTGGTGAACTGCGTCGACACCACCGGCGCCGGCGACATCTTTCACGGCGCGTTCTGCTACGCGGCGGTTAGCGGCATGTCCATCGAGGAATCGCTCGAGTTCTCCAACGCCATGGCGGCGCTGAACTGCACCGCGATGGGCGCGCGCGGCGGGATCGCGACCGAAGCCGGCGCCCGCGCGCTGATCGCCCGCGCCGAGCGCCGCGTGAAGCCCGAGCTCGCGAAGTTCCGCGCATGAGGCCCCAGGCGCGATGATCCCCATTAAGGACTCACAGCGCAGCTTCTCAACGCCCGTTGTGACCACCGCGCTCATCGCGGTCAACGTCGCCGCGTTTCTCTACCAGTTCTCGCTCGACCCGTTCTCCGCCAACGACTTCGTCTTCGCCCACGGGTTCGTCCCCGACCGGTTTGAATTGGCCGATATCCTGACATCGATGTTTCTGCACGGCGGCTGGCTGCACCTGTTGGGCAACATGCTCTTCCTGTGGGTCTTCGGCGACAACGTCGAGGATATCCTCGGCCACGGCCGGTTCCTCATCTTCTACCTGGCCTGCGGTGTTGCCGCCGCGCTCGGGCAGTACATACTCAATCCCGATTCGCGCGTGCCCATGGTCGGCGCCAGCGGCGCCATCGCCGGCGTCATGGGCGCCTACATGATCAAGTTCCCCCACTCCCGCATCGTCACCGTGGGCTGGCTCATCTTCGTCTTCTCGATCGAAGTCCCCGCCTGGCTGCTGCTCATCTATTGGTTCGTGCTCCAGTTCTTCAGCGGCGTCGGCTCGATTGCCGACGCCCAGATGCAGCGCGGCGGCACGGCGTTCTTCGCCCACGTCGGCGGCTTCGTCGCCGGCATGATCCTCATCGTCCTCTTCAAGACGCGCGACCGCTACCGCAAGCGCCCGGACCTCCTCTGGTGACCCATGTTCTACCCGCCGAATATCGATCTCGCGAACGCCCCTGAGCTGGATGTGCTGGCCATCGCCGCGCATCCCGACGACATCGAACAAACCTGCGGCGGAGCGCTGCTGAAGATGGCGGAGATGGGGTATCTCACCGGCGCTCTCGACCTCACCGCCGGCGACATGGGCACGCGCGGCGACCCGCAAACGCGCGTCGCCGAATCGAAAGAGGCGGCGCGGATCCTCCGCCTCGCCTTTCGTGAAAACCTGCAAATGCCCGATGCGCGCCTGGAAAACAACGTCGCCCTGCGCATGACGTTGATGGCAGTGGTCCGCCGCCTCCGGCCCAAAGTGGTCATCCTGCCCTACTGGGAAGCGCGCCACCCCGATCACTACGTGGCCTCGCAGCTCGGCTTCGAAGCCAGCTTCCTCGGCGGCATCGCGAAGATGGACGATCAGTCGCCGCCGCACCGCCCCCACAAGGCCGTCTACGCTTCGCTCTACGCCAACGTCCCGCCCTCGTTCGTCGTTGACATCACGCCGTACTTCGACCGGCGCATGGAATCGCTCTTCGCCTACGAATCGCAATACGGCGAGGTCCAGGACGGCGCCGGACTCTTCCCGAACAGGGACGAGATCCGCGACCGCCACCGCTCCATCGCCCGCTTCTACGGCAATCTGATCGGCGTCAAATACGGCGAACCCTACGTCATCAAGGAGACGATGCGCGTCGACGACCTCGTCGCTATGGGCGTTCGCACATTCTAATCACGGAGCCGATTCGCCATGATCGTCAAGTCCGCCGCCTCGCGCGCCGCGTTCTCCCTGGAGAAGATGGGCAAGGTCAGCCTCGGCGCGGGCGCGCATCTTTACGCCGGCCTCAATTGCCTCCTCCCCGGGCAGGAGCACAGCCCGCACGTCCACGGCGATCAGGACAAAATGTACCTCGTTCTCGAAGGAACCGGACTCGCGTCCTGCGGCGGCGAGCAGGCCGCTGTCGGGCCCGGCGACCTCGTGCTCGCGCCCGCCGGCATGCCCCACGGCCTCAAGAACACGGGCGACGTGAATCTCGTGGCGCTCGTCGTGTTCTCGCCGCCGCCCGCGAAATCGTAACTACTCCTCGCCGCCGAAGTAGAAATCGCCGCTCGCGACGATCTCCGCCGGACCCTGCATGAGCAGCACGCCGCCCTCTTCGCGAAACTCGAGCGGCCCGGCGAGCGTATTCACCGTCACCGGACTCTCCACCAGCCCGCGCGCGATCGCGGCCGCGACGGCGCCGGCCGATCCCGTGCCCGACGACATCGTGAATCCCGCGCCGCGCTCGAAAAAGCGCACGTCGAGCGCATGCCGGCCGAGCACCTTCACGAAGCTCACGTTCGTCCGGTCGGGGAAGTGAGGATGCCGCTCAACAACGGCGCCCAGCGCTTTCCAGTCGAAGTCGAAATCGTCCACGAAGAACGAGCACTGCGGATTGCCCGCCCGCAGAATCGTGCACTCGCGCGCGCCCCCATCGATCGGAAGCATGAACCGCAGATTCTCCGGCGCGATCTCCGCGCGGCCCATGTTCATCTCGAACAGAAACCGCAGGCAGTCGCGTTCGAGCAGCCGCAGTTGCTTCGCGCCCGCGCCCGTCTGGATCGTGATCTCCTTGCCCGCCACGCCCGCCTGCACAAGCAGCGCCGCCGCGCAGCGCGTGCCGTTGCCCGACATCTCGACTTCGCCGCCGTCGGGGTTGAACAGCCGGATCCTCGCGGGCCGTCCTTCGCCGGGCGGATGCACGATCAGCCAGCCGTCCGCGCCCACGCCGGCGTTGCGGTCGCAGATCGCGATCGCCGCCTCGGCCAGCGTCGCCTCATCCGGCGCCTCGTGCGCCCACGTCAGAAGGAAGTCGTTGCGCGCGCCATGCGCCTTTGTGAAAGGGATCTTCATTGCCGGATGCGGCGCCAGATCTCGAGCGTGCCGATGCCGGGCGCGGCATACATTCTGACACACTCGTAACGCATTTTCCGCGCCGCTGCCGAAACCCGGTCGCCCGCAAACGCGATCGCCCACTCCTCGCGCAGGAACAACTCGGGCCGCGCGGCCGCGGCATCCCAAACGAGCCCGTCGCCCTCGTGCAGCGACTCCCTGAGCGGAATCCCCGCCGTGCGCAGAATCCCCGTCGCATCGCCGAACGGCATGAAGATGCCCGCACCGCTCTTGTAGCGCGGTGCGAGATACTGCGCCGCCTCGCGCGTCCACGCGCGCCGTCCCGCCGAATTGACCTCGGACTCTTTCCAGCACACCCAGTTGTCCTTGCGCGGATAGGCGATCCACGGCGCCGCCGCGGCCAGGACAAGCACGAAGGCGATCGCCCCTCTGAATCCAGGCGCGATGAGCGCTGCGGCGCCGAAACACGCCGCGGGCAGCGCGGCCAGCCCGTAGCGCGTGTTGTAGAAGCTGTTCGGCCACAGCTCAGGCACAAAGATCGGAGTCCCCGAAGAGTAGAGGCTCAACACATAGAACGCGGGCACGAGCGCCAGCAGCGCCGCGCCCGCCGAGGCCCTCCGCAGCGCCGCAACAACCAGTCCTACTGCGCCGGTCCAGAACAGCGGCTGTCCCAGACACAGCCGCGCCGCGGTGCGATAGTACAACCACGCCTTTGCGAAATCGTGATCGCCCGGATAACGGAATCCGCCTTGATCGAGCGCGCGCTGGTAGATCGCGCGGGCCGACCACTGGCCGTTGTAGAATTCCAGCGCGTTCGAATAGAACACCTGGTTGTGCGCCAGCCAGTACAGCGGCCCCAGTCCGGCGACAAGCGAGAAGAGCATCGCGCCGCGCCATCGCCGCTCGCCGCCGCTGAAGAGCATGGCGAGCGCCGCGGCAGGCAACAGGAACCACGTCTCATAGCGCGTGAGAGCGCCGCAAAGCGCGCAAAAACCCGCCAAAACAGCGTCAGAAACGCGCTTTTCGCCGCGAAAACGCGTCAAAAAGTGCACCAGGCCGGCCACGCAGCACAGCGAGAGAGGCTCCGTCATCGGCGTGCCCGCGAGGTACAGCAGGTTCGGATTCAGCGCCCACGCGCCGGCCGCCGCCACGCCAGCCGCCCTCGATGAGAACACGCGCCGCGCCGCGAGAAAGAGAAATGTCCCGCCGAGTGCAAAGCAGAGCCACGAGACGACCGCGCCGGCGATCCCGCTGCGCCACAGCGCGTCCGCCTGGGCGAACGGCATGGTGAGAACATGCGGCAGCGGCAGCCACACCGTCCCGATCTGCTCATATCCCGGCTTGCGCGAATCGAGGATGCGCCGCGCGATGTTCAGGTGCGCTTCGGCGTCGCCGTAGTACAGCGTCCAGCCCTGAAGATAAACGAACGCCGCGCACAGCGCGCCCCACGCGAGCAGCGTGGCGAAGACCCACGGCGCGGCCGGCCTCTCAGAAGGCCGTGAGCTTCCGGAACTCGGTGAACCGCGCTTCGATTTCATCCCGTGTGAGTGTGCGGAAGCGGTTGACGCCGAACTCCTCGCAGCAGAAGGAGCCCATCACTGAGCCGTAGACGACGGCGCGCGCAAGATCCGTCTCGTTCGCCGCGCCGCCGCGCGAAGCCAGGTAGCCGATGAAGCCGCCGGCGAAGCAGTCGCCCGCTCCGGTCGGGTCATTGAGTGTGTCGAGAATGTAGCCGGGCACGCTGAAGCAGCCGCCATCGTGAAACAGCGCCGCGCCGTATTCGCCGCGCTTGACGACGAGCAGCCGCGGACCCATCGCGCGGATCGCCGCCGCGGCGCGCTTCAGGTTCGGTTCGCCCGACAGCAGCCGCGCCTCGCTGTCGTTGATCAGCAGGAAGTCCCACTCGCGGATGGTGGCCAGCAACTCATCCCGGAAGTCGTTGATCCAGTAGTTCATCGTGTCGCCGGCGGTGAGCCGCGGCGCCGCCATCTGCGCGCGCACGCTGCGCTGGAGCGCGGGTTGGATGTTGCCCAGCATCAGGTACGGGCGGGTGCGATAGCTGGCGGGCAGTTTCGGATCGAAGCCCGCGAAGACGTTGAGGTCCGTCTGCAATGTCTTGCGGTCGTTCATGTCGGCGGAGTAGACGCCGCGCCAGAAAAAGGTCTTGCCGCCCGGCACGCGCTCCAGCCCTTCGAGATCGATCTTCCGCGACGCGAGCAGTTCGTAATCCTCGGCGGCGAAGTCCTCGCCCACCACCGCGACAATCGCAACGTCGGCGAAGTAGCTCGCGGCGAGCGAGATGTATGTGCAGGCGCCGCCCAACATGCGGTCCACGGCGCCCGCCGGCGTCTCAACGCCGTCGTAGGCCACGGATCCGACAACAACAAGTGACATTGTTTTTATTGTAGCGGCGGCCTCCCGGGCGCGCTTCCGTCCGCCGATACAATAGAAGAACCCATGGAAATCGCGCGCAGATGGGCGATGACGGCTGGGCTTTCCTTCCTCGCCCTCGGATTGCACATCTACCTCGCGCGGCGCCTGGCTCGCGATCGCGCCTGGCGAGGAGTCCTGTTATGGGCGGCCGGCGCCGTCTCGGTCGCGGCGCTGTTCAATGCGCAGCGGCCGTTTCTGCGCTCCCTCGGAGCAGAAACTGTGGCCTGGTCCACAACAATCGCCACGCTGTGGCTGGTCGTTGCTTTGAGCGCCTCGATCTGGGTCTGGCTGCGCTCGCGCGCTCCGCTGCCCGATCTTCCGAATCCCGGAAGGCGGCGCATTCTCGGACTCGCGGCGCCCGCGGTCGCGGCCGCGCCGGTGGCGCTCGCTGGAGCGGGCGTGCTGATCGCGCGCACGCGGATCGAACTGAAAGAGATCGAAATCCCCATTCCACGCTTGCCGCCGGATCTTGCGGGACTGCGTATCGCGCTGCTGAGCGACATCCACTACGGACCCTTCTTCGGCAAGAAAGACCTGGAACGCGCCATCGCGATGGCCAACGAAAACCGGCCCCACATCGCTCTGCTCACCGGCGATCTCATCACCCGCCGCGGGGACGACCTTGAAGGTTGCTTTGAGGTCCTGCGCGCTCTGCGCGCGGAAGCGGGCGTACTGGGCTGCCACGGAAACCACGAGCTGTACTCGGGACTTGAAAACAAGGCCGGCAAGTTGGCCGCGGGACAGGGGTACAGCTTCCTGCGCGGGGAGAACGTCGTGCTCAGGTTCGGCAAATCCTGGCTGAACTTCGCCGGCGTGGACTACCAGAAGATGAAGGCGCCTTACCTGCCGGGCGGCGAAAAGCTGGTGCGGCCCGGCGGCGTCAACATCCTGCTCTCGCACAACCCCGACGTCTTCCCAAAGGCAGCCTCGCTCGGCTTCGACCTCACCCTCGCCGGACACACTCACGGCGGCCAGGTGAATTTCGAGATTGTATCAACCGACGTGAACATCATGCGCTTCTTCACGCCGTACACGCGCGGCCTGTATCAGAAGAACGGCCGCTCGGTCTACGTCACGGCGGGACTCGGCACCGTTGGAGTGCCGGTGCGGTTGGGCGCTCCGCCGGAAGTGAGCGTGATCAGATTGTGCGCCGCCTGATTCTCTCCGACATCCACGCCAACCTCGAGGCGCTCGAAGGGGTTCTGCGCGACGCCCGCGGCCAGTACGACGAGATCGTCTGCTGCGGCGACGTCGTCGGCTACGGCGCCAGCCCCGCCGAGGTGGTCGCCTGGGTGCGCAGCAACGTCAGCGTCATCGTGCGCGGCAACCACGACCGCGCCTGCGCCGGCCTGGACGCCATCGAGGACTTCAACAACTCCGCGCGCGACGCCGCGATGTGGACGATGAATCGCCTTTCGCACAACGATCTCGCCTGGTTGGCCTCGCTGCCCGTGGGCCCGCTGCGCTTCACCGGCTACGAAGTCGCCCACGGCTCGCCCATCGACGAAGACGAGTACCTCGTCAGCGATTTCGAAGTGCAGACGATCTGGCGCTATCTGGCGCAACCGCTCTGCTTCGTCGGGCACACGCATTTGCAGGGGCTCTGGTCGTGGGATGCAGGCAACCAGAGGAAAGCCGCGCCGCTGAAAGCCAGGGAGCGTGAACACGCGTACGCGCTCGAGCCGGGAACGCTCTATCTGGTGAACCCCGGCGCCGTGGGCCAGCCGCGCGACGGCGATCCGCGGGCCGCCTACGCGATCTGGGACGACGAAGCGCGGACGCTAAACCTGCAACGCGTTGGATACGACATCGCGCTTGCGCAACGCAAGATCCGCGAATCCGGCCTACCCGAGTCGCTCGCCAACCGGCTCGCCCTCGGCCGCTGATCCCGCCAGTCCGGCCACAACCTTCGCCGCCGCCGCTTTCCCCACGACCTTCGCCAGTTGCTCTTCGCTGGCGGCTCGAACCGCCGCGAGGCTCCCGAACGATTTCAGCAGTTTCTGCGTCGTGCGCGGGCCGACGCCAAGGATCTCCCGGAGCTTGCTCGTCAGACGCTGCGCGTCGCGGCGGCTGCGGTGGAACGTCACCGCGAAGCGGTGCGCCTCGTCGCGGATAAGCTGCACCAGGTGCAGCACCGGCGAACGGCGGTCGAGCGCGATCGGCTCGTCCTCCTGCCCGTAGACGTAGAGGATCTCCTCGCGCTTCGCGATCGCCGCCAGCGGCTGATTCAGCACGCCGATCGACTCCAGCGCCTGGGCCGCCGCGTGCAACTGTCCGATGCCGCCGTCGATCAGCACCAGACCCGGAAACCGCTTGCCCTCTTCCTTCAGCCGGGAGTAGCGCCGCGTGACGACCTCGCGCATCGAGGCGTAATCGTCGCTCCCTTCCACCGTGCGGATGATGAACTTGCGGTAGTCGGACTTCTTCATCCGCCCGTCCTCCCACACCACCATCGACGCCACTTTGTCCGTCCCCTGAATGTGCGAGATGTCGAAGCACTCGATGCGGCGCGGCGGGTCCGGCAGATTCAGCGCCTCCTCGACGGCCTCCGCGATCGCCTTCGACGTCGGCTTCAGCACGCGGAAGCGCTGCTCGAAGCTGTGCCGAGCGTTCGAGCCCACCAGCGCCAGCAGCGCCTTCTTTTGCCCGCGCTGCGGCGTGTGGATCTCCACATTGCGCCCGCGCTTCTCGCTGAGGATCTCTTCGAGGACCTCGCGGTCTTCGAGCTCCAGCGGCACGTGCACAATGTGCGGCACGGGCTGGTTCTCGCTATAAACCTGCATCAACAGCGTAGTGAAGAACTCCTGCGGGTCGAGCTCTTCGACATCCTCCCAGAAGAACTCGCGCCGGTCGACGATGCGCCCGTTGCGCAAGTGAAACAGGTTCACCGCCACCTGCGGCGGCTCCGCATAGTAGGCGAAGATGTCCGTGTCGTCGCCTGACGCCGCGGCCATCTTCTGCTTCTGGTCGAGCTCCTCGACGGTCACCAGCAGATCGCGCAGCGCGGCGGCGCGCTCGAATTGCAGATTCTCCGCGGCTTCGCCGATGCGGCTCCTCAGCCCGTCTGCGAGGTCCTTCAATCGCCCGTCGAGAAACAGCCGCACGTTGTGCACGGCCTGCGAGTATTCGGTTTCCGTCGTCAGTCCCTGCACGCAAGGGCCGAGGCAGCGGTGGATGTGATACTCCAGGCACGGATGAGTGTGATGGCGCGTGAGGTCCGCCTTGCACGAGGGAATCTTGAAGTGCCGGTGGATCAGCTTCACCAGCCTGTGCGCAAGATTCCCGGGAAAAAACGGGCCGAAATACGTCGCGCCGTCTTTCTTCAACCTCCGCGTGACGTACACGCGCGGCCAGGGCTCGTTGGTCAGCTTGACGTAGGGATACGTCTTGTCGTCGCGCAGCAGGACATTGAACCGCGGCTTGTACTGCTTGATCAGGTTGTTTTCAAGCGCCAGGGCCTCCTTCTCGTTGTCGAGAAGGATGTAGTCAAGATCCACAGCCTCGCGCACGAGGCTGCCCGTTTTCGAATCGCCCAGCCGCTCGTCGCTGAAGTACGAGCGCACGCGGCTGCGCAGGTTCTTGGCCTTCCCCACGTAGAGTACGGAGCCGTCCGCACCCTTGTAGAGATACACGCCCGCCTGCTGGGGAAGCTGCGCTGCTTTCTCGCGAAGATTCATCGCGTCCTAGGGCCTATACTCAAATTGTGGCACGCGCTCTGACACTGGCCGCTGCCTTGGCGCTGTCCCTTCTCACTCCCGACACACGCGCCCAGGCGGCGCCGCCCAAGCCACCCGCCGCCGAACCTCCGCCGGACGAGCCCGAAGAGGAGGACGCCGCGGCGAAGCCCAAGGAGTATTCGTTCAACCCGCTCCAGGCCGAGCAGGAGATCAAGATCGGCCGCTACTACATGCGCCGCGGCAGCCACAAGGCCGCCGCCGGCAGATTCATTGAAGCCACGAAGTGGAATCCTCAATCGGCCGAGGCGTGGCTGCTGCTCGGCGAAGCGCGCGAGAAGCTCAAGGACCCGAAGGGCGCGAAGGAGGCGTACAGGAAGTACCTCGATCTCGCTCCCGACGAGAAGAACAGCAAGTCGGTCCGCAAGAAGATCGAGAAGCTCGGTTGATCCGCCTCATGCGGCCGACTTCCGCCGCGCCGCCTCCCGGCGTATGAAATCCGCCAGCCGCCGCGCTGCATTCTCGAAATGAGGGAACAGATCGACATGCTGGTGCTGCGAGCGGATGCGCGCCGGCACCTGGCAGTCGTCCAGCCGGACCGGAATGAAGTAGACGTCGTCGAACGGGGTCTGCCGCTCGCAGTCGAGAGCGTAGCGCAGCTCGCTCTGAAAGACGCCGCGCTTCCCAACCGCGCTGGACGACATGCAAGCGACAAAGAAGTCCGCCCGGTTGATCGCGCGCTCGATCGCGCGCGGCCAGTTCTGGCCGGGCAGCAGCTTGTGTACGTCCATCCAGGGGTTCAGGCCGTACTTCGCGAAGATCTCGTACAGCCGGTGCACGCGCTCGCGGTCTTCCTCCACGTAAGCGAGAAACACCAGCGGCCTCCCGTCCGCGATGAACTCATACTGGCCGGAGGCGTTTTTGCGAAACGAACCCAAATTGTCGATGTGGACCCGCTTCCCTGCCGCCAGCGCCTGGCGGATGACTTTAACGACACGTGCCGGGTCCGAGTTGAAATCAGGCTCGTCCCCGCCCATGGCTTTTTCCTTTCTTCATGGCGTTGGCATCGAATTCGAACGATGGCTTGGCGCCTGGGGTGAACGTCCCAAGGCCCGGCAACTCCACGGGCTCGCCTCTCTTGAGTCGCGAGAGAATCTGGTGGACCACTCGGTCGAGCTGGTCAGCGGCCTGCGGGCGTGGCAGCCCGTCGCGCCGCAGCATCTTGATGAGAGTCTTGTTGCTCATCGTTCGCGAAGATAAATCCTGTCAACTCGCGATTTGCTCGCGGCGAGGCCGACTTGGCCTCGCCTGCTTTTCAGAACTGTCTGAAAAGACAAGGCTTAACTGCCGATTTCAAAAAAACAAGACCCCTCTCAATTTCTTGTGAACGGCATTTTGCATGAACAAACCTTCATCTTTTTCGCCGTCCCTCCACGCCTCCGCAGCGGCGCACAACGCCCTACCGAGATGCGCAAGAAGGCAACCGGCGCAATCGGTGAAGTGTCCGACTCACTGGCATTGCGAGCTCCGCTGAGAGAGGGCGGAAGGCGCCCCCCGGCTCCACGACGCCGGGAGCCGGAAGACGATTCTCCCCAACTATTACCCATTCCGCTCTGCTGCGTTGCGAGAGGAATACTTTGCACACTGCGACGCCCTGGCTGCCAAAATCCGGCCCGTTGCTTCAGAGGAACGCGTGGTCCCGACCTCGCACGGCTCCACCTTCGTGAGCATCACGGGACCGCCCGGCGCGCCGCCGCTGGTTCTGCTCCCGGGCGCGGGGGCGACGTCGCTCATGTGGGCGCAGAACATCCGGGCGCTATCAGCGGAGTACCGCACCGTCGCGGCCGGCCGGATCAACGAGATGGGCCGCAGCTCCTGCACTCAGCCCGTCCGGCCTCTGGGCGACATCATGGACTGGTTGAATGAGCTGTGCGACGCGCTGGAGCTGCACAACGGCATCAACATGGCCGGACTGTCCTACGGCGGAGCGTTGACTGCGCAGTACGCGCTCGGGTTTCCCGAGCGGCTCCGGAAGGCGGTGCTCCTGGCGCCGCGGGCCACCGTTCTGCGTCTCAGCGCCGCGTTCGCAGTCCGCCCGATCATGGCCGCCATCGCCGCTCGACGGTGCATGCCATCGCTGTTCCGCTGGATGTTCGTTGATCTGGCGAGGAAGGACCCCGGCTGGCTGGACGCGACGTTCGAAGAGCTGTTCCTCAACATGCGGATCTTGCAGAGACGCAAGATTCCGTTTCCCCCCGTGGTGTCCGATGCCGGATGGGGCAGTCTGAAAGTCCCGGCCCTCTTCCTGGCCGGCGAGCACGAGGTGATCTACTCCGCCAAAGAACTTTTGCGCCGCCTGAATCGAGTTGCGCCGATGATTAAGTCCGAGGTGATTTCCGGCGCCGGTCACGATCCGACGCTCGTGCAGGCCGGGAGCGTCAATCGCCTGATCCTCGAATTCCTCAGGAATTGGTTGAGAGCTCTCCGCGCTACGCCGGCTCTCTGGAATCGCGACAGGCCAGGCAGCCGCAAGTGTGCAACTCTCCTTGCCGGGCTGCAATCGCGCCCGGCTGGACAGCGCCTGTCATTCGAATCGATCCCGCAGCCTGCTCGTCCCCTCGCGCCTCGAGAAGTCCTTCCAGTACAGGCAGCACCAGCAGGTCTGTCCGACGGCCCGCCGCCTTCTTTGAGCGAATGAGCGCTCGAAGATTCAGCGCCCGCACGCGCCTGTCAAAGGCATCCACCTCCACTGATTCCGCGCGGGCGCCGCTCTGTATTCCGATGCCCGGAACTTCTGCGTGAAGGCCGATGATCCCGGCGCCTGTCGCAAGCGCAAGCACAGTCGCGTTAGCCAGCCTGGCGGCATCCCAAACGAACGGCAAATCGTCAGGAAAACCGCGAGGACGCCGATGATAGGCGCGAGGGCGTCAGCCAGCATTCGAAGATTCTCTTTCCTCCGGGAAAGACAGACATCGAGATCGTTGGTCAGATACGCGCTGCCATGGAAGATCGCCTCCCAGCGCGCCGATCACGGCGAACTCCACGCGCGCGTCGCAAAGGCGCTGCATGGCCGATTTGTAATTCATGACCTGCGGGCGATGCCGCGCAACGACTCCGCGGTCCGCGCCAAAGCATGCATGCGCCGGGCGCGCTGGGCGGGGCTGAGCTTGAGTCGCTCGATCAGCAACGTGACATCAACACCGAACACCCTCGCCGCTTCCACCTTTCCTCCAGGGAGCGGATTCTGCAAGCGTTCAATCGCGCGAGCAAGTTCGGATCCGGTCAATCGGCGTAAGGCGCCCGCCGTTTTCATTTCACCGCCTGCCGGCGGAATGCGGCCGCGCAGGATGGGAAGGGCCACCGCGCGGGGAGCATGATCCGGGCAGGCCGTCTACTGACTGTCGGCCGGGCGGGCGATCAGAGTCCCCACTCGTGCGAAAGAATCCGGGCCAATTGCCGAGTGCGATCACCTTCGGGGCGGGCTTGCAGCCGATCTGCATCCAGGCGCTGTCGTTCCTTCCCGGCACGCTGGCCGTGCGCTGAGATGGCCGCATTCCCTCAAGCCGACAACAGCATGGCTAAGCGCATTGGCTTGCCGACCGGCGCGCTGCGCGAGACGGCAAACCGGGCGCCACGCCCGTCGTCTTCCTGAGGGACAACAGCATCCGTTCCCCAACGCAAAAGCAACCTCTCCGCCGCCGGAGGGTCGAGGCAAAAGGGGCTTCCATCATTCATCCGGTCCGGGGGACGACCGGCTTGACGACCTTGAGAGGAAGCGGAAAGCGGAGCACAGTCAGATCGCGGCCATCTGCGACATGGTGAAACAACTGACCGGGCCGAACCTGTTCCTGCTCGCCGCCGCACCGGTTTTCAACCAGAGTCCGGATGAAGCGCCGATTCCACTCCGAAGGCCAGCCAGGCGAACTCCAGCCCTGCCTGTGCGGTAAGATCGGGGCGAAATGTTGAACCGAATCACACGCCGGCGCGTTCTCGCGGCGCCCGCCGTGCTCGCCGCGCCGACAGCCCCGCGCCAGGGCAACATCATGCTCATCGTGGCCGACGACCTCGGCCTGCACACGGGCGCGTACGGCGATCCGCAGGCCCGCACGCCGAACCTCGACGCGCTCGCGGGCGACGGGATCCGCTTCACGCACGGCTTCTGCACGACGGCGTCATGCAGCGCCAGCCGCTCGGTCCTGTTCACCGGCCTGCACAACCACGCCAACGGGCAGTTCGGGCACGCGCACTCCTACCACCACATGAGCTTGCACGCGAACATTGTCCCGATCCCGCGCCTGCTCAAGGACGCCGGCTACCGCACCGGCCTCGTCGGCAAGTTCCACGTCGCGCCGCCGTCGGCCTTCGCCTGGGACCACCTTGGCGAAGGCGGCGACCGCAATGTCAGCCGCATGGCCGCCGAGGTGCGTAAATTCGTCGAGGAGTCAAAAGGCCGCCCGTGGCACCTGCACATCGGCTTCGGCGACCCCCACCGCGCCGCGCGCGGCTTCGCCAACGACCGCTCTTACCCAGGCGTGACAGACGAGAAGTTCGACCCGGCGCGCATCGACGTGCCCGCCTTCCTCCCCGGCACTCCGGCCGTGCGCGCGGAATTGGCCGAATACTACCAGGCCGCCAACCGCATGGACCAGGGCATCGGCATGCTCATGCGCGCGCTCCGCGAAACGGGCGAGCTCGACAACACGCTTGTGATCTTCCTCAGCGACAACGGCATCCCGTTCCCGAACGCGAAAACCAACCTCTACGACGCCGGAGCGCGCCTGCCGCTCATCGTTCGCGCGCCTGCGCAGAAACGGCGCGGCGTGGTGAACAACGCGATGGTGAGCTGGACCGACATCGCGCCCACGCTCCTCGATTTCGCCGGCGTGAAAGGCCCCGTTTATCCGCTCCACGGCCGCAGTTTCCTCCCGGTGCTCGAGGAAGAGCGGCCCGCCGGTTGGGACGAGGTCTATTTCTCGCACACCTTCCACGAGATCACGATGTACTACCCCATGCGCGGCATCCGCACGCGCCGCTACAAGTACCTCAACAATCTCGCGCACCCGCTCGAATACCCGCATGCGAGCGACCTCTGGGCCTCCGCCACCTGGAAGGCGGCGAAAGAAACGGGCATGGTCGGCAAGCGCAAGGTGAGCGACTACCTGCACCGGCCCGCCGAGGAGCTCTATGATCTCGACGCCGACCCCGACGAGGTGAAGAACCTCGCCCCTTCGCCGGCTCACCGTGCGACGCTCGAGGAGCTGCGCAAGAAGACGTGGGCCTTCCGCGAGCGCACCAAAGATCCCTGGCTGATCCTGGAACGCGAGCGCGACGCGCGCTTCAATACCGCCTGACGGCGATCGCCGTTCCGGTCTCCGGATCGCGATAGAGGACTTCGACTTCAGAAGGCCGCCGCTCGGCGCTCTCAGCCGCGGTGATCACAAACACGTCGGCCTGCGAGCCGGGCAGCAGCTCTTTGATGCGCCCGAAGGACTGCGTGCCGCTCGCGCGCCGGTAGAACTCCAGCCCGAAGTTCAGCGGCCACGAAGCGTCGACCACGGGGTTCTTGATGCCCTGCGTCCGCCTGGCCAGTTCCGCGAAGATGCGCCGGTTCGCGCGATCGAACTCCCACTCGCGAAAGACGGCGCCCGGCAGCGTGCTCAGGAAGACGAACGGCAGCAACGCGGCGAACGCGGCCGCGGGGACCCTGATCCAGGGCGCCGCCCGCTCCATCAACTGCGCGGCGAGGAAGAACAGCAGCGGCAGAAGATAGAGCCCGGTCCTGCCGCGCGGCAGCGGCACATGCGCGAACACTTTCATCGCGCCGATCGCCGCGAGCGACAGCGCCAGCGTCCACGAAAGCAGTCTCAGCTTTCTCTCGCGCACGCTCAACACCAGCGCCAGCGCCACGAGCCCGGCCGCGATCCAGGGGCTGGCGGCATTGAGCCTGTCCCAGCCTGGAACCTCGAGAACCGTGCGCGCCGATTGCAGCGCGTTCTTTTCGCCGTAGTAGTAATAGCTCGCGTCGGCCCGGCTCAGCGGCAGCGCAAGAACGAGAAACGCCGCCACCGCTCCGGGCGCGGCCAGCGATTCAAACAAGCGCCACTCTCCGCGCGCCAACGCGGCGGCGAGAATCACGGCGGCCGCCGGCACGGCGAACACCAGGTTCGAGGCCACCGAAAGCCCCAGGCACAGCGAAGCGGCCAGCGCCGCGCGCGGCGTCACGTCGTCGTCCAGCACGGCGAGCCGCGACAGCGGAATCAGCGCCAGCACCAGGAACATCGCCGCCAGCCCGTAGCCGCGAGCGAGCGAGAAGAAATCCACCAGCACCGGGTGAAAAGCCGTGCCGCAAGCGGCAATGAACAACAGCGGCGTATCGCCGAACATCCGGCGCGCCAACACGAACAGGGCGCCCAGGCAAACAATCCCCGCGATCAGGCCCGGCAGCCGCAGCGAAATCTCCGAGATGCCGAACGAGGTGAAAGAGAGCTTGCACAGGATGCTGTGCAGCACGTGATGGTTGGCGTCGTAGCTCAGAAAGAGCTTGCCCCACGGCACGCCGGCGAAGTCGTTCGCGCTGAACGCCTCGTCGATCGTCACCGCCGCCGTCATGGCGCGCCACACGTTGTGCGCAGCCAGCGCCGCGAGCATCGCCGCGGCGGCGGCCGGCCAGAACGGCCTACCGGATTTCAAAGAGAGCGGCTGCATGTTTGCCGACCGTTCCGGTGTAGATCTCCCGAACGCCCCAATAGTCCGTGTTGCGGCGAAAGTCCGTGTACAGCTCGTCGCCCGTCCCGAGCAGGAGGTGCGTCACTCCGGCCCGCCGCAGCGCGAGCGCAGTGTATCGACGCAGTCCCGGCGGGCGCGGCACAGGCGTCCCTTCAGCGCCCAGGATGCGGATCTGGTCGAAGGAGACCGGGCCGCCGAAGTCGATGACCACGCGGCCCGACGCCATCGTCGCGGGGTTATTGTCGAACGCCTCGGGCGCGCTCACCCGCCATGAGCGGTCGCGCGCCACCTCGACCCCATCGCGGTAGAAACGGATCTCGGCCGCGCTGCGCGTCTTCACGTCGTAGGTGCGCACGCTCTCCGCGCCGGCCTTCACCGTCCGGACAAAAGCCGGCTCCCGTTGCATGTCGAGCGGCAGACGCAGCAGGTCGAGGAGCGCCGCACTCGTCAGCGTGTCGCGCTCGAACCTCGCCGCGGGAAGCGGCACCGTCGCGAGCACCTTCGCGTCCCGCGGCAGCGCGTTCGCGAACGCCCGCAGCGCCTGATAGCCGTCCAAGCGCTGTTCGAGGTAGACCTCCTCCGGCGTCCGGCGCAGAACGACGCCCAGGCTGACTCCAGGGAGCGTCTTCGCATCCCCAGGCGCCAGGCGGCGTAGAAACGGAGGCCACGATGTGATGGCGCAGAACAGCGTCAACGCCGCCAGCCAGGCCATATGACGCCGCATGAACCACGCGAGCGCAAACGCCGCCGGCGGAATCGCCGCGGGCAGCGCCGCAAGCGGCCGGAAGAGGAATCCCGCAAAGGCATTCGCCGCTGCGTGAGGAAACAACGCCCCGTACAGCGCGGGCAGCAGCGCGCTGAGGGCAAGCGCCCGCTGTCGAGTCGCCGACCCGAGCGCGCCAAGGAACAAGGCCGCGGCTGCGAGAAACGCGAACAGGATGGCATCGCCCGCGCCGGTCGCGGGCAGCATCAGCGCGGGGCACGTGAAGGTCAGCGCAGCGCCGCAAATGGCCGCCGTCGGCGCAGCCACTCTGAGGAGAGCCGCGAAGACGATCCCTGCAACGCCGAAAAGAAACACCAGGTGCATCGCCGACACCGCCGAGTGCCGGCCGATTGCGAACGCGCTCAACCACAGCGGGGTTGCGGCGCGCCATTCGCCGACCGGAATGGCGGCGCCGTCCCTCGCGAGTTGAGCCGCCTGCGCCAGCGCGAGGTCCTCGCCCGGAGGAGTGAGATCAGGCGCCAGAGCGGAAAGCAGGGCCACAACGGCGAACGGGACAAGGACGACCCCGGCGCCGGCGATCCAGGGCCACGCGAGCTTCGACGAGCTCTCCTCGCTCTCGACGCGCCGCGCCAAGCGCCACGCCGCCGCCGCCAGCGCCAACGGCAGCGCTGTCAGGACGCCGCGCCGCGCGCCGCCGGCGAGAGTCAGCGCCGTCATCAGCAACGCGTACAGCGGCGCTCCCAACGCAAGCGCCGCCACCCATCGCTCCCACTTGCGCAGACGCGGCCGCAGCAAACCCAGCAGGATCCAGCCGAGAGAGAGAATCCCCGTTCCTGTCGCAATCGCGCCCTGAAGGATCGACAGCAGAGGCTTCATTCGCGCAGGAATCCCCCCGCGTAGAGCAGAAACCCCAGCTTCGCTGCGTCGGCCTTCGCAATCCACGGCTGGTCGACGGCGGCTGACAGCACAGTCTCGGCCCCCGCGCGGACGGCGCCCGCGGGCACAGCCCCGCGGAACTGATACCGCCCTGGCCGCTCGCACCGCAGCTCGCCGATCGCCGTTCCGTTCACAGCCACGCTGACCGTCACCGGACCGGTGTCGCGCATTGTGACATCAACGAACTCCAGGTCCAGCGCCGCCGTCCAACCATCCGCGCGCGGCAGCGTGAACCTCAGCGACGGCGCCTCGTTCGTCCAGCGCCGCTCGCCCGCGCCCTGGCCGGGCGGAATCCCCGAGCGAATGAACTGGTCCGCGCGCTGCTCGCTCATCGCGATGAACCAGCGCGTGTCGGGCGGGTCGGGCCTGTCGATCGCCGGGTATTGCTCAGGCAGCGGAACGAGCTTCGGCCCGAACGAACAACCCGCGCCCACCAGCGCCAGAGCGACAACGGCGCGCAACGCTTTCATCGGAGAATAAGCTTCCCGAGCCCGGGATTGCCGGCGGAGTCGTAAACCCGCACCACCACCGCGCGCTCGCCGGCCGCCAACCCGGCGAGCCGCAGCGGAAAACTCTCACGCGGGCTGTCGACGATGCCGTCCGCGCAATCGAGCAGCCGCCATTGTCCGCCGTCCACCGAGTACTCGGCGCGGCGCAAAGGAGACGCGGCGTCTTCCGCCTCCACCGCCAGCTCGGCATCGCCGCCGGCGCGCCGCACCAGCGTGATGCTCACGCGCGGCGGAGTCTGATCGATCAGCACAGGCGAGCTCAGCAGCTCCGCCTCGAGCGCCGTCGACAGCGGATTCGACAGGCGGTCCGACGCGGTGATGCGAAAGACGTAACGCCCGTCGGCGAAGAAATCCGCATCCTGCGTCAGCGAGTTCTCCGTGATGTCCGCCTTGAGCGGCTTCCACTCCGTCTCATCCTCGGCGCGATAGTGCAGGGAGTAAACGAGCCTGTCGTTGTCGGCGTCGTCGGCTTGCCACACCATGACGATCTGCGGATTGCCGCTGCGATTCACGGTCTGAGTGGGCGTTCCCGGCGACGTCGCCGGAGCGGCCTCGCCAGTGTCGGTCACTGTGATGCTGTAGGCCGTGGCGGACGTCCCGGACGGCGCGGCCCCGGGCTTCGCGGGCGCGGGGGTCCATTGCTGGCTCACCGTCACGCTGCGCACCACCGGCCTGCTGTTCTGCCGGAGATAGGTCACCGAGACCGCATCGAGCAGCGGGGGGTTCGAAGGCGAACCTGAGATTTCGGACTGCCACTGGATGTAGCGCGCGTTGGGGCTTGCGATGAGATTCTTCGCCGGATCGCTCAGCGGCGCCGACCACTCCGACCACGTCGCGTCCGGCCGCACCGTGTTGCCCGACCGCGTGCGAAACACAATCCGCCCGCCGCGCGCATCCGCACGCCACGCCAGCCGGCCCCAGCGCGCCGCGTTCCCCGCGTCGTGCACCGGCGATTCATAGACGCCCGTCGCGTTGGGCGCATCGACGAGTTGCATCAGCCGGCCCGGAGTCGCCGCCGCGGCGACGATGCCTTGCGGACCGCTCAGCAATCGCGTCAGGTCGCCGTCACGCAGCTCATAAAGCAGCGCCGCCTTGAGATCGCGCGACAACCGGTACAGCCGCCCGCGGTGGTCCGTGGAAAAGTAAATGTCGTCGCCTCGCAATGCGAGATCGAAGAGATTCTCCTCCTTCGAAGACCATAGCGTCTCCACCGTGTTGTCCGGCGCAAGCTTATAAATGGCCGCGCGCTCCACTCCGGCGACATCGACAACGGGCGCCGCGGGCGGCTGCGGCGTGGTCTCCGGCGCGGGTTTCGCCTGCTCGGGTTTGGGCTTGAGATCGATCCCGCCCTGCGTCGCGGAGTCCGAGGTCACGGTGATGGTGGTTGTCACCATCGGCGTCTGCCCCGGCTGCGACGCCGCGCCCGCGGCCGTTTGCGCCTGTTTCTGCGCCAGCCCTCCGCCCAGCGCGCCGATGTAGATCGATCCATCCGCGGCCGCGAGAATCGACCGGATCTCAGGGAGCGTTGAGTCGTACAGCGTGAACGCGCGCTTCGGCCCCTCGATCCTGTACAGCAGCCCGTTCGGCTCGGTGCCCGCGAGCAGCCGCCCCTGCCGGTCGAAGGCCAGCGCCGTGACGTGCGTCTGCCCTGTTTCGTAGTAGGCTTCGCACTTGCCGCCCGGCGGGATGCGCCACACCTGCCCGCGGTCGCCCGTGCCCGCATAGAGCGTTCCGTCCTGCGCCACGGCCAGCGCCCAGATGTACTTCTCCCCCGGCCGGCACAGCTCCTGCGCCTGGTTCGGCACGACGCGATAGACCGCACCCTCGGGCGATGTCGCCGCATACACCGCGCCGCCCGGGGCGGGCGCCACCGCGAACACGGCCGGCTTGGGCAGCGTCGCCAGAGACTCCGGCTTCCCGCCGGGACGCAGCCGCCACACGCGCGCCGGATATCCGCTGCCGTAATACCACGCGCCGTCAGGGCCGGCCGCGAGCGAGAAGACCGCGTTATCCGCGCCGGCGAGAGCATCCAGCCGCGGCGCCAGCGTGAGCCGCCCGTCACGCGTCAGCGCGACGCCGGTGAACTGCCCGCGCACGAAGTCGTTATACGAGTTGCTCTCCCACACCGAAGAGCCCGCGCCGCTCAACAGCGCGGCGGCCGCGAGGCAGCAGGCAATCGCCTTTGATCGCGATTTCATTGACTATTCCCGGACCTCGATCTGCACGGTCCTCGTGCCGCTGAACTGGAAGCCCGCCTCGCCGTCCATCTTCATCTCGGCGACGGTGGCCGACCCCGGCTGCGGCTGCGCCGTTGCGTTCTGTCCCTGGCCGCGCGCCAGCAATAGCGTCAGCGAAGGCGGCGGCGCGGGCAGGATTTCACCCTGGATCTGCCACGACGGCTGCGACCACCACACGCGCACCCACGCGTTCATGTTCGAATGCAGGCCGTTCAGAAAATCGAGCAACTGCGGAGCGCTGCGCGGCGGCGTTAGCAGAAACTGGCGGTAGTTGGCGAGGTTCATCGACGGCCCGTCGGCCACGGTGAAATAGAGCGTGCCCGGCGGCGCGCCCGGCGGAACGGCGTAGGAGATGGTACGGCTCACGGCGGTGTCGTTCTCGCCCGTGAACACGGCCGCGATCTCGACCTTCTCGCCGGGCCGCACTTCGCGGCGCGAGCACCAAACACTGTCCAGCGTCAGCAGCCTCTTTTCATTCGTGACTTCGAGATCGAGCGCGATCGACTTCAGCTTCAATTGATCGAAGCCGCTTTGCAGAATCGCGGCCGCCGGCGCGGCGAGCGATCCCGCCACCATCTGCGGCGCCCCGAGCTCCGCCGCAAAAACATTTTCGAAGCGCAGCGGAGCGGGCGCGCCCTCCACCTCCAGCCTGCCTTTGAGCGCGATGCTCGAAACCCCCGCCGTGCGCTCGGTGGCGTCGATCGCAGAGTAGGCGGCCATTTGCAGCAACAGCGGCGCGAGCAAGCGGTCGCGCACCATCTCCATGCGGTATCGCCAGTCGCGCGCCGCGCCCGTGCGGCTGCGGACCGTGATGTCCACCGGCAGCATCGTCGCGCGCCGTCCGAGCCGCCCGGCAAGCGCCGTCGTGCGGTCCTGCGAGATGACGCCCAGCCACTCCTTCGGACTGCTGATCTTGAAGCTGATGTTCTGGCTCGCCAGCAGCGTGATCACTTCTGCGCGCGCGAACGGAAGCTCTGTGTCACCCGTGCCCACGAAGCGGTGGCCGAAGGCATAGACGCGGTCGCCGTCCACGTGCGTCACCGTGCCGTCGGCGCCCGCGGCGAGGTCGCCGGTGATGAGCTGCACGCTGATCATCGAGCCCGGCTCCAGCCGCGGCCGCGCGCCCGCCGGAAGCGCCTGCGGACGCCCTCCGCCCGAGACGCCCTGCACCGGCTCCAGCCCCGCGGCGCGAAGCTGCGGCGCGAAATGATCGAGCGCCGCGCGCGTGAAGCCGCTGGCCCAGAACGGCGTTGCAATCTCGGTCAACCGCGCGTCGCCGAACAGATAGTCGCCGCGCGGCGCAAGCTCGCGCAACGCCGCGCGCGGCGGCGGAGCCGGATCGGCCGAGAGCATCTCCTCAACCGGCCGGATTCCCGCCACAGGCTCCTTTGAAAACGGAAACGACAGCGCCACCGCGCCGATGAGCCGGCCGTCGATGTACACCGGACTGCCGCTCATCCCTTGCAACACGCCGGTCTTGTCCAGCGGCCCGCCCGACAGCCGCGCCAGGATGATCGACTGCTTCGGCCCGACGTTCTCGAGCACGCCCAGGATCTCCGCCTGGAAGTCTGCGATCGCGCTCCCGCTGAATACCGTGCGCCCCGTCGCTTTCATCCCCGCGCGGACCTCGCTGAGCGGCATGATGCGCGTCTGCGCGCACACGCCGGCCCCCGCCAGAATCAACACGATGAAAGCGCGAACCACGATCTCATTGTAGACGCGCGCTCCGCCCGAAATGCGCCGTTGCGTTATAGTGAAAACGTACCTGCCGCAACGAGGCGCGGTAGCCAAGTGGTAAGGCAGAGGTCTGCAAAACCTTTATTCACCGGTTCGAATCCGGTCCGCGCCTCCAAACCCGGCCCTGCCGGCGCCCCGCGGGCGCAATTCCCGGAAGCCTTGGATAGCATGCATTGCGGCGCGCGTGTTCGCATTTCGGCAGCGCACGTGTTCGCGGCGTGCTAACTCATTTGTGAACCTCGTCAGCCAGCGTGGCCTGTTTCAGCTCACGGCGAAACACCCTGAGGCGTCGGCTTCCCCAGCCACTGGCACGGGCAGGCGCGCCGCGCTGATTGGCGCGGTCCGCACGAGGTCCGGCGTGACTTCCCCTCGGCCGGCCGAGCCGGTGACGCGCTCATATTCAATGTGATGCGCGGCAATTACCGCCTCATCACCACGGCTGCATTCACCGTCCGGCGGATCTGCATCAAGGCGCGGCCGACCCACCGGGAATACGAGCGAAAGGAGTGGATGAAATCGGTCTGACGAGCTTGGACGAACGGCGGTGCGGGGCGCTCCCGGCTGAGGCGCTGCCGCGTGTGATCGAGTTTGGCGCGGAGATCGACCGCGCCGTGGCGCAACTCGAACGGCTCGACTTCGCGCGGCGCACCATCAACTGCCGAAGGTCCCTCCGCGAGCGGCCCCGGCCATCCTGATGGAGCAACAGGAGCTCCGGCAGGCCGGCCTGGCGGACTTGGTCGGATCACGCAGCCAGGTCTCGGACATCCTGAGAGGGTGACGCGGCATCGGTAAAGCCGTGGCGCGCCGGTTGGCCGAACGCTTCGGCGTCAGCGTGGACTTGTTTATCCGATCCGAGGTACTGGCGGTCATCGGTCCACGCCCGCCCGGGATGAGCGGCCAAGCCATACAGTATGTACCCGTTAGAATCCGGATCTCGGCTGCAATTCACGATTTGCCAAAGGTGGCTTTAATCTACCGCGACAATGTTTTCGAGGGATCATCGCGAGGCGAGTATCCGGCCGGCCCAACGCTTACCCGTCTCGAGATTCCAGGGCACAACGGAGAGGGACGGTTGGGTTGTTAATTGACCGGCAAGCGGCTTCAATCTGCGCGCCGCCCATGTCAAAGCATCCCTTCCTCGACGCCCCCGAGAGCCGTGCGAAGAGGAGGCGCAAGCGGCGCTCGACCTCGCGACGCGGGTTTTCGAACAGACCCGCCGGCTCCTCACCGCGCCAGGGCGCACTTGACCGCCCGCCTCCCCTTCAGCATCCTCCCCCCGCTTGCGCTACAGTGATCTCCCATGAGCACACGCCGCGATTTCTTCGCCCTCGCCGCCGCAGCCTCCGCCGCAGCCGCCCAGCCCCGCGGCATCCAGCGCTTCGTCCGCTTCCGCGCCGGCGCGCAGGAGAAGTACGGACTGCTTGAAGGCGACACGGTCCGCGAGCTCCCCGCCGGCATCTTCGGCGCCGCGCCCCCCACGCGACCTTACAAGCTCGCCGACGTCACACTCCTCTACCCCTGCAAGCCGCAAAAAGTCCTCGCCGTCGGACGAAACTACAAGAGCCACGTCGGCGACGCCGAAGCGCCCAAGCGTCCCGAGCTCTTCTACAAGCCCATCACCTGTCTCCAAAACCCTGGCGGCGAGATCGTCATCCCCCCCGACGCCAAGAACGTGCACTACGAAGGCGAGCTCGTCATCATCATCGGCGCGCGCCTCAAGAACGCCACGCCCGCTCAAGCCAAAGACGGTATCTTCGGCGTCACCTGCGGCAACGACGTCAGCGAGCGCGACTGGCAGGGCGGTCCCGACAAGGACATGCAGTGGTGGCGCGCCAAGGGCGCCGACACCTTCGGCCCCATGGGTCCAGCCATCGTGCGCGGCCTCGACTATTCCAGGCTTCTCCTCCAGACGCGCCTCAACCGCAAGGTCGTCCAAAAACAATCGACCGCCGATTTGATTTACGACTGCCCCACCATCGTCAGCTTCGCCAGCCGCTACGTCACGCTCATGCCCGGCGACGCCATCTTCACCGGCACGCCCGGCACAACAGCGGCCATGAAGCCCGGCGACGTCGTCGAAGTGGAAATCGAAGGCATCGGCGTGCTGCGCAACAAGGTCGTCGCCGGCTGATCCTCGGCCTGTACGCCCCCCATTGACAACAGGATATCAGGATCTTAGTATCCTAATAGGCTGCCGGATCCGCCCAGCGAGCCGATCGCGGCGGCGAGCGGCAGCCGGAGAAGTCTTTGGCCGGGAGGAGCCCGATGGGTAGTCCGACCTGCGTCGTTGGCGCACCAGCGTCCGAAATCACTCTGGAGAATCTGTTCGAAACTCCGGAAGGCCGCGAAATCCTTACTTGCATGCAGTGCGGCGTCTGCGCAGGCGCCTGCCCCTACGGCGAAGTGATGGACTATCCGCCGCGCCGCATGATCGCCATGCTGCGCGCGGGCCGCGTCGAAGAGGTCTTCCGCAGCGACAGCCTGCTCTGCTGCGTCGCCTGCTACGCCTGCATGGCCAAGTGTCCGCGCGGCATCCGCCTCACGGACCTCCTGCTGCCGCTGATGAAGGAGCAGGCACTCGTGCACATGCCCGAGCTGCCCGGCGAGCTGCAAAAGGCGCTCCAGAACACGCTGCGCTACGGCAACCCGATGGGAGAATCCTCGCGCAAGCGAGCCCTCTGGGTGAAGACCGCCGGCGTCCCCATCCGCATTCTCTCCGAAGACCCGCGCCCGGCCGACGTACTCTGGTTCGTCGAATGCTACAACTCCTACTACCCGCGCGGACAGGACTGCGCCCGCGCCACCGCGCGCCTGCTCAGCGCCATCGGCGTCGACTTCGCCATCCTCGGCAACGAAGAGAAATGCGCCGGCGAATGCGGCCGCCTCACCTGGGAGCCGGGGCTCTTCGAGACGCTGATGGACTACAACATGGCGGTCTTCCAGAAGTACTCCTTCCGCCGCCTGATGACTTCGTGCCCGCACGCGCACAACGCCTTCAAGAACCGCTACGTCCACCTGGGCTTCAACTGGGAGCTCCACCACGCCGCCCCCTTCCTCGCGTCCTACATCGACCGGCTGCGCCCGCGCCTCACGAAGAAGCTCAACTACCGCGTCACCTACCACGACTCCTGCTGCATCGGACGCCAGAACGAGTTCTACGAAGAGCCGCGCTGGCTGCTCCAGGCGATCCCCGGCGTGAAGCTCGTCGAGATGACGCACAACCGCGTCAACTCGATCTGCTGCGGCGGCGGGGGTGGCGGCATGTGGCTGGACACCTGGTTCAAGTCCAAGGGCTACGACCGCCTCTCCGAGCGCCGCGTCCGGGAGGCCGCCGAGACCGGCGCCGATGTGCTCGCCGTCACCTGCCCTTACGAAATTTCGCGCTTTGAGGACGCGCTGAAAGTCCTCGGCTATGACAACCGCATGGTGGTTCGTGATGTCACCGAACTGCTCGCTGAAGCGATGGAGGAATGACTATGAAGATCATCGTTCTGCTGCGCATGGTCCCCGACGTCGTCGAGGAGCTCGAGATCGCCGCCGGCGGCAAAGCCCTCGACGCGGACTTGATCCGCACGATCCCCGGAGAATCGGACGACCATGCGGTGGAACAGGCGTTGCTGCTCAAAGAGCGTCATGGCGGCATGATCACCGTCATCGCGCCCGACGCGCCTGAAATCGACGACGCCCTCTACACCGCCTTTGCCAAAGGCGTCGATCGCGCCGTCAAAATCGAGTGTCCGCCCGAGGGCTGGTCGGCGCGCGAAGCCGCCGAAGCCTTCGCTGCGCTGCTGGCCGCGCGCACGGACCTCATGCCCGCGGACCTGATCCTCACCGGCGTGCAGTCGGTCGGCGATCTCGACGGCCTCGTCGCGCCGATCGTGGCCGAGCGCCTGAGGCTCCCCTACGTCGGCATCGTCACCGCCGTGAACGTGGACCCCGCCGGTTCGTCCGCTTTTGTGCTCAAGGAATTCCCCGGCGGAGTGCGCGGCGAATATCGCATCCCACTGCCCGCCGTCCTCGGCATCCAGGCCGCCGAAAAGCCCCCGCGCTACGTGCCGGTGGCGAGAGTGCGCGCCGCAATGAAGACCTCGCGCATCGACTCCGCGCCGGCGCCCGAGCCCGCCGCGGAATCCGCCGCGCTCATCGAAATCGTCTCCATGCGCAAGCCCGAAATGACGGGCCACGCCGAAATGCTCGAGGGCGATCCCGAAGCGGTCGCCGGGAAGATCTGCGAGCTGCTCGGCGCGCGAGGACTGCTGTAAGAGGAGATCCGCCATGCCAAAGATAATCTGGGTCGTCGCCGAAACATGGAAAGGCCGCATCACCGACACCACGTTTGAGGCGCTCGCTCTCGGCCGCGAACTCGCCTCGCCGCCCGGCGCCATGCTCGAAGCGATCCTCATCGGGCACGGAGTCGCGCCTCTGGCCGCGCAGCTCGGCCTCGCGGACAAGGTCCGCCTCGTCGATCACCCCGCCCTCGCCGAGCCTGAGCCAACCCTCTGGGCGGAAGCGCTCACGCAATTGCCGCGCGACCCCGCTCTTGAAGCCGTCCTGCTGCCGCTCACCAACATCACGCTTGGCGCCGGCGCCATGCTCTCCGCGCGCTGGAGCGCCCCCGCCATCAACTTCTGCAAGGACCTCGCCGTGAGCGAAGGCCGCGTCCTCGCCACCTGCCTGCTCTACGGCGGCAAGATCGAAGCCGTCGTCTCCCCCGCCGCGAGCCCCGCGATCTTCGGCATCTGGCCCGGGGCGCGTCCGGCCGCCGCGGGCCATTCCGATCGCACAGCGCCCATCGAAGAGTGCGCCTTCACCCCGCCCGCTTACGCGCCGCCCGCGCTCCAGCGCTACCTTGAAGCCGAAGCCGGCGACGTCGACATCACGCGCCAGGACGCGCTCGTCGCCGTCGGCCGCGGCATTCAATCGCGCGACAACATCGAAGTCGCGGAAGAGCTGGCCAATGTGCTCGGCGGCGCCGTCTGCGGTTCGCGTCCCGTCATCGACCAGGGGTGGCTCCCGCTCTCGCGCCAGGTCGGCAAGTCCGGCCATTCCGTGAAACCCAAGATCTACATCGCTCTCGGCATCAGCGGCGCCCCCGAGCACCTCGAAGGCATGAAGGACTCCGAGGTGATCGTCGCCGTCAACACCGACGCGCGCGCGCCCATCTTTGGGGCCGCCCACTACGGCTACGTGGGCGACGCCCTCGACTTCGCACCCGCCCTTGCCAAGGCGCTTGAAACCTGGAAGAAGGCGCATGTCTGACCCCGCGGCAACGTTGTACTTCGGCGTTCCAGGATACGCCGTCCTTTGGGCGGCGGCGATCGTAGCCTTCTCGTTGTTCGGTCTCCGCGCGGCGCGCTACGTGCGCGTTCTCGCCTCCGCCAGGCCGGAGGCGCGCTGGGACCGCTGGCCCGAGCGTATCTCCCGCTTCGTACTCCAAGTGCTCGGCCAGCGCCGCATGTTCGACGAGAAGGCGATCGGCGCCGCCCATTTTGTCATCTTCTGGTCGTTCGTTTTCTACGCTCTGGGCTTCTTCTGGAATCTGCTGCGCGGCCTCTTCCCGTTCCTCCCGATTCCTTATGCCGACCACGCTCCCGTGATGGCCGAGGCACTCGCGATCTTCGGCGTCATCGGCCTGATCGCCCTCGCTGTCGCCGCGGTGCGCCGCTATTTCTTCACCCCGCCGGGCCTCGAGCGCTCGCGCGACGCCACGCTCATCCTCCTCCTCATCACCGCTGTTCTTGGAACCTCTCTCGCCGGCCAGTGGCTCTACCGTCAGGGCGACCCCGCCGCGAATGCGCTCTGGTGGGCGCACATGTTCATCGTGCTCGGCTTCCTCGCCTACCTGCCGTATTCCAAGCACCTGCACCTGCTCGCCTCGCCCTTCGGCATTCTCTTCAGTTCGCTCGACCGCACACGCATGCCCGCGCCATCGGACGGCGCCGCAAGCCTGAAGGACTTCACCTGGCGCGAACTCTTCAGCGGACTCGCCTGCGCCGAGTGCGGCCGCTGCGATCGCGCCTGCCCCTCCGTCGCCAGCGGCGCTGCCCTCTCCCCCAAGCGCCTCATGCACGACGTCAAGGATATGGTCCGTGCGGGCGGCGCGCTCCTCGGCGACCGCGTGAAAGCCGCGCAGGTCTGGGCCTGCTCCACCTGCGGCGCCTGCATGGAGCGCTGCCCCGTGATGAACGAGCACATCCCGCTCATCGTCGAGATGCGCCGCCATCTCGTGCTTCAGGGCGAGGTCGATTCGCGCCTCCAGGATTCGCTCTCCAGCCTGAACCGCTACGGCAACTCCTTCAACGCCGGCGCGCGCGCCCGCGCCAAGTGGACCGCCGGCCTCGACTTCAAGATCAAGGACGCCCGCAAGGAGCCCGTCGAGTACCTCTGGTTCACCGGCGACTATGCCGCCTTCGATCCGCGCGTGCAGCCCGCCACGCTGGCTTTCGCCCGCCTCCTCCACCGCGCCGGCGTCGACTTCGGCCTGCTCTACGAAGCCGAGCAAAACTCCGGCAACGACGCGCGCCGCGCCGGCGAAGAGGGCCTCTTCGAGCTGCTCATGGAGAAGAACCGCAAGGCCCTCAAAGCCGCGCGCTTCAAGACAATCGTCACCACCGACCCGCACACCTTCCACGCGCTGCGCAACGAATATGCCGCCTGGAACGGCGCAGTCGAGGTGCTTCATTCATCGCAATTGCTCCAGCGCCTGTTCCGCGCCTCGCACCTCCCCGTTCACACGCCGCTGGAAGAAAGTGTCGCCTTCCACGATCCCTGTTACCTCGGCCGCTACAACGGCGTCTACGACGCGCCGCGCAAGGTTCTCGACGAAATCGGCGCGATCGTCCGGGAGATGCCGCACAACCGCTCCGCCGCCTTCTGCTGCGGCGCCGGCGGCGGCCGCATCTGGATGGAGGACGCGCCCGGCGTCACCGAGCGTCCGGCGGAAAGCAGAGTCCGCGAAGCCGCGGCGCTCGGCGTCTCGACGCTCGTCGTCGCCTGTCCCAAAGATCTCGTGATGTTCCTCGACGCCCTGAAAACAACGGGCCTCGAAAACAGGATCACTGTCCGGGAGCTGGCCGAGCTTGTCGACGCGGCCGCTTCCCCTCATGCGGAGAGAACGCCCCATGCAACCACCGGCTGACAACGGCCACGATCCGGTCCGCGTTGGAGTCTACGTCTGCCACTGCGGCACCAACATCGCCGGCGTCATCGACGTGAAGGCGCTGGCTGAATACGCCGCGTCGCTGCCGCGCGTCGCGCTGGCGCGTGAGTACAAGTACATGTGCTCCGACCCCGGCCAGGCGCTCATCCGGGCCGACATCGCCGAGCACAAGCTGACGCACGTCGTTGTCGCGGCGTGCTCTCCGTGCTTGCACGAAAAGACGTTTCGCGACGCGACGGCCGCGGGCGGGCTGAACCCGTACTACTTCCAGATGGTCAACGTGCGGGAGCAGAACTCCTGGGTCCACGCCGACAAGCAGGCCGCGCTGGGCAAGGGTATGGACCAGGTGCGCGCCGCCGTCCGCCGCGTTGCGTTCCACCGCCCGCTCGAGCGCCGCTCGGTTCCCATCAAGCCCGGTGTGCTCGTCGCCGGCGGCGGCATCGCCGGCATCCACGCCGCGCTCACGCTCGCTGCGGCAGGCCAGCACGTCTACCTTGTCGAGCGCGGTCCTACCATCGGCGGCCACATGGCGCAGTTCGACAAGACCTTTCCTACCCTCGACTGCGCCGCCTGCATCCTCACGCCCAAGATGACCGCGGTCCGCTCGAATCCGCGTATCACGCTGTGGACCATGTCCGAGGTCGCGAAGGTCGAAGGCTACGTCGGCAACTACACCATCACCGTCCGCCGCCGCCCGCGCTACGTGCACGAAGCGCTCTGCACGGGCTGCATGGCCTGCGTCGAAGCGTGCGTCTTCAAACAGGCGAAGGTGGACGACGAGTTCAACGCCGGCCTCAGCAAGCGCAAGCCGATCTACCTCCCCTTCCCTCAGGCCGTGCCGCAGGCCGTCGTGATCGATCCCGAAACCTGCATCGAATTCAAAACAGGCAAGTGCAAGAAGACGTGCCTGGAGGCATGCGCGGAACGCGGCGCCATCGATTTCAAACAGGAGGAAACTCTCGAGACGGTCGAGGTTGGAGCGATTGTGCTCGCCACCGGCTTCGAGATCTTCGATGCGCGCCGCGTTCCTTACTACGGGTACGGCCTCTATCCAAACGTCTACACCGCGCTCGAGATCGAGCGTCTGGTCAACGCGTCAGGGCCCACAGTCGGCGATGTCGTCCTGCGCGACGGCTCGCGCCCCAAGACCATCGGCATTGTTCACTGCGTCGGCAGCCGCGACGAAAAGACCAACCGCTACTGCTCGCGCGTCTGCTGCATGTACTCGCTCAAGCTCGCCCACCTGCTCAAGGAGAAGACCGGGGCCGAGATCTACAGCTTCTACATCGACATCCGCGCCCCTGGCAAGGCCTTCGAAGAGTTCTACCAGCACGTCGCGGAAGAGGGCATCCACTTTGTCCGCGGCAAAGTCGCCGACATCTTCCCTGCGCCCGGCGGGAAGCTCACGATGCAGGTGGAAGACACTTTGCTCGGCAAAGTGCGCAAGTTTTCCGTGGACATGGCCGTCCTCTCGGTCGGCCTGGAAGCGCACCCCGACGCGCAGGAGGTGCGCCGCGTCTTCAACATCGGCTGCTCGCGGGAGGGCTTCTTCCAGGAACGCCATCCGAAGCTCGCGCCCGTCTCCACGTTCACCGACGGCATCTTCCTCGCCGGTTGCTGTCAGGGCCCGAAGGACATTCCCGACACCGTCGCCCAGGCCGGAGCCGCGGCCGCCGAAGCGCTCGCGTTGATCGACGCCGGCTCCATCGAACTCGAGCCCAACACCGCCTACATCGAGGAGGAGTTCTGCTCGGGCTGCAAGACCTGCGTTCCGCTCTGCCCCTATCACGCCATCACCTACGACGCAGAGAAACGCAAGTCCGCCATCAACGAGGTGCTCTGCAAAGGCTGTGGCACGTGCGTCGCCGCCTGCCCGTCCGCCGCCATCGGACAGAACCTCTTCGAAGACGAGCAGATCTTCGAAGAGATCGAAGGGGTGCTCGAATATGCCTGAGAACTTCGAACCGCGCATCGTCGCCTTCTTCTGCAACTGGTGCACCTATCTTGCCGCGGACCTCGCCGGAACATCGCGCCTGAAGTACGCGCCCAACACGCGCGTCATTCGCGTGATGTGCTCCGGCCGCGTGGACCCGCAGTTCGTGCTCAAAGCCTTTGCCGAGGGCGCCGACGGAGTCTTGATAGGAGGCTGCCACCCGGGCGACTGCCACTACCAGGAGGGCAACTACAAGGCCCTGCGCCGCTATCACCTGCTGCGCCAGTTGGTGGCGCAGATGGGCATCGATCCGCGCCGCCTGCGCCTCGAGTGGATCGCCGGCTCGGAAGGCGACCGCGTCCGCCAGGTCGTCAACGAGATGGTCGAACAGATCCGCCCGCTCGGTCCGCTCTGCCCGCGCCCTGGGGCGCCGGAGCCTCTCCCCCGCCCCGGCGAAGCCCTGGTCACAATCCCCAGCGAACAGGAGGTTGCGCCATGACCGCGAAGCCCAAAGTCGCCTTCTACTGGCTCGCCTCCTGCGGCGGCTGCGAAGAGACCGTCCTCGACCTCGCCGCCGACGTCCTCAGCGTCACCGGCGCCGTCGACATCGTCTTCTGGCCCGTAGCGATGGACTTCAAGCGCGCCGATCTCGAGAGCCTCGCCGACGGCTCGCTCGCCGCAGCCTTCGTCAACGGCGGAGTCCGCACCAGCGAGCAGGAGGAGATGGCGAAGATCGTCCGCCGCAAGGCGCAAGCGGTGATCGCATTCGGAAGCTGCGCCCATCTCGGCGGCGTTCCAGGCCTCGCCAACCTCACCACGCGTGAGGCGATCCTCGACCGGGTCTACGGCGCGAGTGAGCGCCCACAGATCCACTCGAAGCCCAACGGCCATTCGCTCGAGCTCCCCGAGTTGTGGGAAGAGGTGGCGCCTCTCGACCGCGTGGTCGAAGTCGAATACTACCTGCCGGGCTGCCCGCCGCCCGCGCGCCTCGTCAAAGCCGCGGTGGAAGCGCTCCTCACCGGCAACCTCCCGCCGCGCGGCGCCGTCCTCGCCCCCGACCGCGCGCTCTGCGAAGAATGCCCGCGGCGCGACAGCAAGCCTGAAGATCTCTCGCTCGCCGAATACCGCCGCCCCCACGCAGCGTTGATCGACGCGGAAAAATGCCTGCTCGCTCAGGGCTTCGCCTGCCTCGGCGCCGCGACCCGCTCAGGCTGCGAAGCGGTCTGTATTCAAGGCAACATGCCCTGCACCGGCTGCATGGGCCCCACCAGCCGCGTCAGCGACTTCGGCGCGAAGGCGCTGTCGTCGCTCGCCTCGATCTCCGCCGCCAAAGAAGACGCGCAGCTCGCCGCGGCCTTCGCCGGACTCCCCGATCCCGCGGGCACTTTCTATCGCTACAGCCTCCCGGCGTCGCTCGTCGCGCGCCGCCCGGCGAAGGAGCACTGATCATGACCGAACACCGCACTGTCCGCATCGACCCGCTGACCCGCCTCGAAGGCCACGGCCGCGTCGAGATGATTCTCGACGACCGCGGCGAACTCGAGCACGCCTGGTTCCAGGTCCCCGAGCTCCGCGGCTTTGAGAAGTTCTGCGAAGGCCGCCCCGCCGAAGACATGCCCCAGATCACCTCGCGCATCTGCGGCGTCTGCCCCACCGCGCACCACATGGCCTCCGCCAAAGCGCTCGACTCGCTCTACAGCGTCGAGCCCCCGCCCGCCGGACGCCGCATCCGCGAGTTGATCTACAACGCGTTCTTTGTCGAGGACCACGCGCTGCACTTTTACATGCTCGGCGGGCCGGACTTCATCGTCGGCCCCCGCGCCCCCGCGGCCGAGCGCAACGTGCTCGGAGTCATCGGCAAGCTGGGCAAAGAAGCCGGACTCAAGGTCATCGAGATGCGCCGCAAGCTCCGCGAGATCATCTCGACCGCCGGCGGCAAGGCTGTCCATCCCGTGTTCGGCTTGCCCGGCGGTGTCGCCCGCGCCATCAAGCCCGAAGAGCAGGCCCGCTTCATCGACGTCGCGCGCGAGGCCGTCGCCTTCGGCCTCTTCAGCATTGAAGCCTTCGGCGATATCGTCCTGAATAATCGCGAAAGCCTGGAGCTGATCAGGTCGCGCACCTTCACACATCGCACACACTCGATGGGCCTGGTCGACGAACAGAATCGCGTCAACTTCTACGACGGCCAGCTTCGCGTCGTCTCCCCCGCCGGCGGCGAGCTGGCGAAGTTCCCCATCAACCGCTACGAAGAGTTCATCGGCGAGCGCACCGAGCCGTGGAGCTACATGAAGTTCACCTACTTCAAGCCCGCCGGCTGGCACGGCTTTTCCGAGGGCGACGCGAGCGGAGTCTACACCGTAGCGCCGCTGGCGCGCCTGAACGCCTCTGAAGGCTTCACCACGCCGCTCGCACAGAAAGCGCGCGAGGCCTATTTCGCCGCTCTCGGCCCCGGGCCCGTTCACCATACTCTTGCGAATCACTGGGCGCGGCTCATCGAGATGCTTCACGCCGCCGAGCGCCTGCGAGAGATCGCCGAACATCCCGAGCTCTGTGATCCCGACGTCCGCACGATTCCCACACAGACTCCATCGGAAGGCTTCGGAGTCGTCGAGGCCCCGCGCGGCGTACTGATCCATCACTACGCAACGGACGAACGAGGACTGATCCGGCGCGCGAATCTCATTGTGGCCACACAGCACAACGCCGCCCGCCTCGCGATGAGCGTTCAGGAAGCCGCGCGCGCTTTCGTCAAGGACGGCGAAATCGACGACGGCATGCTGAACATGGTCGAGCTGGCCGTCCGCGCCTACGACCCCTGTCTCGGCTGCGCCACCCACGCGCTCCCCGGGAGCCCGACAATCCGCATCGACATCCGCAACCGCGCCGGCGACCTCGTTGCGTCGCTGCCCGAATCCTCACCCCAAGCAGACAGACGATAACGACGGAGACCATGCCGGTAGTGCTCCGCATGCTCGGCGGCCTCATCGGGCGCCTCCAGGTTACGCACTTCCTGCTTCTCGACATATACTCCCCCCAACCCGCGTCCCCAGCCGACCAAAGTGAGCCGCTCCAAGAACTCGCAAGGTTATCGCCAATGCCCGGTGTGCTCAGCTTCGCCGAGGAGCTCCGAATGCAGGCCGAGGGACAACTCCGGTTAAACCTGCTCCTGCCCGCAGCCGATCCCTAAACGAGTTCCAGGCGGAGTTGTCGCCCGACCGCGGCGGCGGCGCGCTTCAATGTGTGCAGCGTCATGCCGGTGTCTTTCGGGTTGAGCAGGCGGTCCAGCGCGCGGCGGCTGGTCCGCATCCGGGCGGCCATGGCCGCCTTTGTCAGGCGCTCCGCTTCCATAGCTGCTTTGATCCGGCCGGCGAGAATCCGCTTGATGGCGTGCTCCTCGCACTCTTGAAGCAAGCCCTGCTCCGCCAGGAACTCGTCGAAGGATGAGCCGGTCTTCCCCTTCTTTCTTGGCATCTCACCTCACCTCCTTCATGCGCTTGAGTGCGATCTTCAACCCGCCAACGGGCGATTCCCTCGTCTTTTTGTTGAATGTCTCCGCCTACACGCTTTCTATCATCGGCGGAAAGCCCCAGGATCCAGTCCCAAACGGGTTGGCGGCCGCCTACGTTCTCGTAAAAGAACGCGGGCAAGTTCTCGAGGCGATCGATCAGACTCCACTGCGTCAGAATCGGCGCACAGGGTCAACTCCAGGCCGGCGCCCTCCAAGGGTCGTCGCGTTGCACCGCGCCTGCCACGGCGATCCGTCCTTCGGCTTCGCCCGCATGGACCGCATGGCCGGCGTCGTCTCCGGGCGCCTCCAGGTCACGCGCCTCCAGATGCCCTGCATCTACTCCCCCGCCCGCTCCGGCAACCGCGCAGGTAGGCCGCTGATGAAGTTCGCACACCGATCCGCAACGAAAGTACGCATCGCGCCGGAATCGACGAGCAGCGGAAACACAGAATCTCGCAGCAAGCCGGAAGGCTTCATCCTCGATTCCTCGGCGCTGCTGGCTTCGCTGTTTGACGAGCCATGCCTCGCGATCACCGATGCCGCCCTGGCCCAGGGCGCCATCTCCGCTGTGAACGATTCGGAAGCAGTTGCCAGGCAGGTGAGGATGGGTGAGAACCCTGGAGCCGCAACCTATCATGCCGACTCTGAGGACTCGGGGCCCGCGATCTCTCCCCTGTTACCCAACACGAACGCGGCGGCGGCCCGGCGTTCGGTTCGGTCAAAACAGACAGACGGGTGGCCGTCGCGTTCCCCGAGGACCTCTCCATCGGGAACTGGCGGCCGCAATGGACGGCAGGTTTTCACGGGCAAGCCGCCCCGGCTCATGCGAACGCAGAGTGTGTGAGGCACTGGTGATAAAGCCCCGTGGGGCCTTTCAGTGTGTACTCGCCCTGTTTACGGCGCCGCAGGCGCGGCGGGGTTTAATGTCCCGAACTCCAGGTCGCTGGAGCGCGCGTACGCGAACCTGAAACTCTCGATCGAATCGAGCCGCTCCGCGCGCGCCGCATGCCTGGCTACATGCTCCGCTCGTCCGCGTCCGGCATCGCGTGTTGCCGCCGCGAGCGCCAGCACCAGCTTCTTCAAATCGACCAGCTCGTCCTTTTCGACTGTTCCTTCCACTGACACGGACAACGATGTTTGCGCGACATCCGATCGGTCGGCCTCGATCAGTCGCGATGCCTCGAGCGAGATGCTCACTTGATCGCCGTCGTCCGTCGTCACCTCGAGCGTCGCCGTGGTCCGGCTCCCGGCGCGGACTGTCCACTCCCATCCGGCCGCACCCAATCCCTGAATGAGCATGCGCGCCTCCTCGCCATCCTTATCGGACAGCGGGGAGGCGCGCGTGAATGGAACTCGCGGCGGAACTACCGCGAGAGCTTGAAGCGCACTTCGATCACCGTCACCACTTCCGCCGGATCGCCGTTGAGCAGCGTGGGCCGGTAGCGCCATTGCCGCACCGCGTCCGCCGCAGCCTGCACCAATAATGGATGGCCCTCGATCATTTGAAGCTGCTGGATCACGCCCTCGCGGCTGATCACTGCCGTGAACTTCACCAGGCCCTCGATCCGCGCGTTGCGGGCCAGCGGCGGATAAACGGGCTCGACGTAGTGGCTCAGCTTCGCCTGCTGGACGTTGCCGCCGATCGGCAGGCGCGGGATCGGCTTAGGCGCGGGCGGCTCCTTCACCGCCGGCTGCGGAGGCGGAGGCGGCGCAGGCCTCGGCAGCGCATCGAGGATGCCGCCGGGCACTCCTTCGCGCGATCCGCCCGGCACTCCGCTGTCGATGCCGCCGGGCACTCCGGGCGTCGTGGACTCGGGCGCCTCGACGATCATCGCAACCTGTTGCGGGATTCGCTGCGGCTCCAACAAGCGCGCGCCGTCGAAGACGCGTTGTGGTGTTCTCGCCGCTCGCACCACGCTGCCGGCGGGAGGCGGCGGCGGGGGCGGCGGCGGTGGCGACGGAGCGGCGAGATACACCGTCATGGCCATTCGCGGCAGCAGCTCGGGATTCAACAGAGGTACGGCCAATGCCACCGCGATGCCACACACTTGCAGGCTGAATGAGACGACAACCGGCCAGCCGCGGCTGGTCTTTGCGCGCCCTTCGATGAAGGTCTGCTCGAACATATCGTGCCTTCTTTCCACCGCAGGGCGCCGGCGCTTGCGAGTTCCGATCTCTTCTGCCCCTGTAGACACCGCCTCCCGCAATTTGTGCCGGCCACGCCGCGCGCGTTGGCGATAGAATCCCCCCATGACGACTCGCAGAGAATTCAGCTCCCTCGCTCTCGCCGCCATGGCGCCCGCCCGCAAGCCGCTCGAGCCGCTCGCGCCCGGCGTCAAGATCTCGCTCCAGATTCCCGCCGAGCCGGCCGACGACGATCTGCGCTTCGCCCAGCAGATCGGAGTCGGCTACGTGAACATCCCCAGCGGCGGGCCGTCGTCCGGCTACGAGCTGTATGCGCGCCTGAAGAGCAGGGTGGAAGCCGCCGGGCTGAAAGTCTGGAACATCGGCAACAGCAATGTCCACAACATGCCCGAGGTGACGCTCAACCTGCCCGGGCGCGAGGAGAAGATCGAAGAGTACAAGCAGTATCTCCGCAACCTCGCCAAGGCCGGCATCTACTACACAACCTACGCGCACATGGGCAACGGCATCTGGTCGAGCGAGCCCGAGACGACGCGCGGCGGCGCCCGCGCGCGGGTCTTCGACGCGGCGAAGAATCCGAAGGGCGTTTGGGCCGGCAAGATCTTCGAAGGCCCGCTCACGCACGGCCGCCGCTACAGCGAGCAGGAGATCTGGGACAACTACACCTACTTCATCCGCCAGGTGGTCCCCGTCGCCGAAGAGCTCGGCATTCGCATCGGCATTCACCCCGACGACCCGCCCATGCCCGAGCTCGGAGGCGTCCCGCGCTGCATCTTCTCGAACTTCGAAGGCTACCGCCGCGCGCTTGAAATCGCGAACAGCCCCAATATCGGCATGTGCCTCTGCGTCGGCTGCTGGCTCGAAGGCGGCAAGCTGACGGGCAAGGGACCGGAGGAGACCATCCGCTATTTCGCGAAGCAGAACAAGCTCTTCAAGATCCACTTCCGCAACGTCGACGCGCCGCTGCCGCGCTTCGTCGAAACCTTCATCGACAACGGCTACGGCGATATGTACAAGGTGATGCGGACGCTGGTCGAAGTCGACTTCCGCGGCTGCGCCATCGCCGACCACGTCCCCGGCATGGTCGGCGGCCGCTACACCGGCTGGGCCTACAGCATCGCCTGGATGCGCGCCCTGCTCCAGCGCGCCGAAGCCGAGCTCGGCGTGAAGAGGGCCTGACTCTTGCTCTGCTTCGAGACCACGTTTGATGAGAGAGGCGAAGTGCTGCGGAGAGACTTCTGCCTGGCGGCGCTGGCGCAAGTCGCAGCGAACCAGCCGCCGCGCATGCGCTGGGGCGATACGTCCCGTCTCGGGCGGCCCTTTTCGAAGGACCCGCCGGTCGTGCGCTCTCGCGGACGGCACCTTCTCTACTCCTCTATTCCCGCGGCCGCGGGTGATCCCGCGGAGAAGACCTGGGCCACCGGCATTGCGGAGAGTACGGACCCCATCAACTGGGCGAAGCCCGGCGAGATGCTCCCCGAGCGGACGTGTGAAGCCAGAGACACCTGCGCGCCTTGCGCGAAGATCATCGAGGGCAAGGTCCACCTGTTCTATCAGACCTGCGGCGGCGGACGTGAGGACGCGATCTGCCATGCGGCTTCGACCGATGGCGTGCGGTTCGTCCGCGAGACCGCGAATCCGGTCTTCCGGCCCGCCGGACCGTGGAATGCGGACCGGGCGATCGATGCGGAAGTCGCAAAGTATCGCGGCTAGTGGTTCCTCTGCGCGGCGACTCGCGACCCGGCGCTGAAGGTGCAGATGCTCGTCGCGGCCGTGGCCGAAAAGGGACGAGGCTTCGGCCGCGCAGAGTGGCGCATGGCAGCCGGCGCGCCGATCCTCAAGCCTGAGTTGCCTTGGGAACGAGACTGCATCGTGGCGCCGCCGGTGGTTCAGCGCGGCGGCGCGCTCTACATGTTCGATGCGGGCGGATACAACAATGCCCCGCAGCAGAAACGGCCGGACCTGGTTCCTGACTTTCGTGAGGGTGGTTTGGAGCAACGAGCGGCGCTACGTCATTCAGCCGGAGCGGCGGCCCGCCGGACGACTTCACCAGCCCATCTGGTCCATGCGCTTCAGAATCTCGGCGCTGTAGCTGTCCATGCGCGCGGGCCTTCTGCGGCGGGGCGAGGGGAGAATCGCGGCGAGGCGCGCGGCCTGCTCGCGGTTGAGTTGCGCAGAGGTGGTGCGGTAGTGATAGCGCGCCGCGGCCTCCGCGCCGTAGACGCCCGGTCCCCACTCGACGACGTTCAGGTACAGCTCGAGGATGCGGCGCTTGCCGAGGATCAGCTCGGCCGGAACGACGAGCGACGCCTCAGCCGCTTTGCGCAACAAAGAGCCGTGGGTGGTGAAGAAGAGGTTCTTGACGAGCTGCTGCGTCATCGTGGACGCGCCGCGCACGCGGCCTTCCTCGAGGTCGTCGAAGACGGCGTCCTTGATCTCGGTCCAGTCAAAGCCGAAGTGCGAATAGAAGCGCGCGTCCTCGGCGGCGATCACCGCGTGCTGGAGGTGCGGCGAGATGCGCGCGAGCGGCCGCCATTGATAGCGCTTCTCGTATTTCGTCTTCTTGAGCCACGACTCGACGCGCCGCTGGATGTGCACGCCCGTCGCCGGCGGAGGCACGAAGCGGACGGCAACCATCAACAAGAGCGCCAGCGCGTAGAGCGCCGCCACGATCAGCAACACAAGGCGGAGCAGGCGCTTCAGGATGGAACGGCTTCGGGATGGCATCGGAGTGGCGCGCCCGGAGGGACTCGAACCCCCGACCTGCTGGTTCGAAGCCAGACGCTCTATCCGGCTGAGCTACGGGCGCGCTTAGCTTCAGGTTACCAGCGCGGGGGCGGTAGAGGGCGAAGCGCTCGTCGGAATAAACGGCCGGGCGCGCGCGCAGGTAGCGGCCGAGCGGCGAGGCGTGATCAACCAGAATCAGGCCGGTGCCCACAGGCAGGCGCTCATCGATGGCGGCCGGCCGTTCGAGGTAGAGAGCAAAGTTGCTCTCGACGGCTTCCACCGGATACGCGGCTTCGTAGCGGCTGTCGCAGCTCACTTTCACCTTCGGCCACAGGCGCCACGAGACGTACGGTCCGTGGCGAAAGAAGGTTAGAACATTTCCCGTGAAGTTCGTGCGAGAGAGATATTCGACCGCGCCGACGGGCAAGTGGTCCATTCGCGGCGACCACGGGCGGAATGCGCCGAGCAGGATCAGCGCGATCACACTCGCGGTGCACGCCGCCAGAGGCGGGAGCGGCAAGCGCACCAACGGCGGCGCGAGCCACAGCAGCGCGAGTCCGTAGAAGGGCAGCAGCTTCCTGACTCGCGCCGCGGCGAGCGCCAGCAACAGCAGGACGAAGATGCCGCGCACTTCTTTGAAGCGTCGCAGCGTGAGCGCAAGAAGCGGCAGCGAAGCGAAGTAGGCGAGGGACTGGAAGCTCGTCTCGCGAATGAGCCAGTCCGGCCGCCACTCCGGGATGTGCGGGCGGCTCATGCCGAGCGCGCGCAGCAGGAAGCGCGGGTAGTCGAGTCCGAACGGAGTGGCCAGCGTCAGCGTTGCGCAGGCGGCCATCACTCCTGCAATGTGCAGCCACGGCTCGCGGCGCAGCGCCCGCTCGGTCGCCCATGCTCCAAGGATGACGAGGCCGGCGCTGATGCCGCCGTGCAGGTTCACCCACAACACCCAAACAGCAAGCCACGGCGCGATCCAGCGGCGCGAGCCCCGCGCGTCTGTTTCGAGGCACATGAGCAGCACGGCGGCCGCGAGCACCGAGTACGCCTGCGCGGTGATGGGCCAGAGGAAGGAGTAGTTCACCAGCCACACGCAGCACAGCGCCGTCGCCGCGCCGGACGAGTTGAGCCACCCGCGGCGCGCGTAGTGGCGCAGCGCGAGAGCGCACACCGCGGCGGCGAGGGCGAGGTTCAGCAGGCCGAGTCCCAGCGGCCCGGCGCGCGTGTAAGCGAGGAAGGCGACGATGCCCGCGCCCCACTCGTGGTGCACGACCGGGGCGACTGTCGGCGTGTAGGCGAAGGAGTCCGCCGCGGGCACACGGCCCAGCGCGAACACCTCGCGGGCGAGCGCCATCTGGTGCCAGACGTCGTGATGGATGTGGGGTCGGAGCAGGCTTGTGAAGAATATGAGCACGATGGCCGCGGCGCCGGCCGTTGTCCAGGTGAGTCGCATCCGTTGCTCATCCATCGGCCGAGGGTAGGGGGGACTTGAGGTTGCCGGCCGGGCGGAAAGCATGGGTCGAGTAGGCTTCGCGGCGGGCCCGGTGGAATTCAGGCAGCCGGCTGAGCGGGAAACGGCAGGCGCCGCCGGCGGAGCGGGCGGGGACGCGTGAGGCGGTGGCGGCAGCGGGCGCGGACTACAGGTCCCAGGCGTGGCCGTATCCGGCGGCGGCGTCCCAGTCGGCTTCGCGCGTGCGCTGGAAGAGCTGCTTCATGCGCTTGGCCGGCGGGAGCTTCTCGTCGTCGAGGACGGCGGCGATGGCGGGATGCTCGTCGAAGCGCGGAGAGATGAGGAACATCAGCGTGACGAACGCCGTGATCGCCTCGGGCGTGTCGAAGCCGTGGGAGCGGGCGCGCTCGAGGCCGGCTTCGCAGCGGCGGCGGATCTCGGCGTCGGGCAGCTCAGCGACAGCTTCGGGCTGTTCGTCGCATAGATGGTCGAACAGGTGCTCGACCAGTTCTTCGTCGTCGTATGTCGAGGACATCACTCGACAGCGTACAACGAAGCGAAGAGGGGCACAGCCTGAAGGCTATGTTACGCGGGGTACAACGCGGCGGAGGCGCCCACCCACTCCATGTTTTTGTTGTGATCGACTCCCATCATCTTGCCGCGGCCCATGCGGACGATGGTGGTGACCGGGCGCAGGCGCGAGGTCCAGATATACATGACGCGGATCTCAGCCATCGTCGGGCCGTGGGGCGTTTCAATGAGCGGCGTGAAACGGACGCGCTCCTGGAGGATCCACTTGTGGCGATCGGCGGCGGGGATGCGCTCGATCTCTTCCCGCGCGGGACCGACGGAGACGCCGAGACCGGCGAAGGAGTAGAGCGGCTTGAGCACCCAGTTGTCGAGATCGCCGGGGATCTCGCGCACCTGGTCGAGGAAGAGCGTGCGCGGAACGGACGGGTGGTCGAGATACGGAATCGAGAACTTCGAGATGCGGAAGTAGAAGTTGGGGTGGCCGGCCCATTCGACGTCCAGGTCGTCGCGCCAGTCGAAGGGCGGGGTGATGTTCTTGCGCTCGAGCTCGTCGACGATGGCGCGGTTGTAGATGCGGCGCACGGGCACGAGCTTGCCTTCGCGCTCGTAGAAAAGGCGATTGCCCTTCTTCTTCAGGCTGGTGACGCAGACGCTCTTGATGCCGAGCACGCGCTCGGTGAGCAGGAAGTCGCAAAGCGTCTTCTGATGGCGCGGGTCGATCTCGAGCAGGATGACGTTCTCGGGATCGTGGCCGGCCAGGATGGCTTCAGAGAGCAGCTCGCGGTACGACGCCGGGTCGAGGCCGTCGAGCCACGTGCTCAACTCGCCGGGGATCTCGTAGGCGTCGATGTAGCCGCGGGCGAGCGCGGGCTGATAGCAGTAGAGCGAAGGGAAGCCCTGAAGCTCGACGAGCTTCGGTTGCAGCGCGCCTTGCTCGTCGCGCACGAGGCCGAAGTCGGCTTGCACGAACATGGGGTGCGCGGGCTCGTTGGGCGCGCGGTAGCGCGCGGGGAGCGCGGCGCCGGAGATCTCGCGGTAGCGCGGATTTCCGACGAGCTGATGGATCAGCTCCGCGCCGGCGGCGCCGAGGCGATCGAGCAGATCGCGCTCGAAGAAGCACGGCGTCTCCGACTGGCGGAAGCCGACGGGCGCGCCGCAGCGCTCGGCCATGAGCGCGAGGAAGCGCGCGTACTTCTCTGGCGTCCAGTTCGCTTTGAACCACTGGCGGTATTCGGGTGCGCGCATAAGCTACACCGTGAAGACCCCGTCGCGCATGATCTGGCGCTCATCGGCCCAGATGCTGAAGCGGCGTCCGACGACATCGATGTGAGTGGAGGAATACCATTGCGCGCCGGTGTGATCGCCGTACGGGTTGCCGAAGGCGATGTGCACGCCGGGGATCTTTTCGTCCTGAAGAATGTTGCCGATGACGTCGCGCACGCCGGTGTTGGTGCCGATGGCGAATTCGCCGACGCGGTCGGAGTTTTCGTCCTTGTGGGTGTAGGCCCAGAATTCGCGCTCGAGATCCTTGTTGGCGCAGCGCGCCTCGCGCAGGCGGTTGCCTTCGATGACGAGCGTGAGCGGGGTGTCCTTGAGGTCGCCGTAGCGCGCACAGAGGTAGTCGCCGACGACGCCGTCGACGACGAAGACGCCATTCACTTCGCCGGGCGAGGTCCAGACTTCGCCGCCGGGGAGGTTGCCCCAGGCGTACTCGCTGATGATTCCGGAGGTCTTCAGCCAGGCGTAGGCGGGATTCATCACGGCGCGGATGTCGGTGCCGGCGGGCGTGACGGCGCGGACTTCGCGCGCGTTGCGCGCGATGGAGAGCACGCGCAGACTGAGGGCGTCCACCTCGTCGTAGTCGGCGCGCATGCCTTCGAGCATGATCTGCTTGGTGATGTTGACCATGTGCGCGTGGCGGATGCGGCGGCGGTTGACGACGCCGGTCATCTGCATGCGCGAGCGCAATTCGTTGGACTGGGCGGCGACAGCGAAGATGCTGACGGTGGCGGCTTCGAGGTCGTCGAGAACCGCCCGCGGCATGTCGACGAGCGGGCGCGGGGCGAGGTCCTCGAGCACGAAGGTCGTGAAGGGCGCGCCCACTTCGCGCACGGCGGCTTCGAGCGCAGCGGCGATCTCACGCGAGGCGAGGTCGGTGATGACGGTGACTTTCTCTTCCGGCCGGATGCGCAGGCAGGTGCGGACGGCGTTGCGCGCGCCGGGAGAGAGTTCTGGATCGAAGGGCATCATGCGTCGAGCCCGGCCTCTGTCTCCTGGATGATGTAGTCGACGACGGCTTTCAGGTCGCCGGTTTCGCGCCAGACTTTCAACTGGCGGTCGGCGCCGGCGCCTTCATCGAGGATGCGGCGCAGATACTCAATCTCTTTCCGGCTGCCGAGCTCGTCGACGACGGGATCGATCAACTGGAAGTACTCCTCCATGAGATCGCGGAAGGGCACTTCGACGCCCTTGCCGAAGTCGATCAACTTGCCGTCGATGCCGTAGCGGAGGGCGCGCCACTTGTTTTCCATGATGAGGGCGCGGCGGTAGAGGCGGAAGCCCTGGTTGGAGGCGTGGAGCTTCCAGAGGAAGACGATGGTGGCCTGCATGAGCGCGGCGAGCGCGATGGTTTCGTCGAGGCGCGTGGGCAGGTCGCAGATGCGGAACTCGAGGGTGGGGAAGTGCGGGTGCGGCCGGATGTCCCACCAGATCTTCTTGGCGTTGTCGATGCAGCCGGTTTTGACGAGCAGGTTGACGAAGCTCTCGTACTCGCCGTAACTGGAGAAGTAATCGGGGATGTTGGTGCGGGGGAACTTGTCGAAGACCTTGCAGCGGTAGCTCTTGAGGCCGGTCTGGTCGCCCAGCCAGAAGGGCGAGTTGGTGGAGAGCGCGAGGATGTGGGGCAGGAAGTAGCGCACCGCGTTCATGATGTGGATGGCGGTCTCGCGGTCTTCCAGCCCGATGTGGACGTGGAGGCCGAAGATGAGGTTGGCTCGGGCGACGAGCTGCATATCCTCGACGATGGCGAGGTAGCGCTCGTCGGGATAGATGCCCTGTTTGCGCCAGTCGGAGAAAGGGTGGGTGGCGGCGGCGGCGAGGCGGAGTCCGTTGGCGCGGGCGAGGGCGACCATCTGGCGGCGGATGCTGGTGATCTCCTGGCGCGCTTCGGCCACGTTGTGGCAGATGTTGGTGCCGACTTCGACGACGCACTGGTGCATTTCGGGCTTGACGCGCTCGCGCAGGACGAGCTTGCCCTTTTCGATCATTTCGGCGTCGATGTGACTGCGCAGCTCGCGCGTCACGGGGTCGACGGTCATGTACTCCTCTTCGATGCCGATGGTGAAGCTGGGGCGGGTGGACATATGCGTTCTAAAGAGAGCCAGGACACAGGCTGAAGCCTATGTTACGGGGACAGGCTGAAGCCTATGCTACCCCCGAGGAAGCGGGACCAGTGGTAGGCGGACTGGGGCGGGTCGGGCGAGAGGGCTTTGGCGATGGCGAGATCGGCCATCGCGTCCACCATCCATTCGAAGTTCTCTTCGCCGACGGAGTGGCGGTCGGCGTCGGGGGCGGGGTTCAGGTAGTCGATGGCGTAGGGGACGCCGTCGCGAACGGCGAACTCGACGGTGTTCATGTCGTAGCCGAGGGCGCGCGTGAGCGTGATGGCGTCGGCGAGGATGCGTGGATAAAGCGGGGAGGACTTGGGGTCGAAGTCCGTGACGTAGCGCTCGGCGTGCGGGCGGCGCGGGTCGTAGGCCATGACGTGGACCTTGTTCTGGCCGATGACGTAGCAGCGGTAGTAATCGGTGAAGTCGATGGCTTCCTGGAGGACCATGCCGAGGTCGCCGGTTTCGTCGTACGCCTTCCAGAGGTCCTCCGGCGAATCGACCTTGTAGACGTTTTTCCAGCCGCCGCCGAGGTGAGGCTTCATGAAGGCGGGGAAGCCGATGTATTCGAACACCTCGTCCCAATTGAGCGGATACATGAGGTTGCGCATCGATTGCGAGGTGGTGCCGGGCGGGTGCTGCTTGTGGGGCAGCATCACGGTTTTGGGAACGGCGACGCCGAGCTTGGCGCCGAGGGCGTAGTTGAAGAACTTGTCGTCGGCGGACCACCAGAAGGGGTTGTTGATGACGTGCGCACCGTGGAGGACGGCGTTCTTGAGGTAGGCGCGGTAGAAGGGGATGTCGTGGGAGATGCGATCGACGATCACCTTGTAGGGGGAAGGGGCGTCGATGCGGAAGGCGCCGGTGAGAAGGCTTTCGGCGGTGACGCCCTCGACGCCGCGTGCGTTGATGCGGTCGACGAGCGCGGGCGGGAAGGTGTTTTCCATTCCGTAAAGGACGCCGATTTTCGCGGGGTTCATGGTGTGCTCCGTGGCGGCTGCTGTGAGTCTAGCTGAAATACTTGCGGGCCATCTCCTGCCAGAGAGGCCAGTCGTGGACGGCGCCGAGCCCCCAGAAGTCGAACCAGTGGGGGATCCCCCTGGCGTTGAAGATGGATGAGATGCGGCGGGTTTCGCCGAGGCAGATGTCGTGCTCGCCGGCGGCGAAGACCCAGCGGATGTCGTTGCGGTACTGGTCGAGGTACCAGGGGTCGTGCTGGTTGGGGAGGAAGTCGACGGGGCAGTTGAAATAGCAATCGTCGTTATAGAAGCCGTCGAGGAAGGAGTGGATGTCGAAGGAGCCGCTCATGGCGACCGAGTGGCTGACGCAGTCGGGGTGGCGGAGGGCGAAGTTGGTGCAGTGGTACGCGCCGAAGCTGGCGCCGGTGACGGCGACGCGGTGGCGTCCGGAGCGCTGACGCATGAGCGGGAGGACTTCGTGGAGGATGTATTCCTCATAGGTGACGTGGCGGCGGACGCGATCCGCGGGATGGATGTGGCGGTTGTACCAACTCTGGGTGTCGACGCTGTCGATGCAGAAGAGCTGGATGCGGCCGGAGTCGAGCTCGCCGTGGATGGCGTGGACCATGCCGCGGTCCTCATATTCGTAGAACTTGCCCATGGAGGTGGGGAAGACGAGCACGGGCGCGCCGCCGTGGCCGAAGACGAGCAGTTCCATGTCCTGGCCCAGCCTGTGGCTGTACCACTTGTGGTATTCACGATTCATGTTGGGGGTCCGGTGGGGGCGCGCCCGGCCCGGCGGGCGCAAATTCCCAGTGTAGATGAGTGCGTTGGTTTGGGGAAGAGGGAGAATTGTCCAATGCATGATGAGCCTGGACGGGAGGGTTGATTGCAATGCGGGGTGAGCCTGAAACGAGACATCGATTCCGATGCTGGGTGAGCCTGGAAGTCGGGGGCCGCGCGACTTGGCCGATGATGCGGAGGAATGACAATCCACATGGAGAACTTAGAGCGGCTGACCCTGGCCGAGATGCAGGCGTTTGTTGCCGACAACCGGCATGTCCGGTGCGCTTTGGCTGACCCCCGGGAGGGGGATACGAATTCATGGAGCGGTTGCTGACGGCCCAGCGGTACCGCGGGCTGAGCCGAGGGCAGAATGGCATCGTGAGAGGCTCTCTGACGAAGGTCAGCGGCTTGAGCCGCGCCCAAGCGACGCGGCTGATCCAACGCTGGATGACGACCCAGCAGATCGAGCGCAAGCCGGCGCGGCGGCCGAGTTTCCCGAGACGCTGCACAGCCGCCGGCATCGGCTTGCTGGCGGAGGTGGACGAGGCTCACGAGGATCTGTCGGGGCCGGCGGTGCGGCATCTGCTGAAGCGGGAGTTCGAGGTCTACGGGAACCGCGAGTGTGAGCGGTTGGCTGGCATTTCGGCTTCGCACATCGACAACCTCCGGAAGTCGGCGGCGTATCGCAAGATCCGGGTGCAGGTTGAGCACACACAAGCGCGGCAGGTGTCGATCGGAGAGCGGCGTCAGCCGGAGCCCAAAGGGCAGCCCGGCTACCTGCGGGTGGACACCGTGCATCAAGGCCACCAGGACGGCCAGCCGGGGGTGTATCACATCAACGCGGTGGACACCGTGACGCAGTGGCAGATGGTGGGCTGTGTGGCCACCATTTGCGAGCGCGGCCTGATCCCGGTCCTGGAGGCGATGATCCAGCAGTTTCCTTTCCGCGTACGGGGCTTTCATTGCGATAACGGCTCGGAGTTTCTGAACCGCAATGTGGTCGGCCTGCTGAACAAACTGCGGGTGGAGGAGTTCACCAAGTCGCGTGCTTATCGAACTACCGACAACGCTCTGGTGGAAGGCAAGAACGGGGCGGTGGTGCGCAAGCAGATCGGCTACGGCCCGATCGGCGTCGAGCACGCCGAGGCGTTCCAGGAGTTCTACACGGCCTACCTCAACCCCTATCTGAACTTCCATCGTCCCTGCGGTTTCGCCACCATCGAGGTCAACCAGCGCGGCAGACGGAAACGCATTTACCGCCACGAGGATTACCAGACGCCGTATGACAAGCTCACCTCGCTGGAGAACTGGCAGAAGTACTTGAAGCCAGGCGTCACCGAGCAGTTCCTGAACCAAGAAGCGCTCCGCCGGAGCTACGCACAAGCCGCAAGCCGCATGCGGAAGGCGAAGCTGACGCTGCTGGCTGGGAGTCGAACAACAGGGCGAGGAGGAGCAAAGCGGTGACGGTTGCGAAGCCGGAGCGCTGTGGAAATGCCGGGCCTTGGAAGCCGTGGAAAACCGCAAGGCGGTTTCCCACCGCTCCCACCGCCCTCGGGAATCGCCCGTTGGGCGATTCCCACATTCCCACAGCGCCGACCGCGATCTCTTCTTATCCAAGAACAAACAAAGGCGCCCCTCGCGTCCTGCGGACGCTCCGGGCGGGAACGAGAGCACAACAAGAAAGGAGACCTCTGGCAGCCTCCGCCAGCGTCACGAGCCGACCCGGCGTTCAGGCTCACTCCGCATTGGAACAGAACCTGATTCTCAGGCTCATCGCGCGTTGGAATCAAATCGCGAGTTCAGGCTCATTTGTGGATTGGAGAATGCTTCCTTCGTATGTCCAAAGCAAGGCGGTAACGATCGATCCGTCGGGTCCGGACGGGTGGCCGGCGTGCGTGGATGAGATGGCGCTGGGGAAGGCGGATGGGGAGAGGAACACGAAAACACTGTGGACGAAGCCAGGAGGCGGGTATTCATACGCGACGTCGTCGATACACCTGGTGTCGATGATGATCCGGCATTTGGCCGGCATGGAGTTGGAGCGGTTCGTCGATGAGCGGCTGGCGCGGCCGATGGGCTGGGGGCGGTGGGGCTGGCGATACCGGCGGGCGGAGGTGATGCACACTTGCGGCGGAGGGGGGATCGCTCCACGGGCCACGGATATGGCGCGGTTCGGGTACCTGTTGTTGCGCGGAGGGCGCTGGGGCGGGAGGCAGATTGCGCCGGCGGAGTATGTGCGGCATTGCTCGCGGCTGTCCAGATACAATCCGCACTATCCGTACAGCCTTCAGTTCGAGGTGAATGCTGACGGGCACGTGCGGGGGGCTCCGCGGGATGCGTTCTGGAAAACGGGCTCGGGCGGGCATTGTCTGTATGTCGTGCCTTCGCTGGACCTGGTGATCTGGAAGCTGGGCGGGCGGGACGAGCAGTACGGCGCGGCGAACACGGGGCTGGCGCCGTTGCCGGAATCAAAATTCCCTTATGACGGATCGAGGGAGGGGTGGGCGCGGTCGGTGGATGACGAGACGGCGGCGCGTCGGACTCTGGAGATGATTTGCACGGCAGTACGCCGCTGAACCTGATGACGCCGGTCAGACGCGGACGACCTCCTTGCGCATGGAGTGGAGGATGTAGAGGACTTCCATCTGCTCCTGCTGGCCGACTCCGTGTTTTTGCAGGGCGGTGAGCGCGTCGTCGAGGACGGCCATGAACTCCTGTTCGCTGATGTTCATGCCGCGGTGGGCGTCTAGCATGTTCTTGCCCGGGTACTGCTCGCTGCCGCCGCTGCCGGCGCAGAAGAAGAGCGCCGCTTTTTCCTTGAGCGCCGCCGGATCAGACTTCGCGAAGCGCGACTGGATCGCTGGGTTCGCGAGGTGTAGATCCACCATGTCGCTGACAATGGCGGCGATGCCCTGGTAGCCGCCCAAACGTTCATAGAGAGTTGCCGGCATGTTGCTTGCCCCTGATTTTGATTGCCCTTTACTGCGGCTTCCATCCATTCTCTACCGACAAGTGCGGTTTCGCAACAGGATTGGAGCGGCTCTTGGCCAAGCCGGGCTTCATGCTGATAAAAGGGGAGGGATGAACCGGCGTACGTTTCTTCGAAGGGCGGGGGTTGCGCCCGCGGTGCTGGCCTCCGCGGCATCGCGGCCGCCCAACGTGGTGTTGATGATCAGCGACGACCAGGGGTGGACGGATTACGGGTTCATGGGGCACCCGGCGATCCGGACTCCGCGGTTGGATGCGCTTTCGAAGGAGAGCGTCACGTTCACGCGCGGGTATTCGGCGGCGCCGCTGTGTTGTCCTTCGCTGGCGTCGATCCTCACGGGGTTGCATCCACACCAACACGGGATCACTTCGAACGATCCGCCTCGCGCGGGCGAGCCGGCCTGGAATCCGGAACGGCTCACATTGCGGAAGGAAGTGATCGGGTACTACGCGAAGGCGCCTTGCCTGCCGCGGCTGCTCGTTTCGAAGGGGTATGTGAGTTTTCAGGCGGGGAAGTGGTGGGGCGGGCATTATTCGAACGGCGGGTTCACGGCTGGGATGACGCACGGGGACCCGGCGCGGGGCGGGCGGCACGGGGATGAGGGGTTGAAGATCGGCCGGGAGACGATGCAGCCGGTCTGGGATTTCGTCGATGGCAGGGCGGGGAAACCGTTCTTCCTGTGGTTCGCTCCGATGATGCCGCACTCGCCGCACACTCCGCCGGAGCGGCTGCTCGCGAAGTATCGCGAGAAGACGGAGTCGATTCACGTGGCGCGGTACTGGGCGATGTGCGAGTGGTGGGACGAGGTGTGCGGGCAGTTGCTGGACGGACTGGACCGGCGGGGGCTGCGCGAGGAGACGCTGGTGTTCTACACGTGCGACAACGGGTGGATCCAGCGGCCGGACTCGCCGCAGTTTGCGGCGCGGTCGAAGCAGTCGCGATTTGATATGGGGGTGCGGACTCCGATTATGGTTCGGTGGCCAGGGCGGGTCACGCCACGGAGGGATGAGCGGACTTTGGTGAGCAACGTCGATTTGGCTCCTACGATTCTTGCGGCGGCGGGGATGGCGATGGATCGCGCGTTGCAGGGGGTGGATCTGATGAAGCCGTTCAAGCGCGACACTGTCTTTGGGGCGGCTTACACTCACGATGCGGTGGACATTCACCGGCCCGTGGAGAATCTGCGGTATCTGTGGGCGGTGGAGGGGGATCTGAAGCTCATGCTTCCGGGGAAGCAGGCCGATGACGGGCCTTTCGTGGAGCTTTACGACTTAGGGAAAGACCCGCATGAGAAGGAGAATCTGGCGGGCGTGAGGCGCGCGGATGTTGAGCGCATCCGCGCGCGCATCCAAAAGTGGTGGCCCGAGGGCGCTCGATCGGTGACGGCGCAGGATGGGCGCCGATCTGGAGATCTGCCCCACAACTCAGTGGTACGGCGTCAGACTTTGGCGGGGACGACGTAGGGCGCGCGGTAGGGGCGCGTCAGCATCTTGTTGGCTTCGGGGTCGCCCTTCACGGTCCAGGTTTTCTCATCCCAGTGCAGCGTGCGCCCGAGGCGGTAGGAGATGTTGGCCAGGTGCATGAGCACGCAGGACATGGCGCCTTCCTCGATTTCGGCGGTGAGGTCCTCGCGCTTGCGGCTGCGGACGGCCTGGATGAAATTCTCAAAGTGATTGTCGCGCGAGGTGCGCGTGGGCCCGGGCTTCTGGTCGCGGCCCATGAAGCTGTAGTACTTGTTGTAGCCGTCGATGACGAGGTAGCCGTTGGAGCCGTAGAACGTGTTGCCGATGGTGTTGCCGGGACGGCCGCCGCCGATGCCGGCTTCATTGTGGCTGTACCAGTGGCGGACGTCGAAGGTCATCATCTTGGGCTTGCCGTTGACGACGAACTCCCAGGCGGCGCTGAGAGTGTTGGGCGTCTCCTGGTCGTCGTCGAACATGAACTTGCCGCCGATGGCGGAAACCTTCGTGGGGTGAGTGACGCCGAGACCCCAGCGGGCGATGTCCACTTCGTGGATGCCCTGGTTGCCGAGGTCGCCGTTGCCGGTATCCCAGAACCAGTGCCAGTTATAGTGGAAGCGGTTCTTGGTGAACGGGCGCAGGGGCGCGGGGCCGGTCCACATGTCGTAGTCGACGCCGGGAGGCACGGGCTCGACCGGGGTCTTGCCGATGGTGTTGCGGAACTTGAAGCAGAGCCCACGGGCCATGTAGACCTCGCCGAATTCGCCGGAGCGCAGCCGCTGGACGGCCTCCTGGAGCGCTTCGGAGGAGCGGCTCTGGGAGCCCTGCTGGACGATGCGGTTGTACTTGCGCGCGGCGGCGACGATCTGGCGCGACTCGAAGACGTTGTGGGTGGCTGGCTTTTCGACGTAAACGTCCTTGCCGGCCTGGCAGGCCCAGATGGTCTGGAGGGCGTGCCAGTGGTTGGGGCTGGCGATGGAAACGGCGTCGATATCTTTGCGATCGAGGACCTTGCGGATGTCGCGGAACGTGGGAACGGGGTCCTTGCCCCGTTTTTGCAGCGTGCCGATGAAGCGCTCGGCGTGCGAATCGTCGACATCGACCAGCGCGGCGAGCTGGACGTTGGGCATGTTGGTCCAGGCGCTCATGTGGCTGCCGCCGCGTCCGCCGCATCCGATTACGGCCACGCGGACGGTGTCGTTGGGACTGGCCAGGCCGCGCACAGACTGGGCGGCGACGGCTGCCGAACTCATCAGAAAATAGCGTCGATTCATGGGTCTCCCTCGCGCGGCGGATGCGCCGCTGCTGTCGGTATTCTATCGCGGGTATTGGCGGTGTGGGCCGGTGTGAGGTTACGCGGGCGGGGGAAGGAGGCGATACTCGATTTTGCGAAGGGCGGCGACGGTGGAGTAGGAGGCGAAGCCGAGCGGGGCGGAGAGATCGATCTCGCCGGGGCGGAGGCCGATTCGGCGGCCCTTGATTTCGGCGTCGATGACGAGGGCGCCGTCGATCCAGGCCTGGATGCGGTCCGCTGTTACGGCGAGGCGGAAGGCGTACCAGCGGCCCTTTTCGAAGAGGCGGTTGGTGGAGGTTTCATTGTCAGAGGCGTCTTCGCCGTCGATGCTGGAGAGGCCGACGACGGTGCCGTCCCAGCCGCCGTTGATCCAAGAGCAGAAGGAGTCGCCGACGGGGAAGGTGATGCCGGCGAAGAAGTCGTTGCCCTCGAGGCGGGCGGCTTCGAAGCGGATTTCGTAGCCGGTGCGGGGGAAGTCGCGTGTCCAGGTGATGCCGGTGAGGCGGCCGTGTCCGAGGACGATCGTCCCGTTTTCGACGCGCACTTCGCCGTGTTTGGTGAAGGGGGTTTCTCTCCAGCCGGTGAGGGATTTGCCGTCGAACAGCGGGGTCCAGTTCTGGGCGGGGGCACAGCAGGCGGCCAACAACAGGACGGCCGCCCGAACGATTCTCATTGCTTCATTATGCAACCGGGGGCGGGGAGGGCCGGCGATTTTGCTGCTTGGCAGTTTTGCCAAGTGGTGCTAGAGTGGGGGCGTGGATCCGAAGACACAGGCGCGATTTGAGGCACGGGCGCGAGTATTGAAGGCGTTGGCGCATCCTTCGAGGCTGTTCATGGTGGATGTGCTGTCGCGGGGCGAGCGGTGCGTTTGCGAACTGACGGAGATGGTGGGCGCGGATACGTCTACGGTGAGCAAGCATCTGTCGGTTCTCAAGTCGGCGGGGATTGTCGCGGACGAGAAGCGGGGGATGCAGGTTTACTACACCTTGAAGATGCCCTGTGTTCTGAGGTTCTTCGATTGCGTGAGCGAAGTGATGGCGCACGCGGCGCGGGAACAGGCGGAGCTGGCTTCCATCCGCTGGCGGAGCGCCCCGTGAGCCGGCTTGCCGTCCTAGCCGCGCGGTGAGCGAGACACCCGGGAAGGAGCGCTGATTCCATGAAGATCACACCGAAGTGCGGATGCAACGGAGGTCAGGACCTGATGTTCTGTTGTTCTGGAGCGGCGGACACGGCCGAGATCGCGGATCTGGCCGTGCGATTGCTGCACAAGGCCAAGGAGGCGAGGATGTTCTGCCTGGCGGGGATCGCCGGGGAGGTGGAAGTGATCGTCGCCAATTCGCTGGCGGCGAGCCGGATGGTGGTGGTGGACGGGTGCGACAGCGATTGCGCGAAGAAGACGATGGAGCAGAGAGGGTTCAACGGATTTGTCCATATCCGAGTGACCGATCTGGGTTGGGAGAAGGGCAAGACGCCGGTGACGGAGGGGCGCATCGGCATGGCGGCCGACAGGATTCGCGCGGCGCTGGGGGCGGCGCCGGCGCGGGGCGAGGCTTGAAGGGAATCCGAAAGGAGCAAGTGATGAAGACGCGACGAGCATTTTTTGCGGCGGCGGGCGCCGCGCCATTCGTGTTTGCCCAGCAGCCGGGCGCGGTGAAGATCATCGGCGTTGCGTGCAGCCCGCGGCGGGACCGGACGACGGCGGCGGCGATGAAGGTGTGCCTGGAGGCGGCGAAGGCGTTTGCGCCGGAGATCGAGGTCGAGCTGATCGATCTGGGGGGAATGAAGATCCCGGGCGAGGTGGCGGCGGGGGTTCCGCTGGCGGAGGGCGAGAGGGACGATTTTCCGCAGATTGAGGCCAAGCTGCGGGCGCCGGGCGTGGGCGGCGTCATTGTCGGGACGCCGGTCTACTTCAGCAACATGAGCGCGTTGTGCAAGGCGTTTCTGGACCGGTGGATGGCGTTTCGCGGGACGTTCGCAATGCGCAACAAGGTGGGGGGCGCGCTGGCTGTGGGCGCGGCGCGCAACGGCGGACAGGAACTGACGCTGCAAACGATTCACGCCGCGATGCTGTGCCAGGACATGATCATCGTGAGCGAGGGCCGGCCGACATCGCGGCTGGGCGGAATCCTGGTGAGCGTGAAGGACGATGTCAGCAAAGACGACACGGGGCTGACGACAGCGCGGAGTCTGGGCCGGCGCGTGGCCGAGGTCGCACTCATGCTGCGCAAAGCAGGCGCTTAAGGCGAGAGCGCCGGGAGGCCGACGATGCACTGCCTGGAATGCGCCCAAGACCGGTCGAGGCGCGAGGCGGTCGCGCTGTGCCACGCCTGTTCAGCGGGGCTGTGTCTGGATCATGCGGTGATCGTGGCCAAGCGCTTGCGGCATCTCGCGCCCATCAACAAGATTGAGGACCTCCCCCTGGAGGGGCGGATGGTTCTTTGCCGCACGTGCCAACGCGCGCTGGATCAACCGCACCTTCCGGTGAGCGGTTGAGGGGAGCCGGATGGATCCGACCGCGGCGTGCGATGAGGTTGGGCGGGCATGGACTGTGCGCGGCTTTACGAGCCCAGCGAGGATGCGCCGCCGGACGCGCGGCGGTTTCACCATTTGCGAGGCCGCGCCGGCGCAGGGTCTGTCCATTTCCGCCGGTTTTGCGGCGGGGATGCCGCGGAGATCCTCCGTGGTGGAGGGGGTTGGCCGCCGGTTGGGGAGGGGCGCGGCATTTGGCAGAAAGACTCGGCCAGCGGGCGCCGGCATCGCGGCGTGGCTTTCGAGTTTGCGGGCGGCGATTGATGCGCGGGGAGAGTCCTCGTGGAAGCCCGCGATCGCGGAACTGGGCGGCGCTCCCGCTCGGGACTGGCGAACCGAATCCGGCCAACCGGCTCCTCCCGACGGGAGTGGCATCCGGGGTCCGGATCGTCTGGCAGCCGGATTGCGCCTGTCGATTGCGCTCCTGGGGCTGGCCGGCTTGTGGTGTCCCGGCTTCGGCCAGGTGCTCCCGCCGCCGCTGCGAGACTCGGCATCGAAAATCCGCTGGTCGAGCTACGTGCAGGCGAGGTATTCGGCAATCGAGAACGACAAGGATCTCTTCGGCCTTCGCAGGTTTAAGCTCATGGTGGGCGGTAACCTCTCGCCTCGCATCCAATGGTACACGCAGGGGCTTTTCAAGGCGGGCAACAACAGTCCGACTGATGGGAGAGCCTACTTTCAGGAGGCCTGGCTGCGCTTCGCCTTTCGCAAAGAGGCGCAGTTGGCCGCCGGGCAGTTCAAACCCGCATTCGGGCGCGAGCGCTTCACGCCGGACTTCGAGATCCTCACCATGGATCGCTCGCTGGTGACCGATGCGCTGACGCCCGACGGCCCGTACATCGACTCCTTCTACCGCGACCGGGGAATCCAGTTGGACGGCGAACTCGAGCGAGGTTTCCGCTACGCTATCGGCGCATTCGATGGGCGCGGCGCCAATCATCGGTTTCGCGGAATCGGTCCCATGGTGGTGGGGCAACTGCTGAACCGGCCGCTGCGGCCGCGGGCGGTTCTTGGGCGTCCGCTGACGATTCAGTTGGGATTGGCGGCCGCATGGCGCCGTGGCGGAGATCTGCCGTTCCGGCCCTGCTGCCCGGGCAGCTCAGGCAACGATCTCGAGCACTTCCGAGGCGCCGACCGGCGCTGGGGGGTGGAATTCTCCGGGGACTGGGGCGATTTCTCAGTTCGTGCGGAGGTAATGAAGGCCCACCTGCACTTTGCCGAGAGGGCGGCGGGGGCCGACTTCGCGGCCAGCGGGTGGTACGTGCAGGCCGCGAAATTTCTTTCACGAAGAGTCCAGGCGGTGGCGAAGCTGGAGGCGTTCGATCCCAACGAGAGAGTGGTCAACGCCCAGGATACGCGGCAGGCGACCTTCGGATTGAACTACTATCTGCGAAGAGACAGGGCCAAGCTGATGACGAGCTACGTCGCTCGCGGCGAGCGGGTCCAGCCGCGGGCGAACAACCTTTTCCAACTCCAGCTCCAGATGTTTCTGCATTGAGCTCATGGATCGCCCGATTGCCAACCTGCCGGATGCGCGGGGGGCCGGAGCCTTTGTCCGCGGCAGGCGATTGGGGCTGGCGGGACAGCTCGAAGCGCGGGTGGGGGTTGCGGTTGGATTTGGGGTATTTGGCCCAATTGCCAAGAACTCAAGAGGGTGGGCCGATCAGGCAAGTTCATGATTTCAAGCGCTTTCAGGATTCTTGGCCAAATGGCCAACTGATTGCATGGTTGTTCCACGAGGTCGTTTGATGAGAATTGGGGTCAAGGAGCGGTTCAGAAGCCTGGCGCGGCTTCTAAAGGCGCCGTCTCATCCATCGCGGCTGATCATTGCCGATGAACTGTCCCGGCGGGCTCGCTGCGTTTGCGAGTTGCGGGAGCTGATCGGCGCCGGCATGTCGACGGTGTCGAAGCATCTCTCGGGCTTGCGGGGCGCGGGGCTGGTGGAGGACGAACGACGGGGGGTGCGGGTGTATTACAGCCCGCGGGCCGAGTGTATGGGAGATTTCTTCGACTGTCTGGCGGCGGTGATGCAGCCGAGTGCTGGAGAGGGCCTGGAGGTAGGGGGGATCCGCCGATGAACTGGCGCACGGAATGGAAGAAGCTGGCCACTGTGGCAGGGGTGTTCCTGGCGTTCTATTACCTGCCGGTGGGGGGATCGAAGTTCGATCGTGCGATCCTCGAGGGGCTTCAGTTGGCGAAGTGGTACGCGCGGGAGCATGTGCTGCTTTGCCTGGTTCCGGCGTTTTTCATCGCGGGCGCAGTCGGGGTTTTCGTCAGCTCGGCGTCGGTGATGCGCTACCTTGGGGCGAAGGCGAACCGGGTGCTCGCCTATGGCGTGGCCTCGGTGTCGGGCACGGTGCTGGCGGTGTGCAGTTGCACGGTGCTGCCGCTGTTCGCCGGTATTTACCGGATGGGCGCCGGGTTGGGTCCGGCGAGCGCCTTTTTGTATTCCGGGCCTGCGATCAACGTGTTGGCGGTGATCCTGACGGCGCGGGTGCTGGGCTGGCGGCTGGGCGTGGCGCGGGCCGTGGGCGCCGTTGTTTTCAGCGTCATCATCGGGCTTCTGATGCAATTCATCTTCCGTAAGGAGGAGATGCAAAAGGCCGCGGCGCAGGCGGCGGCTCCGGCTCCCGAGGCGGTGCGCCCCTTGTGGCAGAACGGTTTCTTTTTCGCCGCGATGGTGGCCATTCTGGTGTTTGCGAACTGGAGCCGCCCGCTGGAAGCTAGCGGCGCCTGGCACGCGATTTACTCGAACAAGTGGCGGGTGACGGGGCTGGCGGCGGTCCTGCTGGGGGCGATGCTCGGGGGCTGGTTCAGAATGCCGTGGTGGAAACTGGGCGCGGCGGCGATCCCGGCGTTGGCCCTGGCGTGGTTCAGGCCGCACTCGCCCGAGGCGGCATTCAGCGCGGGCTTTCTTGGCCTGGCGGTGGCGCTCAATTCCAGCGGGGGCGAGGCGAAAGAATGGTTGTCGACGACCTGGGATTTCGCCAAGCAGATCCTGCCGCTGCTGCTGCTGGGGGTGATTGTCGCGGGGGTTCTGCTGGGGCGCCCGGGCGAAGAAGGTTTGATCCCGCCGGCGTGGATTACGCAATCGGTGGGCGGGAATTCCTGGCAGGCGAACCTGTTCGCGTCGGTCGCGGGCGCATTCATGTATTTCGCCACGCTGACCGAGATTCCGATTGTGCAAGGGCTGCTGGGCAGCGGGATGGGCCAGGGGCCTGCTTTGGCGCTACTGCTGGCAGGGCCGGCGCTGTCGTTGCCCAACATGCTCGTGATTCGAAGCGTGCTGGGCACAAGGAAAACGGTGGTGTATGTTCTCCTCGTCATTGGCCTGGCGGCGTTGACGGGCATGGCTTACGGGGCGCTGGCGCGATAGACCCTGAAGAGTAAGAGACGCAAGGAGCGAACATCGCAATGAAAACCATTCAGATCTTAGGGACCGGTTGCCAAAAATGCAAGCAGTTGACTGAAAATGCGGAAAAAGCGGCGCAGGAGCTGGGTATTGAATATCGGATCGAAAAGATCACCGATATTAATCAGATTATGAGTTTCGGAGTAATGATGACGCCGGCTCTCGCCGTGGACGGCGCGGTGAAGCTGGCGGGCAGAGTCGCGGCGCCGGCGGAAATCAAGCCGCTGCTCGGCTGACCGCCAAGGAGCTGAAATAACAATGGGGATCAGCGGCTTTCCCGGTCGCGCCATGCTTGCATCGATTGAATCGAGCTGGGCAAAGAGGTTTCCGGAGAACGAGGAACCCTGCGAGACGAGGGTGGTCGGCGGGCCCGGCCGCCGGCGCAAGAAGGTGCGGGTTCCGCGATGAATCCTCGCAAGATTCTCACCACTGCGCTGTTGGGCTTCATCCTCACCGGGTTCGGATTTCTTGCGGTCCGGAGCGTGAGGGCCGCCAGAAACTGGCGCGCCCCGGCTGCCGCTCAAGACTCGACAGCGGAGGCGGCGGACCGCGGCCTCGCGGCGCGGCGGACGGGCAAGGCGATCGCCTATTACTTTCACGTCATGGTTCGCTGCACAACCTGCCGCAACATCGAGATGCACTCGAAGGAGGCGATCCACGACCGTTTCGGCAAGGAACTGGCGGCGGGACAGTTGGAGTGGCGGCTGGTGAATGTCCAGCTTCCGGAGAACCGTCATTTCATCGAGGACTTCCGGCTTTCAACAAGTCGCTGGTTCTGGTCCGTGAGGCCGGCGGCCGGCATGTGGAGCACAAAGCGCTGAACGGCACGTGGGAGCTGGCCGGG
>CAYYNC010000020.1:0-100179 GCA_964472745.1 uncultured Solibacteraceae bacterium
CCGGGGACCAAGCCGCGATGCAGAAGTACGTGGGGAGCGAAGTGCGCGAGTTCCTGAGGAGACTCGGATGAACGACCGGGTCTCAGGCGGCGCTCTCTTCGCGGCGGGCACGGCATTGTGGCCGGGCGTGCTCACCTCCATCAGCCCATGCCCCCCTCGCTTCGAGCATGGCTGCAATCTCCTATATCGGGAAAGGCGTCGCGCAGCCGCGCCGCGTGCCGGCTGCGGGGGTTCTCTACACGTTGGGCCGGGTGGCGACTTATGCGCTGCTCGGGTGGCTTCTGGAGGCGAGTCTGACCACAGCCGTGGGGCTCTCCAACGCGCTCGAAGGCGTCATGAACCAGATACTCGGGCCCATTTTGACACTCGCCGGGATGTTCATGCTGGAAATGCTCCGCGTCAAGGCGCCTTCGTTTGGCTTTGCCAGAGTGCTTGCAGCGCAGGCCGGCGGACGGGGGCTTCGGGGGCGGCGGCGCTCGGAGCGCTTTTGCCCTTTCGTTCTGTCCTGTTTCCGCGGCCCTGTTTTTCGGAAGCCTGGTCCCGCTGTCGGTGTCGAGCGGGAGTCTGCTGGCGCTGCCCTCCCTCTATGGCCGGGGGACGGGCCTTCCCGTTCCGGCCTTCGCCGTCCTACTCGGGCTCGGAGCGAAATCAATGAACCGGGCGTTTCAGAGAATCTCCGATCTTGAGCTTTGGGCGCGGCGCATCAACGGCGTCGTGTTCATCCTGGTAGGGCTGTACTACACGCTCAACTACGTCATTGAGGTTTTTTCTTGAGAATCATGCCGGACATGCGCCTCTGGCAGGCCTTCGTTGCGGCGGCTGAATCCGGGCCCCGTCCCGCGGGACAGAGCGCAGAAGCGCTGCCGCCACGATCCCGCCGTGCGGAGGCGATTACGAAGCCGGTTTCACTCGCGCCACTCGTGGATTCGCTGTGCGCAACTCTCGATCGAGGAAATCATTCCATGCCATTGCTGCCGTTGCTTCTTCTTCTTTTCGGAGTCGCGGTGACGAGTCTCGCCGCCGGGCCCGTGGGACAACCGCTCGGAGTCTGCCCGCCGTTTCCGCTGCGGGACGAGGCGGGGAACGTGATCAACCCGGTAGCCAACCCAAAGGTTGACGTACCGTACTCTCCCCGCCAGACGTGCGGGGCAAAAGGGTGTCACGACTACGACAAGATCACCCAGGGATTCCACTTTCAACAAGGCAGAGGCGAAGCGCCGCCCGCGGTGTTCGGCGAGCGGTACCAGTGGGCATCGAGCCCCGGAAACTACGGTGGCAACTGGTGCTCGCCGGCGCCCCTCTACCGCCAGCTCGCGCCGAAGAAGAACACGAACGCGAGAGCCATCGACATGACTTCGTTTGACTTCGTCACAGCCACATGCGGCAACTGTCACCCGGGCGGCGGGCCGATGGAGTTGGATCGGGACGGGAGGAGATACGACCAGAGAATGGCCGATCCCGCGTCAGGTCTGGCTCCCGGGGGAGACAACGGCCTTGACGGCGACTACTACAAAGCCCGTTGGCTGGAGACAGGCGTGATCGAAGCGGATTGTCTGCTTTGCCATCAGCCCGAATACGACTACAAGAAGCGCAACGCGCAGCTCGCCAACCTGAATTTTAAGTGGGCGGCAACTGAAGGCGCGGGCTTTGGCGTCGTCGCGGGGAAGGTGGCAGCCAACGAGAAGCCGAAGGTGGTTTACAACCCGGCGCGATTCGACGAGAACGGCAACGTCACAGTTCACATTGCGCCGCTGCCTCGCAACGAAACATGCCTGAACTGTCACGCCAAGCCGGACTGGAAGAAGCGGGGGGCGTCGTTCTCCGCACGCACCGATGTCCACCTTGCCAAGGGGTTGAAGTGCGTCGATTGCCACACCTCGGGGAGCCGGGCATCGGACCCCCGCATCCGGGGCAAGGAGGTGCATCAAATCGGCAAGGGCGACGATCCTTCCGGATGGGTGCGGAACGATCTGGACAACACGGTGCGATCCTGCGAGTCGTGCCACTCGGAAGGGACATTGGGAGCGCCCATCGCAAAGCACTCCTGGCTGCCGCCGTTGCACCTGGACACGATCGCCTGCGCGACATGCCATATTCCGCGGAGATACACCAAGGCCGCGCTTGTGCAAGCCAGCGACGTCTACAACGGCGCGCCCCGCATCACGCCGCCGCCGAAGCGGATCTGGACGTTCTACGACCAGGACATGGCGTTTTGGAACCACTACGGAGAGCTCGATCTGTTCACGGCAGACGACAAGCCGGTTAACGAGTTCCGTCCCTCGCTGGCGAAGTACAAAGGGAAGATTTTCCCGGTAGATCGCGTACATTCCGCTTGGGTTGGGCTGGAGGAGCCGGGCCGTCCGGCCTTGAATCAGCTCTTCATGAAAGACTTCTACGGCATGTGGCTTGCCCACAAGAACGATCCGTCGAAGTACCCGCAGCTTGCGCAGATCCGCGACGACAACGGAGACGGAATGATCGAGGTCAACAGGCCTGAAGAGATCGATGCATTGCTGGTCGCGGTGGCCGAACATCTGCGGGCGACCGCCTTCCCCATGGAAGGACGGCGTCTTGTCTACGTCAACGACGACCGGAAATACACATCGGGCGCACGGTTTGAAGTGATTCCAAAGGAGGCTCACGAAGCTTCGCCGTATGCGTCGGTCTACAAATATTCACACAACGTACTGCCCGCCCGGTCGGCGCTTGGCGCCGGCGGCTGCACGGACTGTCACGCGTACAAGTCCGGCTTCCTGTTCGGGAATTCGCTTGATCGGCCGTTCACCGAAACTGGAACCAGCAGTTGGGTTCCGAACTACAGGATCCTTGGTCTATCAGCCTTTTCTGTCCGCGTGGGAGCATTTCGGGAAGCGTGGCTTAAGCCGCTCCTTTATCTTGTCCTGGCTCTTCTGGTCGCGCTGATTCCTGCGCTGGGCCTGCGCCGGCTGGCATCGCGCCATGAGGCGCTTGCGGGTCTGCGGGGATCGCGCCTCTGGCGCTGGCTGCCGCTGGCCACGCTGGTGCTTCTGGCTGTCATCGCTGCAACGCCCGGCCTGCTCACCTACATGATGGCGGATCGCTTCCGGCTGGATGCCAATCACTTCTGGGTGGCGGTTGGGGTTCTGGCAATCTCCGTCTGGGGCGCTTCCCTGGCTTCGGTGAGGCAGCAGAAGCTAATCTACCTGCTCGCGTTGTTCACCGCCGCCAGCGGGATTCTCATGATTCTGCGGGTCGGATGGATCGACGCGTTGAACCGGATCGCGTACACCTGTTTTGATCTCGGCCTGACCGCGTTGGCCGCCGTGGTTTCATTCATCCTCACGATGCGGATCTGGAGGTGGGACCCCCGTCAATCGTGATCAATCTCTCTCGCAGATCCGGAGCGAGGCGGGCGCGGAAGCTTGAAGGATCACACTACCGGTTCTGGCTGTCCAGCCCGCCGTGCCGCTGGGCAGAATGGGTTCAATGACTGCGGCCTGCCGCCGGCATGGCGGCGGCAGGCATTGCGTCGATTGGAAGACACGGCGCGCCCCGGGCCGAATGGTGTGGACGGGTGCGGAACCAAGTCTTATGGCGGACGATTATCGCGTGTCCGGTTTTGCCACTGGCGCGATCAAGACGAGCGCTGGGCGGGCTTGCGGATGCCGGAGATCGAGGTCCCGGCGACCGCGCAGGCGGTTCCTGAGATGAGGCAAGAGCCGCCAGCGACGGGGAGGCGCATCGCCGGGACGAATGGGCAGGCCCGGCATTGACGTGCGGGATTACTGAATGATATCGTTAATCGACGATAAACGATGTACTCGAAGGGTCGATTGCAGAAGAGCGGGTGTGGCTGGCCGGACGAAGCGCCGGTGGCTGAACCCAAACCCATCGAAGGGCCGGGAGCGGACGAGGAGCTCGCCTTGTTGGCGAAAGCCATCGGGCATCCTGCCCGGGTGCGGATTCTGCGGATTCTATCGCAGCGTGAGGCGAGGGTTTGCAGTCAGCTTGTAGGAGAGTTGCCGCTGGCGCAATCAACAGTCTCGGAACACTTGAGGATCCTGAAAGACGCAGGTCTGGTCCGGAGCGGGGAGGACGGTCCACGAACCGGGTACTGCATTAATTCACAGACGCTTCGCCGGCTGAAAGCGCTCGTGGCGATCATATGATGAATCGGGCAGCTCATCGTCGATCGGCGAATGGGCAGCATGGGCTTTGGCCGCGCGACGGAAGGCCCGGCATCGAGTTCTTGATCCTCCCGACCGACGAGGCTGCGAGAGCCGGACATGGAATCAGGAACGGAGACCGGGGCGGGTTTGGACCGTCCTGAGAGTCAGTCATGGTCGGGTTGAGCATATCCACCCGGCAAAGTCGTAGTAGAAAGAGGTCAGACGTGGAGCAAGCGAGGAGACTCAATTTCTTTGAGCGGTATTTGAGCCTGTGGGTGGGCGCCTGCATGCTCGTCGGGGTGCTGGCGGGCAAGCTGCTGCCGGGGATGGTGGACGCGTTCCGGAGAATGGAGTTCGGGCAGGGGAGCCAGATCAATTTTCCGATCGCGGTTCTGATCTGGCTGATGATTATTCCGATGATGATGAAGGTCGACTTCACTTCCATCCGGAGCGTGGGTCAGCGGCCGAAGGGGTTGGTGGTGACGCTGTTCGTGAACTGGGTGGTGAAGCCGTTCTCGATGGCGCTGATCGGATGGTTCTTTTTCCGCGTCGTGTTCGCGGCCTGGATTGCGCCGCCGGAGGCGGATCAGTACATCGCGGGGGTGATCATTCTCGCCGCGGCGCCCTGCACGGCGATGGTGTTCGTGTGGAGCTATCTGACAGACGGCGATCCGGCGTACACGCTGGTGCAGGTGTCGGTGAACGACCTGATCATGCTGGTGCTGTTCGCGCCGATCGTGCGGTTTCTGGTGAGCGGGGCATCGTCGCTCGCGGTGCCGTTCCTGGTGCTGCTCTATTCCGTGATCACGTTCATCGTGATTCCGCTGTCGGTGGGTTCGGCGCTGCGGGCGATCCTGATTCACCGGCACGGGAAGGAGTGGTTTGAAAACACGCTGCTGCCTCGCTTCGCTCCAGTGACGATCATGGCGCTGCTGGCGACGCTGGTGCTCATCTTCGCGTTCCAGGCGGACAACATCACGGCGAAGTTCTTTCATGTCGTGCTGATCGCGATTCCGATTCTGTTGCAGGTGTACTTCAACTCTTCGCTGGCGTACGGCCTGATGCGTGTTTTCAGAGTCGAGTACTCGGTGGCGGCGCCTGGGGCTCTGATCGGGGCGAGCAACTTCTTTGAGCTCGCTGTGGCGACGGCGATCGCGCTGTTCGGGCCGGGCTCGGGGGCGGCGCTGGCGACGGTGGTGGGCGTGCTGGTGGAGGTTCCGGTGATGCTGACGGTGTGCGCGGCGTGCAACCGGACGCGGCACTGGTTTGCGTTCGCGCCGGCGAAGTGAGGCGGGCCTAATCGCGCAGGTCGACGCGTTCGACGCGGCCCATCAGTGTCATGCCGGCAAGGAAGGCGATGGGCATGAGGAGGCCGAGGCCGATGAAGACGGGGGCGTAGCTGTGAGTGAGGTCGAGGGTGCGGCCGACGAGCCAGATGCTGACGACGGAGCCGAGAGTTGAGCCCATGCCTCCGAAGCCGTAGATGGAGGCGACGGCGTGCGGGGGGAAGTAGTCGCCGGGGAGCGTCTGCACAGTGACGGACCAGATCATCCAGAAGAAGATCGCGATGCAGATGAAGGTCATGGTCCAGAAGAGGGAGTGGGCGTGAACGGCGGCGATGCCGATGGGGGAGACGGCGGCACCGGCGAACATCAGAAATTTGCGGGTGCGGTTGACGCTCCAGCCGGCGTGTTCGAGCTGGCGGGCGATGAGGCCGGTGGCGAAGTTCGAGATGTCGGAGACGAGGAAGGGAATCCAGGCGACGGCGGCGATGGCGGGGAGGCTGAGTCCGCGCTCGCGCGTGAGGAACTCGGGGATCCAGAAGACGTAGAAGTACCAGATGGGGTCGGCGAGAAAACGGCAGACGAAGACGATCCAGGCCTGGCGGTGGCGCAGCAGGTTCGGCCAGGAGACGGGCGTCGACGCCGCGATGTGCTGGCCGCGGTCAGTCTCGCGCATGTGGGGGTGGAAGCGGCGGAAGATCTGAAAGGCGAGCACCCAGAAGAAGCCAAGCGCGCCGGTGATGATGAACGCGCCCTGCCAGCCGTGGCGGTGCGTGATCCAGACGACGAGCGGAGGGGCGATCATGGCGCCGAGACTGGAGCCGCTGTTGCAGACTCCGATGGCCATCGTGCGCCACTGGGGCGGCACCCAGATGGAGACGGCCTTCGCGAAAGAGGGCCAGGCCCCGCTCTCGCCGACGGCGAGGAGCGCGCGGAACGCGCCGAGGCTGAGGGCGCCGCGGGAGAGCGAGGTCAGCATGCCGGAGGCGGACCACCAGGCGACGGCGAGGGTGAGTCCGCGGCCGACGCCGATGCGGTCCAGCACCCAGCCGGCCATCGGGATCGCGAGGGCGTAGGTGATCATGAACGCGTTCAGGATCCCTGCGTATTGTTCGTTCGAGAGATTGAACTCGTCGCGGAGCAGGGGAGCGAGGACGGAGAGAACCTGGCGGTCGATGTAATTGATGGTGGTGGAGCCGAGCAACAGCCCGATCAACACGATGAGCGAGCGGCGCGGCATCGGAGCGGCCTCAGAAGTAGCCGTAAGCGAGCCAGCCGCCGTCGACGTACAGCGAGTGGCCGGTGATGAACGAGGCGCGGTCACTCAACAGGAAGGAGACGGCTTCGGCGACGTCGGCGGGCTGGGCGAGGCGTCCGAGAGGGATGCGGGCTTTAATCTGAGCTTCGCTGACGTTGCCCGCGGCGATGTTGCGCCGCGTCATTTCTGTGGCGACGTAGGCGGGTCCGACGGCATTGACGCGGATGCGTTGTTGGGCCCATTCGATGGCGAGCACCTTGGTCAACATCGCGACGCCGGCTTTTGCGGCGCAGTAGGCGGCGCGGCGGGGGAAGGCGGCTTCGGCGTTGGTGCTGGTGATGAAGACGATGGCGCCGCCGTCCTGCCACATGCGTTTGGCGCAGGCTTGCGCGATGTAGAAGGCGCCGTTGAGCTGGATGTCGACCATGCGCGTCCAATCAGCGGGCGGAAGAGAAATGGAGTCGTGAGGGCGGCTGAGGCCGGCGCAATTGACCATGCCGTCGAGGCGGCCGTAGCGGACGATGGCGGCCTGGGCGGCGCGGTCGCAGTCTGCGGGGTTGGTGATGTCGCAAGCGACGGCGAGCGCGCCGCCGCCCGCGGCGATGATGGACGCGGCTTTCGCCTCGGCTTGCGCGGCGTCGAGGTCGGCGAGGATCACGCGCGCGCCTTCGGCGGCGAGGCGCGATCCAGTTTCGGCGCCGATGCCGCCAGCGCCTCCGGTGACGAGGATGACTTTGCCGCGCATTGGATCACTTGAGGATTTTGCGCAGGGGCTTTTCGAAGGCCTGGGCCTGGCGGACGAAGCCGAGGTCGCTGGGGTGCGAGCCGTCGGCGGTGGCTTCGCCGTCGCCGCCGAGAAGGTCTGCGCCGCGCAGGTAGTAGATGTCGCGCATCTTCGCGCGCTGCAATCTCTGGTAGACCGCGCGCAGGGCTGCCTGGCTGGTTTCGTTGCGTTCGCGGCGCGAGGGGATGAGCCAGCCGTCCTGGTAGTTGCGGTCTTCGACCAGGAGGATGGGCGTCGACGGGTGCGCGTCGCGAAGGATCTTCATGCAGGGCTCGGTTCGCTCCTCGACGCCTTTCGCGGTGATGTTGGGAAGGCAGTCGAGAACGAAGACCGCGGCATCGAGCTCCGCGATGAACTTCACGACTTCCGGTTCCATGCGCCCGTTGCCGGAGAAGCCGAGGTTGATTACGGGGCGGTCGAACTTGCGGCCGAGCATGGCCACGTGGGTCATGCCGGCGCGCGAGGCGGAAGCGCCGTGGGTGATGGATGTGCCGTAGAACACGATGGGTTTGCGATTGGCGGGACGGGGCGCTCCGGGGGCGACGGGTGTTCCTTTCGGCACGCCGATCTCGAGCGACGTCACTCCGTTGTAGAGCGGGAGGTAGAGCATGTACTCGCGCTCGCCCTTGGCGATTCCGCCGGCGAGATCGGATTCGATCACAGGGGCGTTGGCGGGTCTTCCGACGCCGAGCCAGCGCCACGAGGCGGGGCCTTTTTTGGCGTAGAGATCGAGTCCGCTGGCGGCGATGGCGGTCATGTTCACGCCGGCGAGACGGCTGCGCGTGAGTTTCCAGCGGGCGCGGAGGGTGGGCGCGTTCGTGGTGAAGCGGACGAGCGCGCCGGCGGAATCGCGGCTGAGGTCCCAGACCTCCTTGCGGACGACGCCCTCGGCGCGCGCGGGCAGACGGTCGTAGGGCGACTTCACGTCCGAGAAGCCGAGTCCTTCGACGGCGAACTTCTTCGCGTCGTGCCACTCGAGTTCGACTTTCTCTTCGGGCGCCTGCGCGAACGCGGCGGAGCCGCAGAGGAGTGCAAAACGGCGGCGGCTGATCATGACTGCGCACCTCCCTGCTCGTATCCGTGAAGCATCTTCATCCACTCGCGGATGAAGTACGGGTTGTCCTTCCAGGTGCGGCCGCTGACCATGTTGCCGTCGCGGACGCAGCTTTCGTTGACGAACGTCGCGCCGCAGACCTCGACGTCGAACCTGCACTTGGGGACGGTGGCCATGCGTTTGCCGCGGATGACGTCCGCGGTGGCGACGATCTCGGCGCCGTGGCAGACGACGGCGACTGGCTTATGGGCGTCGAAGAAGTGGCGGGTGATGCGCATGAGGTCCTGGTCGTAGCGCAGATACTCGGGCGCGCGTCCGCCTGAGATGAAGAGGCCGATGTACTCTTCCGGCGTGACGTCGCGGAAAGCGATGTCGGAGGCCCAATGGTAGCTGGGTGATTCCTTCGTCACGTCCCAGCCGGGCGGGATTTCGTGCATCACGAGGTGATAGACGCGCTTTTCGGGCGCGGCGACCACGGCCTCCCAGCCTTCTTCAACCACGCGCCAAAGGGGATAGACAGTATCGAGCGCTTCGGCGGCGTCGCCGATGATGATCAGCACCTTGCTCATTCGGAGGGGCTCCTTCGCCTCGGTTCTTCTTGAGGCTACATGAAAGGGCGCGGGTCGTGGCCCTCGATTGCGTCCCAGCATATACTTCAGGGGTGTGCAGGCCGCCATGGAACATGTCCACCTTTCGCGCCGCGAAGTCCTGAACTCAATTCCGGTGCTGATTGGCGGGAGCGCGCCGGCGCCGCCAAGCGGGGCCTCTGTGCAAACGCGCGCGTCCGATGGGCGTGATCCAGGGGACCGTGCGCGATGCGGCGACGGGGAAGCCGGTGAGCGCGAAGGCGCGGATCGCCGACGCGGCGAGCGGGCAGGCGTTCATGCCGGCGCAGCGCGTCAAGTCGATGCCGCCGAAGAGCCGGCCGGGCGCGCGGCGCTTCTCTGTGCGCGGCGATTACGAGGTGGCCGGGCAGGCGGGACGCTACGAGGTGGAGGTGGTGCGCCGGATCTGCCACGAGCCGGAGAGGGCGGTGGTCGAGGCGGGCGAGGGCTCGCGCGTGCACAATGTTCCGCTGAAGCTTGTGGCGGACTTGCATCGCACCGGTTGGTATTCGGGCAATACGCACACGCACTACAACGTCGGCATCGAGGAGACGGTGGACGAGCGTATGCGGATTGTACCGCCGGCGGAAGCGGTGGACGTCAACGTGATCAGCTACTTGATCCGGAATAAGCTGCCGGACGCGAGCAACCGCATCCCGATCGTGCGGCTGCCTGAGTTTTCGCGGGACGGCCCGATCATGGACATGGGCGATGAGCGCCGGAACAACTTCGTTTCGAAGGAGCGCCCGCACAACCTGGGCTACGGGCATTGCCTGTTTCTGAACACCCCGCGGCTGATCGAGCCGGTGTCGACAGGTCAGCTTTCGCCCGACGGCGACGCGCCGGACTTTCCGACTCTCTCGATGTTGTGCGCGGAGGCGCGGAGGTTGGGCGGGACGACGGTGTGGCGCCACAACGGGCACGGCATGGAAGCGCCGGTGGCGATTGCGCTCGGGCGCGTGGACGCGCTGAACATCGCCGACGGGTTTCCGGTGGAATACGAGTGGTATTACAGGTTTCTGAACTGCGGGCTGCGGCTGCCGAAGTCGATGGGGACGGACTGGCGGGAGTACGACCACAACCGTTTGTTCGTGCAGGTCCGCGGCGCGTTTTCGTACGAGACGCGGCTGGCGGGCTTGCGCGCGGGGCGGACGTTCGTGTCCAACGGGCCGCTGCTGGAGGTGAGCGTGAATGGGCAGGGTCCGGGCGCGGTTCTGAAGAATGCGCGGAGGGCGAGGGTCATCGCGCGGGCAGCGTCTCGCGTGCCGTTCGAGAAACTGGAGATCGTTCATGACGGCGCGGTGGCGAGTCAGAAGGCGGCGATGAACCAGCGCGAGGGTGGCGGGAGAGACTCATACGCGCACCGGGCGCCCGTTTTTCGCGCACACGAATCCCGTGCACATCGAGGCGGGGCTGCCGCAGGCGCGGCGGTGGGAGGCGGCGCGGGCGATCGCTTCCGAGATTGAGGAGGCGATGCGCTTCATCCGCAAGAATTGCCGGTTTGCCAGCGAGGCGCACCAGGCGCTGGCGCTGGGGCGGTTTGAGGAGGGCAGGCGGTGGTAGGCGCGGATTGCGGCTGAGGCGGGTTAGGCGGGCAGGAGGATTTGTGTTCGCTGAACGAATTGCGGCGGCGATGAGGAAGCTCGATGCGATCGCGGCGATTCCGGGATCGGAGAGCTGGTTCGGAGCGGCGAAGCACAAATTCCGGATGCGCGAGCCGATGCCGGAGGCGGAGCTTATCGCATTTGAGCGGAAGCACGGCGTTGTGCTGCCGGAGGATTACCGCGAGTTTCTGCTGCGGGCGGGCGACGGCGGCGCGGGTCCGTTCTACGGGATCGAGCCGCTTTCAGAGTGGGATCACTGGTTTGAGGAAGAGGGGGAGGTTGCGGGCTTTCTCGCTTCGCCGTGCCCGCTGGTGGACTGCGAGGATCTCAGGCTGGCGTGGCATGCCGCGAAGATGCGCGATGCGCGGCGCGCGGAGGGAATCGTTCGCGCGGGCGCATCTCCCAGTTCCTGTTGGGCGCCGTTCGTGGCGCCCGACTGGCCGGGATGGGGGCGGGGGACGATCAACCTTTGCGATCAGGGGTGCACCTATTCGGCGCGGCTGATCGTTTCGGGGCAAGCGCGGGGGCGCGTGATCTACCTTGATGCACAGCTTTGGTATCCGCCGTACTTCGTCAAAGACCCGAGCTTTCTCGATTGGTACGAACGGTGGCTGGAGGAGGCACTCGAGGGCGAGCCTCCGGCGTGGTTTGGGTTTGAGAATCAGGACTATCGGTGACGGGCGGTGGGGGCTCAGGATCACGGACAAGAACACAGCCTGAAGGCTTTGTTACACGCACAGCCAGCCCGGCAACGCGAGAGCGCCACGATGGCCGGTCACGGCCGCAAAACGCCCCCGCGCCTCCTCACTGCCGGACCAGCCTGACGCGCCGCTCGCCACGGCTGCGCCTTACATACCGCCGGCCAACCCTTCGATCCAATCTCCGATTCGAGCGCTTTGAAGTGTTCCCGATCTGATTCTCGGCGACTGCGGGGAAAATCCCTCATGGCGCGCGCAGAAATCTTCCTCGCCGCAATTCAGGGTAGAGGGGACGATATGATACTTCGTGATCTGAAATGGAGTCTTCAGGGTTCGAAGAGAGGCCGGCGAGAGGCGCGCGGAAGGCTCTGGATGAGATGATACCGCTGGTGTAAAAGGAACTGCGGCGGCTGGCGCAGGGGCACCTGAGCCGCGAGCGGCGCGACCACACGCTGCAACCGGCTGCGCTGGTTCACGAGGTCTACCTGAGGCTGGCGGGACAGCGCAAGATCCACGAGGAATCGGCGCCGCATTTGCTGGCGGTGGCGTCGCGGATGATGCGGCGGGTGCTGATCGATTACGCCTCGCAGCGGAACGCTCGGTAGAGGGTGGCGGGTTTGGAGCGCGTGCCGCTGGAGGACCAGCTTCAAGTGACCGGATAAGGCGTGGTGGACTTCATCGACCTGAACCGCGCGTTGGACAAACTGGCCGCGATCGACTCCAGAGAGGCGGAGATCCTGGAGCTGAGGTGTTTTGGCGGGCTGACGACGGAGGAGGCGGCGGCGGTGATGGGGATCTCGACGGCGGCGGTGGAGCAGGAGTGGGTGACGGCCCGGCTGTGGCTGGCGCGGTACCTCGACGAGGGGCTGAAGCCGTGAGCGACGAGTCCTGGCCGCGCATCAAAGAGATTCTGAATCGCTTCCTGGGGGCGGCGCCGAAGGAGCGGGAGGCGGCGATTGCACGAGAGTGCGGCGAGGATGAGGCTCTGCGGGCGGAGGTCGAATCCTTTCTGAAGTACGAGGAGAGCGCGGCGGCGCTCTTGTCGCCGGCGGCATGGCGCGAGGCGGCCAGCGCGCCGGAGACGGCGCCGGAGCGTATCGGGCGATACCAGGTGGTGCATGAGTTGGGTCGCGGGGGCGTGGGCACGGTGTATTTAGCGGAGCGGGACGACGGGGAGTACCGGCAAGCGGTGGCGGTCAAGGTGGTGGGCGCGGGTGTGGATGCGGCGCTGCTCGGCGAGCTCTTCAGGCACGAGCGGCAGATTCTGGCGCGGCTGAAGCACCCGAACATCGCGCACCTGATGGACGGCGGCACAACCGAGGACGGGCGCCCGTACTTCGTCATGGAGTATGTGGAGGGCGCGCCGCTGACGCCGCGTTATGCGAGTCCGGAGCAACTGCGGGGCGAACCGTTGACGACGGCGATCGATATTCACTCGCTGGGGGTGATCCTGCTGGAGATGTTGACCGGGCGCACGCGGGGGGCGATTGGGGATCGCGATCTGGAGGGCATTATCGAGCGGGCGCTGGCCGAAGATCCTGCGAAGCGTTACAGCAGCGTGGAAGCGCTCGCAGCCGACATCGAGAGATATCTGCGCGGCTGTCCGGTGCAGGCGCGAAGGGGAGGCGCGTGGCACAGGGCGCGGAAATTCGCAGGGAGGAACAGATGGACGGTGGGGGTGGCGGCAGCGGCGCTGTTGGGAATTGCGGCGGCGTTCGTGGTGATCTGGCGCGTGGGGAGCGAAGCGCAGATGCGCTTCAACCAGCTCCGCCAGTTTGCGCGCGCGGTGGTGTTCGAGGTCTACGGCGAAGTGGAGAAGCTGCCGGGTTCGACAAAGGCGCGGGAGATGCTGGTCCAGAAAACGCTCAGATCTCTTCAGAGCCTTGAGGCCGGGAGCAAGGGCGCCGCGCTGAAGTGGGAACTGGCGGAAGCTTACGCGAAGATCGGAGACGCTCAAGGGAATCCGGCGGCGGCGAACCTGGGGGACACGGGTGCGGCGCTCGAGAGTTACGGGCGCGCGAAGGCTTTTTTAAGCGAGCTGGTGGCGGAGTCGCCGAACGACCAGCGCGCGATCCGGTCGCTGGCTGACGTCGAGGAGCGCATCGCGAGTCTGCTGGAGACGCGCGGGGAACGCGAGAAGGCGCAGGTGTTGTACCGGGAGGCGGCCGCGCTTCTGGAGAGAACGCGCGACTTTCAAGCACACTCGAGGCGCGCAAGGCGCTGGCGAGGTCGCGCTGGAACGTGGCTTACCGTGTGACAAACGCACACGACTGGGACGCGGCGGCGGATCTCTGGAGGAAAACGCTGGGCGCATATCCAGAACTGGCGGCGATGCAGCCGGGCAATTCGAACGCGCGGCGGCACGTGGCGCTGTGCCACAAACGGCTGGCGGCGGTGTTGACGCAGCAGAAGAACCTGGCCGGGGCGGAACGGCATTACCGCGAGGCGCTGAGGATCGACTCGGAGAGGGCGTGGACCAATGGTCCGGACATGGAGGCGATGTCGGACCTGGCGCTGGACCTCAGCGATCTCGGGCTCGTGCTGGCCGCCCTGGGGAGGACGGGAGATCGTACCGGGGGCATCGAGCAGATGACGGAATCGCCGCCGATCTTCGAGAAGCTGTGCGAACGGGACCCGGCCAACGTGGAGTGGCGGAGGGAGTACGCGATCGGGCTGCTGCAACTGGGCGTGCTGCATCGCGAGTTGGCGGAAGAGGGGAGCGCAGCAGCGCCGCGGGGCGCGTGGATGAGCGCGGTGTCGAGACTGGAGCGCGCGCGGGCGGAGTTGGGAAAGATCGAGGGAAGAGTGAACTTCGTTGAGACGGAGCGCGAGCAGATCGCGTCGCTGAATGGAGAGCTGGAGCGGTGCAAAGCCGCTCTGGGGAGGAGCGGACCGGAGGGCCGGCCCGCCCGGAAGGGGTTACTCAGCCACGGCCGGCGAAGCGGCGGGGCTCGATACGTTGATCACGCGGAAGCCGGTGTCGGAGCCGCCGAGCCAGACAGTGGTCAAGACGATACGGCCGTCGTCACGGCGCTCGAGAACCACCTCGGTCTTCGTATTGCTGCGGAGGACGTTCGGTGTCCAGCGCATAGCGGGGATCAGGACCGATTTGCCGTCCGTGGACTCGACGATGAGGACGGACTGCTCGCCGGCGATACTCAACGGGCGGATGGAATACCGGCCCGCGGGCAGAACGGACTGGCCGGCGTTGAAGGTCTCGTTGATGGTGACCTTCAGACTGCCGAGGTCGGGGGTAGCGGCAATTAAACTGAGGCTCGCGAGGGCGAGGACAGCAATGTAGACGAGTTTGCGCACAAGAATCTCCTTGGGTTGTTTATGGGGTGAAATTGGGAATTCCGGCGGCTGTCTAACCGTGACGATTTGCGGTTGGTTGCCGCTTTGCCGGATCCAGGTTGCTCACGTCTTTTCAGACGAGCGAGGCATGGGCGGAGGTATCACTGATTGCGTAAAACCTGCGGGGTGTCGAAAGATCGCGCTGCCGTGGGCGCGGCCGTTTGCTTTGTCGGAGTTGGAAGGATCGCGGCGGGATTTTGGTGTTGACTTCCTTAACAAAGTTGACCGTAGGAGTTCACCACAGCGTGGGATTCCAGCCGGCGGGCTTTAGGGGGAGGCCTGCGAAGGTCAACGCGCCGGGCTTTCCGGCTTTGATCGTGCCGATGGCGGCGAGGGGAAGATTCGCGATGAAGTCGGGGAGTTTGCGGGCCGGAGGAATGGTGAAGAGGAGCTCGTAATCTTCGCCTCCGGCGAGGGCCTGCTCGATGGATGCGCCAGGGAATGACGGAAGCGGACCCCAGAGGTCAGCGGCGACTTTGGATTCGAGGCAGAGGCGGTGGAGGTCGAGGGCGAGCCCGTCGCTCAGGTCCAGGCAGGCGGAGGCGCGGAGGCGTGCGCGGATGAGGCGGCCGGCTTCGAGGCGCGGTTTAGGGCGCAGGTGGCGGCGGAGGGCGGGCCCTTTGCGGGTCTCAAGGCCGAGAGCGGAGCCGCCCAACGCTCCCGTAACGCAGATGATGTCGCCGGGCTTGGCGCCGTCTCGGCGGAGGGCGCGTCCGCGCGGCACGGCGCCGATGACGACGATGTCGCAGGTGAGTTTTTCGGTGCGTGTGGTGTCGCCTCCGATGACGGCGACGTTGTGGCGCGCGGCGAGCTGATTCAGGCCGCGGTAGAAACTGCGGACCCATTCAGCGTTGGTCCACGCCGCGAGAGCGAGCGAGACGAGGCAGGCGCGCGGTGTTCCGCCCATGGCGGCGATGTCACTGAGGCCGCGGGCGAGGGCTTTCCAGCCGCAGTCGGCGCCCGAGTGCGTTTCGCGGCGGAAGTGAACGTCTTCGATCAGGAGGTCGGTGGTGATGAGGAGATCTTCGTTGGAGCGGGGGCGGAGGATGGCGCAGTCGTCGCCGATGCCGGCGATGACGCCGGGAGCATCAGCCGGAGTGAGCTTGCGAATGAGGCGGACGAGGGCGAGCTCATTCATTGACGGGGCTGCTTTCGAGCACCAGGCCGGCGGGGAGCTCTTCGCCGAAGACCCGCGCGAGGTGATCGAGATCGCGCGCCTCATCGCCTTCGAAGAGAGCGAGGAGCGATGCGTCGCCGGCGAGAGTCTTGCGGACGAGATCGAGCGCCGTTGGCGGGAGGTCGCGCGTGGAATCGCCCGTGATCTGGCCAAGGCGCGCGATGCTCTCGGCGGCGGCCGGGACCTTGGCGATCGATTCGATCCATCGCAGCGCCGTCTGGGGGGGCAGGACCTGGTTGATGGGTCCGTAGAAGAGGCGGCGCGCTCCGATGCGCGCGAGGCACCAGAGGTCGCTGGGCGTGAATTCGCCGGAACGGATCGTCCTGACGAGTGTGTTGCCGAGATCGGTGCGCGTGCCCGCCGGCAGGAGCTCAAGGCTGGCGGCGCAGCGCCACATTTCACGCAGCAGGCTGGTATTCAGGCGCGGCGGCCTGCCTTTGGGCAGGAGAGCGTAGGCGAGGCGCTGGAAAACGTCTGCCTGCTGGTTGCGATTGAGGCCGCCTGCGACCCGTCCCCAGAAGATCCACCACTGCGTCTCGCACTCTGTTTTGTTGGCGAATTGGAGGCCCTGCGCCCAGACGCGGCGGGCGAGCTCGATGCGGTAGTCGTCGCCGGGGAAGCCAAAGCCGGGGCGGAGGCAGAGTCCGGCGAGATTCAGCCAGCGGGCTTCGTGGGCGGGGCTGCGGCGGCGTCCTTCATTCAATTGAAGGAAGATGTCCGCGAGGCGGCGGATGGTGTCGAGCGGCCAGGAGTTGCGTCCGAGGGCGAGGGTCTGTTCGAGGCGCGCGGGCAGTTCTTCGGGAGCGAGGGCGCCGGCCTCGAAGACGTCGCGGATGAGCCGCTCGGCCTGGACGACGCTTTCGGCGCTGATGACGGCGGCGGGCCTGGCTTTCTTGCGGTCTTCGGCGAGGACGGCCTTGCGCAGCTCGAACTGGAGGCGCCAGCGATGCTCGCTGATTTTCGATTCGGCCCAGATCTCGAGTGTGCCGACTTCGGTGAGGTGGGCTCCCAGGCGCACGGGCACGAGGCGCTGTTCGACTTTCTTGCCGAAGCGGATCACGGCTTCAAGCGGCGCGTGCTGGTGGAGCGAGTCGCCGACGTCATCGGGTGAGTAGTCCACGATGTCGCCCACCTTGTCTTCCGTGCGCGTGAGGGAGCTGTAGAGGCGGAATGAGACGGGGCGGTTGGCGACGAGCTGGAGGTCTTCGAGGTCAAGCGTGAGAGTGGAGCCCTCCTCCGCGCCGCGCGGAACGAGGCAAACCGTGCGAAGCGTGTTCTCGGGGGAGGCGACGCCCAGGAAGTAGGAGCGCGGGAGTCCGCCGCGGACGAGAACGCCCGAGCCGGTGGAGCGCACGTGTGAGTAATAAGCGGCTCCGACGGCGACGGCGAGGTCGAGGTCGTTGTTCTCGAGGACGAGGGGACGTTTGCCGTACCAGCCACCGACGACTTCAGCGACGCGGTCGCGGAGGATCTGGGGGATGAAGAAGCCGCCGTTGAAGAGGATGGCGTCCGGCGCGGGAGATTGCGAGGAGGTGAGGAAGGCGGCGAGGTGGCGCGTCACCGCCGGGTCGCTGACGTAGGGTAGGCCGATTTCGCGGAACAGGCTTTTCTTGTCTTCGACTGGCTTCTCGTCGAGAGCGCAGGCAGGGAGGAATCCTTCGAGGGCGAGCTCGAGGGCTTCTTCTCGAAGAATGCTCGCTTTGAGCGCGCCGCCTACGAGCGCGCTGCCCGCGCCGAGGATGCTGATCTCGACGCCGGGAACATCGGGCGAGCCGAGCAGTTTCTCTTTTGCCGCGGAGCACTGGCGGCGCAAGGCGCTGCGCTGGCGCACGGAAAGCTGGCGATTGAGCTTCGATTCGACGAGCCAGGCGAGGGTGAGGTCGAGGTTGTCGCCGCCGAGCAGCAGGTGCTTGCCGACAGCGGTGCGCGTGAACTCGACGCGGTCGCCTTCGCGCGAGACGCGGATGAGAGTGAAATCGCTGGTGCCGCCGCCGACGTCGACGACGAGGACGGTCATGCCGTCGGCGAGAGTCTTTTGAGATTGCGCGAGATGGTTGGCGATCCAGGCGTAGAACGCGGCGGCGGGTTCTTCGAGAAGCGTGATCGACGGCAAGCCGGCATCGGCGGCGGCCTGCACGGTGAGCTCGCGGGCCTCTTCATCGAACGAGGCGGGGACGGTGAGGACAACGTCGTGTTCGGTGATAGGGCCGCGGCCGGAGTTTTCCCATGCCTCGCGCATGTGGCGCAGATAGCGCGCGGAGGCTTCAACGGGCGAGAGGACGCGTCCGGCTTCTTGTGCATCCCAGGGGAGGATCTTAGCGGTGCGGTCGACTTCGGGGTTGGACAGCCAGCTCTTGGCGGAGTGGACGAGGCGGGTGGGGACGAGTGCGCCCTGTTCACGCGCGAATTCGCCCACCGCGCCGTCGCCTTCGAGATAGAGGAACGACGGCAGGGTGCGGCGCGGCTCGACGGCGCCCCCTGCGACCGGCTGCGGGATCTGGAGGACGTGGACGGGAGGGAAGTCCGCGTCGTCAGCGTCGCGCGGATCGATGTAGGCGAAAGCGGAATTGGTTGTGCCGAGATCGATGCCGATCTTCATGACTTCTTTTCGCGGACCTGGTATTCGAGTTTCCAGCGGCGGCCATCGGCGGCGGCGCACCAGAGCTCGAGCACGCCGGTTTCGGTGACCTGCGTTTCAAGCGTGACGCGGACTATCGCTCCTTCATCGCCTTCCGCGGGGAGGGTGACCTGCACGGGCGCGAGCTCTTCGAGGTCTTCCGTGATCTCGTCGAGCGTCGTGCCGAGTTCGTCGTTCTTGCGTGTGGCTGATGCGAAGAAGCGGAATTCGGCGGGCTCGCCGACGACGAGGCCGAACTGGCCGGCGGGGATCGGCGCTCCGGTGCCTTCCTCCATTCCGAATGGCGCGACGACGAGAGCCTTCATCGGCGCGGGCAGGCCGGGAACGGCGGGCATCGCGGTTTCGATGCCGACGTAGTAGGTGCGCGGGACGCCGCCGCGGATGCGGATTCCGCCGGTGGCGCGCGTGCGGCCGTAGAACGCGGCGCCGCGTGCGACGGCGTGCATGAGGTCCTCGCCGACCAGCGCCTGCGCGGGCTCCACGCCTTCCTCGGCGAGCCAGCGGTTGAGGATTTCGAGAACGCGCGTGCGCAGCATCTCGGCGCGGAAGACGCCGCCGTTGAAGAGGACATGCGTGGGACAGGCGAGTCCGCTCGATCCGCGGCGGACGGCGCCGTGTTCGGCGCGCGAGGCCTGCTGGCGGAGGAAGCGTGCGAGGTGGCGCGTGATGGCGGCGTCGGGCTCGTAGGGGAGGCCGAATTCGAGCAGGCCCATCGCGCGGCGGCGGTTGGGCATATCGCTGCTCGTGACGATGGGGAAGAAGCCTTCGACGAGCAGTTGCTCGACGTCGACACGGGAGAGCTTGCTCTTGATGGTTCCGCCGACAACGCCCGTGCCGCGGCCGAGAATGGTGACGGGCTCATCCTTCGCCTTCGGGTTCGAGAGCAGCTTCTCTTTGGCGAGCCGGCACTGTTGCCAGAGGGCGTGGAATTGAATGTTGTCGAGCTTGCGGCCCTGCTCGGCGAGGGCGCGGGAGACGGAGTGGGCCAGGGCGAGGTCCATGTTGTCGCCGCCGAGCAGGAGGTGCTCGCCGACGGCGACGCGGTCGAGCTGGAGGTTGCCTTCTTCGCCGGTGATCGCGATAAGGGAGAAGTCGGTGGTGCCGCCGCCGACGTCGATGACGAGGACGAGATTGCCGGGCTGGAGGCGCTCGCGCCAGTCGGGGTGGCGCTCGAGCCAGGCGTAGAGCGCGGCCTGGGGCTCTTCGAGCAGCACGGGGCTCTTATAGCCGGCCGCCTCGGCGGCGGACTGGGTGAGCTGGCGAGCGACAGCGTCGAACGAAGCGGGGACCGTCAGCACGATGCTCTGCTCGTGGAAGGGGGAATCTGGGTGAGTGTGATCCCACGCGGCGCGAAGATGCTCGAGGTAGTTGCGCGAGGCGTCGACAGGCGAGATGCGCGGTGCGCCTTCGGGGGCGTTCGGCGGGAGGATGGCGGCGGTGCGGTCGGCGCCGGTGTAGGAGAGCCAGGACTTGGCCGAAGTCACAAGGCGGCCGAGGCTTTCGACTCCGCGGCGCGCGGCGAGGCGGCCGACGATTTCAGTGGCGCCTTTGCGCCAGGGGAGATCCAATGCGCCCTCAGGGAATTCACCATCGCGCGAAAGATAGAGCGCGGATTCGAGCAGCGGCTCGGGGCTGCATTCCCCCGGTTGGACGAGTTGGAGGATTGGCAAGAGTTCAACGGGGGCATCGCCCTCAGATGTGCAGGCGAACCCGCAGTTGGTGGTTCCGAGATCGATTCCTAGATAGTGCAATGTTTATTCAACTTCCAGTTCGGCCGGGGCCAGGATGGCGGTGGTCTGCTTTGGGTTCATGGCCGGCAGCATGACGCTGTCCGCGCGCCAGCCCTTGTGGCGGAGCGTTCCGCCGGCGGGTTTGCCCTGCGCGGGCAGGTTGCCGACGAACTTGATGGCGGCGGCATCCTTGGCGAGCTGGCCGGCGGACTCAGGCTTGGCGTAGGTGCCTTCCACTCCGTCGATCACGGGAGCGAATCTGAAGTACTTGCGCAAAGACTGCTGGCATTGGGCGTGGACATTGCGGACCGCGGCGCCCACCTGGTCGTCGGAATAGCCGCTGATGTCCTCAAGGAAGAAATCGAGCAGGCGCGCGTCGCGCTGGAGGATTCCGAGGAGCTGGAGGGCTCCGTCGGCGGGCTTCAGCGCCGGTTCCTTCGCGGGTTCGGAGGCCGGTTTTTCCGTGGCTGCCTTCGTGTAGCCGAAGGCCTGGGCGATATCGGCGGCCAGCGAGCCTCCGAGAATGGAAAAGAAGGCGCGGAAGGCCAGGGAAATGCGGCTCAAACGGGGGGACCTCCAAAACTCCAGGATAGCGCGGGGAGGGGCTGGCCTTCGCGGACTGGGCGCAGCGACAGAGTGAAGGCGATGGCGCTCTTAGCCGCCGGCGCCTTCGATGATGGTGGAGCGGCGAAGCCGGGAGAGTTCGCGGCGGGCGATGCCGGCCCAGTAGCCTTGAGGGTCGAGCTTGAGGTATTGGCGCCAGTGGCGCACGGCTTTGAGGCTGTCGCCCTGGTTTTGATAGAGGATGGCTATGTTGTAGTGCGCGTCGGCGTAGTGCGGGTCCAGGCGGAGGGCCTCCAGGTAATGCTCCAGAGCCGCCGGCCAGTTGCCGGTCTCGTCGTAGAGGATAGCGAGGTTGAAGTGCGCGAGAGCGTAGCCGGGACGGGCCTCGATGGCGCGCAGGTAGCAGCGCTCGGCCTCCGCGTGGTTATTGAGGCGGTATTGCATGGCGCCGAGATTGAGCAACGCACCGGCGGCGCGCGGGTCGGCCTCCACCGCGCGGCGATAGGCGGCCAGTGTTTCATCTGCTGGCGCGCCGGATTGTTCGAGCTTCATCCCTTTCTCGAACCAGCGGTCTGACTCGGCCTTTTGAGCCGCGCCCTGGGCGTCCTTCTCCTGGCGGGCGCGCGCGGCTGGGAATTCAAGCAGGCGGCGCAGATCGTCGCGGTCGAAGTCGAGCAGCAACTGGCCGGAGAGAGGCTCCATCTTGCGGCCGTCGACCTGCACGGCGATCCTGCGGCCGTCGACGGAAACCTTCAACTCGCTGAGCGGGTCTTTCACGTTGCCGAGCTTCTTGCGGAGCGAGTCGAGAATGAGGCGGATGCGCGCGGGACGGACACGGCTTTTCCTCAGCTTGCGCAGCGTTTGAAGCGCGATCAGATCGCGGAAGGCGTACTCCGGCTGGCGTTCGATAAAGCGATACTCCTCCCACTGCTCGAGAACCGTTTCGCGTATCTGGAGCAGGCGGCAGACCTCATCGCGCGTGTAGGAGCGTTGGGGTTGCGCGACCGGCACGAGTGAAGTGTAGCACGCACACGCGAGGAATCGAAGATCAAGCAAGAGGCCCCGATTGACACTTTTTTTCGCGCCTTGGATACTGGAGGTAGCTGCAAATGAGTTTCAAAGCCGGGGTGTCCGTGGAGAGCCTGACGCTGGCGCAGTTGGAGGTTGGGGACGAGGCCGTCGTTGACCACATCGACCTGCCCGATGAGTTTGCGCACCGTCTGATGGAAATGGGCTTTCTGCCGGGCCACACAGTGACCGCGGCGCGCAGCGCGCCCGGCGGCGACCCGCGCGTATTTCGCATCGACGGGACGGAAGTCGCGCTGCGGCGCGAGACTGCGATGCACATTCATTTGCGGGCCGCTGCCGAGAGGCGCGAATGAGCGCAACGCGCGCAGCTCCGCCTGATAGAGGCGCAGCAAGCGTTCTGAAGCCGGGCACGGCGAGGCTGATCGCGCTGGTGGGGTCGCCGAACTCCGGCAAGACCACTCTGTTCAATCAGCTCACCGGGCTGCGCCAGAAGGTGGCGAACTTCCCCGGCGTCACCGTGGAACACCATGTCGGCAAGGCGCATCTGCCAGGGCATCATGACATCGACCTGATCGATCTGCCGGGCATCTACAGCCTGACCCCGCGGTCGGAAGACGAGCAGGTGACGTTCAACGTGCTGCAAGGCAGGATGCCGGGGCTGCGGCGGCCGGACGCCATTCTGCTGATCCTCGATTCCACGAACCTGAGCCGGCATTTGACGCTGGCCGCGCCGATTCTGGCGCTGGGGTTGCCGACGCTGGTTCTGCTGAACATGGTGGACAGCCTTTTCGAGCGCGGCGGAGAAGTGGATGCGGAGAAGCTCGCGGACCAGTTGGGCGCGCCCGTGGCATTAATCAGCGCGGCCAAGGGGCAGGGGCTGAAGGCGGTGACGCGGTTTCTCGTCGGCAGTATCGCCGTTCCGAAGCCTGTGCAGTTGCCGGTTTTGCAGGACGTTCCGAAGTGCCGCCAATGGGCGCGGCAGGTGAGCAGCGAATCCGGCTACCAGCACCCTGCGCCGCCGGTATGGACAAGACGCCTGGATGCGGCGGCTCTGCATCCTGTCTGGGGTCCGGCGCTGTTCGCGGCGATTGTGGGGCTTGTGTTCCAGTCGATCTTCGCCGGCGCGCAGCCGCTGATGGATGGCGTCGAGGCGGGCGTGCGGGCGTCGGGCGAATGGCTGGGGGGCGTGCTGGGCGCGGGGTGGCTGAAGTCATTGCTGGTCGACGGAATTTGGAGCGGCGTGGGCAGCGTCGTTGTCTTCCTGCCGCAGATTCTGGTCCTGTTCCTGTTCATCGGGATTCTGGAGGACTCGGGCTACCTGGCGCGCGCGGCGCTGATCGCGGACCGCACGATGGCGCGCGTGGGACTTCAGGGCAAGAGCTTCATTCCACTGTTGTCGGCGTATGCGTGCGCGGTGCCGGCGATCATGGCGACGCGCACGATCGAGAGCAAGCGGGACCGGATCGCGACGATTCTGATCGCGCCGTTCATGACCTGCTCGGCGCGGTTGCCGGTGTATACGCTGATCATCGCGGCTTTCATTCCCGACAGGCCGTTTCTGGGCCCGGTGCTGGGAACCCGCGCGGCGGCGATGCTTGGGCTGTACATGCTTGGCTTTGCGGCGGCCGTGGGGACGGCGAAACTGTTGAAGTCGTCGGTGCTGAAGAGCGAGCGCACACCGTTTGTGCTCGAGATGCCGCCGTACCGCATGCCGACTCTGAAGTCGCTGGGCTTGAGATTGCTAGACCGGGCGCAGGCGTTCCTGAAGCGGGCGGGGACAGTGATTCTCGCAGTCAGCGTGCTGCTGTGGGCGCTGGCGAGCGTGCCGATGATCGACGGCAAGGCGCCGCCGGTAGAGCAGAGCCTGGCGGGCACGTTGGGCCGCGCGCTGGAGCCGCTGATCGAGCCGCTGGGCTTCAACTGGAAAATCGGAGTCGGGCTGATCACGTCGCTGGCGGCGCGGGAGGTGATCGTCGGAACGCTTGGCACGATTTACGGGATGGAGCCCGACAAGGACGCCGCTGGTTTGCAGGCGGCGCTGCAACGCGATCTGAGCTTTGGCGGCGCGCTGGCGCTGCTGGTGTTCTTCGCTTTCGCAATGCAGTGCATGTCAACCCTTGCGGTGGTGCGACGCGAAACGGGCGGGTGGAAGTGGCCCGCGATTCAGTTCGCCTACATGAGCGGACTGGCCTACGTTTGCGCCTTCATTACATATCAGTTGCTGAGTTGAGAGGAGAGGCGGCGCACGCATGCTAGCATGAGTGTGCACAAACTGGACATTATGCACAAAGTGGTCATAATCGGATCCGGATGCGCGGGCAACACCGCCGCGATCTATGCCGCCCGGGCGGGCCTGAAACCGCTGGTGATCGCGGGCCACGAGCCTGGCGGACAGCTTTCGCTGACGACCGACGTCGAGAACTTTCCGGGATTCCCCGAGGGGATCATGGGGCCGCAACTCGTGGAGAACATGAAGCAGCAGGCCATTCGTTTCGGCGCGGAGTACGTCAACGGCCTCGTGAAAGAGGCCGATCTTTCGCGGCGGCCGTTCCGGCTGCGGCTTGAAGACGAACAGCAGTGGATCGAGACGCGGACGCTCATCGTAGCGTCGGGCGCATCGGCGCGGTGGCTTGGACTGCCGAACGAGCAGAAGCTGATCGGGCACGGGGTGTCGAGCTGCGCAACCTGCGACGGTTTCTTTTATCGCGGCAAGAAGATCATGGTGATCGGCGGCGGCGACTCGGCGATGGAGGAGGCGATCTTCCTCACGCGGTTCGGCGAAGAAGTAACCGTCGTGCATCGGCGGGAAGAATTCCGGGCGTCCAAGATCATGCTCGAGCGCGCGAAGTCGAACCCGAAGATCAAGTGGATCCTGAACGCCGTCGTGGACGATGTCTATGACGCAGAAAAGGGCGTAGTGACGGGCGTGAAGCTGAGGAACCTCAAGACGGGCGAGACGTGGACGCAGGATGTCGACGGATTCTTCCTCGCGATCGGCCACATTCCGAACACAAAGCCGTTTGTGGGGCAGCTCGAGCTGGACGCTGACGGCTACATCATCAGCAAGGGCGGCGCGCGGACGAACATTGAGGGCGTGTTTCACGCGGGCGACGTGCAGGACCGGGTCTACCGGCAGGCGGTTACGGCCGCGGGCGCGGGCTGCATGGCGGCGATCGAGGCGGAGCGGTTTCTCGAAGCCGAAGGGCACTAACAATGATCTCCAGGCGCCGGTTCGCGTGCGCCGCGGCGGCGGCGCCCTTCGCGTTTGGGGCGCGGCGCGTGCGTGTGGGCGCGCACCTGTGGGTGTATGCGGCGAAGCAGCCCAACTACGATGCCACGCCGATTCTGGACCAGGTGTTTCGCGAGATCAAGGAAGCGGGCTTGGACGGCATCGAGCTGATGCACGTGAATCTGCTCCACGACGATGCCGTGGCGCGCGTGCGGGCGCTGTCGAAGAAATACAGGTTGCCGGTGATGGGGTCATCGTGGAGCGCGCCGATGTGGGACTCGTCGAAGCGGGCGGAGATTCTGAAGGAAGGCGACACGCTGACCGCGCGGGTCGCGGAGCTGGGCGGCGCCCTGTTGGGGATCAGCGTCGGCGACGCGCGCCGGAAGAAGACCTCGGCGGAGTTCGACGCGCAGGCGGAGACGCTCAGGGCGGTGTTGGCGCTGTGCCGGAAGCGCGGGATCGAAGGCAATCTCCATAACCACATCTACGAGGTCGCAGACGGTGAATACGATTTGAGGAATACAATCGAGCGCGTTCCCGCAGCGAAGCTGGGTCCTGACCTGAACTGGTTGAAGCGGGCCAAGATCGATCCGGTGGATTTCATCCGCCGCCACGGCAAGCGGATCGTGTACGCGCACCTGCGCGACGAGAAGGCGGACGGCCGGTGGGCGGAGGCGATGGGCGAAGGGACGATGGATTATTCCGCAATCGGCGAGGCGCTGCGCGAAGCGGGGTTTGCAGGCGACCTGGCGATCGAGCTCGCCCACGAACGCGATTTCACGCCCACGCGAAGCTACGGCGAGAGCTTCAGGATCTCGCGCGAGTACGTGAGGCGGGTGATGGGCTTCTGAGCGAATCTACTGCCTGGATTCCCGCTGGTACGGCGTCTGCAAATACTTCGCGGCTTCTTCCTGGGCGCCCTGCGTGTTGTCGCGGGTGCGGATGGCCTGCTGATAGGCGTTGCGGGCGCGCTCGCGCTGGTTGGTGATGTCGAAGATCTTGCCGAGATTGATGTGGCTCCAGACCTCGGTCCATTTCGGCTCGCCGTCGCCGTTCAGCGCTTCGCGGAACTCGTTGGCCGCGGACTGATAGTTGCCTTGCAGGAAGAAGACTTCGCCGACGCGGTAGTGCGCCAGCGAGCTGATGCGGTTCACTTCGAGAGCGCGCTGGTATTCCTTGAGCGCCTCAGTGTATTCGCCGATCTCCGCGAACTGCTCGCCGCGGCGGATGGCGACGGCGACGCGCATCTGCGGGCTCAGGCGCAACATGCGGCCGTTGGGGTCGACGATGATCTTGCGCGGCTTGCCGAAGGTCTCGACGACGAACTCCGTGGAGGGCCCGGCGACGTCGACGCGCTTGAACTCCGGGTTGCCTTCGGTCTCAATCTTGAGTTCGACGGGCATGCGGAACGTGTCGAGATCCTGGGTGATTTTGCCGACGACGCGGAATCCCTTCTGCGTGCGGTAGACGACGTACTCGATCTTGAATTCAGGCGCGCCGGTCGATTCAAGCCACTGGATGAAGAAGCCCTGGAGAGGTTCACCTGCGGCCGCCTCCGCGAGCTTCCGCAAGTCGTCTGTGGACGCGGATTGGTTGGCGTAACGGTTGGCGAAGTCGTTGAGGACCTTCTTGAACTTGTCGTCGCCGAGCACCCAGCGCAGCATGTGAAGGGTCGCCGCGCCCTTGCTGCCCGTGACGGCGAAGAACTCCGGCGAGTAATCCTCAAAACGCGCGGCCTGGAGCACCGGCGCATCGGTGGCCGTGAGGGCGTCTACGTAAAGGTCCCGGATCTCGCCTTCGAGGATGGACGGGCCGTTGATCTGCTCCAGGTACATCAACTCCATATAGCGAGCGATGCCGTTTGAAAGCCAGATGTGGTTGCGGTTAGTGGGCGAGATCAGGCTGCCGAACCACTGGCGCGTAAGCTGATTGGCAAGAACGCGGGGCGAGGGCTGCCTGGCCGCAGCCGCTGAAGAGACGAAAAGCATGCCCGGGACGGAATACGCGGTGGGAGCGCCTTCGCCGGTCTCGACGATGGCCAACGTGGATTGAGGCGCGAGACCGAAGATCGTGGTGAGGAAGGTCATTGCCTTGCCCACCTCGTCGCCCCAGGGTTGAGCCTGCGCGGCGTTGGCCGGCGCGAACCAGACATCGCTGGTAATGCCCTGCGAAGACACGCGCTGAGCGGAGCCCTGAACAACCGCGAGGCTGCCGGGGAAACCGTGCCTCGTCGTCTGGAAAGTGAATCTCTGTCCCTGTACGGATTCGATTCCGCTTGAAACCACCTTGTAGCCCGCGGGGACGATGACCGTGAGGTCCATCGCGAAGCGATCGGCAGTGTAACCGGACACGGGGAACCAGCGGGAAGGGTAGAGCAGATACGAGCGGTCGCGGCCGATGGCGCCGAAGGTGAGGCCATAAATCGGCGACTCTTCCTTTCCGCTCAGCCGCCCTTCCCAGGCCATGTTGAGCGTAACCGGAGTTCCCTTGGGCTGCGGCTGCTGGAAGTCGACGCGAACGGAGAAGTCCTGAAGCGTGCGTGAAGTGCGGAGCTGGCGTCCGGCGGAGTCCGTCACGCCGGTGATCTGAAGTGAATTGTGAAGCTCGAATGTCGCCGAGATGGCCTCTTCCTGCGGCGCGAAAGTGACGGCGGCGGCGGCGGACAGAGTCTGCTGCGCGGGGTCGACAGTGGCGTCGATCTTGTAGGAAATCACATCGATCTGTGTGCGGCGATCCTGAGCGTAGAGCCCCGCCGTGAAAAGCAGGATGGCGGACGCGGCGGCGTGGTATTGGAGCGGCTTCATGACGGAACCTTCTTTATAGACGCGGCGATGCGGCGGGCGGACTCTTCAAAGGGATCGTGGCCCGCAGCAAGCGCGGCGCGCACCTCGGCGAGTCCGGCGGCGATTTCGCCGCGGGCGGCTGGAGAATCGAGCAGGCGGAGGGTTTCTGCGGCAAGCGCCTCAGGGGTCAGGCCGTCCTGGATCAACTCAGGAACGACGCGCCGGCCGGCAACGAGGTTCACCATGCTGTAGTACGGCACGCGGACCAGCATACGCCCGAGAAGCCAGCTTATGGGCGTGACGCGGTAGTAAGTGATCATCGGCGCGCCGAGCAGCGCGGCTTCGATGGTCACCGTGCCGCTGGCTGCCAGGGTGAGGTCGGCATGCGCCATGGCGTCCCAGGTTTCCCCTTCGACCAGCCGGACCTTGGCGGAACCAGGCAGCCTGTTGAAGAAAGGGGGCCCCCACCGGGCGGCGCAGCCTTCCGGAGTTGCGAGAACGAACGTGACTTCGCGGGAGGCGGAGATGCGAGCCATCGCCTGCCGGAGAACCGCCAGGTGACGGGCTGCCTCGCCCCGGCGGCTGCCCGGGCAGAGGGCGATCACCGGGCGGCCGGCAGCTATCCCACGCCTGGCGAGGAAGGTCTGCTTGTCCGTGCTGGGCCGAACCATTGTGGAGAGGGGATGTCCGATGTACCAGGCGGCGACGCCGCGGCTTCTAAACCACTCTTGCTCAAAGGGAAAGATGCAATGGAGCTCGGTTACGTTTCGCTGGAGAACGCGGGCGCGCCCGGGCCGCCAGGCCCAGGCTTGCGGCGCAACGAGGTAGAAAACCGGAACTCCGAGCGTTTTCAGCTTTTTGGCCAAGGGGAGATGGAAATCGGGGCTGTCGGTAAGGATTGCGGCAACGGGTCGTTCCCGCTCCGCCTCGCGGACGAGGCGGCGGAATTCGCCGTAAATGCGCGGGATGTGATGAACCACCTCGACCAGGCCGACCACCGAGAGACTGGCGGCGTCCACGACCTTCCGCACCGATTCCGCCTCCATGCGCAGTCCGGCGCATCCGAAGAACTCCGATCCGGGCAGGAGGCGGCGAAGCGCATGTACGACGCCCGCCGCGTAGCGATCGCCCGATGCTTCTCCGGCGGAGACGAGGATTTTCATGAAAAGGGGTCTGATTCCAGTCTAAACGGGATGGTGGGGATTCGACGTGGGGGCGGGGAGTGACTGGCACAGTCTGAAGCCCGTGCTACGGCGGATGAAAGGGAAGGCGTCTGTTAGACTTGAAGATGCCAACCCATTGATGTCCGTTCAGAACCCCCTCCAGCGGCTGAGGCTGGGCCAGTTCGCCGACCGCTTCAAGAGCGAGATGATTCCGCTAGGAAACCGCTTCTGTTACTTCTGCGCGGCGGTTTCGTTGAGCGAGGAGGACTTGCGCGAGTACCTCGATGAGCCCGTGGCGGCTCTCCCGCCGGTGATCTCGGCGCGGCTGCCGCAAATACGGATTCTGCTGGTCCCCTATCTTGAACAAGAGCAGGGGAAGGCGCAGAAAGCAGCCGAGCCGCTGGTGTCGATCGAGAAACCGCAGGATGCAAACGCACTGCCTTCGGGAGTTGTCGTCAACGGCGAGGACGCGGTGCTGGCCTTTGCGGTGAAGGATGCCGAGGTGGCCGATTACCACTACCGCTTCTATCACTCGATCGCCGAGATTGTCGCCGGGAAACATGGTGAAGGGACCCCGCCGGAGTATGCCTCGCTCCTGAGACTGGAGTTGAGAAACAACGTCCACGGCGAAGTAGACGAGCCTTCCTGGCGGCTGAAGCTCGAGTTGTCGGAAGCAGACCGGACGGGCGAGCGCACGACGAAACGGTTCCGGGCGTACGCGCGCGAAAGCTATGTCGACACGCTGACGCTCTACCTGCACGGAATCTGCTGCGACATCGACGTCGAGACCGGGCCCAGGCAACTGCCGAGCAACATGCTGCGCAAGAGGCTGCGGGCGCTCAAAGCGATCTACCCGCCGCCGGAGGGCTACGCGGTGCTGCCGGAAGACCTGAAGAAGTAATCGCACTCTACACTGCAAAGTACTTGACAAATCGCAGATCGTGATGGAAGATAGGCGCATGGGGATCGTGAAGCCGATCCGTCCGGCGAGCCAGCCGGCGGAGATGCACGAGAAGGCCATGGAAAACCTGCGCTACATCCGGGCGACGATGGAGCGCGCCGGCGCGTTCACCGCGGTGCCGGGACTAGGGGGCGTGGCGATCGGCGCGACAGCGCTGGCGGCGGCATGGATCGCTTCCCGGCAGCAGGAGGCCCGGGCGTGGTTGACGGTGTGGATGGCCGAACTGGTCATCGCCGTGTCGCTGGGCGGCCTGGCGATGGTGCACAAGGCGATCCGGTCGAAGGTGCCCCTGTGGACCGAGGCGGGGCGGAAGTTCGCGTTAGGATTCCTGCCCCCGCTGGTTGCGGGCTCTTTGCTGACGATGCCCCTGTATCAGTCCGGAAGGCTCGAGCTGCTGGCGGGCTTGTGGCTGATTCTGTACGGGGTTGCGGTGATCGCGGCGGGGACGTTCTCGGTGCAGATTGTGCCCGCGATGGGGGCGTGTTTCTTCGCGCTGGGAGCGATAGCTTTGCAGGCGCCGGCGGCGACGAAGGATCTTCTTCTCGGGGCCGGCTTCGGCGGCTTGCATTTGATATTCGGTTTCTGGATCTGGAGGAAGTATGGCGGCTAAGGCAGCAGTGAAGGCTCAGGCGGCGGCAGCGCGGCCGGATGTCCGGCTGACCAGTGTGAGGGAGGATATCCCGCGGCTGGAGGGGCTGATTCACGAGAAGCTCAGGCTGGGCATCATCAGCGCGCTGGCGGCGGCGCCGTCACTCACCTTCAGCGAGCTGAAGAAGCTGCTCGACACCAGCGACGGAAATCTCAGCGTCCATGCGAGAAAGTTGGAGGACGCGGGCTACATCTCTTGCGAGAAGTATTTTGAAGGGCGTGTTCCGAAGACCGAGTACCGTCTGACGCCAAAGGGTCGCCAGGCGCTGGGCCGGTATCTGAATCACATGGAAGCGCTTGTGAAGGCGATGAGGAAATCGGGATGAGCAAAGGCTTGCACGTCGCCATCATCATGGACGGCAACGGGCGATGGGCGCAGGCGCGGGGCTGGCCGCGCACCGCGGGGCACCGTGCGGGCGCGGATTCCGTGCGGCGGATCGTGGAGGCTGCGCCGTCGATAGGGATCGGGACGCTGACGCTTTACGCGTTCAGCGCGGACAACTGGAAGCGCCCCACGAGCGAGGTGCGGACGCTGTTCTCGCTGCTGGCTTCATTCCTGCGGCGGGAGACCGCGCGCTGCGTCGAGAACGGGGTCCGGTTTTCGGCGATCGGCCGGCGGGACCGGCTGCCGGCGCCGGTGGTGGGACTGATCGAACAAACGGAGCGCGCAACGGCCGCTTGCGACCGCCTGGACTTGCGAGTCGCGCTGGATTACTCATCGCGTGAAGCTCTTTTGAGGGCCGTGCAGTCGGGTTGCCGGACGCAGGAACAATTGGATGCAGCGCTCGGTCCGCCGGTGGATCTGCTGATCCGCACCAGCGGAGAGCAGCGGTTGAGCGACTTCCTGCTCTGGGAGTGCGCTTACGCCGAGCTTCTGTTCACGCCGGTGATGTGGCCCGATTTCTCGGCTTCCCACCTGAGCGCCGCGGTGGACGAGTTCTATCGCCGGCAGCGGCGGTTCGGCGCGGTTCAAGCCGCCCCTGCGCGAAGCGCCCTGCGATAAGATGGCCGCATGAAACGCCGCACTTTCGCCGGAGGAATCGCCGGCGCCGCCGGAATCTCCGCGCTCACCGTCAACAACCTGCAAGGTCAAACGAGCCTGCCGACAATCATCGAGCTGCGGTGGCTCCGGCTGCGGAACACGACGGACAACCAGCGGGTGCGCTGCGCGGAGTACCTGTCGAAGACCGTTGTTCCGGCGCTCCAGAAGCACGGCGCGAAATCGACGGGCCTGTTCTCCAGTTCGATCGCTCCCGATTCGCCGTTCATGCTGGTGCTGAGCGAGTTCGCGAGCCTGCCGGCCTGGGAGGAAACCCAATCGCGGCTGAACGGCGACAGGGATCTCATGGCGGCGATGGAAAAGGCGCTGAGCGGACCGCTGTTGTACCAGCGCATGGAAGTGCAGCTTCTGCGCTCATTCCGCGGCTTTCCGGCTGTCGAGGTTCCAAAGCCGGGCGAGCGCCCGCGCCTGTTTGAATTGCGCACCTACGAATCGAACAACGGCCTGACGCTGCGCCGCAAGATCGGCATGTTCGAGAACGGCGAGATCGACATCTTCCGGAAGTACGGGCTGCTGCCGGTGTTCTTTGGCGAAACGATCGCGGGCGTGAAGATGCCCAACCTCACCTACATGGTGGCTTTCGATAACCTGGCGGCGCGCGAGGCGAACTGGCGCGCATTTGCCCAGAGCCCGGAATGGAAGCAGTTGAGCGCCAAGCCCGGGCTGAGCGACGGCGAGATTGTCTCCAACATCACGAGCATGCTGCTTTCGCCGGCCGCCGGATCGCAGATCCGTTAGAAGCTCTCAAGCCATTCCGCGGGCGCAGCGGCCTGCTGCGCTGACCCGCCCAAAGCCTTGCGCACGAGCGACAGGGCGAGGTGCGGGAAATACTGGCGGTACAACGTGTAGCGCAGATAGAACACGTTCGGGAAGCCGGTGCCCGTCGCGAGCTCCTCCGCCCACGAGCCGTCAGGGCGCTGGCTGGCGACAAGCCATTCGACTCCGCGGCGCAAGCTCTCGAAGTGGCTTTCGCCCGAGGCGAGGAGCCCGATCAGCGCCCAGGCGGTTTGCGAGGGAGTGCTGGGGGCGTTTACGTAACGGTCTTCGGCGTAGCTGGCGCAACTCTCCCCCCAGCCGCCGTCGTTGTTCTGAACTGAAACGAGCCAGCGCGCAGCACGTCTGACCGCCTCCGCGGCGGGGGCTTTCGCCGCGCGCAAGCCGCGCAATGCGAGAAACGTGCCGTAGATGTAATCGACGCCCCAGCGGCCATACCAGCTTCCGTTGCGCTCCTGGCTGCGGAGCAAGTAATCGACGCCGCGGCGGACAGGCTCGTCGTTGAGCGTGAGACCGCGGCGGCAGAGGGATTCGAGCACGCGGCCCGTGATGTCGGGGCAAGTCGGGTCGAGCATCGCGTTGTGGTCGGCGAAGGGCACTTTGTTCAGCAGTTGCCAATCGTTGTCGACGTCGAACGCAGCCCAGCCGCCGTCTTTGGACTGCATGTTGATGAGCCAGTTCATGGCGCGCCGTTCGCAGCGCGCCTGAGCGGCGGGATCGCTGGACTGCGCATGGAGCAGCGCGAGCAATACCATGGCGGTGTCGTCGATGTCGGGGTAGTGCTCGTTGTTGAACTCGAAGGCCCATCCGGACGGCTCGAGGTCAGGACGCTTCACTGACCAATCGCCCTTGTGGCGGATTTCGCGGGGGATGATCCAGTCGGCGGCCTTGCGCATGCGATCGGCGGCCGGCTCGCCCATCTCGCCAAGCGCGTACATCGCGATGGCGGTGTCCCAGACCGGCGAAAAACAAGGCTGGAAATAGAACTCGTCGCGGGTTTCCGTCAGCAGGGCGTCGAACTGGCGGATCGCCTCGATCTTGTCCGGGTGGTCTTCCGGGTAGCCGAGACAATCGAGCGCCATGATGAGGTACATCATCGAGGGGTAGATGGCGCCGAGCCCGTCGCTGTAGCGCGTGTGATCGAGGATCCACTTCTCCGCTTTGCGGATGGCCTCGCGGCGCAGCGTGTCGAAACCGCGGTTCTCCCAGATCTTCAGGCCGCGGTCGATCTGAAGGAAGAGAAGCGATGAGCGGTCGCGGCGAGGAAGGCCGAAGCCGCGATCGGGCGCCGCAAGCTCATTGAGATGAAAGCCGGGCGGCGCGGGACGCGTTCCGCCGCGCGCTTGAACGATGGAAAGCGGGACGACGATGGCGCGCGTCCAGGAAGACATCTCGTAGAGCACGCCGCCCGGCAGCAGAACGATCTCCGGCGGGATGGACGGGACATGCTGCCGTGGATAGAGGCCGAACAGGCTGAGGTTGATTTTGGTGTAGCTGTTCGCGGCCTGGATGCCGCCGAGCGCTTGAATGCGCTCGCGCAACGCTTGCATCGGTTCGGAGGCGGGATCGATGCCGGCGAGCTTGAGCGCAGTGTAGGCCTTCACGCTGGCGCTGACGTCGGCGGGGCCGCCGGGGTAGATCGGGTAGCCGCCGTCGGCGCCCTGACGGCCCAGGATCGCCTGCGCGGCCTTGCGTATCCGCTCCGCCGTGGGCGGATTCCAGCCGGAATCTCCCGGCGGGTGCAGCCACAACTGAAGCAGAACGTAATCGGATTCGAGCGTAGTATCCGCCAATAGCTCTCCGCACCAGTAGCCTTCCGGCTTCTGGAGGTCGAGGAGCACGCCCGTCGAGCGGTAGAGAGCCGACTGAGTGACTTCCAGCAGAGCTTGCCTGCTGGCCGCGGCCGCGGCGAACGTCCTGCGCGCACCGCGGCGGCCGGCGCTTTCAAACCACGCGCTGTTCATGGATGACTGCGAGTTCCTCCGGGCGGGGGTTCAAATTCCATTCTCCGACAGTGCGGCGCCGCTTGGGGCGCGTTGCCTTAGGATGGACAGGGGAGGCGCCGCTTGTTTGATTTGAAAGAGCATCCCCACCGCCGATGGAATCCGCTGACCGGCGAATGGGTCCTTGTTTCGCCGCACCGCACCAAGCGGCCGTGGATGGGGCAGGTGGAGAAACTACCCCCGCAGGAACTTCCGCAGTATGACCCTCAATGCTATCTCTGCCCTGGGAACGAGAGGGCCGGCGGAGCACGGAATCCCAACTACGAAGCGACCTTCGCCTTCAACAACGACTTCGCGGCGCTGCTGCCGGCGACGCCCGAAGGCGGGTTCGGCCACGGTGAGTTGCTGAAGGCAGAGTCGGTGAACGGCGTCTGCCGCGTGGTGTGTTTTTCTCCGCGGCACGATCTGACGCTTGCGGAGATGGAAGCGGCCGACATCAGGCGTGTAGTCGATACCTGGGTGAAGGAGTTCGCGGAGCTGAGCGCTGTCCCTTGGATCAACTATGTTCAGATCTTCGAAAATCGCGGCGAGATGATGGGGTGCAGCAATCCGCATCCGCACTGCCAGATCTGGGCGAGCTCGGAACTGCCGAACGAGATCCTGAAGGAACAGGCGGCCCAGGCCGAGTACTTCAAACATCACGGACGGACGCTGCTGGCGGACTATCTGGCGCTGGAGCTACAGAGCGGCGAGCGGCTGGTTTGCGAAAACGCGCACTGGGTGGCGCTGGTCCCCTTCTGGGCGGTGTGGCCGTTTGAAACGATGGTGATCCCGCGGCGTCCGCTGGCCGGGATTGACGAGTCGTCCGGCGACGAGCGCGACAATCTGGCCTCCATATTGAAGCAACTGACCACGCGATACGACAACCTCTTCGAGATCTCCTTCCCCTATTCGGGAGGATTCCATCAGCGGCCCGCGCATAACGCCGCGGAGGGCTGGCATCTGCACATGCATTTCTATCCGCCATTGCTGAGATCAGCCACGGTGAAGAAGTTCCTGGTGGGATACGAGATGCTCGCGATGCCCCAGCGGGACATCACGGCGGAAGCGGCTGCGGCGCGCCTGCGCGACCTTTCAGATGGGCACTTCAAGAGCCGCTGAATGCCGGTGGGGGTTTACAACGCATTCCGGGCAAGATAGTGTTGTGGCGGGGAGGTATTGATGCGCTTCCTGGTGGCGTTCCTGTTGCCGCTGGCTCTCGGCGCCGCGGAGGGCTCCCCGCGGGTGGTGGCTGTCACGATCGACTCCGTGATCCATCCGATCACGACGGAGATTCTGACGCATGCCGCGGCGAAGGCAAGCCGGGAGCAGGCGCAGTTCCTCCTGGTGCGGCTGAATACGCCGGGCGGCCTGCTTGAAGCGACGCGCACAACGATCGAGAAGATCGTGGCGTCGCCGGTTCCGGTGGTGACTTTCGTGACGCCGGCTGGCGGCCGCGCCGCCTCGGCGGGGTTCTTCCTGCTCCAGTCGGGCGATGTTGCGGCGATGGCGGAAGGCACGCATACGGGCGCGGCGTCGCCGGTGATTCTCGGCCAGCCGATGGATCCCGTGATGCGCAAGAAAGTGGAGAGCGACAGCACGGCATTCCTTCGCAGCCTGGCGTCGAAGCGGGGCCGGAACAGCGAACTGGCCGAGAAGACGGTGCTCGAAGCGAAGTCTTTCACCGCGCAGGAGGCGATCGCGAACAAGCTCGTAGATGTCGTCGTTGTGGACGAGGCCAGGCTGCTGGCGGCGCTGGACGGACGCGAGGTGACGCGGTTTGACGGGCGCAAGTCGGTGATCCATTCAGCGGGCGCGCAGGTGGCGGAGTACGAGCTGACGATGCGCGAGAAGGTGACGCAGGCTCTGAGCGATCCGAACCTGGCGTTCGTGATGATGGCTCTCGGCGCGATGGGACTGTACATCGAATTCACTACGCCGGGCATCGTGTTCCCCGGGGTGGCCGGGGGTATCCTGCTGATTCTCGGGCTGATGTCTCTGTCGGTGTTGCCGATCAACTGGGCCGGGGCCGCGCTGTTGGCGCTGGCGGTGGCGCTCTTCGTTCTGGAGGCCAAGATCGCTTCCCACGGGATTCTCGGAACAGGCGGCGCGGTGGCCATGACGCTGGGCGCGGTGCTGCTCGTGGAAGGCCCGCCCGAGATGCGTATCCGGCTCTCGACGGCGCTCGCGGTGAGCCTGCCATTCGCCCTGATTACGATCTTTCTGGTGTCGCTTGTCATCCGGGCGAGGGCGCGCCCGGCGGAGACCGGAGGCAGAGGGCTGTTGCAGGAGATCGGAGTGGCTGTAACCGCGCTTGAGCCGCGCGGGACGGTCTTTGTGCACGGTGAGTATTGGAACGCCGTTGCGTCCGAGCCGCTGCCGCAAGGCGCGCGCGTGCGCGTAACGGCCGTGGATGGACTGTTGCTGAAAGTTGAGCCCGCTCCGTAGGCGGGCGAAGGAGGCGCTTGTGATTCCGACCGAACTGATTGTTGCTCTAATCATCATTCTCTACCTGCTCTCCTCGATCAAGATTCTGGCCGAGTACGAGCGCGGCGTCATTTTCCGCCTCGGCCGGGTCCTCGCGGAGCCGAAAGGTCCGGGGCTGATCTTAGTCTTCCAGCCCATCGACCGGCTGGTGCGCATTTCGCTGCGGCTGGAGACCCTGGAAGTTCCGGCTCAGGACGTCATCACTCGGGACAACGTCACGGTGAAGGTGAACGCAGTGATCTTCTTCCGCGTTATCGACCCGAAACGCGCCGTGCTCCAGGTGGCGAACTACCTCTACACGACCTCGCAGTTGGCGCAGACCACGCTGCGAAGCATTCTCGGCGAGGCCGAGCTGGACGAGTTGCTCAGCCAAAGAGAGAAACTCAACATCCGGCTGCAAGCCGTGCTCGACCAGGACACCGAACCGTGGGGCATCAAGGTGGCCAAGGTCGAGGTCAAACAGGTGGACCTGCCTGAAACGATGGTTCGCGCGATCGCGCGCCAAGCGGAAGCCGAGCGCGAGCGCCGCGCCAAGATCATCCACGCCGAGGGCGAGCTCGCCGCATCCGAGAAACTCGCGCAGGCCGCGGCGAAGATTCAAGAAGAGCCCGTGGCCATTCAGCTTCGCTACCTGCAAACGCTTGTGGAGATTGGCGCCGAGAAGAACACGACAGTGGTGTTCCCGCTTCCGGTGGACATCTTCACCGGCATCAAGGGACTGCTGGATAAGATGACCAAGCAGTGAGAGCGTCCCGCGCTACCGCGAGACGGCGTTGCGGCGGACGTATTCCTCAACGCGGTTGGGCTGGGGCCCGACGTAGTGATACTGCTCCGCATACTGGAGGCCGTGTTGCGCGCCAATCTCGCGGTGGCGCGCGAGGACGAACTCGCGGATGTAGTTTCGGTTCGCCTGCTCGTCCGTCCCATCGAGAAGCGGGAGGCGCATTCCGCGCGCAGCCAGCGAGGCTTTGAGACGCGAGCCGTTTGCGCCGGCGGGTCCCTGCGCGACGTTGGCGAGGTTGACGTCGATCATCCGCTCGACCCAGGGTGAGACGTCGACGATGCGGTTAACGCGCTGCTGGAAGCGTCCGAAGTAGTACTTCTCGCGGACGGCGTGCGGCTTGAGGCCGGCGGCGAAGTGCTCCGGGTAGTCCTTGCCGCCTCCAGCCATCCAGCAGGCGGCCTCGACGCAGGCCGAGGTCACATAGTGGTCGGGATTCTCCTCGTAGTGGCACCAGGGATCGTAGGTGATCACGGTGTCCACCTTGAGCAGGCGGATGAGGAAGATGAGTCTGCATTTGAGCTCGGGCCGCGAGATCGCGTCCATGACATGATTGCCGTAATTGAGGTCGAAGGCGCCTTTCATGCCGAAGATGCGCGTCACCTCCTTGTTGTCGCGTTCGTTGGCGGTGACGGTTTCGGCGATCCCGCCGGGGCCTGCCATGTCGTCGTTTGTGACGCGGATGAGGTAGCCGGTATAGCCCTCATCGAGCAGTTTGAAAACCGTACCCGCGGCGAAAAGCGGCAGGTCGTCGGAGTGCGGCTGGATTGCGGCGAGAACCTTGCCCGCATGGGGTTTGCCCTGGGCGGCCCGCTCGATCACGAGCTCGTCAGCGGCGTGAAAATCGCGGCCCGGCGCCGCGCCGGCCGCCTGGGCCGAGAGCGCGCTCACAGACACCGATCCCTCGATGAAATTGCGGCGGTTCATGGAATCCTCCTATTTTCTTCTCTTCGGCCGCGAGGGCCTTGATCGTTTTCGCGTACTCGTCGAGCTTTGCCAAAACTGCGTCATGCACGGCATCTGGCGGCTCACCAGTGAGCAATTGCAGCGCTTCGTCAACAGTCTCTGCGGTCCAAATATTGAACTGCCCGGCGCGGACGGCATCCACGACGTCGTCGCGAAGCATGAGATGACGCTGATTTGACGCCGGGATCAGGACACCCTGCGTGCCGCTCATTCCCCGCCCGCGGCAGATATCAAAGAAGCCTTCAATCTTCTCGGAGGGCCCGCCGATGGCTTGCACGAGGCCGTGCTGGTTGATGGAGCCGGTGACGGCGACGTCCTGGCGCAACGCAACACCCGAGAGCGCGGAGAGGAGAACGCAGAGCTCAGCAAGGGAAGCGCTGTCGCCTTCGATCATGCTGTAGGACTGCTCAAATACGAGGCTGGCCGACAGCGTCAGCGGCCCCTTGTGCCCGTACTTATGCAGCAGGTAGCCGCCGAGAATCAGCACCCCCTTCCCATGAATGGGCCCGCTCAGCTCGACTTCGCGCTCGATGCTGACAACGCCTCCGCGCCCGGGAGCGACAGTGGCCGTGAGGCGCGCCGGCATCCCGAACGAGTAGTCGCCCAGGCCGAGCAAAGTGAGGCCGTTGATGCGTCCGACGGCGGAGCCCGCGGTGTCGATCAGAATCGTGCCCTGAAGGATGGACTCCTGGAGCCGCTGCTCGAGCAGGTTTTGCCGGAAGCGCCGCGCCTGTTCGGCGGCGCGAACATCGGAGGCGGTCACCGCCTGATGCGAGTTGTTCGCCGCGCGATGGGAGGCTTCCCGGATGAGGTCGGCAATGTCGCCGAAGCGGGTCGAAAGCTGGCCCTGATCTTCCGCGGCGCGCGAGCCGTACTCGATGATGCGCGCCACGGCGCCGCGGTCAAAGGGCAGGGTCTTCTCCTGCTGAACGATGGTGTTGACGAAGAGGGCGTAGGAGCGTTCGGCTTCGGGCGTGCGGTCCATGCGCGTGGCGAAGTCGGACTTCACCTTGAACAGCTTCTGGAAGTCCTCGTCGTAAGCGTGGAGAAGGTAGTACACCATGGGCGCGCCGATGAGAACCACCTTCACATTCAGCGGGACGGGCGCGGGAGCGAGCGTCACCGTGCTGACCAGGCTGAGCTGAGTGCCCAGTTCTTCGATCTGGACCGCGCGGTCCTTCAGAGCGCGCTTCAGACCCTCCCAGGCGAAGGGGTTCATCAGGCACTCGCGCGCCGGGATCAGCAGATACCCGCCCTGCGCGCGATGGAGCGCGCCGGGCTTGATCATCGTGTGGTCGGTAGTCACGCCTCCCCAAGCGGCCTGGTGCTCGATGCGTCCGGTGAGGTTGTGGTAGGTGGGATTTGTCTCGACGACGACGGGCGCGCCATTCAGGGCGCCGTTGTCCACGAGAACGTTCACCATGTAGCGGACGAAGGGCTTCTCCGCGGGCGTCGGGAACGGGGCCGGCGGCTGCGGCACGTCCGCCTCCTTCTCCTTGCCCTTGCGGAAATCGTCCAGCCTGGAGACGACATCGGCCTGCAACGCGTCGAGGTAGACGAGGACGCCGGGTTGGTCTGCGTATTTCTCGCGCAGGTCCTCAATGGCGTGACGCGTCGAAAAGGCCACGGTGTCCGTATCGAGCGCCTTCAGTTTTTCGCGCGCGTTCTTTTCGATTTCGCGGAGGGCCCGGACGCGCTGTTCGATCTCGCGCTGGAGTTTCTCGCGGGCGCGCCCCACCTTCGCCTTCTCCTCCTCGGAGAGCTTCGCGAGGTCTTCCTCGGTGATGATCTTGCCGGCGATCGACGGCACGAGCAGGAGTCCCCCGGGGCCTTTGAGCAACTGGAATCCGGCGCGTGATGCCATCTGCTCCATGCTCTCGATCTCTTGGCGCCGTTGCGTCTCGACCTCCTCAACAATCCGGTCGCGGCGGCGGGTGTAGTCCTCGGCCTCGAGATCCCTGGGGATGACGGTTCTGAGCTCCTCGATCAGGTCCTCGATATCGCGCTTGAACTCGACGCCCTTGCCCGCGGGCAGCAGCAGCGGGGACGGGCGCCTGGCGTCTGTGAAGTTGTTCACGTAGCAAAGGTCCGGCGGCACCGGCTGCCGCGCCGCCTGCCGCTCGAGATAGTCCCGGATGAGCGTGGTCCGGCCGGAGCCGGGCTGGCCCAGAGCGAATAGGTTGAAGCCGTGGCAGGCGATGCCGATTCCAAACTCCAGCGCGGCGACGGCGCGCGGTTGGCCGAGAACTTCGCTCAGGCATGGCAACTCGGATGTCGTTTCGAACTCCAGGGTGGCAGGGTCGCAGACGCGGCGGAGGGACTCTGCGGGGAGCGGTCGGACGGGTTCCATCGCCTGCATATTGACAGACGCGGCGGCGGCAGACAAGTCCGCTCGCGAAGCTCAGTGCTGCCGGTGAGGTCCGCGCAGGAAGTCGAGGACGAAGCGGTCGCGGCGGGCCTTGATTTCTTCGCTGTCTTTGTTCGACCAGTCGTAGAAACCGCGGCCCGCTTTGACGCCGGTGCGGCCGGCGGCCACGAGGTCGCGGATCAATTGGGGCGCGCGCGGCTCGCTGTAGAGGTCGCGCGAGGTGTAGTCCATCACGCTGAGCACGAGATCGAGGCCGACCGCGTCGGCGTGTTCGAAGACGCCGTAGACGGGCAACCGGAGGCCGAAGCCTGTTTTTGCGGCGAGGTCAACCTCTTCGGGGCCGGCAATCCCTTCCGCGACGATGTGGACGGCCTCGCGCCAGAGGGCCATCTGGAGCCGGTTGCCGAGCTGTCCGGGACGATCCTTCTTCACGACGACCGGGGTCTTGCCGCAAGACAAGAGAAGTTGTTTCACCGAACCGGCCACCGCATCGGCCGTGCGCTCGCCCTTGACGATCTCGACAAGCGGCATGAGGTGCGGCGGGTTCCAGAAGTGCGTGGTGAGCACCCGCTCGGGCCTTTCGCACAGTGAGGCGACTACGGTGATGCTGAGGCCCGACGTATTGCTCGCGAGGACTGCGCCAGGCTTCGCGATGGAGTCCATGCGGGCGAAGAGCGACTGCTTGAACTCCATGTTTTCAGGGGCGGACTCGATGACGAGATCAGCGCCTGCGATAGCTTGATCAAAGTCCGCGCCGGCGGAAACGCGCGCGAAGACTTCGACTTCCTGGCTCGCACCGAGCAATTCGTTTTCCGCGAGCTGGCGGATCTGCGCACGGGCCTTGTCGAGACCTTGTTTCGCGCCGTCCTCCGTGCGACTGACAATCTTGGCGCGCACGCCGCCCAGAGCCAGGGTGACGGCGATGCCGGGCCCCATCATTCCAGTGCCGATGACGGCCGCCGTTTCGAAAGTGTGGTCAGGCATTGGGCTCTGTCTATTGAACCATTCTGGCAACCCAGGCCTCAGGTCGAGCGGCACGGCGACACGGTGCAATCCGGGCGCTTCTTCGTCGAGCGCCTGATGGACTTGCTCTCCACCCTCGGCCAGGATGTTGAGATCGCCGTCAAGCCGGCGCGCGAGGATCGGGGGGCGCGGCTCTGGCAGTGAAGTGAAAGCGAGAGATTTGGTGGACCTGGAGGGATTCGAACCCTCGACCTCTTCCATGCCATGGAAGCGCGCTCCCAACTGCGCCACAGGCCCACGCGGAGGGACTCCTTCACTATAACAGCCGGGTGCGGCCTGTTCAAGAATCACACCGCGGCGCGAGCGCACTCGTCGATGAGGCGCTCGGCGTGGCGCAGGGCTTCGTCGGTCAGGCGGCGGCCGGAGAGCATGCGGCCGATCTCGCGGATGCGGGCCTCGGGATCGAGCTCGTGAACCTCGGCGACCGTGCGGCCGGCGGCTTCGCGTTTCGTCACTTCGAAGTGGCGGTCGGCGAAGCCCGCGATTTGGGGAAGATGCGTCACGCAGAGCACCTGGCTGGACTGCGCGATGCGTTTCAGGCGCCGCCCGACGGTCTCCGCCGCCGCTCCGCCGATTCCGGAGTCGACCTCGTCGAACACGAGCGTGCGCGGTGCAGAACCACTCGCGGGACCGGCGGAAACGCACGTCTTGATCGCCAGCGCGATTCGCGAAAGCTCTCCGCCGCTGGCCACCTTGTCGAGCGGCCGCGCCTCTTCGCCCACGTTGGCTGAAACAAGGAACTCGACCGCATCGATTCCCGCCGGCCCCGGACCGGCATCCCGCATCACCACCCGGAATACCGAACCCTTCATCGCCAGGCTGCCCAGTTCCGATTCCACCTGCTTCGCAAGCCGTGCGGCGGCTTTCTGGCGCAACGACCTCAGCGCACGAGCGCACTCCATGTACTTTTCCCGCCGCTCCCGGATGACCGCCTCCAGCTCCTTGCGGCGTTCTCCGGCTGATTCGACTGCGCCCAACTGCGCGCTGACTTTCGCCAGAAAGGCAAGAATCTCTTCGATGGTGGAACCGTATTTGCGCTTCAGCCTCTCAATGGCCGCCAGGCGCGACTCCACTCTCTCCAGTCGCGCGGGATCGGCCTCGAGATGGCCGAGGTAGTGGCGCAGCTCGTGCGCCGCGTCATTCACCGCGATCAGCGCGGGGCGAAGGCTCTCGAGCACGGGCTGAAGAGACTCGTCGATGCGGCAGATCTCCTCCAGGCGGCGAACAGCCACGGCGATGTTTTTCGACGCCGACTGCTCCGCCTCGGATAACGCTTCATACGCCGCCGTCGCGCTCTCCGACAGTCTCGCGACGTTGCCCAGGACGCGGCGCTCGTTCTCGAGAGCGGCATCCTCGTTGGGCTGAAGCTCGAGCGCCTCAATCTCCCGGCGCTGCATCGTCCACAGGTCCGCCATGCGCAGCTTTTCCTGCTCAGTCCGGTTGAGCTCGTCGAGCTGGCGCACCGCTTCCTGCCACGACGCCCACGCTTCAAGGGTCTGCGCCAGAACGTCAGCCGCGCCCGCGGCTTCATCGAGGATCTCGCGCTGGGAGTCGGCGGAAAAGAGCCTCTGCTGGTCGTGCTGGCCGTGAATATCGCCGAGGTACGGCGCCAGCTCCCGAAGCAGGGCCGCGGTCACCGGACGGCTGGAGACAAACGCACGCGACTTGCCCCCGGCGAGGATCTCGCGCTCGACGAGCAGCTCGCCGTTCTCGGCTTCGATGCCGGCGGAGTCCAGAATCCGCTGCGCGCCGGGTTGAGCCGGCAAATCGAAGATCCCGGAGACGAAGGCCCTCTCCGCGCCCGACCGGATCATCTCGGCCGACGCGCGGCCGCCGAACAGCAGCCCCAGCGCGTCCACCACCAGCGACTTGCCGCTGCCCGTCTCGCCCGTCAGCGCATTCAGGCCCGCGCCAAATCGCACGCGCAGCCGCTCGACGACGGCGAGGTTCTCGACGACCAGTTCGAGGAGCATTCGACGAAATTATAAGGGTTGCGGCCACGTCCAAGAAAACGGAGGGCCCGCCGCTCCGCGGGCTTGGACCGCGCGGTCCGCTATCATGAAGGTACAAGGGCATTTGAACAAGCCTTAGGAGTATTGTTTTGATCACACCGTACGCCGGAGCGTTCCTTCAGCTCTCGATCTGGGAGCTGGTGCTTCACGCTTCGCCCCTCTCGAAGTTCGTCCTCGCGCTGCTGCTGGCGGCTTCGATTCTCAGTTGGACCATCATCTTGGCGAAGTGGTCGCAGTTCCGCGGGGCCGAGGCGGCTAATTCGGCGTTCATCAAGGCGTTCCGGAAGTCGCAGAGCCTGGAGATGGCGTCGATGGCCAGCCAGCAGTTCCGTAAAGCGCCGCTGACGGGAGTCTTCGATTTCGGCCACGAGGAAGTGGGGCGGCAGTTGTCGGCCAAGGGATGCCTCGCGAACACAGTGGCGCTCGAGAGATCCTTGCAGCTCGGCACGAGCGAGGAACTGGCGAAACTGGAGCGCAACATGAGCTGGCTGGCGACGACGGCGACGGTTTCGCCGTTCATCGGGCTCTTCGGCACGGTGCTGGGGATCATCGACGCATTCACCGGTCTCGGCATGGCGGGGAGCGCGAGCCTGCGCGCGGTGGCGCCGGGCATCGCGGAGGCGCTGATCGCGACGGCAGCGGGCCTGGGCGCAGCGATCCCGGCTGCGGTCGCTTACAACCAGTTCGGCCATCGCATCCGCGAACTCGGCGCGCGGATGGAGGATTTCTCGCTCGAGTTTCTCAACCTGGCCGAACGCACATTCGAGAGGTAGCCGATGGCATTCAACCTACAACGCGGCAATGGCGGCAGGCGCCGGGGCCGGATGGGAGCGATGTCCGAGATCAACATCGTCCCGCTGGTGGACGTGGTGCTGGTGCTGCTGGTGATCTTCATGCTGACGGCGCACGTGCTGGAATTCGGCCTCGAGATCGAGGTGCCGAAAGTGAAGCAGGCGCGGGACAGCGCCCAGGAGCTTCCTGTTGTCTCGCTCACCAAGGGCGGGGAGCTTTACCTGAACGAGGCATCGGTGAACATCAACCAGTTGGGCAGAGAGTTCAGGCGGCGGTTCCCCGGCGCGCAGGCGGTGTACGTCCGCGCCGACAGGAACACGATTTGGGATCCCATCGCGCAGGTGATCGGCGTTTTGGGCCAGGAGAAGATTGACGTGCGCGTCGTGACGCAACCTGACGACGGGACCGGCAACAAGTAGCTTGGGGACGAATGGATCGTCACGCCGACATTCTGGACCAGCGCGACTCGATGAAGGGGCCGCTGGCGGGCTCGCTGATGCTGCACGCCGGGATCTTCGGCGCGTTGCTGATCGCGAGCGCCGTCGAATGGGGCAAGCGCGATCCATGGGGCGATCCGAACTCGTTTGGCGGCGGCGCTGTCGGCGTTACCGCCGTGAGGTCCTTGCCGTTCCCGGCGCGCACCGGGCCAAGGAATCCGGTGGCGACGGACACGCAGTCCCAAATCCCCGAACCGGTGAAACCAGAGGCGAAGCGGGCCGCCCGCGAAGATCCGGATGCGATCGGGATCAAGACGAAGAAAGCTCCGCCGAAAAAGATGACGCGCGACGTCGCAAAATCCATGCAGGGGCGAGTCGACCAACGGGATTACGCGGACAACCAGGTCTTCAGCCGCGCGGGCCAGACGGCGACTTCGCCACTGTTTGCTCCGTCGCCGGGGGCGGGCGGCGTCGGCGTCGGGACCGGCGCGCCGTTTGGGACGCGTTTTGGGGCGTATTCGATTCTCCTTCGCGACCGCGTGGCGCGTGTCTGGCGCACCGATGAAGTACCCCCGCACATCAAGACGCTTCCGCCGGCGATCGTTACCTTCGAAATCCTGCGCAACGGCCAGGTGAGGTTCATCCGCCTCGTTCAGTCGAGCGGCAATTACTTTCTCGACACCTCGGCGCAGCGAGCGATTGCCAAGGCCGCGCCGTTTCCGCCGCTGCCCGCAGCCTACGACGGCAATGCAGCCACGATCGAATTCTGGTTCCAACTACAGCGATGAAAAGAACAATCAACTGCCTGTTTGTTTTTGCTGCGGCGGCGGTGACGTCTTCCTTCAGCCAGCCTCAGCAGAGCGACCTCATCGTCAAGCTCATCGGCGGCACCAAGCGCACAATCGCGTTGCCGGACTTTCGCGGCGCGGGCCGCGCGGCGCAGCTCTCGGATGTTTTCAACCGCACCGTCTTCGACGACGTGCAGCGGTCCGGCTTGCTGGCGATGGCGCCCAAGAGCTTCTATCCGCTCAATCCACCGCAGCAGGACGCCGACCTTCAGGCGGCGCCCCCTCCGCCCGCGCCGGGACGGACCGCGCCCGCGCAGACGCCGAGTTGCGGGGGGCGCTGCCTGACGGACTGGGCGGGCGCGCCGGTGAACGCGAACTACCTCGGCTTCGGCTACGCGGCGGAACAGAACAACCAGTTCGTCGCGTTCGGGCATTTGTACAACGTCAATGTGGCGGACGTGGCCGGCGCGAAGCTGTTCCGCAAGCTCTACCTTGGCCCGCTCAACGAGGAAGGCGCGCGGAAAGCGGCGCACGAGTACGCGGCCGACATTCTCGCGCAGTTCGGCGTCCCGTCGCTGGCCGGGACCAAGATCTACTTCGTCTCCGACCGGCAGGCGCGCGGGACGAAAGAGATCTGGGTGATGGACTTCGACGGCTCGAACCAACGGCAGGTGACGAAACTGAATTCGATCACTACGATGCCGGCGGTTTCTCCGGACGGCTCGCGGCTCGCGTTCACCACTTTTGCGAAAGGTCAGCCGCGCATCATGATGATGTCGCTCGAGACGATGCGGATCATCCCGTTTGTCAACCCTCCGGCTTCCGTCAACGGTACGCCGTCGTTCACGCCCGACGGCCAGCACGTGCTCTTCGCGTCCTCCCTGGACGGCCGCTACACCAATCTCTACATGACGGACATCAACGGCGGCAGCATGCGACGCCTGACGGAAACGCGGGCTGTCGAGGTGGAGCCGAAGGTGAACCCGAAGACCGGAGCCGAAATTCTGTTTGTGTCGGGTCGCGGAGGACCCCAGCAAATTTATAAGATGAACATTGAAGGAGCGGATCCGGTCCGGCTGACCACGGGTGAGGGTGAGGCGAGCAACCCCGCCTGGCATCCCGAAGGCCAGCACGTGGCATTCGCTTGGACGCGCGGTTATGCCCCCGGCAACTGGAATATCTTCATCATGGACGTCGCTTCCCGGGAGTTCGTTCAATTGACTCACGGGACGGGGAGGAACGAGAACCCCACCTGGGCGCCCGACGGGCGCCACCTGGTCTTCTCCTCCAACCGCGGGGGGTCGATGCAGATCTACACGATGCTGGCGGACGGGACCGAAGTCCGGCAGTTGACCACGCAGGGAAACAACTGGATGCCGGTCTGGGCGAAATGAGCCCGAGGCCGGTCTTGTGATAGATGTAAATATGCAGCAGGAGGCCCAGCACCCTTAATGAAACATACGCGCATCGCAGCGATCCTGATCGCAATCTGTATTCTCTTTGTTGCAGCAGGCTGCAAGAAGAAAGTCCCGCCACCACCGCCCCCACCGCCGCCCAAGGTAGAGCAGCCGCCTCCGCCAAAGCCGCCCGCGGCGGTTATCAACAGTTTCACGGCCGAACCATCGTCAATCATTCGCGGTGAGGCGTCAACCCTGCGCTGGAGCGTTTCCAACGCAACTCGCGTTGTTATCGACAACGGCATCGGGGAAGTGCAGAGCAGCGGCAACCGCCAGGTCTATCCCACGGCGAACACGACTTACCGCCTGACGGCCTCAAGCCCCGGCGGCGACGCGGTGGCCTCTGTCACCGTGAACGTGTCCGCGCCCCCGCCCCCGCCCCCGCCGCCTCCCAAGCCGGCGCCTTCGATCTCGGAGCGGATGGCGCGCGAGGTTCAGGATATCTTCTTCGACTACGACAAGAGCGAAATCCGCGAGGACGCCCGTGCTACGCTGCACCGCAACGCGGACGCGCTGAAGTCGATCCTGAACGACTTCCCGGCAGCCGTGATCTCGCTGGAGGGCCACTGCGACGAGCGGGGCTCCGCCGAATACAACCTCGGCCTCGGCGACCGCCGCGCCAGCGCGGCCCGCGAGTTCCTGATCCAGGTTGGCGTTCCGGCGGACCGGCTGAAGCCGATCAGCTATGGCAAGGAGCGTCCGGTCTGCACGGAGTCGAACGAAGATTGCTGGCAGAAGAACCGCCGCGTGCATTTCACCGCGGCGCAGTGACAGCGCTCGTTCAGTGAGGCAAGACAGAGCGGCGTCACCCGGCGAGCCGGGAGGCGCCGCTTGCTTTTTGGCGTTCCGGGATTCGAGGATCATAGCTATGAAGAGTTCGTTCGCTGCGCTGCTCGCCATCACGCTCCTGTCGCCGATGTTCGGCCAGAAACAGGAGCTTCGGGAGATGAACCGCGACATCGGCCTGCTGCGCGAGGAGATCCGCGAGATGCAGAAGGCGCAGAGCGACAGGATGGCGTCGATCGAGACGTCCCTGAAGGCCGTGCTCGACCAGCTCAGCGCGACGAATCGCAGCGTCGCCGTACTCGAGAAGAGCTTGCGGGAGCGCGTCGAAAAGAGCATTGCGTCGCAGATGGCGGGGCTGGGCTCCAAAGTGGAAGCCGCCGCGGAAGACTACAGGTTCGTGCGCGAAACCGTCAACGAGATCAACCAGCGCCTGGGAAAGATGCAGTTGCAGATCGTCGATCTGGACAACGCCATCAAGACGATGCAGGCGCCGCCTCCGCCCCCCAGCGCGCAGACTCCCGCTTCGACAGGGCCTCCGCCGGGCCTCTCCGCCAAAACGCTTTACGACGACGCCCTGCGTGACAAGTCGGCCGGCAATACGGAACTGGCGATAAAGCAGTTCACCGATTACCTGACTTGGTTCGGCAACACGGAACTGGCGCCCAACGCGCAGTATTCTCTCGGCGAGATCCTCTACACGAACGGGCGGTTTGACGAAGCGCTGAAAGCCTTCGACCTGGTGCTGGAGCGCTATCCCAAGAATTCGAAGACGCTCGACGCGAAGCTGATGAAGGGCCGGACGCTGATCAAGCTGGGCCGGCGCAACGAAGGCGCCGACGAGTTCCGGGATCTCGTCCGGGACTCGCCGGGGAGTGACGCCGGGCGCCGCGCGAGGAGTGAGCTGCGGGCTCTCGGGCTCTCGCCGACTCCGCCCGCATCGCGCAAGAAGAAATAGGGCCGTGCGGTTTCTCGGCTTCGTGCTCGCCGCCGCATGCGCCTGCGCCGGAGAATTCCCGCGCAGTCTGGAGGCGTATCGAGGGAGTGCTCCTGTGATCGACGGCCGCCTGTCCCCCGGAGAGTGGGACGACGCCACGCGCTTTGAAGGAGTGCGCGACTGGATCGCCCAGTTCTCGCCCGTGAGGGACGACAAAGACTTGAGCCTCCAAGGGTGGGTGAAGCACGACGGCGAGCGTCTCTATTTCGCCTTTCGCGTAATCGACGACGTTCTTTACGCCATCAGAACACCGCGCTGGCTGCCGGACAACAATCCCAAGGCGCATGAACTTTCGCGGGAAGGATGGCCGTGGTTCGGCGACGAGATCGAGCTGCTGATTCACGCTGGGCCGAAGTGGAAAGGCGACGAGTCCGCCGCGGCGAACGGGTTCTCGTGGCAGATGGTGGCGAACCTCACCAAATCGCGGCTGGGTGGAATCGGCAAGGGCGGTTTGCTGGAAGGAGAGCCCCGTCGCGATCCGGCGGCCTGGCTGACCTACCGCAAGTGGATTGAGGAGGGCGCCATGCAGGCGTCCGCCCGCGTGCTTGATGATGGCACGGGCTACGTCATCGAATGGGCCGTGAGCTTCAATCCCTGCCTGGAGATCGAGCCGGGGCGCTTCTACGGCGCTTCGATGGGCGACCGCTCGTTCGGCTTGAACATCGCCGTAGGCGATCTGGACGAGAAAGAGAAGGGCGCGGGCAACTTCGGAAACTTCCACCACGAGCAGTGGTTCGCCGGCGCGCGCGACGTGCGAACGCAATTGAGACACTGGGGGACGCTATGGATCAGGACAGCCTCACGCAGCACGCAGAAGAGCGTCCGCCGTTAGGAACCTATGACGACCTGGCGCGGATTCTCGATTTCGTCGCGCTTCGACCGGAACTGAGCGATGAGCGCATCGAGGATACATGCCGCCACGCGCTGGCGAGCGGCTCGCGCGGGGTGCTGGCGAGACCGTCGGATGCCGACCTCGTCGTGCGATTGCTCTCCGGCACCACGGCGGTTGCGGGCTCTGTCGTGGCCCACCCTTTCGGCTGGGCGAATACAGCCGTCAAGCTCTATGAGCTGCGCGACCTTCTTCGGCGCGGCATCAGGAACGTGGTCCTGACGCTCGATCCCGCGCGCCTGATCTCGCGCCAGTTTCAGGCCGTGGAACTCGAGGCGCTCCAGGCTGCGCGCGCTTGCCATGAAGAGAATGCCAGGCTTGTGATCTCGCTCGGGCCTTTGCGCCTGGCCGAAGATCTGACAATCATCGCCGTGAAGATCGCGAAGCGCAGCGAAGCCGACGCGGTGCAGGCGCCGTGGGCCGCGACGACGGAGCAGGTCGCGCTGATGAAGCGGATCGCGAAGGACGTGATTCCGGTCTATGGCGCGGGAGTGCGATCTCTGGAGGAGGCTCTGAGCCTCTGGAATGCCGGCTGCGACCGCATGGGATCAGAGTTCGCCGGCAGGATTCTGGACGAGTGGCGCGCGCGCCTCGCGCAATCGCAGCAGGAGACGCAGGGGGTTTGATATTCTCTGGATTGCCTGAGTAGATAATGTCCTCCAGAGTGCCTCTCCCGCGCATCTGCATTGCACTCGGATTGCCTGACGCCGAGCGCTTGATGGAGCATGCCCGGCGTGAGGCGGAAGCGGGAGAGAGGTTCCTGGAATTCCGGCTCGATTATCTTCCGCATCCGGAAGAGGGCCTCACTGTGATCAGGCAGTTCCTGAAGGCCTACCCGGAGTCGACGATCCTGGCTACTTGCCGCCGCCACCAGAATCATGGGCGCTTCAACGGCAGCATCGAAGAGCAATTGCGGATTCTTGCCGCGGCGGTCGAAGCCGGCGCCTCAGCCGTGGACGTGGAAATTGAAAGCGCGGAAAGCGCCATCGCGCCGATGAGTTTGATCGCCGGCAACGCCCAGTTGATCGTCTCCTACCACAACTTCGAGGGCACGCCCGCGATGGACCCGGTGATGCGCCGCATGCTGAAAGTTCAAGCGGACGCCTACAAGATCGTCACGACCGCCAAAAAGCCGTCCGACAACTATCGCGTGCTGGCCTTGGCCAAGGCCTACCCGCGAGTTCCGCTGATTCTGTTGGCGATGAGCGAGGTTGGATTTCCGACGCGAGTGCTCAGTACGGTGTTGGGCGGAGTTTACACCTACGCCGCTCCGTCCGCTTCGGAAGGGACGGCGGCGGGCCAAGTGTCGGCGCGGGTTTTGAGGCAGCTTTACCGGGTCGAGAAAGCCGGCAAGTCGCCGAAGATCTTCGGCGTCATCGCCGACCCGGTGCGCCATTCCATTTCGCCCGCGGTCCACAACCGCGCCATCCAGGCGCGGCGCTACGACGGCCTCTATCTGCCGTTTCTCGTCGCGCCGCTCCAACTGAAGGATTTCTTTGTGTTCGCCGAGAAGCTGCCGGTGAGCGGCTTCAGCGTCACCATCCCCCACAAGCAGCGCGTGATCCGCTATCTCGATTCCGTCGACCCGCTTTCCAAGCGCATCGGCGCCGTGAACACGGTGTGGCGGAAGGCGGGCCGTTGGCGCGGCACGAACACCGATGTCGAGGGAATCAAGCTCCCTTTGGAGAAGCGCCTGAGGCTGGCAAAGGCCTCTGTGCTCGTCGTGGGCAACGGCGGCGCCGCGCGGTCCGCGGCCTTTACTCTGGCTGGGGCTGGGGCGCGCGTCACGGTCACCGGCCGGAACCCCGACCGGGTGAGGGCTCTGGCGAAAGCCTGTGATGGCGAGGCCGCCGCGCCGGAGCAGTTGGCATCGGCTTGCTTCGACGTTGTGATCCATGCGACGCCGCTGGGCATGTGGCCGCACGAGAACGAGTGCTTTTTCCCGGGCCGAATTCCGGGACGGATCGTCTTCGATCTCGTCTACAATCCCCAAGAGACGATGCTTCTCAAGCGCGCCAAGGAGCAGGGTCTCACGACAATTCGGGGCATCGAGATGTTCATCGAGCAGGCCGTGCGGCAGTTCGAGTTGTTTACGGGGGAGAATCCGCCCCGCGGCGTGATGGAGCGCGCGGCGCTCGAGGCTCTGGCGGAGCATCAGAACCACTGCGTTCACGCCGGAGAGCACGTCCCGCACGCCAATTTCACGAATCAGGTGGGCCGGCACAACCACACATGAACGGAAAGAAGGGCAAAATGACCAGGCGCGGGCTTGCCGGATTGCTGGCCGGGGCGGCGGTCGTGCCGGCTCAACAGCCCGATGCTCCCCCGCCCGCGGAGGAAACTCAAGCCGCGCAGGCCGCCCTGCGGCGCAACCGAGAGCAGATCGCCAAGGTCGAGGTGCAGAGGCAGGTTGAGCCTGCCTTCCGTTTCCAGGCCTGAATCGTATCTTCCATGGCTTCCTTTGACGACAACGTCTTTTTCTCCGGCGCCGCCGAGATCAACGCGCGCCTGCGGAATCGCGAATTCAGCGCCATGGATTTGACGCGAGCTTTCTGCGACCGCCTGGAGCGTTTCGGACCGCGATTCAACGCACTGGCGCTGCTCTTGCGCGAAGATGCGCTGCGGCTGGCGCAGGATGTCGATCGGGATCTGAAGCGCGGGCGAACGCGAGGACCGCTTCAGGGCGTGCCCTATGCCGTCAAGGATCTCCTCTCGGTCGCCGGCCGGCCTACGACTTGGGGCGCTAAGCCTTTCGCGGGCCAGGTCTTCGACAGCGACGCCACGCCGGTACGCAAGCTCGCGAAAGCGGGGGCGATTCTGATCGCGAAGCTCTCCATGGTGGAATTGGCCGGAGGGGGCGGTTATCGCTACGCCGCGGCATCGCTGTTCGGTCCAGGCCGGAATCCGTGGGATCCCGAGCGTTGGTCCGGCGGTTCGTCGAGCGGTTCCGGATCGGCGGTAGCTGCCGGGCTTGTGCCTTATGCTCTCGGCTCCGAGACCTCGGGCTCGATTGTCACTCCAGCGGCTTTCTGCGGCGTGACGGGTCTCAGGCCGACTTACGGCCTGGTGAGTCGAGCCGGGTCCATGGCACTGTCGTGGACCATGGACAAAATCGGTGTCCTGGCGCGTACCGTGGACGACTGCGGCCATGTGTTGCAGACGATTGCCGGCGGCGATGCGGAAGACCCCGGCTCGGCACGCAAGAGCTTTCACTACGCGCCCCAATTCGCTCGTTCTCTCAAGGACTTGCGTGCCGGTTTTGCGCCGGGCGATTTCGACGATGCCGCGGACTCGGCCATGCGGCCTGCGCTCAAAGAAGGCCTCGAGGTGTTCCGCAGCTTAGGCGTTCAAATCAGAGAGGTCGAGTTGCCCGATTTGCCATACGGAGCAGTCACTTCCACGATCATCTCGGCTGAAGGCTCCACGGTTTTCGCCGACCTGATTGAATCCGGGAAGGTGGACGAACTTGCAGACCGCCGCCAGATTGCAGGATTGCGGGCCGGGCTCGAAATCAGCGCCCGCGAGTATCTTCAGGCGATGCGCGTCAGACGCTTGGTGCAGCAGGCTTTCTCCAACATTTTCAAAGACTTCGACCTGCTGATCAGCCCGGCGAGGTTCAACCTCGCATCGAGAGTCACAGATCCGCTGGACAGGCCGGCTCCGGCCCCGAAAACCACGCAAGCCCGCGGCCTGAGGGCTCTCATTCCGGCCGGGAACCTGGCCGGTATTCCGGCTTTGGTGCTGCCGTGCGGCTTCGCCGACGGTCTGCCGGTGGCGATATCTGTTGTAGGGCGGGCCTTCAGCGAGAATACCTTGCTGAAAGCCGGACTTGAGTTTCAGAAGGCCACGGATTGGCACAGGAGACGGCCGAAGCTCAGTTAGCTGCCGCACTGTTGGACGGAAGCGATCAAGCCCGTCCCAGAATCGGACAGCTCCCTAGCGGTCCTCGAAACGTAAAATGATGGAAAACGAGGATATCCGGGATTTCCTGAAGGTGATAGCAGTGGCCTCGCACTTGCGAACAAGGAAGAAGAGTAAACCATGGACGTCCCACGTCAAGGTGTCAGGCGACGCAAGCTGATCCGGCGCATTGCGGTGGGGGTAGTGGTCGTTGCCTCCATCCCGCTGATCACCTGGGGTCTTTCCAGGCTCAAGCCTGCCGCGCCGTCAGTGGAGAAATCGACGCTGTGGATGGACTCGGTCAAGCGTGGCCCGATGCTGCGCCAGGTGCGCGGCCTGGGGACCTTGGTGCCTGAAGAGGTGTTGTGGATCCCGGCGATCAACGAGGGGCGCGTCGAGAAGGTGCTGTTGCGGCCTGGCGCCGCCGTCCAGCCGAACACCCTCTTGCTGGTGCTCTATAACCCGGAGCTCGAGCTGGCGGCGGAAGATCTGAAATGGCAGGTGAAGGCCGCAGAAGCGAACCTCACCGATCTGAAAGTCAGACTGGAGACGGCGCGGCTCGACCTTCGCGCCTCAGTCGCGCGCGTAGAGAGCGAGTACATTCAGGCCAAGTTGAGGTGGGAACGCGACGAGGCGCTTGCCAAGCAAGGGCTGACGCCCGATCTGACGGTGAAGCTCTCGCGGGCCACCGCCGAGGAATCCGCAAAGCGATTCGAGATCGACCAGAAGCGGCTCGAGATCAGCGCTCAGTCGGCCGAGGCGCAGTTAGCAGCGCAGCGGGTGCAGATTGAGAAGTTGCAGGCCGCCTACGAGTTGAAGCGCCAGCAGGTGGAGAACCTCAAGATCCGCGCCGGAACAGCCGGCGTGCTCCAGCAGATGGCCGTGGAAGTGGGCCAGCGTGTCACGCCGGGAACGGTTCTGGCCAAGGTTGCCCAGCCGTGGAAGCTGAAAGCCGAGATCAGGATCCCGGAGACCCAGGCCAAGGACGTGATGATCGGGCAAGTGGCGCAAGTGGACACTCACAACGGAGTCATTCCAGGCCGCGTTTCACGCATCGATCCTGCGGCGGTGAATGGGAACGTGACAGTGGATATCCGCCTAGAGGGAGAGCTTCCTCAGGGCGCGAGGCCCGATCTGAGCGTGGACGGCATGGTGGAGCTCGAGCGGCTCACCGACGTTTTGTACGTGCAGCGACCCGTGTTTGGGCAGCCCAATACCACGATCGGCCTTTTCAAGGTTTCCCCTGATGAGAAGGAAGCGGTCCGCACGCAGGTACGGATCGGCCGGGTTTCCGTCCAAACCGTTGAGATCCTCGACGGCCTCAAAATCGGGGATAAGGTGATTCTCTCGGATATGTCCGCATGGGATGGGCACGACCGCCTGAGGTTGAACTAGTCCCGCCCTGAGTTGCGTATGGAGGTTCGACGATGAGCAGCAATGACCAGGCATTGATCAAGCTGACTGGGGTGACCAAGGTTTTCGTGACCGAGGATGTTGAGACGCATGCGCTTTCCGGGATCCACCTCGAGATCAACCGCGGCGAATACGTCTCCATCGCGGGCCCGTCCGGCTGCGGGAAGTCAACGCTGCTGGCGATCCTGGGCCTGCTGGACTCTCCGACCGAGGGCGCCTACATGCTGAACGGGCAAGCCGTCGAGAACCTGAAGCTCAGCGAACGGGCGAGAATCCGCAACCGCGAGATCGGCTTCATCTTTCAGGCGTTCAACCTCATCGGCGACCTCACCGTCTACGAGAACGTCGAACTTCCTCTGACCTATCGCGGCATGAACGGCTCCGAACGCAAGAAGCGCGTGCATGAAGCGCTGGAGCGCGTCGGCATGTCGCACCGCGTCAAGCACTACCCATCCCAACTGTCCGGCGGCCAGCAGCAGCGCGTGGCAGTCGCCCGCGCGCTGGTGGGAAGCCCGTCGATCCTGCTCGCCGATGAGCCCACCGGGAACCTCGACTCGGCCAACGGAGAGAGCGTCATGGAACTGTTGAGCGAGCTGCACAAGGGCGGGGCCACCATCTGCATGGTGACGCACGACCCGCGCTACGCGCAGTTGGCCGACCGCACGGTGCGGCTGTTCGACGGACGCATCGTCGAAGAGAGCGTGGGAGCTCAGGCATGAGGGTAAGAGACGATCCTGATCTATGGGCGGTGGCGATTCTCAGCGTCGCCTTGGCGGCAGGCCCGGTGATGGTCGAGCGGATTGGATTCGGCGGACACGCGCCGCGAATCGTCCTGGCGGTTGAGTCCACGGAACGGTTGGGTGACGCGATCGCACGCCACGGGAGCGATCTCCTCGAGCAGTTCTGTGCCCGCTTTCGGCGCCTGGAGCCCGGCGTCCGCTGCGAACGCGAGCTGTACTGACAGATTGCGGCGGGCAACAAAATGGCCGGCATCCTGGAAGACCTCCGAATCGCCTCCCGCCTGCTCCGCAAACATCCCGCGGCCAGCCTGGCGGCAGTAGCCGCGCTGGCCATTGGAATCGGCTTCAGCACGGCCGCTTACTCGGTGGCCGACGTGTTGCTTTACCGGCCCCTCCTGGTCGACGGCATCGACCGCCTGGTTCTGATCTTCACGCGTGAAGAAAGGTCCGGACGGACGTTCAGCGCTCTCTCCGCTACAGACATCGAGGACATCAAAGCCGCTTCGAAGTCACTGGAGTCAGTCGCCGCCTTTCACGCCTGGACAGCCAGCCCGACGGGTCACGGCGACCCCGAGCAGGTGGACGCCTGGCGGGTTTCCGCGTCTTTCTTCACCACGTTTGGAGTGCAGCCGGTGGCCGGCCGGTTGTTTCTCCCGCAGGAGGAAGAGCCGGGCATGGACCGCTCGGTCCTGCTCGGCTACCGCCTGTGGCAAACCCATTTCGGCGGCGATCGCTCGGCGGTCGGAAAGACGATCGAGCTCGATGGCAGAAAGTTCGGAATCGCCGGAGTGATGCCCGAGCACTTCAGCTACCCTCAGGCCGTGCAGCTCTGGGCGCCGCTTGCGATGACTCCGCAGCAACGCAACGACCCGAGCGCCTTTTATCTGCGAGCAGTCGCGAAACTGAAGCCGGGCGTCAGTTTCGACCAGGCGCGCGCGGAAATCGTCGAGATCGGCAATCGCATCTCGGCCGACCGGCCTTTGACTCATCGCGCCGTCAGCAAACGCGTGGAGGTGTTCCGGGAGTACTTGTCCGGCGATTTGACCGCCGGCTACACAAGGATCACGATGGCCGCGGTCGTCTTTCTGATGCTGATCGCGTGTGCGAACGTGGCCAATCTTCAGATGACTCGCGTCTTCGCGCGTTCGCGGGAGATGGGCGTGAGGATGGCGCTCGGCGCCTCGCGCTGGAGAATCGTGCGCGCCGTGCTCAGTGAGAACCTGCTGCTGGCCGCGATTGGAGGCGTCGCCGGCTGCTTCATGTCGCTCTGGTGGCTCGACCTGCTGAAAACTGGAATGCCGCCCGAAGTAGAGCGGTTCATTCCCGGCTGGCGCCGATTGGGTCTGAATGGCCGAGTATTGTTCTGGACCGCCTTCACGGCCTGCGCCGCGGGGATCGCGGCTGGTCTCGCTCCGGCAGTATGGATCGGCCTCACGAGCGGCGCGGGCCGGTGGCTTGAATCGGCCAGGGGCGCGACCGCGGGAAGAGCAAGGCGCCGCCTGCGGGGCGCATTCATTGTCAGCGAGGTCGCGCTGTGCGTCGTCCTGCTCGCAGGGGCTGCGCTCATGCTGAAGGGATTCCGATCGCTCACGCTCATTCCAGCCGCGGCGGAGCCGGCGAGAATCCTCACGTTCAGGATCTCGCTGCCGGCTGCGCGGTATGCCGGCGACCAGGAGCGCAGAGAGTTCCACCGGCGCGCGCTCGAGAACCTGGAAGGGATCGCCGGAGCGTCCTCGGCCTCACTCGTCTCGAATGCCCCCTACAGCCAGACGTCGAACTCATGGTTCTTCCGTCTGGAGGGCGAAGCCGACGACCGGGATCCGAAGAAGATCGCGCAGATGCAGAGCATCGACACAGACTATTTCACAACGCTGGGTCTGCGCATCGTGGAGGGCCGCGACTTCTCCATGGGCGACGGGCCTGATTCGAAACAAGTGGCCGTCGTCAGCCAGACCTTTGCGCGCCGGTTCCTGGGCGGGCGCAATCCGGTGGGAATGCGGGTTTATCTCGGCGGCGAATCGACGCCGCTCGAAATCGTCGGCGTGGCGCAGGACATCCTGCATGAGTTCACCGACCGCGCGCCGGCGCCTGTGCTCTACCGGCCGTTTGCCCAAAGCCCACCGCCCGCCGCCGACTACCTCGTCAAGACGCATACCGATCCGATGAAGCTGGCCGCATCCGCCCGCCGCGCGATCGGCGAGATCGACGCTCAAATGCCGCTGCACCTGATGCGCACCTTCGAGAAGCTGATCGGCGACGCTTTGACCGGCTTCGGCTATGTCGCCTGGATACTGGCGGTGCTTGGCGGTGTGGCGCTGTTTCTCGCTACCATCGGCGTGTACAGCCTTGTGACCTGGTCAGTCGAGGAAAGAACGCGGGAGATCGGAATCCGTATCGCTCTGGGCGCGAAAGCGCGGGACATCCTCTCGCTGGTGATGCGCGGCGGTCTGCGCTTGACCGGGGCCGGGCTGCTGATCGGCCTGGCGCTCAGCGTGATGCTGACCCGGATGCTCTCCGGCTTGATCTACGGAGTCTCCCAGTCTGATCCTTGGGTCTTCCTCGGCGTTTGCGTCTCGCTGGCGGCAGCCGCGGCGCTCGCTTGTTGGGCGCCTTCACGCCGGGCGCTGGGCACGGACCCCGCGGCGACGCTTCGCTCCGAGTAATCTTCAATGATCACGCTTCGCAACATCGAAAAGTTCTACCCCCAAGGCGCCGAGCGATTCTACGTTCTCCGGCGCATCAGCCTGGACATCGCCGAAGGCGACTTCGTGGCCATCATGGGCCCATCGGGGGCGGGGAAGTCCACGCTCCTCCACATCCTCGGCATGCATGATACGGCCTGGAACGGCGAGTATTACTTCCAGGACTTTCCGGTGCACAAGCTGGATCGGAAGAAACGCCTCGAGCTATACAAGAAAAACTTTGGTTTCGTTTTTCAGAGTTATCATCTGCTCGACGACCTCACGGTCGCGGAGAACCTCGACGTGCCGCTCTCCTACCGCGACATCAAGAAGAGTGAGCGCGAAGCCCGCGTCGCCGACATTCTCGACCGCTTTCAGATCGTCGCCAAGAAGGACCTGTTCCCCAATCAGCTCTCCGGCGGACAACAGCAGTTGGTCGGCGTTGCGCGCGCGATCATCGCGAATCCGAAGGTGATCCTCGCCGACGAGCCGACCGGCAACCTGCACTCGAGCCAGGGCCTCGAGATCATGCAGCTTTTCCGCAGGCTGAACGAGGAGGGAACCACGATCGTGATGGTGACCCACTCGGACGTGAACGCCTCTTTCGCCAAGCGGATCATCCGTCTGGTGGACGGCTGGATCGACGGCGGCGAGCGGAAGGGTGGAGCGCAGTGAGCCCGGCCAGGCCCCGGATACTGATCGCCGACGACCAGGAGGACGTCCTGGCCGCGCTTCGTCTTCTGTTGAAGGCGGAGGGCTACCAGATCGAAGCGGCCAAGTCTCCGCAGGCGGTGTTGTCGGCGCTCGAGCAGAAGGAGTTCGATCTTCTGCTGATGGATCTCAACTACACGCGCGACACGACGTCCGGCGAAGAGGGTTTCGAACTGCTCAGCCGCGTGCAACAGGCCGAGTCCATGCTCCCGGTTGTCGTCATGACGGCGTGGGGCAGCGTCGATATCGCCGTCGAGGCCATGCGGCGCGGCGCGAAGGACTTCATCCAGAAGCCCTGGGACAACGCGCGCCTGCTGGCCATCGTCCGCACTCAGATCGAACTTTGCGAGGCCCTTCGCCGCGGCGCGCGGTTGGAGGCGCAAAGCCGGCTCCTTCAGGCTGACAACCGGCCGGTGATGATCGCCGAGTCGCCCGTCATGCAGCCGGTTCTGGAGATGGTCTCCCGCGTCGGCCCCTCGGATGCGAACGTCCTCATCACGGGTGAGCCCGGCACAGGCAAAGAGGTCGTCGCGCGGACGCTGTGGGCGATCAGCGAAAGAGCGTCACAGCCCATGGTGACGGTGAATATGGGCGGCCTGGCGGAGGGCGTTTTCGAAAGCGAGTTGTTCGGCCACATGAAGGGCGCGTTCACCGACGCCAAGGCCGACCGCGTCGGCCGCTTCGAGCTGGCCGATGGCGGAACGATCTTCCTCGACGAGATCGCGAACCTGCCCTTCAACCTTCAGGCGAAGCTGCTGCGCGTCCTGGAGACGGGGGAAATGGAGCGCGTGGGATCTTCCAAGACGCGGCAGATCAACGTCCGCGTGATCTCGGCAACCAACGCCGATCTGAACAGAGAAGTGGCGGAAGGCCGCTTCCGGCAGGACTTGCTTTTTCGGCTGAACACGATCGAGATCCACCTGCCGCCGCTCCGCGAACGCAAGGAAGACATTCCTCTTCTGGCGTCGCACTACCTCGCGCAGATGGCGCGGCGCTATAGAAAACCGGTGAGCGGTTACGACCCCGCGGCGCTGCTCGCCTTGCAGGAGCACCCGTGGCCGGGCAACGTGCGCGAGTTGAGCCACGTCATCGAAAGGGCCGTCCTGATGTGCCGCGACAATGTCGTCCGGACGGCGGATCTCGCCCTCCGGCCGGCGAAAGAGGGGGCGGGGCGGCTCGAGGATATGAGCCTCGAGGAAGTGGAAGCCTTCCTGATTCGCAAAGCCCTGGCGCGGCACGGCGGCAACGTGAGCCACGCGGCCTCCGCGCTGGGCCTCAGCCGCAGCGCGCTGTACAGGCGGCTCCAGCGCTATAACCTATGAGCCTCAAGAGGTCCATCGGCGACTGGTTCAGGGCGTGTGAAAACCGCGTGCTTGTCTCCGCGTTGCTGTCCGGCTCGGCCGCCGTCATCTTCACTTTCGCGATTCTGTTCGCGCAGGACTATCCGGCGAAGGTGCGCTGGACGGTCGGCGTCGTCGTGGTGAGCGTCTGGCTCGGCTTTGCGTTCTCGACGAGAGAACGCATCGTCTCGCCGCTGCGAACCCTCGCCAACCTGCTCGAGGCGATGCGCGAAGGAGATTACTCCATCCGCGGCAGGGGCGCTCACGAGGGCGACGCCCTCGGCGAAGTGATGGTCCAGGTGAACGCCATGGGCGCAACCCTGCGCGCTCAGCGGCTTGGCGCGGTGGAAGCGACCGCGCTGCTGCGAAAAGTCATGGAGGAGATCGACGTCGCGATCTTCACGTTCGATGGCGGCGAAAACCTGCGCTTCATCAACAGGGCGGGCGAGCGCTTGCTGTCGGCCGGGTCGCAGCAGATCCTGGGCCAATCGGCGACCGAGCTCGGACTGGACGATTTCCTGCACGGCGAGGCAATCCGTATCGCAACGCGGACATTTCCCGCCGGGTCGGGCCGCTGGGAGGTCCGCCGCACTGGATTCCGCGAATCGGGTTTGCCCCTCACCATGCTGGTGGTCAGCGACCTCACGCGCGCGCTGCGCGAGGAAGAGCTGCAAGCCTGGCAGCGTCTCGTCCGTGTGCTGGGCCACGAATTGAACAACTCGTTGACGCCGATCAAGTCGATCGCGGGCAGTCTCTCGCAACTCATCGCGCGCCAGCCGCGCGCCGACGACTGGGAAGAAGACATGCGCGACGGGCTGGCCGTCATCGCATCGCGCTCCGAAAGCTTGAGCCGCTTCCTCGGCGCCTACTCCCGCCTTGCCAAGCTGCCACGGCCCCGGATGGCGCCTGTCGAGATCCGCTCGCTCGTCCATCGCATCGCAAGTCTTGAAACGAGGCTGCCTGTGCGCGTCGAGGACGGGCCGGTCCTTACCGTGATGGGCGACGCCGATCAGCTCGAGCAGGTCCTGATCAATCTCATTCGCAACGCCGCGGACGCATCCCTCGAGACCGGAGGCGGGGTCGCAGTCGGGTGGCGCAACGGCGATGGCACGGTGGTGGTGAGCGTCGTCGACGAAGGGCTCGGCCTCTCCAACACGTCGAACCTGTTTGTGCCGTTCTTCACGACGAAGCCCGGCGGCTCGGGCATCGGCCTGGTTCTGAGCAGGCAGATCGCCGAGGCGCACGGGGGAACTCTCGAGCTCAAAAACCGCCAGGACGCCCGAGGCTGCGAGGCGCGGCTCACGCTCCCCGCCTGAATCCGCCAACGCGGGCGCTCGCGCCTGCCTTGATCGGCGGATGCGGCTCCGCCTGCCGCCCCCGTGCGGTGCGCCGTCTTACGATATCATGTCGAAATACCGATGGTATTTCTGCATTGAGCTCAGTGATTGAGAATATTCGTTACTCAGTCAGGCTGCTGTTCAGACAGCCTGCTTTCACCGCCACCGCAGTCCTCATGCTGGCGCTGGGGATCGGCGGAAACAGCGCCATGTTCAGCCTGGTGAACGGGATTCTGTTGAAGCCGCTGCCATACCAGGATCCGGACAGGCTCTACTATGTCTGGAACCGCAACCAGCTCAGGCAACGCCCGCAGGCGTCCTTGTCGGCGGTGGAGTTTCTCGAATACTCGCGGAACACGGCCGCCTTTGAATCAGCATCCGGCACCTTTAATTACACCGCGACCATAAAAATCCAGGGCGAGCCGCAGCGCGTTTATACGACGATGGTCACGCCCGAATACTTCGAGACGATCGGCGTCCGGCCTGTTCTGGGGCGCGGCTTCACGGCCGATGAAGGAAAGACGGGCGGCAACAAGGCCGTTGTCCTTACGGACGCGTGTTGGCGAATCCGCTTCGGCGGCGACGCCGCGGCTCTCGGAAAGGCCCTTTCCGTCGAAGGCGAGTCGCACACCATTGTGGGAGTGCTGCCGCCGATGCCCGGAGACTTCCGCGCCGCCGAAATGTACCTGCCGCTCGTGCTGACGCCGGAGCACATGGAAGCGCGCGAAGGGCGCTTTCTTACCGTAATCGGACGCCTGAAGAGCGGCAGGACGCCGCAGCAGGCGGAGGCGGAGCTGCGCGCGGTTTCCTCCAGGCTCGCGCAGGAGGACCCCGCAAGCCAGCGCGGCTGGGAGGTGTGGCTTGCGCCGATGCTGGGCGAAGTGACGGGGGAAGCCAAGGAGCCGCTCTATCTGCTCTCGGCTGCTGTCGCACTGGTTCTTCTGATCGTCTGCGCGAACCTCGCCGGCCTGGTCACCGTGCGCGCATCGGCCCGCCGCCGCGAAATCGCCGTGCGTTCCGCGCTGGGAGCCGGCAACAGGCAGATCGCGGGCCAGCTCCTGATCGAAAGCCTGACGCTCGCCGCCTTCGGCGGCGCCGCCGGCCTCGCCGTCTCATGGCTCCTGGTGAAGGCGCTGGCGCGCGTCAACTGGGTGGATCTCCCGCGACTGAAGGATGTCGCCATCGACCCCGCCGTCCTGGCTTACACATTCCTGTTGTCCGTCGCCGCCGGAGTGCTCTTCGGCATCGCCCCGGCTCTGCAAACGGCGCGCCTGAACCTCGCCGACGCGATTCGCGAGGAATCGCGCGGCAGTTCGGGCAGCCTGAGACGCAGCCTCTTCCGTTCGGCGCTTGTCATCGGTGAAGTGGCGCTCTCCGTCATCCTGCTCGTCTGCGCCGGGCTGCTGGTGAGAACCTTCCATCATCTCGGCCGCATCGATACAGGTTTCCGGACCGACAACGTGCTCACGCTGCGCACCACGCTGCCCGAAGCCGCCTACCCTGACCCCGCCAAACGTGTGCTCTACGTTCGCCGCGTGCTCGAGAAGATCCGCGCCCTGCCGGGCGTGACCGCCGCCGGCGTCACCACGGCGCTGCCGATGATGGGCGTCAACTGGCACGCCACCGTCTCGATCGCCGGCAAGTCCTCTTCCGACCGCCCCGAGACGGTGACCTACAACACCCTCACGCCCGGCTACCTCGAATCGATCTCCGCGCGGCTCACGCGCGGACGGCATTTTACCGATTCCGATTCTCACGATGCGCCGCCGGTCGTCATCGTCAGTGAGGAGTTCGTGCGCCGCCACTTTTCGAACGAAGATCCCATCGGGCGAATGATCAGGATGAAGGTCTCGAAATTCGAGGCCACGGCGCAGATCGTCGGGGTCGTGCAGAACATCAGGCACCTGCGGCCCGACGAGCCCCCGCGCGCCGTGGTCTACCAGCCATATGCGCAACTGCCCTGGCAATTCCTCTCTTTCGCGATCCGCACTCGCGGCGAGCCCCTCAATGAAGCCTCCGCCGTCAGGCGTGCATTTATGGAAGTCGACCCCGAGCTGCCCGTTGACCGCGTGATGCCGCTCGGCGGCCTCGTCGACAGAGCCCTTGCGCAGCAGAAGCTCGCGCTCTACCTGCTCACGGGGTTCGCGCTCCTCGCCGTGGCGCTCGCCTGCATCGGCCTCTACGGAGTGCTTGCGGTCGCCGTGGCGCAGCGCACTCGCGAAATCGGGATTCGCATGGCGATTGGCGCCACTTCCGCCGATGCGCTCCGGCTGATCATACGGCAGGGACTGATGCTGACCCTGTGCGGTGTCGCCGCCGGCCTGGCGCTGGCCCCGCTCGCCACCCGCACGATGAGGAATCTGCTCTACGGGGTCGCCCCGCTCGATCCGCTGACGTACGCTTACGTCGCGGCGCTGTTGATCGGTGTTTCACTCGCGGCGTGCTTCATCCCCGCGCTCAGGGCGTCGCGAGTCGACCCGGCAATCGCGCTGAGAGCGGAGTGATCAGCCCCGCGCCTCGGCCGGCCGTGCCGCCAGCGCATCGTCCCGCTCGCGATCGTGTTTCGGCAGGAGCGCGATCGCGATGGTACCGATGAACGCCAGCCCGAATACCACCAGCAGTGCGTGATTGTAATCGCCCCACGCCTCGCGCAGGTGAGCGACCGCATACGGGAACCAGAACTGGCCGATCGTGTCCGTCGGCAAGATCACGGCCATGGCGCGGGCCAGCGAATTGACGCCGAACTGCTCGGCCGCCATCAGCGGGATCAGCATGTAATCCGCCCCCATCCCGAAGCCGAAGACGATCGAGAAGATGTAGACGTAGTATTCCTGGTGCGGCTGCACGAGCAGCAGGACCGGGATCGTGGCCGCGACGATGAAGTACGTCGCCACCATCACGTATTTTTTCGGCAGCACATCGGCGAGCCATCCGACGACAAGGCGCCCGCCGATGGATGAGATCAGGATCAGCGGACTCGCGATGGCCCACAAATCGTCTACCTTGCGCTGATCGGTAAAGCCCTGGTCGTGGAAGACGAATTTCATGTGCTGGTTGATCGCGCCGATGGAGCCGATCGAGCACGCGCTGCCGATCAGCAGCAGCCAGAAGGCGCGCTGCCGCAGGATCTCGCCGAACGGCCGCGGCGCTACCTTGATCTCTTCCGAAGGGTGGTCAGCGCCGTCCGGGAACTGCCCGATGTCGGCCGGCCTGTCTTTCAACAGAAAGATCGCCACCGGCCAGGCGAGCAGGACGATCGCGCCCAGGATCTGCAAGGCTGTCTGGAAGCCGAATTCGCGAGTCAGCCACTTGACCAGCGGCGCGCCCGCCGCGCCCACCACGCCCACTCCCACGTAAACGATCCCCATCGCCATGCCGCGCTTCATCCTGAACCACTGCGACACAACAATCTGGTGGGCCACCGGACCCGACAGGATGTACCCCACCATGTAGAGGAAGCAGAAGCTGTAGAACACCGACAGCGCGCCGCCCATCTTGCTGTAGCCGGTGAAGGCCAGGCAGGTGAGCAGCGTGCCGGCCAGGATCAGGTAACGCGGGCGGAACCGCGGCACCACGAACGGCCCGACGAAGGTGATGAAGGCCGCCAGCGGAAAGCCCAGCGTGATGTCGGACTTCGACCAGTTGAACGTCTTCGCGTAGTAGTCGTAGAAAAACGGCGCGTTGTAATACGGCAGCCCGACGGCGAGTCCGAACGTGATGCAGGCCGCGACGACGATCCACCAGCCGTAAAAAGGTCTTTTCATTGCATCCATCCTACCAGCGAACGCGCCGCATTACAGACTGCGGAGGTGGAACCCTCCGTCCACGTTGACGACGGTGCCCGTCGAGTAGTCCAGCAGGCCGGCGGCGATCGCGCTGACCGCCTTCGCGACGTCGGACGCTTCCCCCATCCGGCCCTGCGGCAGCAGGCCGCCGCGGATCTTCTCTTCGTACACCTGCTCCACTTTCGAGATCATGTCCGTGCGGATGATCCCCGGCCGGATCTCGAACACCAGGATATTGTGCGCTGCCAGCCGCTGCGCATAAAGCGCCACGGCCATGCTGAGCGCGGCTTTCGAAAGGCAGTAATCGCCGCGATTCACGCTGGCGGCGTACGACGAGATCGATGTCACGAAGACGATCCGGCCCGCGCCCTGCGCAACCATCATGCGCGCGGCAAGCTGCGTGAGGAAATACGGTCCCTTGAGGTTCGTCGAGATGATCTCGTCGAAGCTCTCCTCAGTCGCTTCGAGCACGTCGCGGCGTTCGCGCGGGGCGATGCCGGCGTTGTTCACCAGCAGATCGATGCGGCCGTACTTCGAAGCCACGCGCCCGATCAGCGCTTCTCTGTCCTCCGCGCTCGAGACGTCGCATTGAAAGATGTCAGCGCCGCACTCGGCGGCCAAGGACTCGGCGGCATCGCGCCGGCCGCGATACGTCCCGACAACCGCGTGGGTTTTCGCCAGTTCGAGCGCGATTCCCCTCCCAATGCCGCGGCTGGCGCCGGTGACAACCGCCACTGGCCTGCCGTTCATTGAATTCCGTTCTCCTTCAATGCGGCATCGATGCCCTTCGAGATCTCCTCGAGCGCGAATGTCTCGATGTACGGCTCGCCATTCACCAGGACCGTTGGCGTGCGGGCGATGCCGCGCGCGACTCCCTCCTGGTAGTCTCTCTCCACAGAAGCTTGAAGCTGCGCGTCGTGGAGCGCGGCCAGCGCCTTCGCGCCGTCCACCCCGTTGCGTTTCGCGAACGCCTGAAGGTAGTCCGGCAAGCTCTCCGGAGTGATCTTCCTCCGGTCGTTGAGCACCTCGCGCCGCCAGCGAACGGCCAACTCGGCGTTCGTTTGTTCGAAGAACCGTCCGGCGATCGCCGCGGGCCGCGCCCAGGGATGCTTCACCAGCGGGAAATCACGATGCTCGAATGCCACCTTGGCGCCGTACTTCGGCAACAGGTGTTCATCCATCATGCGCCTGAATACCGCGCAGTCACTGCAAGCGAGGTCTTCATAAATCACGACACGGACCGGACTGTCGGGCTTGCCTTCGACCAGCCGCGGCGGAGCGGCGAGAGCGGCGTGGAGCATCAGCGTTGTTGCGATCAGCGGGTCCATTCAAGCTCGTTTCAGCAGCGGCAGAAGTTGGGCGGCCACTTCGCGGCCCTTCGAGAACGCCGCCTCGTACGCGTCGCGCCGTTCCCGCGGGGTCAGCTCATAACCGAACCGGTAGATCTTCTCCAGCGACAGGCCGACGACGTAGGTGCCGGCGTAGGCGATCGCCGCCTTCGGAATCAGCCCGCCGCCGAACGGAATCTTGCCGACCAGTTCTCTCGCAACGGTGCGCCACCCCCACGCGCCGGCGATGATCGAGCCGATCTCCTTGCGCTGGCTCGTGTAGCCGACGTGGCGGTCGCTGGCCGCCGCCAACAGGAAGGCCATTCTGATCTGATTCGCGGTCAAAACCGCGGTGTCGGAAGCGAACTCTCCGATGGCCCACGGCAGTTCCGCCAGGCTCGGGATGACGTTTGGCAGCGCAGTCATGAGGCTGAACAGCGCATTCTCGCGCGAAATTGTGTGAATCGTGCGGCGAGCGACGGCGTCCCGAAACGGCGGAAAGAGGCGCGCCAGCGGCAGACCCAGCTCCTCGCGCCCGGAGAGGATGTCGCGCACCAGCGCCTCGGGGTGATCGACGGTGAATGCGAAGGCGTCGCGGCCCTCATCCCAGCCCTCCGGCCGGGGCGTGCCGTATTCGTAGAAGACCAGGTGATAGCGCCCCGAAGGCTCACTTTCGTCCGCGCGGATCAGCGTGTCCATGACGGCAATGCGTCGATCGCGCGACATCGTATGCGGCGTCAGGAACTCCAGCATCGACTCATAGGCGTCTTCCGACGACGCCTGCAAGAGGATGCGCGGCCGGCGTTCCGCCGTGCGCCGGATGTCGTCAGGATTCAGATTGGAGATGGCTGTCCGGACCTGTTTGAGAAAGCCGCGTGACATGTCGCGTCGAATCGCTCCACCCTGGCCGCCGCGCTCCGTCGAGGCGCAGCACAACCTTTGGATTCCACTGCCATTCTACGCTAAGCCCCACGCGCTGCACCTCGATTGACTCGGCGAAGAAAGAAAGAATCGCCTCCGTCGTCGGATGGAACTCCATCGCCGGCCCCACGAGCAGCAGCCTCGGTTCTTGCCGCAGAATCGCCCGCCCCGGAAAATAGCCGCGTCCATCGAAGTCGCCGTTCAGTGCGTGGTGTCGCACGCGAATCCAATAGTCGAGCGCCTGCAAGGGAAGATGCGGATCCGCCGTCGCCTTCAGCTCGATCACGCACAGGCGGCCGTCCTCCCCGAGCGCCAGCAAGTCCAGCACGCCCCTCTGGCAGCCCGCCATGGCGGGCACCTGACCGTACACCGGATTCTCCAGCAAACTCGCGTCGATCGTCTTCAGCGCCGGCCGCACGGCCGACTCGAGCCAGCTCTCCGGGGCGCGTCGCCGGAGCGGATGATGCGGTTCCGGGCCGTTCACGGAACGGATGCGGAGCAGATCCAGAGCAAGCGCTTCAGCTTCCTCGTACCGCCTGCACTTGCTCTGCTGATCGAGGCCAACGCGCAGCTCACCTCCTTCCAGCCGCGCGAACTCGAGGCCCCGGACGCGCAAGCTCAGCACGCCTGGCGCCGAGGCGACGCTCTCAACCCCGTCGATGCGCGACACTGAGCGCGCGATGCCCGCGCCCGCGGAATCACCCTCGGGCGGAGGTTCGCGCCAAGGCGGGACCTCGGTGACGATATTGCCCGTGTCGGCGGGATCCACCCGCGCCTCGAATCCCGTGCTGTCGTAGCGGAACAGCAGACAGTTCAGCATCGACGGATTCAGATGCCGCAGCCGCAGCGCGCAGTTGCCCTCGCTGCCGAGCGGCAGAAACAGCGCCAGCCCCTCAACGGGATTCGGCGATTCGCGGCGGCGCAGATAGTCGAGCCAGATCAAGGCCTGCGTGAGAGCAAAGTCGGCATCCGGCCCCGCTGGAGCCGCCAGCCCCGCCCACAAAGTCCGCCCGCGCGCCATGAGCGCCCGCGGAAAGACCGGCGACAGCGTGTGCTCGAGATCCGCTCCGGCGGTGAGTTCCCTCACCCGCCAACCCGGGAATTGCCGCGCCAGCCAGCGATGCAGCGCGTCGCGCAACGCCTCCCTGCCGCTTCGTCGAATCAGGACCTCGCTGCGCGGCGCATCCAGGTCCGCCAGCGTCAGCCGGCCCTGCTTGCCGCCGAACTTCTCGAACTCCAGGAACAACCGCCCGCGCTTTGAGCCCGCGACGTTGGTGATCCTCCGCGCCAGGTTCCGGTCCCGGTCCCATGCTTCGATCAGCAGGCAAGCCGGGCGCGCCGTCAACGCGTAGTTGCCGGGGGTAAGTTCAAAGGCCAATTCTCCCGGCTCGAGAAGCGCCGGGCTTTTCGATGCGGCGAGGAATGTCTCCACCGCGCGCAGCAGCTCGCCGGATGACTGGGCGCGCGCTCGCGTCTTGGAGGCGGGCACTGCCGCCATTATAGAATCTGTCCAGGGTGTCCACCTTTGGAGCTTCCGTCAACGCATCGCTGGCGGACCGCATTGCGTCGGTGCGCGAGCGGATCGACACGGCCTGCGTCAAGGCCGGCAGGCCGCCCGGCTCCGTCACCCTGCTGGCTGTCACCAAGGTCTTTCCGCCTGCCGCGATCATTGAAGCCCACGCCCTCGGCTTGCGCGAATTCGGCGAGAACTACGTCCAGGAGTTCGAGGCGAAAGCGCCGCTGGTACGCCAGCTCGAAGGCGCGCGTTTCCATTTCATCGGCCACCTGCAATCCAACAAAGCGCGCAAGGCGGCCGAGATCTTCGATTTCATCGAGACAGTGGACAGCGAAAAGATCGCGCGGCGATTGAATGAATGCGGGCGCGCGCTCGACGTCATGATCGAGGTGAAGCTCTCCGAAGAAGAGACCAAGTGCGGTTGCCCGCCCGAGAAGCTCTCCGAGCTGATCGATGCAATTCGCGCGCAGACGAACCTGCGGCTCCAGGGGCTGATGACCATGCCGCCGTGGTCGGACGACGCCGAGCGATCGCGGCCTTACTTCGCGCGGCTGCGCGAACTGGCGTCGCGCCTTGGCCTCACTGGACTCTCGATGGGCATGTCGCACGACCTCGAGGTCGCCATTGAGGAGGGTGCCACCATCGTGCGCATCGGGACCGCGCTGTTCGGCCCCAGGAAACTTGGATAGGCTCTATGGCGCGTCTGCTCGTCCTTGCCGCCGCGCTGGGGGCGCTGCTATTGGCGGCGGAGCCCGCCGTCATCCCGCATGCCAAAGTAGTCATGCGCGACGGTGTGCGGCTTTGCGCGATGGTGTACCGCCCTTCCGCGGAAGGACGGTTTCCTGTCGCGCTTCTGCGAACCCCATACGGCAAGCCGCAGGCGCTGACGGAAGGCATTCGGCGGTTCCTCGAGCGCGGTTTCGCCGTCGTCGTTCAGGACGTGCGCGGCCGCCACGACAGCGAAGGCGTATTCCGGCAGTACTTGCAGGAACAGCCCGACGGCGAAGACACTCTCACGTGGATCGCGCGCCAGCCCTGGTCCGACGGCAGGGTGGGCATGTACGGCGGCTCTTACTCCGGCATTCTGCAATACCGCGCCGCCCTCTCCGGCCATCCGGCGCTGAAGGCCCTCGCCGTCTCCGTCGCCGGTTGGGACGAGTACGTCGACCGCTTCTACTCACGCGGCGGCGCGTTCAAGCCCGGCCACCGCCTGCAATGGCTCGCCGAGAACTTCAGGCTGCCCGAAAGGCCGATCCCTCCGTTCGATGCGCTGGTCCGCCATTTGCCGCCGCGCACGGCCGATCGCTTCGCCACCGGCCAGACTCTCGATTTCTACCAGGCCGCGATGCGCCACCCTTTCTACGACGACTACTGGCGTTCGTTGAGCACGCGCCTTCAGGTGGACCGCCTCCGCATCCCCGTGCACATCGCCACTGGCTGGTACGACAACTTCGCGGAAAGCGATCTCGAACTGTACGCCGCACTCCGCGACCGCAACGTCCCCGCCCGCATCATCGTCGGACCGTGGGGGCACAACCTGTCGCCCTCAATGCCCGAGGCTGACTTCGGTCCTCAAGCGCGCGTGCTGATCCGGCCTCTGGAGGTGGAGTGGTTCTCCGCTCAGATCCGCCGTAACGCCGCCGCCCCCAGGCCGGCCGTGCGTTACTTCCTGATGGGCGCGAACGAATGGCTCGAGTCGGATCGCTGGCCCCTGGCTTCCATGCAGCTCAAGCCATTCTACTTCTCGAGCGGCAAATCGGCGCGCGGCCTCGCCGGCGACGGAACGCTGATCGAAACGCCCGCACGCCGCACCCGCTCGGATCGCTTTGTTTTCGACCCCGCCAACCCCGTTCCCACGCGAGGCGGAGCGGTGTGCTGCAACCTTCGACGATTCCCCTGGGGTCCTTTCGATCAGCGTCCGGTCGAGTCGCGGCCCGATGTTTTGGTCTACACGAGCCCGCCCCTGCGCGATGGGCTCCAGGTCACCGGTCCCGTCGCGGCCGTGCTCTTTGTCAGCACCGACGCCCCCGACACGGACTTCACCGCCAAGCTGGTTGATGTGTATCCCGACGGCGCGGCGCGCATCCTCTGCGACGGCCTTCTCCGCCTGCGCTATCGCGAAGGAATCGATCACGTTGCAGCCTACAAGCCCAAGAGCACCGTCCGGATTACCATCCCTGCCGGCGTGACCGCCAATTACTTCCGCCCAGGCCACCGCATCCGTGTCGAGGTTTCCTCGAGCAACTTCCCGCGTTTCGATCGCAATACCAATACCGGCGGCCTCATCGCCTCGGAAACCGGCTTCCGGGTGGCGAACCAGACCGTGCACCACGGCCGCAAACATCCGTCGCACATCCTGCTTCCGGTAATCCCGGCGCGATAGCCCATGGATTAGAATCCCCCTCATGGCTCCCACGCGGATTCTTCTCATCTCTTTTATTTGCTGCCTCGCGCCGCTTCCAGCGCAGGATGGCCGCCCCGCCACGCGGCTCCGGCAGCCCGCCGCTGCCTACGAAGCGCCGGCCGTCCGCATCGCCCCGGCGGGCGATCTGCGCGACGTGATGGAGCGCTACTCCGCCGATCTCGCCGCGCTGTCGCGCTTCTACAACCTGTCCTGGTCGGACGCCACTGCCTCGGCGATGCGGCAGTTCCACAACACCTGGTTGAAGGCCGCGGACCAGGTCGAATTCAACAACCTCGGCCTGAACGGCCGCGTCGATCTTGTGCTCTTCCGAAGCCTCCTGCGGCGCGAACTCGAACGCCTGGACCACGACGCCCGCCGCCGCGAGGAGATCCGCGCGCTCGTTCCCTTCCAGCCCGTTGCGGCGGCGCTCCATGACGCGCGGCAGCGCGTCGATCCCATCGATCCAGCGAAGGCGGCGGACACGCTCGAGCAGATTCGCAAGGATGCCGCGACGCTGGCCGCCAGAATCCCCAAAAACGCCAAGGACCCTCTGCCGCGCCCCCGGCCTGCCGTGGCCAACCGGGCAGTCCGGGCGATCGAATCGATCCGCGAAACGCTGCGCTCCTGGTTCAACTTTTACCGAGGCTACGATCCGGAGTTCACCTGGTGGGCCTCAGATCCCTACAAGAAGGCCGACGCCGCCCTCGAGAGCTACGCCGCACTCGTGCGCTCCGAGCTGGCCGGCCTCAAGAAAGACGACCGCGACACGATCCTTGGCGACCCCATCGGGCGCGACAGGATCATCAGCGACCTGCGCTTCGAGATGATCCCCTACACGCCCGAGGAACTCATCGCCATCGCCGCGAAGGAGTTCGAATGGTGCGACCGCGAGATGCTCCGCGCATCGCGCGACCTCGGCTTCGGCGACGACTGGAAGAAAGCGCTCGAACACGTGAAGGGCCTTCACGTCCCGCCGGGCAAGCAGCCCGAGCTCGTGCGCGATCTTGCGTTGGAAGCCATCGACTTCATCACAGCGCGCGATCTCGTCACCGTCCCGCCGTTGGCCCGCGACACATGGCGCATGCAGATGATGTCTCCGGAAGCGCAGCGGCTGAATCCGTTTTTCCTCGGCGGCGAATCGATTATCGTGTCCTACCCCACCGACACGATGAGCCACGAGGAGAAGCGCATGAGCATGCGCGGAAACAACATCCACTTCTCCCGAGCCACAGTGCATCACGAGCTGATCCCGGGCCACGGCCTTCAGGCGTTCATGCGCCAGCGCTACCTGCCATACCGCAGGCCCTTCTCCACGCCCTTCTGGGTAGAGGGATGGTCGCTCCATTGGGAGATGCTGCTTTGGGACCTTGGCTTCCCCAAAACCCCGGCTGACCGGATCGGCATGCTCTTCTGGCGCATGCACCGCTGCGCGCGCATCATCTTCTCGCTGAACTTTCATCTCGAGAAGATGACGGCCCAGCAGGCGGTCGACTTTCTGGTGAACCGCGTCGGCCACGAGCTGGAAAACGCCCGCGCCGAAGTGCGGCGCTCATTCGAGTCCGACGCTTACGGGCCCCTTTATCAGTGCGCCTACATGCTCGGTGCGCTGCAATTCCGCGCTTTGCATAGAGAGCTTGTCGGGGGCGGCAAGATGTCGAACAGAGAGTTCCACGACGGGATTCTGCAACTCAACGCAATGCCGGTGGAGATGGTGCGCGCAAGCCTGCTCGGCCAGGCGCCCGCGCGGGATTTCGCGCCCTCGTGGCGGTTTGCCGGCGACGCCGCGAAGTAGTTCGGTGATAGGATCGCATCGTTCAAAGGAGTGCCGACCCATGAAAGTGGACTGGAGAGGCGTCTATCCGGCGCTGACCACGCAGTTCCGTCCCGACTACTCAGTGGACCTCGAAACCACGCAGCGGCATCTTGAAGCGCTGATCCGCGAAGGGATTCACGGCGTCATCATGCTGGGAACGGTGGGCGAGAACACCTCGCTCGATCCGGCCGAGAAAATCGCCGTGCTCAAGGCGGCGCTGGAGGCGGCGGCCGGTCGCGTGCCTGTGCTCACCGGCGTCGCCGAGTACACCACCGCCATGGCCTGCCGTTTCGCAAAGCAGGCTGAAGAGATCGGCATCCAGGGCTTGATGGTGCTGCCCGCGATGGTCTACAAGGCCGACCGGCGCGAGACGCTGGCGCATTTTCGCACGGTCGCGCGCTCATGCGGGCTGCCCATCATGGTCTACAACAATCCCGTCTCGTACTCCGTCGACGTCACGCCCGACATGTTCGTGGAGCTTGAGGACGAGCCCTCAATCGTCGCCATCAAGGAGTCTTCCGACAACGTTCGCCGCATCACAGACATCATCAACCTCACTGGCGGCCGCTACACTCTGTTCAGCGGCGTTGACGATCTTTTCCTCGAAAGCGTCCTGCTCGGCGTTTCCGGCTGGGTCTCGGGTCTCGTCAACGCTTTCCCGGCGGAGAATCGCGTAATCTGGAATTTGGCGACTGCGGGCCGGTGGGACGAAGCGCGCGAAATCTATCGCTGGTACATGCCTCTGCTGCACCTCGACACGCGCATCAAGCTCGTACAATGCATCAAGCTGGCGATGGCTGAAACGGGACTCGGCAGCGAAACCACCAGGCCGCCGAGGCTGGCGCTTGAAGGCGCAGAGCGCGAAGAGGTGTTGGGCATCATCCGCCGCGCCATCTCCACGCGGCCGGATCTCAGCAGGTACGGACTCTGAAGCCATGGGCGACGCAAAGCTCGTGCGCGTCGAAGTGATCGACTCTCACACCGGCGGCGAGCCGACGCGAGTGGTCGTCGCCGGGGGCCCCGACCTCGGCGCCGGCCCGATCGCCGGCCGGCTTCAGCGCTTCCGGCAGGAGCATGACCGGTTCCGCTCGGCAGTCGTGAATGAACCGCGCGGTTCCGATGTCGTCGTCGGCGCGCTGCTCTGCCCGCCGGTCGATCCCTCGGCCGCGGCCGGCGTGATCTTCTTCAACAACGTGGGCTATCTCGGCATGTGCGGCCACGGAACGATAGGCCTGATCGTGACGCTGGCGCATATGGGCGAAATCGGCCCCGGCGCTCACAAGCTCGAAACGCCCGTCGGAGACGTCACCGCCACCCTGCATGAGGACGGCGAGGTCACGGTGGCCAACGTCCCCAGCTACCGCTATGCTCACCGCGTGACAGTCGAAGTGGAAGGCCACGGCCCGGTGACCGGCGACATCGCGTGGGGCGGCAACTGGTTCTATCTGGTCGAGGATCACGGGCAGGAGATCGCGCTCTCGAACGTCGAGCGCCTCACCGCCTTCACAACGCGCATCCGCCAGGCGCTGGAACGCGCGGGGATAACCGGAGAAGACGGAGCCGAAATCGACCACATCGAATTATTCGGCCCGCCGCAGCATCCCGCCGCGAATTCGAAGAACTTCGTCCTCTGCCCCGGCCTCGCCTACGACCGCTCGCCATGCGGAACGGGCGCCAGCGCGAAACTTGCCTGCCTGGCGGCTTCGGGGAAGTTGGGGGAAGGCGAGGTTTGGCGCCAGGAGTCCATTGTAGGCAGTGTCTTTGAGGGCGCATACCGTCGCGTGGGCGAACGTGTGCTGCCGTCCATTCGCGGCTCGGCTTTCATCACCGCCGAGGCGACCCTCATTCTCGATCCGCGCGATCCATTTCAGTGGGGCATTCGCCGGTGAGCAGATCTCCTGACGTCGTGATTGTTGGCGCCGGCATCGTCGGGGCGGCTTGCGCCGCCGCGCTGACCGGTGCAAAACTCACGGTCACAGTGCTGGAGTCAGGGACTGTCGGCGGCGGCGCGACCGCGGCCGGGATGGGTCACATCGTTGTCATGGATGACAATGAGCCGGAGTTTGCGTTGACGAAACTCTCACGAGACCTCTGGGATGCCCTTGTCCCTTCTCTGCCCGGCAACGTGGAGTACGAGCGCCGCGGGACTTTATGGATCGCCGCGGATGAAGAGGAGTTCGCCGCCGTCCGCTTTAAACACGCTTACTATGCTGCACGTGGTGTGCGCACCGAGATCCTGGACTCCGGAGCGCTTCATTCAGCCGAGCCGGGCCTGCGTGCCGGCCTGGCCGGCGGGCTGCTCGTCGGCGGCGATGCGGTGATCTATTCGCCTTGCGCCGCGCTCTGGTTTCTGAGGCAGGCGCAGGCGGGCGGCGCATCGCTCTTGAACGCCGAAGTTTTGGAATTCACCGCTGACGGCGTGCGTCTGGCGGACGGAGCCTCGATCTCCGCCGGCCACGTGATCTGCGCGGCCGGTGCGGAGACGGTTCGTTTCTTTCCTGAGATTCCGATCCGGCCGCGAAAAGGACACCTCGCGATCACCTCGCGGTATCCCGGATTTGTACATCACCAGCTTGTCGAGCTTGGATACCTGAAGAGCGCCCACGGAGTCTCCAACGAGTCTGTCGCGTTCAACATCCAGCCCCGCGCGACGGGACAGGTGCTCATCGGATCTTCGCGTCAATTCGATGTCACCAGCCCCTCCATCGACGCCCGCATCCTCCGCAGAATGCTCCGCCGCTCGCTCGAATACATGCCCGGTCTCGCTTCATTGAGCGTCATCCGGACCTGGACCGGCTTCCGCGCGGCGACGCCGGACAAGCTGCCCGTCATCGGCCCCCACCCCGGCAATCCGCGATTATGGTTCGCCACGGGCCATGAGGGCCTCGGCATCACAACCTCGACTGGCACGGCCCGCCTTGTCGCGGCCGGGATTGCCGGCCACGCCCCGGCCATCCCCGCAGAACCCTACTTGCCTGCCCGCTTCCTGGAGAAGCCGCATGCCCCCGCGCATCACCATCAGGATTGACGGGCGGCCCGTTGAGGTGGAGAGGGGCGCAACCGTTGCCGCGGCGCTGCTGATGGCCGGGGTCGAGGCATTCCGCCGCTCGGTGACGGGCGAGCCGCGCGCGCCGCTATGCGGCATGGGGGTCTGCTTCGAATGCCTGGCCAGCATCGATGGAGAGCAGGGCGCAAGGAGCTGCCAGATTCTCTGCCGCGACGGCATGGAGGTGCGCACAGGTGGGTGAGCGCCGGTCGTTCGACGTCGTCATCGCCGGCGCCGGTCCGGCGGGGATGGCTGCGGCTTGGGCGGCACGGCGATGCGGGGCGAGCGTCGCTGTCGTCGACGACAACTGTGCGCCGGGCGGCCAGATCTGGCGCGCGGAGCACGAGGCGCCGTCAACGCCTCAAGCCGCGGAGTGGTTTGGCCGCATCGGTGATTGCGGAGCCCATCTGTTCTCAGGCGCCGCGGTCGTCGATTCGCCCGCTCCTCGCAGGCTGCTCCTCACGGGCGCTCGCGGATCGCTCGAAGTCGATTACGGCAAACTCATTCTCGCCACCGGCGCCAGAGAGAGATTCCTGCCGTTCCCTGGCTGGACGCTTCCCGGCGTCTTCGGCGCCGGTGGATTGCAGTCCCTGGTGAAAGGCGGGCTGCGCATCGCAGGCAAACGCATCGTGGTGGCCGGCAGCGGCCCGCTGCTGCTGGCGGCGGCCTCGTACTTCGCCCAGGCCGGCGCTGAAGTCCTCTGCGTCGCCGAGCAGACGCCGCTCGGCCGTCTGATGCGTTTCGCAATCGCTCTTCTTTCCTCTCCCTCCAAGCTGGCGCAGGCCGCGCGGCTTTATTTCCGCGCGGGTGGCGCTCCCATGCTCACGTCGACATGGCCCGTCGCCGCACGCGGCCATCGGCGGGTCGAGTCAGTGACGCTGCGCCGGCCTCATCGGACTCTGGAGATACCGTGTGACTGCCTGGCGTGCGGTTTTGGCCTCGTCCCCAATACCGAGCTGGCCTCGCTGCTGGGCTGCGAAATCCGTGATGGCGCTGTCGTCGTCGACGCCGCCCAGCGGACGAGTGTCGACGGCGTCTACTGCGCGGGCGAGCCTGCTGGCATCGGCGGAGTTGACGCAGCCCTGGTGGAAGGCCAGATCGCCGGCTACGACGCATGCGGCCGCTCCGACCTCGCGCTCACCCTCGTCTCGATGCGCGAACGCGGCCTGCGCTTCCGGCGCGATCTCGCCCGCGCGTTCGAGCTGCGTCGCGAGCTGGCGTCCGTCGCCCGCGACGATACGATCGTCTGCCGTTGCGAGGACGTCGCATTCGGGCTCCTCAAGACCGCGGTGTCGTGGCGCTCGGCCAAGTTACATACGCGCTGCGGCATGGGGCCCTGCCAGGGCCGGACCTGCGGACCGGCAGTGGAATTCATCTTCGGCTGGCGGCCCGAGTCCGTGCGCCCCCCGATCTTTCCTGCAACCGTTGAGGCGCTCTCGGGCGCGAACACGACTCAATGAGCGCTGCTGCCGGACATCACGCTGTTTGCGGCCCCGAAATCGCGTTCGCTACGATGGAGAGAACCCATGCTGCCTGAGCGTCTCGTTGAAGGACTCACATTCGATGATGTCCTGCTAAAGCCGTCGCGGAGTGCGGTCCTTCCCTCCGACACCGACACGCGCACCTGGGTAACCCGGAACGTCCCGTTGAACATCCCGGTCGTCAGCGCGGCCATGGATACGGTCACCGAGTCGCATCTGGCCATCGCGCTTGCGCAACAAGGCGGCATCGGCATCATCCACAAGAACATGCCGATCGAGCGCCAGGCGGAAGAAGTCGATCGGGTCAAGCGCTCAGAGAGTGGCATGATCGTCGATCCCGTCACGGTGCGCCCCGACCAGAAGATCCATGAGGCCCTCGACATCATGAAGCGCTACAAGGTCTCCGGCGTGCCGGTGGTTGAGGGTCCGAAGCTGGTCGGCATTCTGACCAACCGGGACCTCCGCTTTGAAACGCGCTTCGACCTGCCGATTTCGGAGGTCATGACTCGCGACCCGCTCTTCACCGTGGCCGTTGGTACGACGCTCGAGGAAGCGCAGACCGAGCTCCACAAGCACCGCGTTGAGAAACTGCTGGTGGTCGATGAAAACTTCCACCTCAAGGGCCTCATCACGGTGAAGGACATCCAGAAGAAGATCAAATACCCGAACGCCGCGAAGGACTCCCAAGGGCGGCTGCGCGTCGGAGCGGGCATCGGCGCCACCGGCGACTTCCTGGAGCGCGCCCAGGAGCTGGTGAAAAACAAGTTGGACGTCCTCGTGATCGACACGGCCCACGGCCACAGCGAGCGCGTGATGGAAGCTGTCGTCGCCATCAAGCGGAACCTCCCGGAAGTCGATCTGATTGCGGGCAATGTCGCCACCTTCGAAGGCGCGCGCGATCTCATCGCGCTCGGCGTCGACGGGGTGAAGGTCGGCATCGGACCGGGTTCCATCTGCACCACGCGCGTGGTCACCGGCGCCGGCGTGCCGCAGGTGACGGCCATCGCCGAATGCGCCCGCGCCGCGCGCGGAACGGGCGTGCCCCTGATCTCCGACGGCGGCATCAAATACTCCGGCGATATCACCAAGGCGCTTGCAGCGGGGGCCGACTCCGTGATGATCGGCAGCCTCTTCGCCGGCACTGACGAGAGCCCCGGCGAAATGATCCTCTTCCAGGGGCGGACGTTCAAGGCTTACCGCGGCATGGGCTCCATCGGCGCCATGCAGAGCGGCAGCTCCGACCGCTACGCCCAGGAAGCCGCGGGCGCCGGAAAGATGGTGCCCGAGGGTATCGAGGGGCGCGTTCCCGCCAAGGGCCCGCTCGCTGAGCTCGTTTACCAGCTTGTCGGCGGGCTGCGCTCCGGAATGGGCTACTGCGGAGTTCGCACGATTCCAGAGCTCCAGGAGCGCGCCGAGTTTCTCAAGATCACCTGGGCCGGCCTCAAGGAAAGCCACGTCCACGACGTGATCATTACGAAGGAAGCGCCGAACTACCGGCTTGAGTAGTCTTCCGATTCCTCCACGCGCGCGCCCAGCCTGCCCTCATGCAGCCGCACTCTGATGCGCGAGCCGGGCGGCGCATCCGCGGCCCGCCTGATCACGCTCCCCGTGTCGGCCTGAACGATCGAATATCCGCGCTCCAGCACGCGCAGCGGGCTTAGCGCCTCAAGCCGCGCCGACAGCGGCTCCGCCGCGCGCCGCAATGCCGCCAGCTTCGCCGTCGCTCGCGCAGAGAGCCGCTGCTCCAATTCCACGAACTGCGCACGCTTGTACGCCAGCCCGACGCGCGGGTCATGCTCCCTGAGCCGCATCGACGCCTCGTGCAGTTGCCTGCGATTGTGCTCCAGCAGCCGGGCCACAATGCGGCGCAGCCTCGTCTTTAGCTCTTCCACCCGTTGCCGCGCCCCCGCGATGCGCCTCTCTACGATTCCCTGCGCCTTCTCGATCCCGAGTTCGCTCAAACGGCGCTGCGCCAGCGTGACCTTGAGCCGTACCGCGCGCTCGGCTCGCTGCCGGAGTTCTCCCAGACTGGCGCGGGCGCGCGCCAGCCGGACGCGCGGGTCCTGCTCCTGCACTAGCGCCGACAGCTCCTCCACCCGCCGCCGGCGCTGGTCCAAAACTCGCGCCGTGAAGCGGCGCAGCCGGTTGTCCAGTTCCTCCACGCGCTGCTGCGAGCGCCCGATGCGGCGCTCCAGCAGCCGGTGCGCTCTCTCGATCCCGCGCTCATGCAACCGCCGCATCTCGCCGGCGATCCGCAGCCGGATCGATCTCTCCGCCCGCTGTTGCATCGCGCGAATCGACGCTTCCACCTCATTCACGTCCCGCACCACGAGCTCGGCCGCGGCCGACGGCGTCGGGGCGCGAAAGTCGGCCACGAAATCCGCGATGGTGAAATCAGTCTCGTGACCTACGGCTGAGACAACGGGCGCCGCCGACGCCGCGATCGCCCGCGCCACAATCTCTTCGTTGAACGCCCAAAGATCCTCGAGCGAACCGCCTCCCCGGCCAACAATCACAACTTCAGCCCAGCCCGACCGGCTGAAGTATTCGAGCCCCTCCGCAATTCCCTCGGCCGCGCCCTCGCCCTGCACCAGCGTCGGATACAGGCGGATGTGCAGCCCCGGCCAGCGCCGCGCCAGCACGCTCAGCATGTCCTGAATCACGGCCCCCGTGGGGGAGGTGACAATGCCGATTCTCCTCGGAAACGCAGGCAGCGGCCGCTTGCGCTCCGCGGCGAAGAGTCCCTCCTCCTCCAGCGCGCGCTTCAACTGTTCAAACGCAAGCTGAAGCGCCCCGTACCCCTGCGGCTCCAGCGCGCTGACGATCAACTGGTACTCGCCGCGCTCCGCCCAAACGTCCACCCCGCCGCGCGCCACCACCGCCAACCCGTCCTCCGGCTTGAATCTCATCATCCGCAGTGCGCTCTTCCAAATGACGCAGCGGATAGACGCGCCTTTGTCCTTCAAAGTGAACCACGCGTGCCCGCCGGCCGAAATCTTGACGCCGGAAATCTCCCCCGCCACGCGCACATCGTCGAACTGCGAGCTCAGCAACTGCTCGATTTCAGCCGTCAGCTCACTGACGGAAACGATGCGCGGTCCGCTCCTCTCACTGAAGCTAAGTGGTTCCAAGTCAATTCCTTAGGAGTCACAAAAATTATGAATCGCGGCCATGCAAAGTTTCAATCACGCACGCCGCCAGGCGTCTGCTATTGTAAGGCTTCGCCGAGCCTGCCGCTTGCGCGATCCCGGACAAAACGATGACCCCAAAAGAAGTTCTCGAATTTGCGAAGAAAAACGACGCCAAGCAGCTGGATGTGCGGTTCACCGACCTGCCTGGCTTGTCGCAGCACGTCTCCTACCCCATTGGCCAGCTCTCCGAAGACTCCTTCGAGGAAGGCTTCGGCATCGACGGATCGTCCATCCGCGGCTGGGCGGCGATCAACGAGAGCGACATGCTCTTGGTCCCGGACCCCGCCACCGCCTACATGGACCCCTTCTTCGAAACGCCGACCCTGTGCATGGTGGGCGACGTCATCGACCCGATCACGCGCCAGCGCTACGATCGCGACCCGCGCTGGATCGCGAAGAAGGCCGAGATGTACTTGAAGAACTCCGGCACCGCCGATACCGCCTTCTTCGGCGCCGAAGCCGAGTTCTTCATCTTCGACAACATCCGCTTCGACCAGAACCAGCACTCCGGCTTCTACTTCATCGACGCCGAGGAAGGCCGCTGGAACTCGGGCCGCGTGGAGAACAACCTCGGCTACCGCCCGCGCTACAAGGAAGGCTACTTCCCGCTGCCTCCCACCGACCATTATCAGGAGCTGCGCGCCGAGATGGTCGAAGTGATGGAGCAGGTGGGCCTCAACATCGAGTGCCACCACCACGAAGTCGCTACCGGCGGCCAGTGCGAGATCGACCAGCGCTTCGACACGCTGGTGAGATCCGCCGACAACATGATGCTGTACAAGTACGTGGTGCGCAACGTCGCCTATCAGTACGGCAAGACCGTTACCTTCATGCCAAAGCCCCTGTTCGGCGACAACGGCAGCGGAATGCACACGCACCAGTCGCTCTGGAAAGGCGGCCAGCCGCTCTTCGCCGGCGACGGCTATGCCGGCCTGAGCCAGATGGCCCTCTGGTACATCGGCGGACTCCTGAAGCACGCGCGCGCGCTGTCGGCCATCATCGCTCCCACCACCAACAGCTACAAGCGCCTGGTGCCGGGCTATGAAGCGCCCGTCAATCTCGCCTACTCGCGCCGCAACCGCTCCGCGGCGGTCCGCATCCCGATGTACTCCGCCAGCCCCAAGGCGAAGCGCGTCGAGTTCCGCCCGCCCGACCCATCCTGCAACCCCTACCTCGCCTTCGCCGCCATGCTCATGGCCGGACTCGACGGCGTGCTCAACAAGATCGATCCCGGCGAATCGCTCGACAAGGACATCTACGATCTCTCTCCCGAAGAGCTGAAGGCCGTTCCGTCGATGCCGGGCTCGCTCGATGAAGCCCTCGAAGCGCTCGAAGGCGACCACGAGTTCCTGCTCAAAGGCGACGTCTTCACCGAAGAGCTTCTCGAAACCTACATCGGCTACAAGCGCAAAAACGAGGCGGAAGCGGTCCGTCTGCGCCCGCATCCCTACGAGTTCGCGTTGTACTACGACATCTGATCGTCGAGTGCAAGGCCGTATCGTACAGGTCAGTCTCTCCAAGGGAGGGGTCCCCAAGCTCGCCGTTCCAGAAGCTTGGGCGACCCCTCTCGGGCTTGAAGGAGACGCTCATCGCGACCCGCGCTATCACGGCGGCCCCCAGCGCGCCTTGCTTCTCATCTCCCTCGCAGACCTCGCCACGCTGCAATCAGCGGGTTACTCCGTTTCCCCCGGAGCCCTCGGCGAAAACCTGACTGTCGAAGGCATCGATTTCCGCCAACTCCGCGCCGGGCAGCGCTTTCGGGCCGGCGGGGCAATCATCGAGCTCACCAGGCTGCGGCGGCCCTGCCTGAACCTTGACGTGTACAACTCTCCCGAAATCGAGCCCATCCAGCAGCGCCTCTTCGACGAACGCGCGAAAGCCGGCGATCCAACCACCCCGCGCTGGGCGATGGGCGGCTTCTACGCCGCGGTCCTTCAGCCCGGCCTCATCCGGCAGGGCGATACAATCTGGTTGGTGGAGCAGATTGTCTGAGCCGCCACGCGTCGCGTGAAAAACCCTGGTCCATCCCATTCTCCTTCGCGTGTCGAGGTGTCCCTCGGACCGATCGCCCACCACATCCCCGAAGAGTTTCACGAGGGACTTGGCGTCCTGCTCGCGCAGTCGGCCGACCCCGCCGTCGCGCAAATGCGCCTGGAAGGTTTCTGCGCCGCCCACCCGTCTGAAATCCAGCACATCGCCAACACTCCCTTCGGCCTACAGTCGCTGGTCGCCGTCTTCTCCACCAGCAACTTCCTCTCGGAAGAAGTGCTCCAGCATCCGGGCTGGCTGCTGAGCATCCTCGAATCCGGCCTCCTGCACAGGACCCGCTCCGCGGTCGAGATGGAGGCCGAGCTCGAGGACTGGTTAGGGTCCCAGGAAGGCGTCCCCTCGCCGCTGCGCCTCGCCGAATTCCGCCGCCGCCAGTTGCTCCGCATCCTCCTCCGCGACGTTCTCGGATTCGCCTCGCTGACGGACGTCGTTGAAGAGCTGTCCAACCTCGCCGACGCCCTGATCGACACAACCTACCGCCGCCTCAAGTCCGACCTGATCCTCAAACACGGCACGCCCAGGCTGCCGGATGGCGAAGAGTGCGGCTTCTCCGTTCTCGCCCTGGGCAAACTCGGCGGCCGCGAGCTCAACTACAGCTCCGACATCGACCTCATGTTCCTGTACCAGGGAAACGGCGAGACGGACGGAGAGTCGCCAATCAGCAACAAGGAGTTCTACAAGAAGGTCTCGACCCGGCTCACCGAACTCCTCGGCACCTACACCGCGGAGGGCCAGATCTACCGCATCGACCTGCGTCTGCGCCCCGAAGGGCGTCTGGGCGAAGTCTGCATGTCGCTTGAAGGCGCGCAGGCCTACTACAACACGCGCGCCCGCGACTGGGAACTGCAAATGCTTATCAAAGCCCGCGTGGCCGCGGGCGAGCGCGAGCCCGGCCGCGCGTTCCTCGAGTGGGTCCAGCCGAAGATCTACTCCACCACCCTCGACTTCTCGGCCATCGAAGTGATGTCGGAGACGCGCGAGCGCATCAACGAGCGCCTCCGCTCCCGCCGGCAGTCCCCGGGCACGGACGTCAAGCTCTCGGCAGGCGGCATCCGCGACATCGAGTTTCTCGTCCAATGCCTGCAACGGCTCCACGGCGGCCGCGAGGCGTGGCTGCGCAACGCCTCAACGTTACTCGCCCTCGCCCGCCTGCGGGATAAGAAGTTTCTCTCCGTCTCCGAATACTCCGCCCTCAGCTCGGCCTACCAGTTCCTCCGCCATCTTGAACACCGCCTTCAGATCGCCGAAGACCGCCAGACCCACCTCCTCCCCGACCGGCCTGAGGATCAATCTCTCGTCGCGCGTCGCATGCCGGGTGCGCTCCTGGATGGCGACCCGACGCCCCTCAATCTTCTGCGTATCCTGAACGACCACCTCGAGCGCGTGCAGGAGATCTACCAGCGCGTCGTTCACGCCCAGCAGCCGCTTTACTACAGCCTGAGCCCGCTGTCCTCGGCCTCTGTCGCGTCTCCTCCTTCCGTCCGGTCCGCTTCCGCCGGGGACGCGGGCGCGTCGGCCAGCAACCTGCTGCGCTTCCTGGATCAACGGTCGCCGAACTTCGCCGCCGCGATCGCTCGCGCGCGCCTCGGCAAGTCGCAGGCTGCCTTCGAGCACTTCCTCGAGCGCATCTTGAAGCAGGATGAGTGGATCCGCGTCCTGGACGAAGACGGCGTCCTCGCCGGCTACCTGCTGGACATCTTCCGCCACAGCCCCTATTTCGCGGAGCAGTTGATGCGCACGCCCGACTACTTCGAAGAGCTGCGCGCGCTCCGCGCAGGCAATGGCGCTCACACACCGTGGGGGGAAATCATGCCCATGCTCGACGACCCTCACGAGGTCCGCCGCTACTACCTGCGCCAGATGTTCCGCATTCAAGCCGAATCGATCTGCCTCAACGCGCCGGTCTTCACAACGCTCGAACGGACATCCGACCTCGCCGACGCCGCCATCGCCGCCTGCTACCGCATCGCGGTTCATCAAACCCTCGCCACGCAGCCCCCGTCTCACGCAGGCTACTCGCCCTCCGATCAAATGACCGCCGTCGCCCTCGGCCGCCTTGGCATGAAGGAGTTCGACCTCGGCTCCGACGCCGACCTCGTGTTCGTCATCCCCGATGAAGACCTCCCCGAACTGCACTTCTGGACGCGCGTTGCCGAGAAGCTCGTCGCCATCCTCGCCTCTTACACCGGCGACGGCATGATGTTCGCGGTCGACACGCGCCTGGTCCCCAACGGCCGCGGCGGCGCGCTCGTGCAGTCCGAAAGCGCCTACTACGACTACTTCAACCAGCGCGCCGAAGCCTGGGAAGGAATCACCTACATGAAGTCCCGCGCCATCGCGGGCAACATCGAAAGAACAACGCGTTTTCTGGAAGAGCTCCAGAAAATCGACTGGCGCCGCTACGGGCAGAGCGGGCGCTCAAAGAAAGAACTCCGCCAGATGCGCCTGCGCATCGAGAAGGAGCACGGCTCGGGCAATCCTCTCAAGACCGCTGCCGGCGGCTACTACGACATCGACTTCGCCCTCATGTTTCTCCGTCTCAAGGGCGCCGGCATGTTCTTCAAGGTGCTCAACACGCCCCGGCGCATCGAAGTCGTCGAGCAGATGGGCCACCTCGATCCCCCCGACGCCCGCTTCCTCCTCGACGCCGCCACGTTCTACCGCGCCATCGACCACGGCCTGCGTCTGATCTCGGGCCACACCGAGGGCAGCCTGCCCGGCTCGGAATGGCACCTGCAACTGCTCACCGAACTCGTCCAGCGTTGGGTGCCGCCGCACCTCTGCGATCAGCCCCTGCCGGACGAACTCCTCCAGATCCAGCACCGCACGCGCGATTACTTCAACCGCCTCTTCGGCGCAGCCTGATCAGTTCTGCTGCGGGGCGCCCTGAAGGCCCAGCGCCTCCGCATTCGCCTTCATCGCCTCGATACAAAAAGCGATGTGCTCGTCCAGGTCCACGCCCAGTTCCGCCGCGCCCTGCACGATCTCCTCGCGGTTCACCGCCCTCGCGAACGCCTTGTCCTTCATCTTTTTCCGCACCGACTTCACGTCCACTTCGTGGATGCTTCTCCCCGGCTTCACATAGCTGATCGCAGTCAGGAATCCAGCCAGCTCGTCGCACGCGAACAACGCCTTCTCGAGCGGGGTCGCGCGCGGGATTCCTGTGTGCGCCGCATGCGACAGGATCGCCCGCCGGATCTCCTCTGGCACCCCGCGCCCGGCCAGAATGGGCTCGCCCTTCACCGGATGATCCGGCAGCGTCGGGTGAATCTCCCAGTCGAAGTCGTGCAGCAGAGCCGTCACCGACCACATCCGCTCGTCGCCGCCGAGCTTCTTCGCGTACGCCACGACGCATGTCTCCACCGCCAGCGCGTGCCGCCGCAGCGCATCGCTCTGAGTAAACTCACAGACGATATCCCAAGCCTGTTCCCGAGTGATCATGATCAGTCACCCATCATACCCGCCCGAACCCTTTCACCGCGTCAGCCTCCCTCTCCCCGGCGGGCCCGCGAATTGCGCAAACTCCAGCCAGTTCGCTATCTTGGTGTACGGTGAGGTGCGAGAGTGGTTGAATCGGGCGGTCTCGAAAACCGTTGAACCCGTAAGGGTTCCGTGGGTTCGAATCCCACCCTCACCGCCAGCCTGACCTTTCTCGGTTAACGCGCCTCGCAAGGCGTCTTCTCCGCCGGCGTAGTCAAACACACCAGCCCGCCTTGTGTCTGCCCCTCCTGGCGCACCGCCTATTGTCGGCGGCGGGCGGAATCAGGGCTCACTTCGGAACCCGCGGCGAAGCCTCCGCAATTCCTCCTTCAGCGGCTGCCAGTACAGTCTGTCCGCAGCCCGCTCCTCGGCTTCGAGTTGCGCCTCGACCGCGGTTCCATCGTTCTGTAACGCAGATTGAACCGCCCCACGCGAACTTCGCGCAGCCGCTTCGGGATGCCCGCCGGCTAGCTCAATGAGAAGCTCCGGGGTGCGCAGCTCGGCAAGCCAGAATTCAATGGTTTCCTCCGCTGGCTCGGCAGTCGAATAGAATGACTGCTCAACCAGCCGCCGGATCATCGGCCAATCCTTGTCGCATTGGGTCTTCTTCGCCCGCACCAGATCCGGGAGCGACAGCAGATCGATCGTCTCGCCTTCGGCTTCAATGCTTGTCCGGCGTTCCCAAAGCGTCCCAAAGTCGGCGACCCCGCGCAGGCGGGACATCACATCGATTCGCAGTCCTGAAACGTCCTGCCGCCGGCAGCGAAAGTGGACTGCATGGCCGCGGCTCAGCGCGTCCGGGTCCAGAGTAGGGACAGCGATTGGCGCCGCCTCGAGCTCAGCCAGCGCCCCACGCAGACGGTCGAGGTTCGCCTCGTCAAGTAGAACAACCAGGCCCAGGTCCCGGCTAAACTCCGCCGCGCCGTAGAACACGCACGCCTGGCCGCCCATGAGCAGAGAGCGCACGCCATTCTTCCGCATCGAAGAAAGGGCTTTGTGTATCGGGTTCAGGATCGAGCGACCCTCCCAGCGCCAGATAGGTTTCCCACAGCTTGCTGGATTCGCGCCAGCGCTCCTGGGGCGTCATGAAGTACCATTCTGCCCACTCGGCGCCCACCAACTCTTCGGCTTGCCGGCGGCGATCCACGCCTTCAGGATACCCCCGCACCCGCACCGGAGGGAGCCGCGATGTACGCCTCCACCTCAATCTCCACCAGCAGCCGCGCATCCACCAGACCCGCCACGGCAACCATGGTCGCCGCCGGCCGGATCTCCCCAAAAACCTCCCCGTGCGCCCGCCCCACGGCATCCTGTTGCGCTACATCGGTGAGATACATCCGCGTGCGAACAACATCCCGCAGCGACGCTCCCGCCTCCACCAGAGCCCTTTCGATCTTCCGCAAGATGAACGCCGTCTGCGCGCCCGCATCCCCCTCGCCCACAACCTCGCCGGCGCCGTCCACCGCCGTCGTCCCCGCCACCCAGACATGCGGCCCCACCCGCACCGCCCGCGAGTACCCCACGCTCTTCTCCCACTTCGTTCCCGACGAAACATGCAACCGTGACATCACCGCGCCGCCTCTTCGGCTAAAACAAACGCCCCCGTCAACCCCGGCAACGGCAACGCCGGCGCGACCAACTCGGGAGCCTCCACATATCCTACCAACATGTCATCCAACTGCGCCCGGATCATCGGCAAAAGAAACTCTTTCGACATCACCCCGCCGCCCAACGCCACTGCCTGCGGCGACAACGTGCACGCCAGCGAATGGCACAACTGCGCCATGTAGTACGCCTCCAGCCGCCAGCCCGTATGCCCCTCCGGCAGCTCCTCTGCCGCGCACCCCCACCGTTCGCGCAGGGCGGGCCCGCAGGCCATCCCCTCCAGACAGTCGCCATGAAACGGACACACACCGGCGAATCCGTCCGGCTCCTCCGCATGACGGCGCACCAGCAGATGTCCCATCTCCGGATGCAGCTTGCCGTGAATCGTCCGCCCGTTTACCACCGCCCCGCCCCCGATCCCCGTCCCCACCGTCACGTACACGAAACTCTCCAGCCCGCGCCCCGCGCCGTACCGGACCTCGCCCAGCGCCGCCCCGTTGACATCGGTGTCAAACCCCACCGGCACACGAAGCGCACGCTCCAGCGCTCCTTTCAGAGGGAAATCCTGCCACGCCAGCTTCGGAGTCTTCCCGATCGCCCCCGCGGCGAAGTCCACTGGACCAAACGTTGCTACCCCTAGCGCTGCCAGCGGCCCGCGCGCCTCAAAGTAAGAAACCACCTCCGCCACCGTCTCGAGGGGGTTGTTCGACGTCGCGATCCGCCGCACGTCCTCGGGGCGAGTTGGATCCTCCCCCACGGCCACAACAAACTTCGTCCCGCCCGCCTCGATCGCTCCGTATCTCTTCCCCACGTCTACCTCGAGGCCCTCTTCATCGCCGCTGCAACTGTGTCGATGATACGGCTTTCCACTTCCTCTGTGAACGGGCCTGGCTGCCCGTAGTAAATCATGCTGCTGTCGGCCTCGTAGCCCCCCTCCTTCAGCACGCGCGCGCTTGGGATGTAACACGCGACGTCGTTCGAATACCCCGCCACCATCAGCCGCTCCTTCGGATGCTGCGCCGAGATCCGCTTCACGTAGTCGACGACAACCTCCCCGCCCAGCGCCACCAGCGTGAAACCCTTCTGGAACCGCACCACCTGCACCGGGTACTCCAGCAACCGCGGCTCCTTCCGATCCGCGTACAGCGCCAGCATCTTCTTCGCGCGCTTTACGCGAAAAACGTCCTTATCCTGCGCTTCCTTTTCGAACTGCTCGCGAGTGTGAGGCGCGAACGGCAGACTGGTCAGAGTGAACACCGTCCTCAGCCGCCCGCTCACCGCGTCCATCTTCCCCCGCGCCACCCGCGCGACCTCCGCCGCCAGAGTCTTCCCGTGCTGTTCCGCAAGCTCCAGCTTGCTCCGTGGATTCGGATTCTGATCCCCGCCGCACAACATGAGGAACAGCGCCGTCGCGCCGTCGAACTCTCGCTCCACCTCCGCCGCCGCGAACCCAGCGTAATCCCCGCTCAATTGCATGAACTCCGCCGTCAGCGTCGTGTTGTGACAGGCATAACCGAACAGCACAGCCCGCACCTTGCCATTCGGCGCCATCACCCGCAGCACCGGTACGCGGTGATCCACCGGCCCGCTCGGATTGACGCCGATCGTCACCCCCCGCTCCCCGAACTGCCGCCGGTTGGCCGCGAACTTCGCCTCGCCGTATTCGAACGCCAGTTCCGCCGGCGCCAGGTCCGCCAGCGACGCCCCAACCACATCCACCAACTTCCCGGCCAATACGTTCGTGTATTCCCGGATCTTCCGCTGCTCCTCGGCATCGTCCGGAACCATCACACCCAGGTTGCCTTCCACCACCGGCCCCGTATGGGTGTGCGAAGAGTTAAATACGATTTGCGACCTCTCCAGCTTGTACTTCGCCGCCGCCTCGGCCGAAACGCGATCCGTCACTGTTCGCGGTAGCCCGATCAGGTCCGTAGCAACCAGGATCGCCCGGCCGCCCCGGCCATCCTCAAGCGCCAGCGCCTTGGCCCACAATCGCTGCAATACCCCCTGGCTGGGCTTCGTCCGGGCCGCATACCCCGACATCCAGATCGGACCCTCCGGCGTGATGTCGATCCGCGCCGCCCCCGCCCGCTCAGCCGCCCCGCAAGAGGCGCACAATGCAATTAGTCCGATTAGATACAGTTTGAAACTCATAGGCTTTCGGTATATCCGATGCTAGAATCCGAAGAAGCTGCGGCCATGTGTCGGCCGGATTCCTAGGGAGTGTAGCATGTCCCAAGCAACCGCCTTGTTCGTGCTCGTCTCAATCGCGGCCTGCGCCTTCGGCCAGGCCCAAAGCTCCGCCGGCAACGTCAGGGGTGCGGTCCTCGATCCCGCCGGCCACGCCGTCGTTTGCACGCGCGCGAGCCTGGCCGACGCCAGCCGCGGCTTCTCCCGCGAAACGCGCTGCGATGCTGAGGGACAGTTCGGATTCCCGCTTGTCCCGCCCGGGCGTTACCGCGTCACCGTTGAGTCGCCGGGCTTTGCCGCGAAGGCCATCGACGGCGTGGAAGTCCGCGTCGGCGACACCGTCTCTCTCAGCTTCGAGTTGGTTGTCGGCGCGATTCAGCAGGTGATGGAAGTCAATGCCGACCCGCCTGTCGTTGAGACCGAGCGCAGCCAGCAGGCCAACACCATCGAGCTCGCCCGCATCCGCGATCTCCCCATCAATCGCCGCAACTACCTCGACTTCGTCCTGCTCGCGCCCGGGACCTCCGACACCTCCGACACCGTCGACGGCGCCGACTATCGCGTCGCCCAAACGCCGCAATCGGGCATCAGCTTCGGCGGCGGCAATGGGCGCGGCAACAATTTCACGATCGACGGCGTTGAGAACTACATCAATTCCGGCGGGGTTCGCCTCTCCGTCAGCCAGGAGGCCGTCCAGGAGTTCCAGATCAATCGCAACGGCGCCGGCGCGGAGTTCGGCTGGGCCTCCGGCGGAACCGTGAACATCATCACCAAGTCCGGAACCAACCAGCTTCGCGGCAATCTCTTCGCCTTCCTCCGTCATCGCGACATCCAGGCCCGCAACTTCTTCGACCCCCGGAAATCGGCATTCACCCGCTCCCAGGCGGGCGGTACCCTCGGCGGCCCCCTGCGCAAAGACCGCTCCTTTTTGTTCCTGGCCTACGAGCGCCTCGACCGCCAGGAGACCGCCTTCGTCCCCATCCTCCAGGATCGCTCCGCCTTCAATGAGCTGACCCCCTCCCAGAGACAGCTCGCCGATTTCTTCGACGTCTCGGGCATCGCGCTTCTGGAGGGCCTCTCCCAACAGATGAAGGCCGCTCTCACGCCCGGCCTCAATCCGCGCGTCGTCTCGCTGTTCAATCGCAACAGCGGGACATTCCCCTTCAGCGAGGACACGCAAAACTTCTCTCTCAGACTCGACCATCGCCTCTCCGACCGGCATCAAGTCTACAGCCGCTTCAACATCTCCACCAGCGATCAGCAGAATTCTCAGTTCGGCGCTCTCGTCGCCTACGATCGCGGCCGCTCGTTCAAGCAGTGGGACGCCACGGGCATGCTCAGCGACAGTCTCGTTCTGGGTCGCGGCTGGGTGGTGGACACGCGCCTGATGTATAACTACAACACGCTGCGCGTCGTCCCCACCGATCCCTTCGGGCCCGAGCTGAATATCACCGGCGCGGGCTTCTTCGGCCGCGATATTTTCCTGCCCGCCAACAACTACGAGCGGCACTACCAGGTCTTGCAGAACTGGAACCTCCACCACGGGTCGCACGACTTCAAGTTCGGCGCGGACCTCAACCCCGTGAGCGACAACGTCATCTCGGAGACCTTCTTCAGCGGACGCTTCAGCTTCGGTGAGGCCGTTCCCCTCGCCAACGTCCTCGCCGCCGCGACAGGCAACCCCTCCGCGCCTCAGCAGATCGCCGCCCTGCTCCAGCAACTCGGCCGCCCTCAGCTCGTCCCCAACCTCTCGCAGCCCGTCACCGCGCTCCAATCCTTCTCCCTCGGCCTGCCCACCTTCTACCAGCAGGGCTTCGGCGACCCGCGCTGGGCCGGCTGGACGAAGCGCTACGCTTTTTACGCCCAAGACGCCTGGCATGCCGCGCGCGGCCTCATGCTCAACTTCGGCGTGCGCTACGACCTCGAAATCAACGAGAAGGTCCTCGGCGCCGACAATAACAACTTCTCGCCCCGCTTCGGTTTCGCGTGGTCGCCTGGAGGCTCTCAGACCGCCGTGATCCGGGGCGGCTACGGACTCTTCTATGCGCCCACGAACCTCCAGATCGCCAACGTCGCCGACACCCTCTCGGGGCGCTACATCAACCAGGTCTTCGTGCCCCTCACCGGCGTGCCCGGCATTAACAATCCGCAAACCGGCCGGCCCGCGACTTCCGCCGATATCTATCAGGGCCTGCTCAGCGCCGGCGTCATCGGCGCACGAACCATCACTCCCCAGGACATCGCCTCCTTCGGCGTCCGCGTCGGGCCCGGTTTGCCGCTGCGTGTCGAATTCGGCGCGGACCCGATTCGTCAGGCCTACTCCCAGCAAGGCAGTTTGGAGATCGAGAAAGCAGTCGCGGGCTTCGCCATGTCGGCGGCCTACAACTACAACCGCACGCTCGGCGTGCCTCGCATCACCGGCCGCAACCTCTACTACACCGGCCGCACTCTCGCCATCGGCCTCCCCGAGTATGGTTACCTCGATCCGCTCCTGCTTCAGAACAACATCTTCACCTTCGACGGCAACTCCAACTTCCACGCCGGCATCTTCCAGGTGCAGCGGCGCATGAGCTCCACTCTGTTGCTCCAGGCGCACTATACCTGGTCGAAAGCCATCGACGACGTCACCGACTTCAATAGCGACTTCTCGCCGATGGACCAGTTGAACAAGCGCGCCGAGCGCGCGCTGTCCGCATTCCATCAGTCCCACCGCTTCGTCCTGAACGCCCTTTACCAGTCCCCTCTCAAGCCCGGCCGAGGCGCCGGCTTCGCCAACAACCTCTTCGGCGGGTGGACCATCGCCCCGATCGTCGTCGCCAACTCCTGGCGCCCGTTCAACGTCCTCACCGGCGTCGATATCAATGGCGATCGCTACGTCACTAACGACCGCCCGGCCTTCGCCGGCCGCAACATCGGCCAGGGCCCCAAGTACGTCACCGCCGACCTGCGCCTCGCCCGGCGCTTCGCTCTGGGGGACGAGGGCCGCCGCACCCTCGAGTTCATCGCCGAGGGCTTCAACCTCGCCAACCGCGCCAACTTCCGCACGGTCAACAACACCGTCGGCCCGGTCCCGCTCGCCTCGCTCCCCAACCCCATCCGCGGCCAGAAGGGTCCCCCGCCGACGGTTCCTCTCGCCTATACCTCGGCCTTCGACCCGCGCCAATTCCAGTTCGGCCTGAAGCTCAACTTCTAAGCGCCACAAGCTCCGGCCGCGAGCCGCCGCATCCTGCCCGGCGCCGCTTCAACGCTATCATTGCAGCGTTCTTGATGGGCCGTTTTGGCCGTGTCGCCGCCTGTCTGCCCCTCAAATGCTGGAGCCGCTCCCCACTCTTACCATCACCGTCAGGTCCGTTCCCTCTCGCTCGCGGCTCCGGGACACCGGGGCTGAGCCGCGCGCGTTAGAGACTGTGAGAGAAACCGAATTGAGCCTCGAATGTCACGAATGGACACGGATAAAGTGACTGTTTTCAGCTCGTGTGTATCCGTGCCCCTCCGTGGCTGCACAGTTCTTCACACCTTCTCAGCAAGCGGTCGAACCGAACGTTGCGGCCTGAGCACTCCTCCGGCGCAGCGAGGTCCGCCTCCCCTCGGGACCGGGGCCCGATCTGGAATAGCCTGCGAACAGGAGTTGGTATGCGCGGCATCGACCGCCGCAACTTGCACTTTCTGGTTGACCAGATTCCCGGCGGTGACGTGCCGGCGGCCCGTAAGGTTCTGCGCGCCGTTGCGGATCCGGTGGAATCGGCGATCCTGACGGCGGCGCTCGACACCAACCCCAGTTGCAGGATGAGCGAGAGGCAGTGGCGTCGTCTTTGATTGAGCCATCCCCCGATGTCCCGTTTGAACAGAATCGGCGCAGGCGGGCGTAAAGCGAGCCCTGTTTCGCCCCCAGGGGGTTAGGGAACTGGACCGGCTGCCGCAACTCGATCGGGAACAGGTTGCTGAGGCCATCGAGCGGCTCGCCCGGAGGGGCGCCGGGTACGTCAAGATGTTGTCCGGCGAGGGCCGTCAACTGCGGTTGCGTGTGGGAGACCGGCGAATCCGGTTCGTCTGCGAGAGGCCGGACATCATACGCGTGTCGCACATTCGGCAGCCTATCTCTCCAACTCCTCGAGTGTCCTCGGAAAGTCCGCACCCAGCAATCTCGACAGCGCCCTGTCCGCCAGAATCCTGCCTCCCGTCTGGCACCCCGCGCAGTAATTCGTCTCGTTGTCCGCGTACCGTATCCGCTGCACCGGCGCTCCGCAAACCGGGCAAGGCTTTCCGTAACGTCCATGCACCGCCATCCCCTCGCGGAACGCCGTCACCCCTTCCGGAAAACCGCCCCCGCGTTCAGCCCTCAAGCGATCCCGCCACTCGATCAACACCGACCGCACAGCATCCAAAAGTCGCGCAATCTCCTCCGAATGCATCTTCCGCGTGAGCGCAATTGGCGACAGCCCCGCCCGGTGCAAAATTTCATCCGAATACGCATTGCCAATGCCGCTGAACGCGCGCGGATCGGTCAACACCCGCTTCAACGTATGATTCTCCGCCGTCAGCCGCGCCGCGAACGAGGCCAGAGCGCACGCGAAGACATCGATCCCCCCGGGATCGAGCCCCGCCAGCCCCTGCTCGCCCTCTACCACATGCAGCGACGCCCGGCGCTGCGTTCCCGCCTCTGTCAACACCAGCGATCCATTCTCGAAGTCGAACGCTGCCAGGCTCTGCTTTCCTCCGAGCGGCGCCGCCTTCTTCTTCCAATGCAGCCGTCCCGCGATCATCAGGTGAAGAACCAGCCACAGGTCGCTCTCCAGACCAATGGCGATCCTCTTGCCAATCCGCCGTAAGGCGACAGCCTTGCGCCCATGCGCCGCGCTCAGCGCAGGCTTAACACTGCGCAGCAGGAACGGGCTCTTCAGCCGGACGCCGATCAGCGTCCGCCCGGGAATCCGCTCCTCCAGCGCCTCGATGTATGTGATGATGTCCGGCCACTCTGGCACGGACTCATGATCGCACGGCCGTCAGATCCAGACCTGCTCGGCCGGGCCGGCGATCTGCTCCGTCCCATTCCCCAGCGGCGTCTCGCTGAAGTAGATCGCGTCCAGCTTCGCCAGGTAGTAGAACGGCAGGTCGCCAAAGGTGAGCGTCTGTGGATTCGGCTGGTACACAATCACCGCCAGTGCCACCACCTCAGCCCCGCGCGCCTCGATCAGCGCTTTCAGCTCAGTCAGCTTCTGGCCGGACCTCAGGATGTCGTCCACAAGGAGGATCTTCTCTCCCTGATGCGGTTCCAGGTACGGGCGGAAACGCAGCGGTCCGCCATCTTCGGCCCGTTCGGCCCAGTACACCCGCTTGGCGCGCAGCGCCTCGCACACGCCGTAGGCCACCGGCAGCCCGGCAGTCGCCAGCGTCACGATCGAAAGCTCCGGGATCAGCGCGCGGATCTCGGGGTGCGCGCGCAGCTTGCGGCTCAGCGCGACGCTCAGGATCTTCGCGTCTTCGTAGTGCCGCATGGCGAGAGCCACCTGCAAGTACATGTTCGAATGCAGGCCGTTCGGGTATCTGAAATGCCCGTAACGCAAGGCCCCGCTGTCCTTCAGAAGTTCTAAGACTTCCTGCTCCGTGGGAACCAGGTGCATGGCTTCAGTTAGCTCCTTTTCCGGTCACGACTTGCGGGATGGTCCGCAGGATGATGCTCCAGTCGAGCGCCAGTGACCAGGTGTCGATGTAGGCCAGGTCCAGCCTCATCACTTCCTCAAAATCGAGCGAGTCGCGGCCCGCCAGCGCCCACAGGCAGGTCAACCCCGGGCGCATTCGCAGCCGCCGCCGCTGCCACCGCTTATATTGTTCCACTTCGGACGGCAGTGCGGGCCTGGGTCCCACCAGCGACATCTCCCCCCGCAAGACGTTCCAAAGCTGGGGTAGTTCATCCAGCGAAAGTTTCCGAAGCCACCGGCCCAGCGGCGTCAGGCGCGGATCGTTCGGGATCTTGAAGGTTGTCGTCTTGACGTTTAAGTGCGCCACCTCGGCCAGCCTCTGCTCCGCGTCCGCCACCATCGTGCGGAACTTGTAACAGGTGAACCTCCTCCCGTTCAGGCCGCAGCGCGTCTGCCGGAAGATCACCGGACCCGGCGACGTTGCCTTCACCAGTCCCGCGATGACGATGAGCAGCGGGGAGGTGAGGATCAGGGCCATGGCCGAGAGCAGCACGTCGGTCAGTCGTTTCACCATCAGCCGGATCTCGTCGTGCGGGACCGCCGAGAAGGTCAACAGCGGCGCCGGCCCCAGCCGGTCCAGGTACACCGCCGAGTTGACGTGCGGGAAGAAATCCACGCTCACCCGCGTCCTGACGCCCTCCTCATCGCACAGCAGCATCACTTCTTCCAACTCCGCCAGCCGGCTCCGGTCCACGGCGAACACGATTTCATCGATCACGTTTCGCTTGAGAATGGCCGGCAGCTCCGAGAACGGCGCCACCGGATACTCCCTGCTCAGCGCCACGCGCCCCGCCGAGTCATCCAGAAATCCGCTCAGGCGGAAACCGTATCTCTGCCGCTCTTCGAAGAGCCTCCCGATCCGCAGCGCGCTCTCCCCGGTACCGGCGATCCAGACGTAGCGCGGCTCCGCGAAGCTGGGAGCTATGTGGTTAATCAGGAATCGCATAGCGGCCCGGAACAGGATCTGAAGGAGCAATGCGTAGCCGCTCAGCAGAGCCAGGAAGGGCCGGCTGAGATCCAGCCTGCGGGCGTACTCGAACAGGATGATGGCGGCCGTCGCCAGGGATGTCTGGCGGAACGCTTGCCAGACCACGCGGCTGGCCCGCGAGGTGGCCACGTCATCGTAAACACGCAGCGACAGGCCGCACAGCACCCACGCCACAGCGCTCGCCAGCAGAAGCAGCGTTCTTACCGAGTCCGGGAGAAAGAAGTCGCGCTCCAGCGGGAGCCGGGAGCGGGTGCTGTAGGCGGCCTCGAAAGCCAGCCAAATCAGTGGGACGTCGGCGATGGCAAGAAGCAGGCGCAGCTTTCTGGCTTGTCGGCTGAACACGATCCGATGACCAGCATAGCACGGAAAACGATCCAAAGTTGAAGGCTAACTTTTTCATTTTGAATCACTTGCGGTTAAGGCCCCATCCGCCGCCCCGTGCCTCTCCTGGTGCCGCCCGCGTCCGCCTTCTCGGCCGGTCCGCGCCGATCTCGGGGAGTGTCTCAGCCGCTCCGTTCGTGCCATCCGCCACCGCTCCCTTGAAAGAGTCATCCCGGTTTGCGCCATCGTTCCAAATAATTGCCGAATCTCGCCCCGCCCGGCTGAGCCGCCGCTGGAAATCCGGCCGCCCACTCCACCGCCTCGTTGGTTTCGTCCTGTGCGTGGCTTCGAAATCGGTATCCGTCGGCATCCATCGGTGGCCAGTTCATCCTTCTCTGCTCAACAACACGCAGCCGGTCGCCACCGCCTCCCCCCCTGTCCATCCCTCGTTGTCCGGACACGCGGTGTCCGGATGGGTCGCCGCTCACCCGGTTTTCGGCTCAGCATTCTTCTGTCGCCGGCCTCTCGTGGCTGGAAACGGGGATGAGAACCGCTGGATTCGGAATTCGTCGTTGAAGTTAAGTCCTGAATTATGAATGGCTTGTCTGGTTCAGCGGGGGAGGCGGGTGGTTTTTTCTCGCCGTCATGTTGCGGGACGGCGGCCGGAATGCTACCCTGACTTCAGAGCCAAAAGGCCCCGGATGCCAAAAACTGGGGAAAAGGGCTTGCGAAGGCCCCCCAAGTTTGGTAGTCTGGCAGATGGACGGCAAACAGAGGTGAACAGAGACGGCGTGAAAGCGCAGTAACGTCTCGATTTTGCCGCCTGAGGCGAGTTCTCGATCTTCCTTGATTTTTGGCAAGGAGCTTGACCGCGCCCCGTTTTCGAGTGGCGCTCGCAAGCGGAAGCCAAAACGACTTTCGAGGCCGGCAGCTTCCAGTTCTTCCGCAAGGATCGGCTGGCGCTGTCCAGATCTTTGACAATCTGGTTGAACGCGAAGTCAATTCTGAAGCGACCTGAGTCTAAACCGGAGCAAGCCTCTACAGTTTTAAGCTGAGAGTTTGATCCCGGCTCAGAATCAACGCTGGCGGCGCGCTTAACACATGCAAGTCGAACGAGAAAGGGGAGCAATCCCTGAGTAAAGTGGCGCACGGGTGAGTAACACGTGGGTATCTGCCCTTTGGTGGGGAATAACCCTGGGAAACCGGGGCTAATACCGCATATCTCCGGGAGGAGAAAGCCGAAAGGCGCCGAAGGAGGAGCCCGCGGCCGATTAGCTTGTTGGTGAGGTAATGGCTCACCAAGGCGACGATCGGTAGCCGGCCTGAGAGGGCACACGGCCACACTGGCACTGAAACACGGGCCAGACTCCTACGGGAGGCAGCAGTGGGGAATCTTGCACAATGGGGGAAACCCTGATGCAGCGACGCCGCGTGAGTGATGAAGCCCTTCGGGGTGTAAAGCTCTTTCGGCGGGAACGATCATGACGGTACCCGAAGAAGAAGCTGCGGCTAACTACGTGCCAGCAGCCGCGGTAATACGTAGGCAGCAAGCGTTGTTCGGAATTACTGGGCGTAAAGAGTGCGTAGGCGGTTGGCTAAGTTTGGTGTGAAATCTCCCGGCTCAACTGGGAGGGTGCGCCGAAAACTGGCCGGCTGGAGTGCGGGAGAGGGAAGTGGAATTCCTGGTGTAGCGGTGAAATGCGTAGATATCAGGAGGAACACCTGTGGTGTAGACGGCTTCCTGGACCGTGACTGACGCTGAGGCACGAAAGCGTGGGGAGCAAACAGGATTAGATACCCTGGTAGTCCACGCCCTAAACGATGCGGACTTGGTGTGGGTCCTTCATTGGGTGCGTGCCGAAGCTAACGCGATAAGTCCGCCGCCTGGGGAGTACGGTCGCAAGGCTGAAACTCAAAGGAATTGACGGGGGCCC
>CAYYNC010000021.1:0-99334 GCA_964472745.1 uncultured Solibacteraceae bacterium
ACTGCTGGGCGGTATTCACATGAAAAGCGTCCCGCCCGGCGCCTCCATGCAACGGGCAACGGCCGCGCCATTGATTCTTCCCGCTGCGCCGCAGACCCGCCACTCGATACTGCTCCAACACACTCAGCAGCGGCACCGCCTGCTTGATCGTAGCGAACTCTACCCATCCGCTCATCGCGCATTCAGGCGGCTACCGCCCGCCTCCGCAACTGCTCCCGCTTGTGCTCTTCCAGCAGGTCCATATTCAAGTAGCGAGTGCCTTCAATCCACTCCTCCTGGATCTCCGCCGCTAAGGCCAGCACCAGTCGCAAGCAACTCGCCGCGTTCGGAAAAATGCGCACCACCAGCGTCCGCCGCTTGATTTCCTCATTGATCCGCTCCAGCATGTTGGTGCTCTTCAGGTGTTTGTGGTGCTCGGCCGGCAGCCGGTAAAACGTGAACGTCTCCTCGATGTTGGCTTCCACCCAGTCACACAGCTTCGGGTACTTCGACTGCCACTTGGTCAGCCACACGGCCAAGTCCTGCCGCGCTTGTTCCAGATCGTGGCGGTCGTACAGCCAGCGCAACTCCACCAGGCAATCGTCGTTGGCTTTGCGCGGCAGGTGGTCCAGCGCGTTGCGCAGAAAGTGCACGTAGCAACGCTGCCAGGCCGCCTCCGGCAGCATCTCCCGGATCGCGTTCTTCAACCCCTCATGATCGTCGCTGACCACCAGTTCCACGCCGCGCAGCCCACGCTGCTTCAACGCTTGCAAGAACCCCCGCCAACTGCCCGTGCTCTCCCGGTTTGCCAAGCCTACCGCCAGCACGCAGCGCCGCCCCTCCCGGTTGATCCCAATCGCCACCTGTACGGCCTGGCTGCGCACCACCCCGTCTTCCCGCACCTTCTCGTAGCGCGCGTCCAGCACCAGGTAGGGATAGTCTTCTTCCACCCTCCGCTCCGCGAATTTCGCCAGTTCCCCATCCAGACTCTGGTTAACCCGGCTCACCGTTGCCGAGGAAAACTCGTGTCCGCATAACTCCTCGGTGATGGCCTTCACCTTGCGCGTCGACACCCCTTGCACGTACATTTCCGCCAGAGCCCCCACCAGTGCTTTCTCGCTCCGCTGGTAGCGTTCGAACACCTCGGTCCGGAAATGCCCCTGCCGATCCTGCGGCACCCGTAACTCCAACTTGCCCACCCGCGTGATCAACGTCCGCTGATAGTACCCGCTGCGATACCCGCGACGGTTCCCCGTCCGTTCGCTCTTACCCGCCCCCAAGGTTTCCTCCATCTCCGCCTCAAGGATCTGCTGCACCACCTCCTCCACTACCGTTCGGAGGTAGTCGCCTTCTTTCACCAACTCCACCAATGCCGCTTTCCATTCCTCGCGGTTTGGCGTATCCTGCTTTCGGGCCATGGTCCCTTTCCTTTCTGTCACCTGCTTGATGACCTTCTAGGAAATATCATGGCCTTCTCAATTTGCAGAACTCTTGAAGCTTAACCCCGCAGTCCGGACAGGACTCGATCCTGGGGCACGGGCAGCGGCGGCGGCAGGCCCATGACGAGACGCACCGTTGGATTAGGGTGCGGCGCGGGTTGTGCCGGCTGCGCCGGATGAGCTTTACGTTTTTGCCGGCGGCGCGCATCGCGCGGAGTTGCTACAGCTTGCTGTACTGGCTGGCGGCGCTGGCGCGCGCCGCACAGGGCCGGGCGCTGGACGAGGCGGTGCCGGCCGTCCAGGATCCCGCGCGGGCCGAGGCGACATCCACGCTGCGGCGCTGGCGAAGGCGCTGGGGGGCAGTGGCGGGGCCAGTTTTCGTTGCTCCCCACCCAGCTCGCCTGGAAATTCGAGGAGCTTTGCCGCAAGCTACTGGCGAGGCGAGAAGGACGTGAAGCGGCGCGCGGCGCAGGCGCTGAAAGAGCGGATCCCGCTGCTGGACTACCTGCGGGCGCCGAGCCGAACAAGGCCGAGTGAGAGTCCGCCGCAGTCTGAGAAACTGCCGCGCAGAGCAGCCGAGCGGCGACCAGAGGCTTCAGCAGCCAGCGGTTGGAGCTCTTTGCAGCCTGAGGAGACTCTGAAGGGGCTTATTACCTGCCTGGCAGGCCGAGCTGCGGCGCGGCATGGTTATTCCGTGAGGGATCCTCAGCGGGAGAGGGCAGGCCAGTTTCGTTCGCCGGCTGCGATGCGCCTGCGGAGATCCTTCTCCCACATTCGCTGGACGCTCTTGCTGTAGTTGAGGTAGAGCTTGCCGTCAACGATCTTCCATGCTTCGGGGTCGATGGGCGCGGTGTAGCCCTGGCTGACGGCCCAGGCGCAGTAACCGCCGAACTGCGGCGCGTATTTGGCGGGGTCCGCGGCGAACTTGTCGCGATTCTGCTGGCTGGAGAACCGCCATTTCGCGTTCATCCAGGAGTGAGTGAACTGGCTGTGGCCTTTCACGGGTTGGCCCTGCTCAAAGTAGGCGACGGGGTCGTGGCCCTTCAGCGCGACGCCTGCGCGGTCCTTATTCACGGGATCGACCGGGTCCCTGCCCCGGAGCGCGAACACAAAGATGGTGCTGATGAAGAAGAGTCTTGTCATGCCGGTGTGATCCACCAAGCGGGCGGGAATAATCCCCGCCGCGGGAGGGATGTCGCAAACGCAAGGAGAGATCATGCAAAGGCTGGAAGGCAAGAACGTTCTCATTACGGGCGCTTCGTCGGGCATCGGGGAGGCCATCGCGGTGCGCTTCGCCCGGGAGGGCGCGAATGTCGCGATCAACTACAGGTCGGGGCCGGAGAAGGCGCAGGCGGCGCTCGATCAAGTCCGCGCGGCGTGCCCGCCGGGGCGGATGACAGAGTGCAATCACATCCTGGTGCAGGCCGACATCTCGCGCGAGGAGGATGTCGCGCGGATGTTCGAGGAGACGGTGAAGGCGTTCGGCCGGCTGCACGTGCTGGTGAACAACGCCGGGATTCAGAAGCCCGCGGCGAGCCACGAGGTGGAGATGGCGGACTTCGACCGCGTCCTGATGACGAATCTGCGCGGCGCGTTCATGTGCTCGCGCGCGGCGATCCGGCATTTTCTCGAGAACAGCGGAGGCGTGATCCTCAACAACTCGAGCGTCCACGAGATCATTCCGAAGCCCAAGTATCTGCCGTACTCGATCAGCAAGGGCGGCGTCGAGAACCTGACGAAGTCGCTGGCGCTGGAGTACGCCGGGCGCGGGATTCGCGTCAACGCGGTGGGACCGGGCGCAGTGGTGACGCCGATCAATCGCGCCTGGATCGACGATCCGAAGGCGCGGCAGGAGGTGGAGGCGCACATTCCGATGGGGCGCGCCGCGGATGCGGAAGAGATCGCGGCGGTGTTCGCCTTCCTCGCTTCCGACGACGCCTCCTACATCACCGGGCAAACGATCTTCGCCTGCGGCGGCTTGACGCTGTATCCGGAGTTCCGCGTGGCTTGGTCTTCGGGAGAGTAGGACGGAGTCATGATGCTCAACGGCAAGGTGGTCGTGATTACCGGAGCGAAGGGCGGTTTGGGTACGTACGTCACGAACGCTTTTCTCGCGGCCGGGGCTCGCGTGTGCGGGGTTTCGCGGTCGATCAGCGCAACCGACTTTCCGGATGAAAGGTTTTCCGCGTATGCCGCGGAGCTCTCTAATCCTGAGGCGGCCGCCGGGCTCGTGAGCCGCGTGCTGGCCGGAGCCGGGAGGATCGATGCGCTGGTGCACCTGATGGGTGGTTTCGCCGGCGGCAAACGAGTGGATGAGGCGGACGGCGCCGAACTGGACCGGATGCTCGATCTGAATCTGCGTTCGGCGTATCATCTTTTTGCGGCGGCGATTCCCGCGATGCGGTCCGCGGGGAAGGGCGCGATTCTGGCGATCGGCAGCCGCTCCGCCGTGGAGCCGTCGCCGATGTCGGCGGCGTATGCGGCGTCGAAGGCCGCGCTCGTCTCGCTCGTACGCAGCATCGCCGTGGAGAACAAAGCGCACGGCATCTCGGCTAACATTCTGCTGCCCGGAACGATGGATACGCCGGCCAACCGCGCGGCAATGCCGGGCGCGGAGTTCGGCGCGTGGGTGGATCCGAACCAGGTGGCAAGCCTGCTGGTGCATCTCGCGAGCGACGGGGCGTCGAATGTCAACGGGGCGGTGATTCCGGTTCTTGGGAGGGGAGTGTGAGGCGGCGTATGGCGATTGAGGTGCTGTTCTATGCGGTGATGATGTATGTGCTCGTGGGCTGCGTGTTCGCCGCTCCGTTTGTGGCGAAGGGCGTGAACCGGATCGATCCGGCGGCGCGCGCGTCGCGGTGGGGGTTCCGGCTGGTGATCTTCCCCGGCGCGGCGGCGCTGTGGCCGCTGCTGTTCATCCGGATGTGGAGAAGCTAGCGATGATCAGGCCGCTGCGACGGGCGCACCGCGTCATCTGGGCGGCGCTGGCCGCGGCGCTGCCGCTGCTGGTTTGGATCAGCCTCGCGGCACGAACGGAAAAGACGCCGCGCAACCCGGGGGTTCACTGGGGGAGTTCGCGATGAGCGTGCAGTATGTCGCGGTCGGCTGGAACAGACAGAAGCGAATCTACGATTCGACGCTGGCAGGGCTGATTGCGCTGTACCTCGCCGTCTTCGCCGCCGGCGGATCGCTGCTTCATCCTCAGGCGACCATCGAGACGCTGCTGATTCGTGGCCTTGGCACGCTGGCGCTGCTGCTGCTGCATGTCATTCTGGCGATCGGGCCGCTGTGCAGGCTCGACAAGCGTTTCCTGCCATTGCTTTACAACCGGCGGCATCTCGGCGTGACGATGTTCTTTGTTGCGCTGGCGCACGGCGTGCTTGCCATTGTGCAGTTTCACGGCTACGCGAACGTGAATCCGATCATCAGCCTGCTCACGAGCAACGCCAATTGGGGCAGCGTCGCAGAGTTCCCGTTCGAGAGTCTCGGCCTGGCCGCCCTGCTGATTCTGTTTCTCATGGCGGCGACGAGCCACGATTTCTGGCTGCATAATCTCGGGCCGCGGGTCTGGAAGACGCTCCACATGGCGGTATATTTCGCCTACGCGCTTCTGACCGGGCACGTGGCGCTGGGCGCGCTTCAATCGGAGACAAGTCCGCTGCTGGCTGTGCTGTTGTTCGCGGGGATGGGGGCGCTCATTGGGCTTCATCTTGCCGCCGCGCGGAAGGAGAGCCGCAAGGACAGTGCGCGCGCGGAGCCGGCTGAGGATGGTTTCGTCGAAGTGTGCGATCTGGAGAGCATTCCCGACGGCCGCGCGACGGTGGTGAATCTCGGCGGCGAGCGCGTCGCAGTGTTTCGGATCGGCAATCAGGCGGCCGCCTTGTCTAATGTTTGCCAGCATCAGAATGGTCCGCTGGGGGAAGGCCGCATCATCGACGGGTGCGTGACGTGTCCGTGGCACGGTTACCAATACGATCCGTTCACGGGCTGCTCGCCGCCTCCGTACACAGACCGCGTGCCGGTTTTCCGCACGAAGATCGTCGAGGGGAAAGTGCTGGTGAGCGAACAATGAACGACGATTTCTACGTCGGCTATCAGCCGCGGGCTCCGCGCGGACTTGGACTGTTCGTTCGCGGGGCCGCCGTTGGGGTTGGGCTGCTGGCGGCGCTGATCGGGCTTGTGCTGTTGTACGGGCAAGGGCCGTTCGACCGCGGTACGTTCGCCTATCTCGACTACAGATCGTACAGCGGAGTGCTGCGGCTGGGTCCATATCCTCGCATCGACGGCTATTGGCTGGTAGGGCCGGGCAAGCATGGAGCGGATGCAGCGGACTTGGGTGGTGAGGGCGCGCAATTGCGGATGAAGGGTGCGCTGATCGAGAACGGCGCAGACAGAATGCTCGAAGTGCTGCCAGGCTCCATCGAGCGCGGCCCTGCGGGCGCGGTGACGGCGGATGTGGAGTTGGGGCGGGCGATTCTCACGGGCGAGATCGTCGATACGAAGTGCTACTTCGGCGTGATGAAGCCGGGGCGAGGGAAAGTGCATCGCGCGTGCGCGGCGCGATGCTTGAGCGGCGGGATTCCCGCCGGACTGCTGGTTCGCGATGCTGAAGGCACAGCCCGCGTCGTCATGCTGGCGGGGCGGGACGGGCGCGCGGTGAGCCGGGAGGCGGCCCGGCTGGCTGGAGACCGGGTGACGGTTGCCGGCGCGCTGGTCCGATCCGGGGACTCTCTGATTCTCAAGAGCGAACCGCGCGAGTACGTACGGGAATAATCAGACGACTTCGCCGCATTCTTCAAGCAGTGAACCCGACAATCGCCGCATCCGTGTTCGAGCGAGTTCTGCCGCCGGCGCTGCCGCGGCGCATCATCCCCCTGGCGGCGAGGATGCTCTCGCTCGACAAAGCGGCGGCCACCTATGCGGCCCTGAAGCGGCAGGACCCTGCCTCGCCGCTGCTGGAGCGATTGCTCGAGCACCTCGAAGTCACGATCCAGACAGGCAAGGACGATCTCGAGAAGGTCCCGGCCTCCGGGTCCGTCATCGTCGCGGCAAACCATCCCTACGGGATCCTCGAGGGCGCCGTTCTTTCAGCTTTGCTGGCGCGGCTGAGGCCGGACGTGAAGGTGCTGGCGAACGCCGCGCTGGCGTTTATGCCAGAGCTGGACGGGCTGATTATCCCGGTGGATGTCGACAAATCCGGACCGAACCGCAAAGCGGTGCGGGAAGCGCTCGCGCACCTGGAGCGCGGCGGCCTGCTGGTGGTGTTTCCCGCCGGAGAAGTCGCGCACCTGCGCTTGCGCACGGGCAAAGTCGAAGAGCCCGAGTGGAAACACGGCCTGGCGCGGCTGATCGGGCTTGCGGCGCGCCGGAACCGCCGGCCCGCGATCGTGCCGGTGCATGTGGCGGGGCGCAACGGACTCCTGTTTCAGGCCGCGGGCCTGGTCCATCCGCGATTGAGGACGGCGCTGCTTGCGCGCGAGCTGATGAACAAGCGCCGCGCCGTGGTGCGGGTGAGCATCGGCTCCGCGTTTACAGCCGACCGCGTGCTTTCACTGCCGACGGACGCCGAGAGGACTCAGTATTTGAAATGGAGGAACGAGATTCTGGCCAACCGGGACGCGGTCAAGGCCAGGACGCGCTGGCCGCTGGGCCGGCGCTGCCCATCGACCCAACGGCCGATCGCCGGGGAGACGCCGCGCTCGCTGGTTGAAGCCGACGTCCAGGCGCTGGACGAATCCTGCGTGCTGGCGAAAAGCGGCGACCTCGCGGCGCTGCTCGCGACATCGCGCCAACTGCCGCACGCACTTCGGGAGATTGGCCGCCTGCGCGAGATTGCATTCCGCGCCGGAGGCGAGGGGACGGGCAAACCGCTGGACCTCGACCGCTTCGACTTCCACTACCGGCACCTGTTCCTGTGGAACAGCGCGAAGAACGAGATCGCGGGAGCATACCGGCTGGCGATCACGAGGGAAGCGACTCGCGAACGCGGCATCGAGGGGCTATACACGGCAACGCTGTTTCGTTTCGGCGTGGAATTTCTGGAGCGAATTGGGCCCGCAATCGAGCTGGGACGGTCGTTCATTCGTCCCGAGTACCAACGCGGCTTCTCGCCTCTGCTGCTGCTCTGGAAGGGCATTGGACGGTTTGTGGCGGATCACCCGGAGTGCAAATCGCTGTTTGGCCCGGTCAGCATCAGCAATCAGTATCAGTCGATCTCTCGCGCGCTGATGATCCACTTCCTGGAGCGGTGCGGCTCGATCTCCGGCTGGAAGGATCTCGTGCGCCCGCGCCACGCGCCGCGCGTGTCGAAGACAGAGGAGATGTGCCGGGACTTCGACGACCTCTCGAGCGTGGTCTCCGACCTGGAGCCGGGCCGCGTGGGCGTGCCCGTTCTGCTGCGCCACTATGTCCGGCTGGGCGGGCGGCTGCTCGGCTTCAACGTCGACCCGGAATTCTCGAACGCGCTCGACGGATTGATCCTGGTGGATCTTACCGAGACCGAACCGAAGCTGCTGGAACGCTACATCGGAAAGGAATCGGCGGCGCGGTTTCTCGCATATCACGGAGTAGAGCATGGAGCACACTAAGGCGTTCATGATCGCCAGTTGGATTCTGCGCGGCGTCGCCGCCGCCATCCTCTTGCAGACGCTGTTCTTCAAGTTCACGGGGGCGAGGGAGTCCGTGTACATCTTCACGACCGTGGGGGCGGAGCCTTGGGGCCGCATCGCGACGGGCGTGCTGGAACTGATTGCCGCCGTGTTGCTGCTCTATCCGAGAACGACTACGCTGGGAGCGCTTCTGGCCCTGGGCATCATGGCCGGCGCCATTCTCAGCCACCTGACGATTCTCGGGATCACGATGCCGCTGGTGGAGGATCACGGCGAGCTGTTCGCCCTGGCCGTGACGGTTTTTCTCTGCTCGAGCGCGCTGCTTTTCATGCACCGTTTTGAAGTCCCGGTGGTCGGTCCGTTAATCTTGAAAGGGAAGGCATGATACTCCGCTACTCGGACGTTACCCCGAAGTCCGTCTATCTGAACCGCCGCCAGTTGCTGGTGGCGGCTTTGGCGGCTCCGGCGCTTGCGAGGGCGAACGGGCGGAAACTCGATGCCGTCAAGAAGTCCGGTTACGGCGCCGGGGAGAAGCTCACGCCCTACGAGGCCGTCACCGGATACAACAACTACTACGAGTTCGGCACGAACAAGGAGCAGCCGGCGCAGAATGCCAAGACCTTGCGGACATCCCCGTGGAGCGTTGTAGTCGAGGGCGCTGTGGCGAAGCCCAAGCGGCTCGACCTCGACGAGATCCTGAAGTTGGCGCCGCTGGAGGAGCGCATCTACCGGCTGCGGTGCGTGGAAGGTTGGTCGATGGTGATCCCGTGGATCGGCTTCCCTCTTACCGCGCTGATCAAAGCCGCGGAGCCATCGTCCAACGCCAAGTACGTCGCATTCGAAACCTTGTGGGATTCGAAGCAGATGCCGCTGGGACGCTTCGCGGGCATCCCGCTGCCATATGTGGAAGGCCTGCGCATGGACGAGGCGATGCATCCGCTGACAATTCTGGCGGCCGGCCTGTACGGCGAGGTCCTGCCGAACCAGAACGGCGCGCCGCTGCGGCTCGTCGTGCCATGGAAGTACGGGTTCAAGAGCATCAAGTCCATCGTGAAGATCAAGTTCACCGAGAAGCAGCCGCCCACGACATGGAACATCTCGAATTCGCGCGAGTACGGCTTCTACTCCAACGTGAACCCGACGGTGGACCATCCACGCTGGAGCCAGGCGAAGGAGCGGCGCATCGGCGAGTTCTTCAAGCGCGACACGCTGCTATTCAACGGGTACGGCAACGAGGTCGCCCAACTCTACGTCGGGATGGACCTGCGCAAGTACTACTGAGCCGATGAGGAAAATCCTGACCAGCCGCGCGGCCAAGGCCGCCCTTTTCGCGGTTTGCCTGTCACCGCTCGTGCGGCTGGTGGTGAAAGGGCTCACGGGCGGGCTGGGCGCCAACCCGATCGAGTTCATCACGCGCTCCACGGGCGCCTGGACGCTAAGCTTCCTTTTGTTCACGCTGTGCATCACGCCCGCGCGGAGATTGTTCGAGCTGCCCGACCTCATTCGCTTCCGGCGGATGCTGGGGCTGTTCGCGTTTTTCTACGGGACGCTGCACTTCTTCACTTACCTCTGGCTCGACAAGTTCTTCGACTTTGCGGACATGTGGAAGGACGTGATGAAGCGCCCGTTCATCACCGTGGGCTTCACCGCGTTCGTGCTGATGATCCCGCTGGCCGCGACGTCGACGAACGGGTGGATCAGGCGTCTGGGGAAGCGCTGGCGGGCGCTGCACCGGCTCATCTATGCCAGCGCTGTGCTTGGCGTTGTGCATTACTACTGGCTGGTGAAGTCCGACATCCGGCTGCCGGTGATGTTCGGCGCGGCGGTGGCGATTCTGCTGGTGGCACGCGTGCGCTGGAAAAAAAGTCCGGCTTTCGGGAATGCAGGCGCTCCGGCGCGGCATTAAACCAGCAGGTATGCTGCGCCTGTTCTTGGGAACGATCCTTCTCGTTGTGTCCGCGTGCGCTCAGCCGGCCGTTGGACAACCTGCGCCTGATTTCGGGCTGAAGACTCTGGAGGGCCAGACTGTGCGCCTGTCAGAAAGGACGGCGCAGGGGCCCGTCGTGCTCGTGGTGTTGCGGGGCTTTCCGGGGTATCAGTGCCCTTTCTGCGACCGGCAAGTTCACGATTTCATCAAGTCGGCTTCGGCTTTTGATGCCGCCGGCGCGCGCGTGGTCTTCGTGTATCCCGGACCGGAGGGCGAACTGGCAAAGCGGGCGAGTGAATTTGCGGCGGGCAAGAGCTTTCCGCCCGGATTCGATTTCGTGCTCGATCCGGATTACGTCTTCACGAACCTTTACAGCCTGCGCTGGGATGCACCCAAGGAGACCGCGTATCCGTCCACGTTCGTGATCAAGCGGGGCGGAGAGATCGCCTTCGCGAGAATCAGCAGGTCGCACGGAGGCCGCGTGAGCGCGCGCGAGGCGATCGAGCAGTTGCGGTTGCTCAACTGAAAGAGGGGAAGGCAATGAGCGCCGCCGGCCACCGCCGCGTCACGTGGATGGAGCTGTTCTTCGACCTCATCTTCGTCGCGGCGGTCGCGGAAGCGGCGAAGCCCTTCGCCGCCGACTACTCCGCAGCGGGCCTGCTGAGGTTCTCCTTTCTGTTCACTCTCATCTGGTTCGCGTGGAGCGGGCACACGCTCTATGCGACCCGTTTCGACCGGGACGACTTCACTCAACGCGCGATGAATCTCGTGCAGTGCTTCATCGCCGCGGTGATGGCGGCGAATGCCAAGGACGCTCTGGACAGCCGCTCGTCGGCGGGCTTCAGCGCGGCGTATGCGGGCATACGGCTGGTGCTCGCGATTCAGTATCTGCGGGCCCGGAAGGCGGAGCACTGCCGGCAGCTCGCGGGCCGGTTTGCCGCGGGGTCGGTGCTGGGGATTACGTTCTGGATCTCGGCCGCGCTTTCGCCGGCGCCGGCAAGATTCGTGCTTTGGGGGATCGCTCTGGCGATTGACCTGGCGACGCCGCTGTTCGCGGAGCGCTACGGCCGGCACCTGCCTCCGCACGCGGCGCACTTTCCGGAGCGGTTCGGGCTCTTCACGATCATCCTGCTGGGGGAGTTCGTGGCGGATGTGATGCGCGGGATCGAACGGCACGAAGAATGGAGCGTGCCCGCGGCTTCGACCGCGTTCATGGGGATGGCCGCGGCGTTTGCGCTCTGGTGGTGGTACTTCGATGGAGCGCAGGGCGCGGCCGACTGGCACGCGCAGTCGCCCCGCGAGTGGAAGCTGTTCCACGTGTGGCAGCATGTGCATCCGGTGTGCCTGCTCGGGATTGCGACGGCGGGAATCGGCTTCAAGCACCTGATCGCGCTGCGCGACGGCGGGACTCTGCATCATGGCGAGGCGATGCTGCTCTGCCTGTCGGTTTGCGCGGTGATGCTGTCGGTCATCGCGATTGGATGGACCCGGGGTCGCGTTCACTGGGAAGGGCAGATTGCGATCTTCAGCGCGGCTGCGGCCCTTACCCCGTTCGCGTCGCACCTGCCAAAGACCGCTCTGGCCGGGGCGCTGCTTTCGGCGTGCGCTCTCCAGACCGCAGCAGCAAGCGCAGCAGCTCCCGGAGCTTCATGGGCATGGCGCCCAGCGCCCGGTTTCTGGCGCCGATCTCGAATGCAAGGCTCCACTGACGCCGCATGACACGATAGGCCTCGCGCAGGCTTACGCCGGGGTCGTAGATGTGCGTCGCTTCGGCGGAGACGCCGTTCAGCTCGATCAAGGTGATGTCTCTGCCGGCGGCGAGCGCATCGGCCGAGGGGACACGCAGGTCGAAGCGGCCGAAGTAAAACCCGTCATGCGAGCGGGCGATGCGGTCGATTTCGCGTTCCAGTTCCGGGGTCAGCAGGCGGCTGCCGTCGAGGAAGATCGCGCCGCGGCAGTGCGACCCGATCTCCACCAACTGCACGCGCTCACCGGAGGCGGGGACGAGGTCCATCGGGACTTTCGAGAGACGGCGGTAGACGGGCGCGATGGCAACGGCACGCGGGTCGTCGAGGATCAAATCCCAGACGGTGCTTCGGCCATCACCGGTGACGACGGGGAAGCGCTTCCCGGTGATCGAGAAGATGCGCCCCGCCGGTTCGCCGGGCAAGCGATAGTAGAACACTCCGAATTCCTGGCCCGGCACGTAGCGCTGGATGATGACGTCGTCCGCCGACTCGCGCAGATAACCCTCGACCTCAGCCCAGGAGCGCACGATCGCGACGCCGCGCCCGCGCTCGCCGCGATCCGGCTTCAGGACCATCGGAAAGACGGCCCCGAACTGCCTGGCAGCCTCGATTCGCTGTTCAAGAGTCAGGCTCGCGGGCAGCAGAGCATGCGCGGCCGCGTTGTCGAGCTTGCATAGGATCTCGGATTTCGATTCGCCGATGAAGCCGCCTGAGAACATTCCAGGGTTGGCGGCAGTGAATACCGTGAGCGAGCGATGTTTCACCGCAAGCCAGATGAGGTGAGGGATCAAAGGCAGATAGGCCGCCCATGGCGGCCAGAACTCCCAGCGCACCATGCGCAGTATGAAGCCGGCGATGCGGCGCCGCCGTTCTTTGCCGCACACAGCTTTCATCGCTTGAAGCATCCCGGCCAACAAACCCGCGGCGGCCGCCGTGGCGGCGACGCCTCCCGGATGATTGCCGAGAATGCCAGAGATGAGCCGCTCGCCCGCCACGGCGGAGGCGCCCACCAGCAGCGGGGCCCACAGGAGGCACGCAATGAGCAGGAAGAATGCGAAGCGCCAGGCCGGCACGCGCAGTATTCCCGACGCGAGATAGACCGGCAGACGCAGGCCGGGCGTGAAGCGGCTCAGCAGCACCACGATCAGCCCGCGCCGCGCAAGCCACTCGCTCGCGCGCCGAACGCTCTCGCCGCGCACGAACCTGCCGCCGAACAGCCGGCCGCAGAGGAACAAGAGGAGATCGCCCGCGAAGATGCCGGCCGCACAGGCGGCGATCCCCTCGATAGGGTTGAGACGGCCCTGCGCGATGAGCGTCCCCGCAGCGATGCAGGCCAGATCCTCGCTGGCGAGAGTCGACGCGGCAATGAGGAGAAGTTGAGTGATCACCGGCCGCTCCTCGTTAATCTACGCGAGGCAGGGCGACGTTCTCACCGGGCAGCCAGCGGCATGGCGCCGCCGGAGAATAGAAGAACTCCACGCGGCGCTTCGAGACTCTCACCCAACTGAAGCTCACCGTCTCGGCGTCGGGCCGGTGCATGCAGGGGGAGTAGGCGCTGGGGCCGCCGAAGTGGCTGGAGTGGAATTGAAAGAGCCTGTCGGGGTCCGGCCGTGGAACGAGCCGCTGGAACTGGCGCGTGCGTTCGCGGCGCACGCCGGCGGAGTCGTATGAAGAGGAGACGAGCGGCAGCAGCGGATCGCCGCACGGGATAACGGCTTTCTCGCTGCCGTCCCACTCGACGACGCCGGCGGGCAGCCCGGGCTCGAGGGCGACCGCCGTGAACGGCGCGAACGGGCTGAGATCCATGCGCCAGAGCTTCTCGAAGACCTCGTCGAGGGCGCGCGCCGCGGCGATGTGGAGCAGGACATGGCCGCGGCTTTGCGCCGTGGCGGCCGGCCGGGCCGGCGCTTCCCCGTTGAGCAGGCAGACGCAGACTCCGTATTCATTGGCCGCGATCCAGGAACCGCTTTGGTCGCCATCGCGCGGGGCGACGAAGCGCACGCCGCGGGATTCGGCCAGCGATGGGCTCCGCGCCACGCTGCGCGTGCGCTTCTCGTCGCGATTGCAGAGCAATTGGCAGCCGTCCTCGTCGCGCGTCCACGTGACGGTGCACATCAGGCCGCCTCCTTCTTGACGGCGGCCTGATAGCGCAGAGTCGAGGGAGCGACGCCGAACTCGGCGCCCGGCTCGATGCCGAACGCGCGGAGCGCGACGGCCACCAGCGCGAAATGATGGACAGTGTGGCTGCTGAGCGCGAGCAGCTCGCGGCCGACGGAAGAGATCAGGTACGGGTCGTCGAGGTCGAAGGCGGCGGCGTCCTCGACGCGGACGAACACCACGGCGTCTCCGCGCAGGGCGCTGTCGGTTTCCAGCCGCTCGATGATCGCGCCGATGCGCTGCGATGCGGCCGCGCAACTTCGCTCCAGGATCTCGTCGCGGCGGCGCGAGTCATAGTCTATATGTCCGCACTCAAGGCCATCCAGGAAGCATTCGTAGAACTCGATGATGTGGCGGATGTGGCCGCCGATGCGCCACAGCCCCAGCCCGGGAGGATTCGCGACGAGCAGGCTGTCGTCGCTTTGCCCGAGGATTCTCTGCGCCTGGCGCAGCCAGCCGGCGTTCATCTGGATCAGCGCGGACTGGCGATCGTAGACCGGTGAGGGAGTATTCATGCCGCCTCTAATTGCTCTACATCCGCGGCCGGGCAGCTTCTATTCCGGGCGGTTCTTGCGAGGCGCCGGGAATAAGCGGGCCGGTGCGATTGATATGGCCAGTGCAGATGCACAAAGCCCTTCGCGCTCACTGGCCGGAGTACCTCATGGAAGCAGCCGCTCTAGGCCTCTTCATGATTTCCGCGTGCGTGTTTACCGTACTGCTGGAACATCCGGCGTCGGCGGTCAACCAGGCGATCGATAATCCGCCGGCGCGCCGCGCGCTGATGGGCCTGGCGATGGGGTTCACCGCGATCGGCATCATCTGTTCGCCGTGGGGGCGGCGATCGGGGGCGCACATGAATCCCGCGATCACGCTCTCGTATCTTTCGCTGGGGAAAATCAATCCGCCGGACGCTTTCTTCTACATCGCGGCGCAGTTCATTGGAGGCGTCGCCGGCGTGCAGGTTGCGCAGTGGCTGATTGGAATGCCCGTCGGCCACTCGGCGGTGAACTACGCGGCCACGCTGCCAGGCGATTTCGGCGCGTGGGCGGCGTTTGCCGCGGAGATCGTCATCTCATCGGGGCTGTTCCTGGCCGTCCTGGCGTCCTCAAACCACCGGGTGCTGTCGCGGTGGACTCCGGTCGTCGCCGGATCTCTCGTGGCGCTGTACATTACCTTTGAAGCGCCGATCTCGGGGATGAGCATGAATCCGGCGCGGACGCTGGGTTCGGCCGTGTTCGCAAGCGATTGGACCGGCCTCTGGATTTATTTCACGGCGCCCACCGCGGGCATGATCTTCGTCGCGCAGGCGTTCCGCCTGGTGCGCGGCCCACAAAACGTCTTCTGCGCGAAGCTGCATCATCACAACAAACTGCGCTGCATCTTCCGCTGCAACTTTGGAGCACTCCATGACGGGCGATAACGGCTACGACATCATCATCATCGGGACCGGCGCGGGCGGCGGGACGCTGGCCCAGAAGCTGGCGCCATCGGGGAGGCGGATTCTGATCATCGAGCGCGGCGGCTACGTGCCGCGCGAGAAGGACAACTGGAACCCGCTCGCGGTGAACGTCCACGGCAAGTACCAGACCAAGGAGGTCTGGCGGGACAAGGACGGGAATGAGCTGCATCCGCACACGAATTATTGCGTCGGGGGCAATACGAAGTTTTACGGCGCGGCGCTGTTCCGCCTGCGGCGCGAGGACTTCGGCGAACTGCGCCATCACGGCGGCATCTCGCCTGGCTGGCCGCTGTCGTACGGCGATCTCGAGCCCTATTACACCCTGGCCGAGAAACACTATCACGTGCACGGCAACCGCGGCGAGGATCCGACGGAGCCCGCCGCCACTTCGCCATATCCGCACCCGGCGATCAGCCACGAGCCCCGCATCCAGCAGCTCAGCGACGACTTCGCGCGCCTTGGGCTGAAGCCGTTCCACACGCCGCTGGGCGTGATGCTCGATGAGGCGAATCCGCGGCAGAGCAAGTGCATCCGCTGCAACACGTGCGACGGATTTCCGTGCCTGATCTTCGCCAAGTCGGATGCGCAAGTGCTGGGCGTGGACCTGGCGCTGGAGTATCCCAACGTTCACCTCATCACGAACGCCAAAGCGGAAAAGCTGGAGACAAGCGCGTCTGGACGCGAAGTAGCCAAGGTCGTTGTGAGCCGCAACGGCGAGCGGCAGGAGTATTCCGCATCGATCGTAGTCGTCTCCTGCGGCGCGATCAACTCGGCGGCGCTGCTGCTGAGGTCAGCGAACGACCGCCATCCGGCGGGCTTGGCCAACGGGTCGGGCGTCGTCGGGCGGCACTACATGGGGCATACGAACTCGGTGCTGATGGCCCTTTCGAAGTGCCCGAATCCGACGGTCTTTCAGAAGACGCTGTCGGTGAACGATTTCTATTTTGGCGACGACGAGTGGGCCTATCCCATGGGCCACATCTCGTTTGTCGGCAAGCTGGACGGCGTAACGCTGAAGGCCGGGGCGCCCGCCATCGCGCCGGGGTTTACGCTCGACCTCATGGCGCAGCACTCGCTCGACTTCTGGCTGACGTCGGAAGACCTGCCCGATCCGGAGAACCGGGTGACGCTCGATCGCGACGGCAACATCACGCTGGCCTACCGGCCGAATAACGAGGAAGGCCACCGGCGATTGATCGACCGCCTGAAACACCTGATGGAGCGCCAGACGAAATGCGGCGTCCACGGCCATGACTGCCATGCCGGATTGTTCAGCCGGAATCTCTTTGCCGGACAGCGCATCCCCCTCGCCGGCGTGGCGCACCAGAACGGCACGATTCGCTTCGGCCGCGATCCGCTTACATCGGCGCTCGATGTCCACTGCAAGGCGCACGAACTGGACAATCTGTACGTAGTCGACGCGAGTTTCTTCCTGTCCAGCGGCGCGGTGAATCCGGCGCTCACGGTGATGGCGAATGCGCTGCGCGTGGGGGATCACCTGCTCGAGAGGTTGAACTAACCCGCTATGAAACGAAGAAACTTCTTGCTTGTTCTTGCGGCCAGCACGGCGCTGTTTGCAGCGGGCGCACAACCGCTGGTCAGCGGCGTGGATTCGATCGGCATTACAGTCTCGGACCTTGACCGCGCGGTCGAGTTCTACTCCAAGGTGCTTTCATTTGAGAAAGTCGCGGAGTGCGAGGTCGACGGGGAAACGTATGAGCGGCTGTACGGCGTTTTCGGCTTGCGCATCAGGATCGCGCGGATGCGCCTGGGCGACGAATTCATCGAACTCACGGAGTTTCTCGCGCCGAAGGGCCGCCCCGTGCCGCAAGACTCGCGGAGCCACGACCGCTGGTTCCAGCACATCGCGATCATCACGCAGGACATGGAGCGCGCCTATCGGCGCCTGCGCGCGCACAGGGTCCAGCACGCATCCGCCGGCCCGCAGTCGCTGCCCGAGTGGAACAAGAACGCCGGCGGGATCAAGGCCTTCTATTTCCGAGATCCGGACGGGCACGCCTTGGAGATTTTGAGCTTCCCGAAAGACAAAGGCGCGGCGAAATGGCACGCGCCGTCCGAACGGCTCTTTCTGGGAATAGACCATACCGCCATCGTGATTTCTGACACGGAGACTTCGTTGAGCTTCTACCGCGACACACTGGGTCTCCGAGTGGCTGGTGAGAGTGAGAACTATGGCCCCGAGCAGGAGCGTTTGAACAACGTCTTCGGCGCGCGCCTGCGGATCACCGCGCTGCGCGGCGACCGCGGGCCCGGCGTTGAGTTCCTCGAGTATTTGGCGCCGCGCGACGGAAGGCCGTATCCGCCGGACGCCAAGGCTAACGATCTCATCCACTGGCAAACCAGGTTCGTGGGGGCCTCCGCGGGGAAAGCCGCAGAACGTCTTCGCGAGATTCGCTCCACCTTCATTTCAACCGGCGCTGTGGAGGCGCCGGAGGAGAGGGCGGGCAAACGGAAATCGGTCATCGTCCGCGATCCCGACGGCCATGCCGTCGAGATCGCGGAGAACAACAACAACTGAAGCAAACAGGAGAATCAAACAGATGAACATCACTCGAGTTGTGTCCGCGCTGGCGATTGTCGTCCTGCTGGGATTCGCGGGGCTCGCCTTCGCGGCGGACAAGGGCAACATGCACATGACGAACGGGTTCCAGGGACCCAAGGCGAACACGGGCACCGCGATCCACTCAACCGAGAACGGCAAGAGCATTCTGCGCGTGTCGCAGGACTTCAAGGTCCCCGACACCCCGGCGCCGACCTGGCGCGTGGTCGATTCCAAGGGCAACATCTACACGCTCGACGCCTTCAAGATCAAGGGCGGCGAGAAACGCGAGGTGATCGTGCCGGCCTTCGTCCACGATATCGCCAAGGTTCAGGTTTACTGCGCCTGGGCCGAGGTGCTGCTCGGTGAGGCGAGCTTTTCAAAGGCGGTGAAGTAGAGCGTTCCAAGCAAGTGACCTCCTCCTCTTCTTCCCTCGGGACCGCGCCGCGGTCCCGCTTTTTTGTTTCTGGGATTCGGAGGCGCGCGGGAATAAAGCGCCGCGGCGCCGTCCTGTTGAGGGTGTATGGGCGCACTACACGCCATGGAGAGTTGGATGGGGAATCTGGGCTTCGGGCCGGCGAGCGAAGACGCGGCGAATACCGGTCTGCTGGCCGACGCGACAGCGGCCGACAGATTCGAGTCCGAGGCGATGCCGCATTTGAACGACATATTCCGGACGGCGAGCCGGATTCTCGGCGATCGGGCGCGGGCGGAGGACGTGGCTCAGGAGGTCTTCCTCCAGGCCTGGAAATCATTCCACCGGTTTGAGCCGGGCACCAATTGCAGGGCCTGGCTGTTCAAGATCCTGTTCCACTGCGTGAATCACCATCGCCGCAAGTGGTTCCGGTTTCCCCAGCTCAAAGAAAACGAGGAGTTCCTGTACGACAATCTGACATATACGCCCCCGGTGGCCGAGCAGCTCACGGACCAGGAGATTCTGGCGGCGCTCGACCGGATTTCGGCCGACTTCAGGGCGGTGGTGCTGCTGGTGGACGTGGAAGAGTTCGCATACAAGGAGGCGGCTGAGATCTTGCAGATTCCCATCGGGACCGTGATGTCCCGGCTGAGTCGCGGGCGGAGATTACTTCGGGAGCAGTTGGCGGACGTGGCCAAGAGCTATGGAATCGTCAAAGGTTTCCAACAGGAGCAAGGCGCATGAACGAACCAATTCAATTGAGCCCGGAGGATGCCAAATTGAGGGAGCAGCTTCAGCGCGCGGTGCGCTCGACCCCCGTGCCGCCCGAGCTCGAAGCGAAGGTGCGCGCGGCGATCCGGGAGAGCGGGCGGCCGCGATTCGTTTACGGGCGATACGCGATGGCGGCCACGCTGGCGATTGCGTGCCTGGGCGGGGTGATCGCCTATCATCTCGGCCATCTCCGCCTGACGACCGATTCGCAGGAATCCTACATTACGTCCGTCTCCAGCCGCGTGGCGACGATCCTGCGCGCCGGGTTGGGCGACCACATCCACTGCTCGGTGTTTCGCAAGTATCCGAAGAATCCACCCAGCCTCGAAGAGCTGAGTCCGAAGCTGAGTCCCCAGTATCGCGGGCTGATTGCGATTGTTCGGAAGCACGTGCCCGCGGAATTCCGCCTGATGACCGCGCACGAGTGCCGGCATCGTGGACGAAGGTTCGTGCACCTTGCCCTGAAGAGCGACTCGAAGCTGATCTCGCTGGTGCTCACGCGCAAACAGGAGGGGGAATCGTTCGCTGTTGAGGAGATCATTCCGGCCCTGGTGCAGGGCGGCATCCCCGTCTATCGCGCGGGCGTGCAGCGGTTTGAGATCGCTGCGTTCGAGAGCAGCGAGCACCTGGCGTATGTGATCTCCGATATGTCTCAGGGCAGGAACATGGAGTTGATGCTTGCCATGGCTTCGGAGGTGAAAGGCCTTCTCACGAAGTTGGAGAGCTAGTACAAAGACCCTCAAGGCCGCTCCCTCACGGCCGGGGCTCGGAATCCGGCGCTGATCATAGCGCGGCAGCAAGCGGTCGAATCGAACCTGGCGGCCTGAGCCGATAGCCTGCCGCCCGTCCCTGGTTTTGGAGAAGAAAGCAAATGCGCAAGACGCTATTGGTGTGTACATTGTTCATCGGAGCGGCCCTCCGGGCCGCCGAAGACGGGCGGCACGAGGTCGGTCTGACGTTGGGGTCGCTGGTCGAGAATGATCGCGGCAGCCTGACGTTGAAGAAGGGCATGGCCTTGCAGGCCAACTACGGAATCCGCCTGGTTGGCAACGATGCGGCGGCGCTGTTCGGCGAAGTGCACTTCCTCGCCAGCCCGCAGAGAGAAGTTGGCTCGGCGATTGGTGCGGTCACGAGAGACGTGGCCTCCCTGTACGTGACTCCCGGGCTGCGCTTCAAGTTTGCGCCCAACTCTCGCGTTCAGCCGTATTTCGCGATCGGCGGCGGCTATGCGTTGTACGAGCAGAGCACGACGGCGATCGGCGGGCAACCGAATCCTGCGCCGCGGCATCTCACGCGTGGGGCGTTCATGATTGGCGGCGGAGTCGACATTCCCGTCCTCAGGTGGATTGGTGCGCGGTTTGAAGTGCGCGATTTCTATACGGGCAATCCCGCGTACAACGTCGCAGTCAGGAGTTCGGGCCAGCACAACGTGGTGGTTGGCGGCGGATTCGTTTTGAGGTTCTAACGTATGCGTATCGCTTTCGCTTTATTGTTGGCGCCCGCGATGGTGGGCAACGGGCTGTCCACTCTCGAGCCCGCGCCAGGAAGCTACGTGAAGGTGGAAGTCGAAAAGACGGGCCTCTACAAGGGCAAGAAGCACTTGTTCAGCTTCACATCGTGGCGCGGGCAGGTGGAGTACGATCCGCAGCACCCCGAGTCGGCCACGGCTCGCCTGGAGATCGACGCCGGCCAGTTCAAGCTGGAAGACGAGTGGGTAAGCGAAAAGGACCGCAAGAAGATCTCCGAGTTCACGCGCTCGAAGGAGATGCTCGAGGTGAGCTCATATCCGCAGATCGTATTTCACGGCGCGGGTCTGAAGCCCGACGGCCCGGGGCGGTGGAAAATCACCGGGGACTTGACGATCAGGAATGTCACCAAGCCCGTCGAGCTCGCATTGGCGCTGGACGGGAAACAGGCGACAGGCCGCGCGGTGTTCCCGATGACGGCCTTCGGGCTCAAGCCGCCCAAGGCGCTGCTGGGCGCAATCGGGACGAAAGACGAGATCGTCATCTCGTTCTCGGTCACCGCGAAATAGCGGAATAGTTTCCGCGGCGCGCGGGCTTATGTTCATGCAACTCGCATGACACAGACACTCGTTGATCTCAGCGCTGAAAAGCGGCGTCTCGAAGAATCCCGGACAAGAACGGCGCACTGGAAACGCTGGGGCCCTTACCTGAGCGAGCGCGCCTGGGGCACGGTGCGCGAGGACTACAGCGAGTACGGCACGGCGTGGGAGTATTTGCCTCACGACCACGCGCGGTCGAAGGCCTATCGCTGGAATGAAGACGGCATCGCCGGCATCAGCGACCGGCGCCAATTGATCTGCTTTTCGCTCGCGCTGTGGAACGGCCGCGATCCGATTCTGAAGGAGCGGCTGTACGGGCTCACGGGAAACGAAGGCAATCACGGCGAGGACGTGAAGGAGTGCTACTACTACCTCGATTCCACGCCTACGCACTCCTACATGAAGTTCCTGTACAAGTACCCGCAGGCAGAGTTTCCTTACGCCTGGCTGGTGGAGGAGAACCGGCGAAGAGGCCGCGGGGAGCGCGAGTTCGAGCTGGCCGATACGGGCGCGTTCGCCGACAATCGCTATTTCGATGTCGAGGTCGAATACGCCAAGGCGTCCCCGGACGACATCCTGATTCGCATTACGGCGCACAATCGCGGCCCCGAGGCGGCATCGCTGCATCTGCTGCCGGCGATCTGGTTCCGCAACACGTGGTCGTGGAACGGCGACACACGCAAGCCGAGGCTGTGGGAGTCGGCGCCGGGGACGATCGATCTCGAAGGCGTACAGTATGGCCTGCGCCGGCTGATTTGCGGCGGGACGCCGGAGCTGCTGTTCACCGAGAACGAGACGAACGCGCACAGGCTGTATGGCGTCGATGGCCCGGGTTTCGCGAAGGACGGCATCAACGACTACGTGGTCCGCGGCGATCAAAACGCGGTGAACCCGGCGCGCACTGGGACCAAGGCGGCCGCTCACTACGCCTTCACGCTGGGCGCGGGGGAGTCGAGAACGATCCGCCTGCGGCTCACGAACAAGATTCAGGATGCGCCTGCAAGTGGCGACGAGTTCGAGCAGGTTTTCCGCGACCGCATGAAGGAGGCGGATGAGTTCTACGCGGAAGTGATCCCGGCCGATCTGTCCGCGGACGCGCAGAACGTCATGCGGCAAGCGTTCGCGGGGATGCTGTGGTCCAAACAGTTCTATCACTACGTTGTGCGCGAGTGGCTGGACGGCGACTCCGCGCAACCCCCTCCCTACGCCGATCGCAAGCAGGGCCGCAACAGCGAGTGGAACCACATCTACAACGCCGACGTCATCTCGATGCCGGATAAGTGGGAGTATCCGTGGTACGCCGCTTGGGACCTGGCGTTCCACTGCGTCCCGCTCGCGCTGGTTGATTCAGACTTCGCCAAAGAGCAGCTCGTGCTGATGCTGCGCGAATGGTACATGCATCCCAACGGGCAGATCCCGGCGTACGAGTGGGCGTTCGGCGACGTCAATCCTCCCGTGCACGCATGGGCCGCGTGGCGCGTCTACAAGATCGAGAAGAAGCGCCGCGGCGTGGGCGACCGAGTCTTCCTCCAGCGCGTGTTCCACAAGCTGATGCTGAACTTCACGTGGTGGGTGAACCGCAAGGACGCAGAAGGCCGCAACGTCTTTCAGGGCGGGTTCCTGGGGCTGGACAACATCGGCGTCTTCGATCGCAGCGCGCCGCTTCCCACCGGCGGGCACATCGAGCAGGCCGACGGAACGGGCTGGATGGCGATGTACTGCCTGAATCTGCTGGCGATCGCGCTCGAGCTGGCGCGGGAGGATTCCTCTTACGAGGATGTCGCCAGCAAGTTCTGGGAGCACTTCCTCTACATCGCGAACGCGATGAATCACCTTGGGGATCACGAGTCGATGTGGGACGCTGAAGACGGCTTCTTCTACGACGTGCTGCATTCGCGCGATCACGGGCACATGCCGCTCAAAGTGAGGTCGATGGTGGGGCTGATTCCGCTGTTCGCGGTGGAGACGCTGGAGCCCGCTTTGATGACGCGGCTCGCCGGCTTCAGGCGCAGGCTGGAGTGGTTCGTCGAGCACCGTCCCGATCTCACGGCGAACGTCGCCTGCATGTGCACGGAGGGGAAAGGGCAGCGGAGGCTGCTCTCGGTTGTCACCGAGAACCAACTCCGGAGCGTGCTCCGCTTCATGCTGGATGAGAACGAATTCCTTTCGCCGTACGGCATCCGCGCCGTCTCGCGCGTGCACAGGGATCGCCCCTACGTCCTGCCGGTGAACGGTCACAACTACACCGTTCACTACGAGCCCGGAGAATCGAGCACGGGCCTGTTCGGCGGCAACTCGAACTGGCGGGGTCCGATCTGGTTCCCGGTCAACTATCTGCTCATCGAGTCGTTGCAGAAGTTCCACCACTACCTCGGCGATGGCTTCAAGGTGGAGTGCCCCACGGGCTCGGGATGCTTCATGACATTGAACGAAGTCGCGGCGGAGATCTCGCGCCGGCTCACTCGCATCTTCCTGCGCGGCGAAAATGGAGGCCGGCCGGTGCACGGCGGCAACCGCGACTACGCCGAGGATCCGCACTGGCGCAACCTGGTGCTGTTCTACGAATACTTCCACGGCGACAACGGCTCCGGCGTCGGCGCGAGCCATCAGACCGGCTGGACGGGGCTGGTGGCGAAGCTGCTCCAGCAGAGCGGGGAGTGGACCGCATGAACCCGATTCGCTTCAACGGAAGCTCCTGCGCCGAACTCGCAAAGGCGATCCGGCTGGAGTGGCTCGAGACCAACGGCATCGGCGGCTTCGCGTCGTCGACGATGATCGGCCTCAACAGCAGGCGGTATCACGGCTTGCTGACAGCGGCGACGAAGCCGCCCGGCGGCCGCATCGTCATGCTCTCGAAGATCGAGGAGACACTGTTGGTCGGCGGCCGCCGTCACGACTTGTCCGTGAATCAGTATCCGGGCGCGGTCCACCCCCGGGGACACCTTGCGCAGGTGGAGTTCAAGCTGGAGCCGTTCCCGACTTTTGTGTACCAGGTGGATGGACTCGAGATCGAGAAGCGCGTCTTCCAGGTTTACGGCGAGAACACGACGGTTGTGGAGTATGAGCTGCGCGCAGTCGACGTCGATCCGCCTCCGCCGGTGCAACTGGAGTTGCGGCCGTTGATCGCCTTCCGCGACTATCACTCGACGACACACCGCAATGATGCGCTGAATCCGTTCTTTGAGCAGGCCGGCGGCTGCGTTGTCGTGAAGCCTTACGCCGGCCTGCCCGCGTTGCGGCTGGCGCACGACGCCGCGGCGGTCGAGGCAGTCGGCGACTGGTACTTGAACTTCGAGTACGCGCTCGAACGCGAGCGCGGTCTCGATTTCCGGGAGGACCTCTTCTGCCCGCTCGTGCTGCGGTACGACCTCAGCCGGCGCTCCTCGGCGGCCGTCATCGCGTCACTGGAGTCTCATCAGTCCTCCGATGCGGCCGGATTACGCGAGAGCGAGATCGCGCGCAGAAGGGCGCTTGTCGAATCGGCGCCGCTTGACGATCCCCTTGTGAAAGCGTTGACTCTGGCGGCGGATCAATTCATCGTCAGCCGAGGCCATCTCAAGACGATCATCGCAGGCTACCCGTGGTTCACCGACTGGGGCCGCGACACGATGATCGCGCTGCCCGGACTGACGCTGGTCACGGGCCGCTATGAGGACGCGCGCGGAATTCTGAGCGCCTTCGCGAACAGCATCGACCGCGGCATGCTGCCCAACCGCTTCCCCGACCAGGGAGAGCAGCCGGAATACAACACCGTGGATGCGACGCTGTGGTACTTCGAGGCCGTCCGCGCCTACCTGGAGTACACCGGCGACGAAGCGTTTGTGCGTGAGAAGCTTTATTCAATACTGAAGGACATCCTGAACTGGCACTTCCGGGGCACGCGCTACGGCATCCGGGTCGACAGCGACGGGCTTCTGCGATGCGGTGAGGCGGGCGTGCAGTTAACGTGGATGGACGCGAAGATCGGGGACCGGGTAGTCACGCCGCGCCACGGCAAGCCGGTGGAGATCCAGGCGCTGTGGCACAACGCCATCCGCATCATGGAGGACTTGAGCGAACGGTTTGGCGATCGGCCCGCGGCGACGTTCCTCCGCGAGTTCGCGCAGTTGACCAGGCAGAGCTTCCTCGCGAAGTTCTGGAACGAGGCGGCGGGGTGTCTCTACGATGTCGTGGACGGCGAGAATCGCGACGCGGCGATCCGGCCGAACCAGATTCTGGCCGCCAGCCTTCAACACTCGATGCTGGATGCCTCCGCGATGCGATCTGTCGTCGACGTGGTGGAGAGGCTCTTGCTCACGCCGGTCGGCCTGCGCAGTCTCGCGCCGGGCGATCCGCAGTATCGCGCCCGCTATGAGGGCGGTGTATTCGAGCGCGACTCCGCCTATCACCAGGGCACTGTGTGGCCGTGGCTGCTGGGGCCCTTTCTCACCGCGTACATCAAGTCCCGTGAGGGATCGGCGGAAGCGCGCCAGCAGGCCGCGGAGTGGCTGAGCGGATTCGAGCGTCATTTCGAGGAAGGCTGCCTCGGGCAGGTGAGCGAGATCGCCGACGGCGACGCGCCGCACACTCCACGCGGCTGCTTCGCCCAGGCCTGGAGCGTCTCCGAGCTGCTGCGCGCAGCGGTGGAGGATGTTCACGGCCGATTCCGGAATAACGAAGCGTTGCTCGGGATTCTCTCAGCGTAGGAGAGAAGACACTCATGAGAATCCTGGGTCTGTTTGCGGTTTCGACCATGCTGCTGGCGGGCGTGTCCGCCGGTACGGGTCAATGGAACGAGAAGAAGACGCTTTCGGCCGACGGCGCGCGCCGCGTGATCGACGCAGCGGTGGCGTACGCGAAGAAGCTGAATACAACTGGGGTGATCGCCGTCGTGGACGACGGCGGGAACCTGATCGCGTTGCACCGCATCGACGGGACGTTCGGCGCGGGTGCAAACATCTCGATCGGCAAGGCGAGAACCGCGGCGCTGTTCAAGAGGCCGACAAAGTTCCTCGAAGAGGTCATCAATAAAGGCCGCACGGCGATGACGGCGGTAAACGACTTCACGCCGTTGCAGGGCGGCGTGCCGATCGTGGTGGATGGCCAGATCGCCGGCGCGGTCGGCGTCAGCGGAGCGGCCAGCGCGGCGCAGGACGAGGAGCTGGCGATGGCCGGCGCGAACGCGATCGGGGGCAATCCGCCTCACGTGTCCTACTTCGAAGGCGAACGGGTGGACGACGCATTCGCGAAGGGAGCGGTGCTGTTCGACGAGGGCGAGCGGTACATGGTTCACGCAAGCCGCCGCGAAAAGCCGGGCATGGCCGAGGTTCACACCGAAGACGCAGACATCATGCACGTTCTCGAAGGAACGGCGACGCTGGTCACCGGCGGCAGGGCGGTTGACCTCAAGGCGACCGGACCGGGCGAGTACCGCGGCAGCACGATTGAGGGCGGCGAGACGCGGATGCTCAGGAAGGGCGATGTGGTCGTGATCCCCGCCGGCGTGCCGCACCAGTTCACCGAGGTCTCGAATCCGTTCCTCTATTACGTTGTGAAGTCGCGGTAGGCGGAGGGTGGCATGATCAGATACGTCTTTGCCGTCGTTTTTGTCGCCGCCGCGCTGACTTCCACTGGCAGCCGGCCAACGCCCGGCCCTGTCGTCGACCTCGCCACGGATGATGGCGTGCGCCTTGTTCAGGGACAGTGGCGCTACAGCGATACACGCATTGTCGAAACCGATTTCCGCGAGGCTGGCCCAGACGGGCTGCCCACGGGCGATCCGGTCAAAACGTACGACTTCACCCCGCACGCCGGCGGCGCGGATTTCGATGACTCGCAGTGGGAGGTGATTGCGCCCTCCTCGTTGCCGCAGCGCCGTTCGACGGGGCGGCTCTGCTTCAACTGGTATCGCATCGGCATCACGGCGCCGGAGCGGATCGCCGATTTCGACACGCGGGGATCAAACATCATCTTCGAGACCTCGATCGATGACTACGCCGAGATCTGGGTGGATGGCGAATTGACGCGCGCGCCCGGCCAATCCGGCGGCTCGGTGATCGCGGGTTGGAACGCAAAGAACGAGCTTCTGATCGCCCGCAACGTGAAGCCGGGACAACGCATTCAGCTTGCGATCTTTGGCATCAACGGTCCAATCTCGAATCCGCCGACGAACTTCATCTTCATGCGCTCGGCGCTGTTGAAGTTCGAGCGCGGGGAGCCCGGGCCGGTCGCGATCACGCCCGCCGAGGCGAACGTCGAGGTCAAGCGGCTGGACCCGGCCATCAACGAGCTGATCGGGCCGAACCCCAAGATCCACAAGCTCGCGGATGGATTTGAATTCACGGAAGGGCCGGTGTGGGTGCGCGATGGCGGCCACCTGCTGTTCAGCGACCCGAACGCGAACACGATCTACAAGTTCGTTCCGGGCCGCGACAACTCCAAAGGCGAGCTCACGGTCTTCCGGAAGCCCAGCGGGTACTCCGGCGCCGACATCGCTGAGTACAAGCAGCCGGGATCCAATGGTCTCGCGCTCGATCCGCACGGGCGGCTCACCATTAACGAGCACGGCAACCGCCGCGTTACGCGAATCGAGAAGGACGGCTCGGTGACGGTTCTCGCGGACCGCTTTGAGGGCAAGCGTCTGAACAGCCCGAACGACCTCGTCTATCGCTCCGACGGCGCGCTGGTCTTCACCGATCCTCCCTTCGGCCTGCCGAAATTCGGCGACGATCCGCGCAAGGAGATTCAGGCCAATGCGGTCTACTCGCTCCACAAGGGCAAGCTCCGCCAGGTGAGCACTGAGCTCTCCGGGCCCAACGGAATTGCATTGTCGCCCGATGAGCGCTATCTCTATGTCGCGAACTGGGACGACAAGCGCAAAGTGGTGTTGCGATACGAGGTGACGCCGGAGGCGACACTCGAGAATGGCGCGCTGTTCATCGACATGACGGGCACACCGGGCGAAGACGCGCTGGACGGAATGAAAGTGGACCAGCGCGGCAACCTCTATGTCTCAGGTCCCGGCGCGCTGTGGATTCTCTCGCCCGAGGGCAAGCGCCTTGGCACGGTGATCATGCCGAAACATCCGCACAATTTCGCCTGGGGCGACGAAGACGGCAAGACTCTCTACATCTGCGCGCGCAGCGGCCTGTACAAGATGCGGTTCAATGTCCCCGGCGTGCGGCCGGCTGGATCTTCGAAGCGAATCGTGGTTGTGGAGCTCTTCACCTCGGAAGGGTGCTCGAGTTGCCCGCCGGCCGACCGGCTGCTTGCCGAGCTCGACGAAACGCAGCCTGTGGCGGGCGTGCAGGTGGTCGCGCTGAGCGAGCGCGTCGACTACTGGAACCGGCTCGGGTGGACCGATCCGTTCTCCTCGCCAATTTTCAGCCGCCGTCAAGAGGGCTACTCGCGCCGGTTCGGGCTAGACGGCGTCTACACGCCGCAGTTGATCGTCGATGGCAGCGCGCAGATGGTCGGCAGCGACCGCGGGGCCGTTTTTCAGGCCCTGCGCCGCGCCGGCGCCCAGCGTGCCGCAGTGAACATCTCCCTGGAGAACATGGGAGGATCAGTCAAAGTAACCGTCGACCCCGCGCCCGGCTCAGTCAACGCCGGCGCGGCGGAGCTCTTCGCGGCGCTTGTCGAAGACCCTGCCCCCGTTCAGGTCACTCAGGGAGAAAACAACGGGCGTCGTCTGCGGCACGTCGGCGTCGTGCGCGAGCTGGCCTCGCTGGGCTTTGTGGATCTCTCGCGGAAGACGGTCAAGGAGCGAAGGCTCGCCTCGGGCTCATGGGACCGCAAGCGCGTGGCGGCTTTCGTCCAACTGAAGGGCCATGGCCCGATCGTCGGAGCGGCGTCGCTTCCGCTGCGCGCCGCGGCGTGACGGATGACGAGACGCACGGCGCTCAGGAACCTTCTCCTGCTCCCCGCCGGGGGGTCGGAGAACAGCCCTGTCCAAGTCGACAGCCGCATCGAGCTGATGACCATCGTTCAGATGCTCAGCGGGTATGAGCATCTGTCGAAGCTGGACACGGAGTATCGCCGGTCGGCGAACGCTCACTTCGCGCCCTTCAGGAGTCACCGCACGGTCACTCTCTTCGCGCAAATGAGCCGCGGCCGCTTCCGGTTCGACGCCGTGCCGCGCGCATTGCTGGCATTCACCGCGCCGCCAGAGCTGTCACCCGCCGCCGAGCCGCCGCCGAGCGTTCTGCGGCGGGCCGGCGGCAGCGGCAGGCTGTCGGACTTCGTGGCGGCGCTGCGCGATTTTGCCGTCCAGAGCCGCTTCGGGGACTTCTTCCGATCCCATCGAGGGACGTACGAGAGAGTTGAGGCTTCCCTGCTCCAGGACGTCCGTTCGGCGCTCGATGAGCTGCGCAACTACACGGCCCTCAGGCTCGATAACTGCACCCTGATCCCCGGCCTGCTCATTCACAACGGCGGATTTCAGGCAACCGTCGAAACGCCTCAAACCCCGCCGCGATTGTTCGCCATCATCGGCGCATTCGAAGTGCGAGACGGCCTGCCCGTCTTCACCGCAAACCGCTCCGTCAGCTACCTCGTCCAGCACGAGTTCAGCCACTCCTTCATCAACCCTTTGGTTGAGAAGCACAGCCGCGAACTCGGCCAGTTTTCCGGGCTTTACAGGCGCATCCAGACGGCGATGAAGTCCCTTTCCTATGGCGACTGGCCCGCGGCGGTGCACGAGCACATCGTCCGGGCGATCACCGCGCGGATTGCACACCTCCGTAGTCACGAGGCCGGTGAGCGCCTTCTGCGACGTGAAGAGGAGAGCGGGTTCGCGTTCGTCCGCCCGCTGGCGGAGAGGCTGATGGAGTACGAATCCGCTCGCGCGCGCTACGCCGCTATTGTGGATTTCTTCCCCCGCCTGATCGACGTCTTTGAGGAAATCTCCTCCCGCCGCTAACAAGAGCGCGGCCTCATCCGTTGTACCGGATGAAAGGAGCAACTCGAAGAAATGCAACCCTCCGAAGCCGCCGCGATGATCACCGTCATTCTGACGCTCGCTACCGGCGCCACCTTGATCGTCCGGATGCTGCTCGACCACCTCCGCCGGACCAGATCGGAACGGCTTCAGGCGGAGCTCTACGACAAGATGCTCGACAAGTTCGGCTCGTCGGCTGACCTGCTCGCCTACCTTGAGACAGACGCCGGCCGTTCTCTGTTGCGCGCGGCGCCGGCCGAGAAACCTGCGCCTCACGGCAGAATCCTCAACTCCATCCAAGCCGGAATCGTCCTCAGCGCGATCGCCGTTCCGTTTCTGGCTCTGCGCGGAATGTTCGAGGGCGAGGGAAGAGAGGCTTTCACCGTGTTCGGCTCGCTCGGCTTGGCAGCGGGACTCGGTCTCATTGTGTCGGGGGGAGTTGCCTGGGTCCTCTCTAAGCACCTGGGGCTGATGAAAGAAGCGGCTCCCGAGCAGTGAATCAGAGCTTGTCCCCAGGAGTCCCGCAGGTGCAACCTGAAGTGACGCATGCGCTGCCGGCGGAAGGCGCCGCTCTTGCGCTCACTGCGAACATGACCGAGGCGGAATTCAGGGAGTTCTATGAGCTCACGGCGCGGCCGCTGAAGTCATACCTTTTGAGGCTGACCGGCAGCGTGACACTGGCTGAGGACCTCCTCCAGGACAGTTACTACCGTCTTCTCCGCACGAGGCTGCCCGCCGGACTCGATCAGCCGCAGAAGAGGAGCTATCTTTTCCGGATTGCGACCAACCTCGCGCGGGATCACTTCCGCGCAAGGAAGTTCGCGCCCGAGCAGCTCGAGGAGCGCGCCGCCGGCGTCAAAGAGACCGTGTCCCAATCGGACATCGCCTCAGACATGGCGAAGGCTCTCGATGGGATCAAGCCACAGGAACGGGAGCTTGTGCTGCTGGCCTACGTCGAGGGCGCGAGCCACCGCGAGATCGCCGCCGTCACCGGGCTCAAGGAAGCGAGCGTGAGGCCGCTCCTGTTCCGCGTGAAGCAAAAACTGGCCGCGCTGCTCAGAGAGCGCGGGTATCAGCGAGGCGCCACAGAATGAGGCCAGAAATGAACCGGGATGTTTGCGAGCGCGAGCACGAAGCCGCGCGCGCCCTGCGGTCAGGGGCATGGACAGCGAACCTGCGCGAGCACGTGGCATCGTGCGAGGCTTGCGGCCAGGCGCTTCTGCTTGCCGGCTGGCTTCTCGAAAGTGAGGAGCGGACGCCGCTGGAGGTCACGCCCCCCGGGCTCGCCTGGCGGCGGGTCCAGCTCCGCCTGAAGCGGGACAATTCCGCCCGCGCTCAGCGTCCGCTGGTTATCGCCGAGCGGCTGGCGGCGGCGCTCTTTGCTGTGGCGCTAATCGCGGCGGTCACGTGGATCGGCGGCATCGCAACCGCGGCATTCAGCGCGGCGCTGGTTCTGTTTGCATTGGCCGCCGTCTCCGTGCTCGTCTTCGCGGCCAGCCGCCGGTAACGTCAGAACTGGAAGTAGAGGAACTCGCTGGCGCGGTTTGCTGTAAAGTCGTCGCGAATCAGCATGAGGACGAGCAGGAAGAGCATCGCCAGGCCGAACGCGCGGGCGACGCCGAGCGGCTTACTTTCCAGCCACCGGTGGGCCGGCTTTGCGATATGAACAAAGCCAAGCAATAAAGGAAGAACCGCGGCAGCGCGGAGACCGCCCGGGATCTGCGACAGCGCTCCCGGCAAACCAGCAGGCCAAACGAACAGGGCCCGGAACAATACCCAGGAAACCGCTACCGCCGCGAACGTCAGCGTGCGGCCGGTCCAGCACGGGATGGCCATCCCGCTGCGCCGCCACCAGTGATTCAGGGCGAGCAACACGCCGTGGATGGCGCCCCATGCCAGGAAGGTCCACTGGCCTCCGTGCCACAAGCCGATGATCGCCATCGCGAGCGCGAGGCTCGCTGCCCGCCGGCCCATGCGGTCGCGGTTGCCGCGATCCAGTGCCGGGAACAGGTATTCGCGGATGAAGCGTCCCAGCGTCATGTGCCAGCGCTGCCAGAACTCAACCGGGCTTGCGGCCTGGTAGGGCGCGTTGAAGTTGAGCGGGAAGCGGATGTTGAACATCCAGGCAAGGCCCATCGCCATGTCGCTGTAGCCGGCGAAGTCGAAGTAGATCTGAAATGTGTAAGCCAGCAGACCGGCCCAGGCCGCGGGCGCAGTCGCGCCTGCGGCATTGTCGAACAGCGCATTGGCCCAGGGCGCGCAGAGATCGGCGATGATCACTTTCTTCGCCAGGCCGGCGCACAGCAGCGCGAGGCCGGCGTTGAAGTTGCGCGGCGTCCAGCGAAGCGCCTCCGGTCTTGAGAACTGCTCCATCATCTCGTGATGGTGGAGGATCGGCCCGGCGATGGCATGGGGAAAGAAGGTGACGAACAGCGCGTAGCGGAAGAAGCTGAGTTCGGTCGTGTCGCGATCCGCGGCGTCGCACAGGAACATGATCTGCGTGAACGTCCAGAACGAGATTCCCAGCGGGAAGAGAATCTCGCCGGGCCGCAGCGCGCCTCCGAACTTGAAGAACGCCAGCAGGGCGACGTTCAGCGCCACGCCGCAGCGGAGCAGCGCTCGCGAGCGGGCGGCCGCCAGCCTCACGCCAATGGCGTAGTTGACGGCCACGCTGGCCGCGAGATGGGGCAGGAACCGCCAGTCCCACCAGGCGTAAAAGACGATCGAGGCGGCAAGCAGAGCGGCCAGCGCCGCGCGGGCGTTCCGAAGACCGAAATAGAGAAGCAGGGTGACCGGGAGAAACGCGAAGAGGAAGACGAAGCTGTGGAACAGCATCAGCGCTCCTCCTCCAGCCACCGCGACAGCGTCCACCCGGCCGGGCGGCCCGCGGCGTCGAATGACGCGAAGTCGACGATGACGCCGGCCGCGGTGTCGATCGCGATCAGCGTCTCGCCGTTCTCGGGCCGCGGATATGCGTGGCCATTGACGGTGATCTGAGCGCCCCTGCATGCGACGCGATACTCGGCGACCCACCCGGTTGCGAGCGGCGCGCGGGGGGCGCCGTCCCCGCAGCCGGCGATCAGCCGCCCGGCGTGGATTGGGCGGAACGCACCGGCGGAGGGCCCTGCCGCGCGCGCCTCTGGCGGCGCCGGCCGCCCACCCAGCCGCTCGATAATGCGCCCGGTCTTCAGTCGCCGGATCAAGGGCCTGGGGTGAGAGCGCGTATCGGTGAATTCCGCCGTTGAGTACAGAACCTCGCCGGCATGTTCGAGGACTTCGAGCCCGGCGGCCCGGTAGCGCTTTCCAATTCCATTCAGCCACGCCTCGATGGCCGGCCGCTCCGGCTCGTCCGCCGCGAAGGCCGGCAGCGTCGCCATCACTCGCACGCTCCTGCGCCGGCACTCTTCGGCGAATGCGGCTGGAATGCGCCACGCGCCCTCGCGCACTCCCGATTGAATGTTCGGATCGTCGAGCGGACGCTTCACTTCGGGGAAACGACGGAAGTCCCCGTTCGGGCTGGCCAGATTGGAGTCGTAGACTCCGCCGGGATCAACACAGGCAATGCGGCGGCGGCGTTCGAGTCGCATGCTGCGCGCAAGAAGGCGCTCCAGCCCGGAATGCGAGCCCATTTCACGACGGGGGGCGCCCAGGCTGCGCTCGATCCATTCCGCGTCCAGCCCGAACAACGAGCTCGATCCGCCCGTAATGAGGATGCGCGGCCGCCCCGCGCGCAGCAGGGCAGCCGCTTCATGACGCCGCACCACATTCTCGATGAAGTATGCCTCCGGCGAATCGAGGCGGTTCTGGACGAGCACCGGGCCGGCGGACAGCGCCACTCCACCGCCCAGCAGCGGGAAGGCCAGCCACCAAAGGCTCCGCGCCGGGCGGCGTTCGATCCGCGTCATGGCGCGCTCAACTTGTGTGGTCGTGGACGATACGCCAGCCGCGCGGCATCTTCTTCATGACGACCGTGAAACGGCCGTTCGCCGGACCGCCCCCGGCGGCGTTGCGATCGAGGTCGAAACGCCCGGTGACAATCGCGATTTCGCCGCTGAGAAGCCGGACATTGAGCTCGCTGAACCGAAGCGTTCCCATCGCGTCGCGGTTCGAGTAAGTGCGCTTGTAGCGCTCCAGCGTCGCCTTCCAGCCACGGACGAGGCCCGAGCGGCCCAGGAACGTGATCTCCTCGCTCTCCTCGTAGCCGTTCATGAAGGCGGCGATGTCGCCGCGATTCCAGTCTTCCACCTGGCGGTCGAGCGCCTTGCGGATTTCCTGCTCCGGGGACGCGGCGAGCAGTAGAAAGCCAAGCGCGATAGGCAGCATGCCTTACAGGATAAGCATGCAGTCGCCGTAGCTGAAGAAGCGGTACCGCTGCTCCACGGCGTGAGTGTACGCCTTGCGGATGAGATCCTTGCCCGCAAATGCCGAAACCAGCAGAAGGAGGCTCGACTTCGGCAGGTGGAAGTTCGTCAGGATCACGTCCACGGCTTTGAACTCGAAGCCGGGGTAGATGAACATATCCGTCTCCCCCCGCTGCGGCGCCAGACCTGGACCGCGAACGGCGGTCTCCAGCGTCCGGACGCAGGTGGTGCCTACGACGACTCGACGCCGCGCCGCGGCGATCTTGGCCGCCGCTTCCTCGGAGATCTCGTATGTCTCCGAGTGCAGGTAGTTGGCCGAGATCTCGTCCTGCATGAGGGGCTGGAACGTTCCCAATCCCACATGAAGCGTCACCCGCGCGATCTCCGCGCCCGCTTTCTGGCACTGCTCCAGGATTTCAGGCGTGAAGTGCAGGCCCGCGGTCGGGGCTGCGACCGATCCGGGCTTCTCCGCGTAGATTGTCTGATAGCGGGAGCGGTCCTCGGGGCGGTCCTCGCGATGGATGTAGGGCGGCAGCGGCACGTGGCCGTGTTTCTCGAGCTCCTCCTCGAGCGGCCGGTCGCAGAACACGCGCACCTTTCGCTCGCCGCGAACTCCGGATTCGAGGATCTCGACGCTCATGTGGTCGGAGATCTTCACCTTCGCTCCGACGTGCAGATGGCGTCCCGGCCGGACCAGGCAGATCCACTCCGTGCGATGCGTGTTCGCCGCCCGCACGAGGAAGATCTCCACCTGCCGGGCATATCCTTCCTTGTGGCCGAAGAGGCGCGTCGGCAGCACTCGCGAGTCATTGATCACCAGGCAGTCGCCTGGGCCCAGCATCGAAGGAAAGTCGCGAAAAAACTCATCTTCGAAGCTGCCGGTTTTGCGGTCAACCACCAGCATCCGCGATGCGGCGCGGTCCTCGAGGGGCTCCTGCGCGATCAGTTCGTCGGGCAGCCGGTAGTCAAATTCGGACAGTAGCATGTCTTGATCCCGGTTAGGATGGAAGTTGGAACTGCGTGCCGCTCATTCTTGGAATTGAAACTTCCTGCGACGAAACCGCCGCCGCTGTTGTGCGCGACGGCGTCGAGATCCTGTCGAGCGCGGTCGCGTCGCAGGTGGACACCCACGGCAAGTATGGCGGAGTTGTTCCTGAGCTGGCATCGAGGGAACACCTCCGGGCCATCGTTCCCGTCGTCCGGAAGGCGCTGGACGATGCGCGCTGCCAATGGGGCGATCTGTCCGCGATCGCGGTGACCGCGGGGCCCGGACTTGTGGGATCTCTTCTGGTCGGCATCACTTACGCCAAAGCCGTCAGTATAGTACGAACATTACCCCTAATTGGGGTAAATCACCTCGAGGGCCATATCCATGCTGCTCTGGTCGAAGCGCGTGCCGCGGGTACAGAGATCGAACTTCCAGCCCTGGCCCTCGTGGCGAGCGGCGGGCACACGCACTTATACGAAGTGACTCCCAGTGTAACCTACCGGTTGCTTGGAAGGACAAGGGATGATGCCGCCGGCGAGGCGTACGACAAAGTGGCCAAGCTGCTGGGCTTCGGTTACCCCGGCGGACCGGTGTTGGACAGCCTCGCGCCCCACGGCGATCCCGCTGCCGTTTCGATGCCGCTGGCGAAGATGAAAGGCAACGCGCTCGACTTCAGCTTCAGCGGGCTGAAGACGGCCATGCTCCGCTGGGCGCAATCGAAAGACATGGAAGGCGAGATTATCGCCCGCAGGGCGCTGCTCAAGCTGCACCCGAAGCCGTCTGTCGAACAGTGGCTGGCGGTGACGCCTCAGGCGACGCTCGATGCGATTGCGGCATTTCAGAATGTCGTGATCGAGGAAATCCTGCGGCGCGTGGCGGCGGCGTCGCGCTCGATCGATGCGCGCAGCGTGATCATCTCCGGGGGAGTTGCCTGCAACGCCGGCCTGCGCGCCGCGTCCGCCTCAGGCCGCATCGATTGCCCCGTCTATTTCCCCGCGCCGCACCTTTCCACTGACAACGCGGCGATGATCGCGGCCGCGGCGTTTCCGCGGTTCGTTCGCGGCGAGTTGGACGACCTCACGCTGCGCGCCCATGCGGCGCTGCCGCTGGGTTGATCCGATGCGGGCGGCTCTCATCTCGCACTTCCACCCGGGCCGGCGCTGGGCCCAGACAGGCGTCGCTGAATTTCTCCTGGGCTCCTGGCTGCTCGCCGTGTATGCGCTGCTCATGTGGATTCCGGAGCGCGCATGGGGCCCGGCGGGTGTTCTCCTCCTGGCGCTCTCCTTCTTCGTACCGCCGGTCGCTCGCCGCCTGAACCGTACGCTGACGCGCGGGCGGCCCGAGGTCGACCCTCCTGCCCGCAAGCGCCCCGCGCGATGGGTCCGTATCATGGCCGCACTGATCGCCGCGGCGGTCCTTGGCTGCTGCCTGACCCCCTTCCCCGCCGGGACGTTCTGGCGGCGCGTCTGTTATTCGGCGCTGGCGCTGCTCTCCGTGTTTCTCGCCACGCGATCCCTCTCCTCGGGGAGCCCGCGCCGCTTCTGCGCCGAGGCCGCATTCTGCGCACTCGTCGGGACGTCGATGGCGGTCTTTCTTCCGCCGTTCGGACTCGGTGTTTCGGCGTTCGCCGCGCTCTCCGGCCTGACCCTGCTCATGGGCGGCGCGCACGCATTGATTCGTTTCTGGGCGCGTGGCGCGTGAAGCCCGAAAACGGCCGCTGGCATAATAAACCCATGTATCGATCGAGCCTCCTTCTGCTCGCATGCGCGCTGCTCGCGCCCGCCGGAGTTCGCCAGATCTATGTGGTGGACCGCGCCGATGTGCTGGCCGGCCAGCCGCAAGGCAGCGCGGGGCCCTATGAGCGGATCATCGCCCGCGCGCGTTTCACGATTGATCCGCGGGCCGCGGCGAATCAAATCATCCGCGACGTCGCGCTCGCGCAGACGAACGCCGCGGGGCTGATCGAGTTCGACGCCGATCTCTTCGTGCTGAAGCCGCGAGATCCGGCCAAGGGGAACGGAACCGTGCTGTTCGAGGTCTCCAATCGCGGCGGCAAGGGGATGCTCAACCGCTTCTGTTTCGCGAAGTCGTCCGCGCTCCCCGAAACGGGAGAAGAGTTCGGCGACCGCTGGTTGCTTGAGGAAGGCTATACGCTCGTGTGGCTCGGCTGGCAATCGGACGTCGCCGCACAGGAGGGCCGGCTGCGCAGAGACCCGGTCCCGTATCGCGGCGATGCGCTGCCCGCGCCCGGCCTCGTGCGCTCCGAATTCATCCCCGAAGCGCCGGCGGCTGTCATGCCCCTCGGCGACATGGGCCACATCCCAATCCCGGTTCGCCGCGCCATTCGCCTGACATTCCGCAGCGGCGCATCTCTCGCGCGCACCGAGATCCCGCCGTCTCAATGGAAAGTGGAGCGCGGAAGCGTGGCGCTGCCCGCAGGCTTCAAGCCCGGCATGGTCTACGAATTCACCTACGAAGGCGACTCGCCGGATCTCACCGGGCTCGGGCCCGCCGGAGTGCGCGACATCATCGCCTTCCTGAAATACGGCGGCAACGACATCTCGCTGTTGGGCGATCAGCGGCGCTACATCAAGCGCGCAATCGGCTTCGGCATCTCCCAGAGCGGCCGCTTTCTGCGCCACTTCCTCTACGACGGCTTCAACGCCGACGAGCGCGGCCGCAAGGTCTTCGACGGCGTGTTCGTCGACGTCGCGGGCGCCGGGCGGGGCAGCTTCAACCACCGCTACGCGCAGCCCTCGCGCGATGGCAATCCCTTCCGCAACATCTTCTACCCCACCGATCTCTTCCCCTACACGGACCTGCCGCACAAGGACCCCGTCACCGGCGTTGAGGCCGGACTGCTTGATCGCGCCCGCGCCGCAAGCGTTGTCCCGAAGATCGTGTACACGAACAACTCTTATGAGTATTGGGGCCGCGCCGCATCGCTCATCCACATCACGCCGGACGGGAAGTCCGACGCCGCGCTTCCGCCGGAATCCCGCGTCTACTTCTACGCCGGCGTGCAACACGGGGTCGGCTCGCTTCCGCTCAGAAAGGGGACGACGCAATTCACGCTGAACCCCGTGGATCACCGGCCGGCCCAGCGCGCCGTGCTCGCTGCGCTTCAGGCGTGGCTGAAAGACAATGTGGAGCCGCCCGCATCGGTGTATCCGCGCCTGGCAGCCAACGAGCTCGCGCCTCCGGACAAGCTCCGCTTTCCCGTGCCGGGCGTCAAAGTCCCTCGATATCCGCGGCGCGGCTGGCGGCTGGACTTCGGCCCCGACTTTGCCTCGAAAGGCATCGTCACCATCGAGCCGCCGGCGCTCGGAGAGCCTTTTCCGCTGTTGGCGCCCGCCGTAGATTCCGACGGCATCGACGTGGGCGGCATCCGCCTGCCCATGGTGGCTGTGCCGCTCGGCACGTTCACCGGCTGGAATCTGCGGTCGCCGGAGATCGGCGCGCCCGGGCAGATGTCCAATTTCCTGGGCTCGTTCTTTCCTTTCCCGCGCACGGAAGCCGAACGGAGCCGAAGCAAAGACCCGCGGCCCGCGATCGAGCAGCGCTATAAATCGCGCGAAGACTTTCAGGCGCGCGTTCGGCAGAGCGCGGAGGCGCTTGTCAGGCAGCGATTCCTGCTCGAACGCGATGCCGGCCGCGCCGTCTCTTCGGCGATGGCTCTGTGGGACGCGTTGATACACTGAGAGCATATGGGCTCTCCCCAGCAAGCCGAAGCGCCAAAACTGCCGATCGAGGGTGTGAAGAACCTCATCACCATCGGTTCCGGGAAGGGCGGCGTCGGCAAAACCACGGTCTCCGTGAATCTCGCCGTCGCTCTCGCGCGGCTGGGCCACAAGACCGCTCTTCTCGACGCCGACGTTTACGGCCCCAACGTGCCGCTGATGATGGGCATCCGCGACACGCCGTATGCGGTAGAGGGCCGCATTCTGCCTCTCGAACAGTACGGCGTCAAGCTGATGTCGATGGGTTTTCTCAATCCCGGCGACAAGCCGCTCATCTGGCGCGGGCCCATGCTGCATTCGGTGATGCAGCAGTTTCTTCGCCAGGTAGAGTGGGGCGAGCTCGATTTCCTGCTCGTCGATCTGCCGCCCGGCACCGGCGATGTCGCGCTGAGCCTCATCCAGACCGCGCCGATCACGGGTGCTGTCGTGGTCTCCACTCCTTCCGAGGTTTCGCTCGAAGATGGCCGCAAGGCGGTGCTGATGTTCCGCCAGGTGAAGGTGGATGTTCTCGGCTTCATCGAGAACATGAGCTACCTAATCGTTCCCGGCAGCGGGCAACGCGTGGACGTGTTCGGCCAGGGCGGCGGCGGGCGAACGGCGGAATCGATGGGCGTGCCGTTCCTCGGCGAGTTGCCCCTCGACCCGCAAGTTCGCGCCGGCGGCGACACCGGCCGTCCGATCGCGCTGCTTGGGGAGAACGAGCCGCAGGCCGCGCCCTACTATGCGATCGCGCGCCAACTCGTGGAAAAATGCGGCGCGGGCGGCGTGAAGAAAGCGCCTACCTTCTCCATCGAGGACTGAGACACCGCGAGCCAAGCCTGCTATCCTCCAACTCATGAGGATCGCGGCGCTGCCGGTTCTTCTCCTGCCGGCGCTCTTCGCGCAGTCGCCATCCACGCGCGAGCTCAACGACATCAACTGGATGGAGTTTCGCGAGATCGTTCCGTCGCCCATTCAGACGGTGCTACTGCCCACCGGCGCCATTGAAGCGCACGGAGCGATCAACAACGGCGCGGACAACACCGCGCCGCTGGCGCTGGCGCGCGCACTCGCGCCGCGGCTCAACGCGATGGTTGCGCCCGTGCTGCCTTACGGCGTCACCGGCAGCCTCGACGGCTACGCCGGCACCTTCCAGGTCAGCGAGCCCGCCTATCGCGCCTTCGTCGCCGATATTCTCGCCGGCCTTGCGCGCAACGGCTTCCGTAACATCATCGTGATCAACGGACACGGCGGCCCGCAGACCGCCATCCTCAACGATCTCGCCGAGGAAGCTTCGCGCCGCCACCGCGTGCGAATCCTCGTCACCAACTGGTGGGCGATCTGCTCCGAGGACACCCTGAACGTCTTCGGCGAAGACGGCGGCCACGCCGGATGGAACGAGACCGCTTTCATCCAGGCGATCGACCGCAAGCTCGTTTACCAGCAAAGGTACTCCGACGCGCTGGCCGTGCCGCGGCCGCCCGCCGGCTCGTGGGCGGCGTTTCCCTTCCCCTCGCCCATCATCCTCTACCAGCCGAATCAGGGTTACGTGAAATTCGACCAGGCGAAGGCGGACGAGTATTTCAAGGCTGTCGTCAACCGCATGGCGACTCTCATCCAGGAGACGATAGAGAAATGGGACCGCGCAGGAATTTACCGCTGAATCTCTCGCGCCGCGAGTTGGGGCGGGCCGCGCTGCTGCTCGGCGGCGGGCTTCCCTTCTACAACGAATTCGCTCTCGCGCAGTCAAGCTACATCCCCGGCGTACCCGAAGGCGCCATCCTGCTGAATGCCAACGAAAACCCGCTCGGGCCTTGCGCCGAGGCGATCGAGGCGATGAACGGCATCCTGAAGCGCGGCGGGCGTTACATGTTCGGCGAAACGATGAAGCTTGCGCGCCTGATCGCCGAACAAGAGGGCGTGCCGGCGAGCCACGTTCAGGTTTTCGCGGGCTCTTCCGATCCGTTGCACCGCACGGTGCTTGCCTTCTGCGGTCCGAACCGCAGCTTCGTCACAGCCGACCCCGGCTACGAAGCGGGCGAGCGCGCGGCGACGTTCGTCAAGGCGAAGACTCACAGCGTGCCGCTGACGAAGACGTTCGCCCACGATGTCAGGGCCATGCGGGCGGCCGCGCCCGACGCCGGAGTGTTTTACATCTGCAACCCGAATAACCCTACCGGCACTTTGACGCCGCGCCAGGACATCGAATGGCTGCTGGCTAACAAACCCGCGGGCAGCATCCTGCTCATCGACGAAGCCTACACGCATTTCATCGAGGATCAGCGGTGCACGGATCTTGCCGCCAAGGGCAAGGACCTCATCGTCCTGCGGACTTTCTCCAAGATTTACGGCATGGCGGGCCTGCGCGCCGGCGCGGCCATCGGCCGTCCCGATCTCATCGAGCGCCTGCGACCTTTCAGCACCGGCTTCCTGCCCGCCACTGGAATGGTCGGCGCCGCCGTCAGTCTTCAGGTAAAGACGCTTGTTCCAGAGCGCCGGCGCATGGTGAAAGAGGTCCGCCAGGAGACGCTCGAGTGGCTGGACCGCAATCGATACAAGTTCATCCCCTCGGTTTCGAACAAGTTCATGGTGGATTGCGGACGCCCGGCGCGCGAGGTCATCTCGGGCCTGGCCGGCAGGAATATTTATGTCGGACGAGTGTGGGCGTCGTTGCCGACTCACATCCGGGTGACCGTCGGGCTGCGTGAGGAGATGGCTCAATTCCGTAAGGCGTTCGCCGAAGTGATGAGCGCCTGATCCGCCGCGCCTCCCGCGCGCCTTTCGAGACTGCTGTAAACTCAGCATCCCACGACGAACTCTTTCCGCCCCTCGCCCGTATCTCCATTGTGAAGGCGTTCCGGCATAGAGGCTGGGCGCCATAACGAATTGCACAACTGGAGGGAAACCAAAATGTACTCGATCCGCTCGATCTCTGTCCGTGTATTGACCGCGTGCGCGGTCATTCTGGCGCTGGCCGTTCCGGCATTCGCGCAGCCGGCTCCGGCCGCAAAGGCGACCATCCCATTCGATTTCCAGGTCAACGGAAGGGACTTGAAGGCGGGTCACTATCGCTTCGCCCCGGCTTCTGGAAACTCCTTCCTGGTGATCACCAGCCCCGACGGCGCTCAGGACGCATTCCTCGGAGTGCCGATCGGCGACCCGTCGGCATTCTACGAGCCGAAGCTGGTGTTCGAGAAAATCGGCGACCAGTATCATCTCACGCAGGTCTGGCTCTCCAACGGCGCCGGCAGCAAAGGCATCCCGCTGCCCAAGGCGGTCCGCGAGCTGGCCAAGCGCCTGAAGAGCGAGAAGACGCAGGTGGCGCTCAGCCGTTGACGAGATTTCAACCGACACTCCATCCTTCCCACTCACGCGGCGGCCACTCACCGGTGGCCGCCGCATTTGTTTTCCCCGCCCGCCTTTTGACTCCCCCCGCGCAGATTTCTCATACAATGGTGGCTTCCCGGCATCACGTATAGTGAGTGGTCCGCGGGCGATGCGCTTGGGCGCCTCCGCCGGGTGATCCGCCGGGATCACGGAGAATCTCCATGAGCACAATGGCTTTGAATGGCGGTGGATTGGCCAGGGCTGCGGCCCTGTACCAGTCCGTTGTCGGCAAGAAGATTCTGATGGCGGCGACAGGGCTGGTCCTTTTCGGATTCGTCCTCGTCCACATGCTCGGGAATTTGCAGCTTTACCTTGGTCCTGAACAGCTCAATGCTTACGGCCGGCTGCTGCAATCGGCCAAGGGCTTGCTTTGGTTCACTCGGTTCGTGCTGCTCGCCTGCGTGGGCCTGCACATTCTGGCCGCCTGTCAGTTGTGGGTGCTGAATCAGTTCGAGGCGCGCTCCACCGGCTACATCAAAAAGGCGTCGCTGGCTTCAACGTACGCCGCGCGCACAATGATCTGGAGCGGGCCGATCATCGGCGTCTTCATCGTCTACCATATCCTCCACTTCACGACCGGCGCCGTCCACCCCGATTTCGCCGCAGGCGATGTCTATCGCAACGTGGTCACCGGATTCCAGCGGCCCGCCGTCTCGATCTTCTACATCATCGCCAACCTGATGCTGGCCACCCACCTGTATCACGGGGTCTGGAGCATGTTCCAGACAATTGGGGTGAGCCACCCGCGATACACTCCCTGGATCAAGCGGGCTTCCGCCGCCTTTGGCTTCATCGTTGGAGCGGGCAACGTCTCATTCCCGCTGGCTGTGCTCACCGGGATTGTGAAGTAGGAGGGACATGGGAATGTCATTCAAACTGGACGCGCGAATCCCCTCCGGCCCGATCGGGCAGCGCTGGGACAAAGCCAGGTTCGAGATGAAGCTGGTGACCCCGGCCAACAAGCGCAAGTACAACCTCATCGTCGTCGGCACCGGCCTCGCCGGCGGCGCCGCCGCCGCCTCGCTGGGCGAGCTCGGCTACAACGTCAAAGCATTCTGCTATCAGGACAGCCCGCGCCGCGCGCATTCCATCGCCGCGCAGGGCGGCATTAACGCGGCGAAGAACTATCAGAACGACGGCGACTCCGTTTACCGGCTCTTCTACGACACCATCAAGGGCGGAGACTTCCGCGCGCGCGAGTCGAACGTTTACCGGCTGGCGCAAGTCAGCGCCAATATCATCGACCAGTGCGTCGCGCAGGGCGTGCCCTTCGCCCGCGAGTACGGCGGCACGCTCGCCAATCGCAGCTTCGGCGGCGCGCAGGTTTCACGAACGTTTTACGCCCGCGGCCAGACGGGCCAGCAGCTTCTGCTCGGCTGTTACCAGGCCCTCGAGCGGCAGGTGGACAAGGGCACGGTGAAGATGTTCGCCCGCCACGAGATGCTCGATCTCATTGTCATCGACGGGTGCGCGCGCGGCATCGTCACGCGGAATCTCGCTTCCGGCGCGGTCGACGTCCACATCGCCGATGCCGTGATTCTCGCCACGGGCGGCTACGGCAACGTCTTCTACCTTTCGACCAACGCCAAGGGCTGCAACGCAACCGCCATCTGGCGCGCGTACAAGCGCGGCGCCGGTTTCGGCAACCCCTGCTTCACGCAGATTCACCCCACCTGCATCCCGGTGAGCGGCGAATACCAGTCCAAGCTGACTCTGATGTCGGAATCGCTGCGCAATGACGGGCGCATCTGGGTGCCCAAACAGCAGGGCGACAAGCGCTCGCCCGTCGAGATCCCCGAGGAAGAACGCGATTACTACCTCGAGCGGATGTACCCCAGCTTCGGGAACCTCTCGCCTCGCGACATCGCCTCGCGCGCCGCCAAGCGCGTCTGCGACGAAGGCCGCGGCGTGGGCCCTGGCGGGCTCGGCGTCTATCTCGACTTCTCCGACGCGATCCGCCGCCTGGGCCGCGACGTGATCGTCGAGCGATACGGAAACCTCTTCGAGATGTATGAGCGCATCACCGGCGAAGATCCCTACGCGCTGCCCATGCGCATCTACCCCGCCGTCCATTACACAATGGGCGGACTCTGGGTGGATTATCACCTCCAGAGCACCATCCCTGGCCTGTTCGTGCTGGGCGAAGCGAACTTCTCCGATCACGGCGCCAATCGGCTCGGCGCATCCGCTCTCATGCAGGGACTTGCCGACGGTTACTTCGTGATCCCGTACACCATCGGCCACTACCTGGCCGGCATCAAGCCCGGCGGAGTTCCGGATGACCATCCTCAGTGCGCGGCCGTCAAACGCGAGGTTGAAACGCGCACACAGCGGCTGCTTTCGATTCGCGGCAAGAAGACTGTGGACGACTTCCATCGCGAGCTCGGGAAAATCATGTGGGAGGACTGCGGCATGGCGCGCAATGCGCGCGGACTCGATCGCGCCATGGCTCGCATCCCCGAGCTGCGCGAGGAGTTCTGGCGGAACGTGAACGTACCCGGGAGCGGCGAAGAGCTGAATCAGTCGCTCGAAAAGGCCGGGCGCGTCGCCGATTTCCTCGAGCTCGGCGAGCTGATGTGCAGGGACGCGCGCATCCGCGAGGAATCCTGCGGCGGCCACTTCCGCGAGGAGTACCAGACGCCTGAGGGCGAAGCCCTGCGCGACGACGAAAATTACTGCCACGTCGCCGTGTGGGAACACCAGGGCGGCGACAAGACGCCCCTCCGCCATACAGAACCGCTGAACTTCGAGTACGTTCAGCTCACGCAGCGCAGCTATAAGTAATCCGGGAAAGGCATTCGCACATGAAGCTCACAATCCATATCTGGCGGCAGAAAAACGCGCAGAGCCCGGGCAAGATGGTGAAATACGAGATGCCCGACGTCAACGAGCACATGTCGTTTCTCGAGATGCTCGACGTCCTGAACGAGCGGTTGACGCGCGAGGGCCAGGACCCCGTCACATTCGAGCACGACTGCCGCGAGGGCATCTGCGGCGCCTGCGGCTTCATGATCAACGGCGTGCCGCACGGGCCGCAGAGGGGCACAACTGTCTGCCAGTTGCACATGCGGCACTTCCAGGATGGCGACGAGCTCTGGCTCGAGCCGTTCCGCGCCACGGCGTTTCCGGTCATCAAGGACCTCCTGGTGGATCGCTCGGCCTTCGACCGCATCATCGCCGCCGGCGGCTACATCTCCGTCAACACGGGCTCGGCCGTCGACGGCAATGCCATTCCGGTGAAGAAACAGTGCGCCGACCTGTCCATGGACGCCGCTGCCTGCATCGGTTGCGGCGCCTGTGTCGCCTCCTGCCCCAATGCGTCGGCTTCGCTGTTCGTCTCCGCGAAGATCTCGCATCTCGGCCTGCTGCCGCAGGGCGAGGTGGAGCGCGACCGCCGGGCGCTGCGCATGATCGCCCAGATGCAGTCGGAGAAATTCGGCGCCTGCACCAACTACGGAGAATGCGAGGCCGTCTGCCCCAAGAGCATCAAGCTCGAGAACATCGCTCGCATGAACCGCGACTATCTGAAAGCCGCGTGGACCTATCGCGAGGAATCCGCCGCCGGCGGCGCCGGCTGATCGTTCTCGTTCAGCGCCCCGAACGCCGCTGCGTAGACCAGCCTGCCGCGCTTGCCGGCCAGCGCGCCCGGCGTCAGTTCAAGCGCCATGGTGTGCGGCCCCGCCCAGGGGGATTCGAAGCCCGCCGCCGCTTCCGCTGAAAAGCCGAATCGCGGATAGTAGTCCGCATGGCCGGCGACAAAGACGGCTTCTATTCCTTTTTCCGCGCACGCCTCCAGCCCGCGCTTGATCAGCGCCGCGCCGATTCCTTTCCGCTGCCATTCCGGCAAGACCGCCATGGGTGCAAGGGCTGCCGCCCGCACCTCGCCCGACGGCGTCTCCACCCGCAACCTGGAAAACAGAATGTGCCCGATCACCACGCCGTGCGCCGCCGCCGTCAGGGACAAGAGCACACTCCCCTGCCGCCGCAGATCCTCCACGAGTTTCGCTTCCTCGTCCCCGCCGAACGCCGCGCGGTTCACCGCGGCGATCGCTTCCCGCTCTTCCGCCTGCTCTTCGTGGATTGCGATCACGGCGTCTCCTGCCCGGGAGGCGGCGCGGGCGGCTTCTGCGCCCCTGTCAAATGCTTGTAGAAGCCGAGATCCTCCCCTGTGAGCGCCTTCGTCATGAACAGAATCTGGCCGCTGTGCTGCGCGAAATGCTCCACGACGTGGTACGCCGCTTCAAGCACCGTGACGTCATAGTTCTGCGGCCGCACGGTTTCTGTCAACTGCTCGGGGGGCAGTCTCTCCAGGATTCCGCACGCCTCTTCAACTGTCGCGCGCAGCCGGCTGCGCAGCGCCTCTTTGGTCTCGCCGCCACGCGCCGCGAACTCCGAATCGCGCTGGCGCACATCCGGCTCTCCGGCGACCCCATGGATGATCCACTGCCGCACGTTGCCCGCGAGATGGAGGCACAGATTGCCGCACGAATTGGAAGACTCGTTGCCGCGCGTCCAGACCTGCTCTTCGCTCAACTTGTCGAGGCAGACTTCGATCCTCGAAGCCAGTTGCCGCAGCTTCTTCACCGAGAACTCGAGAAACGCTCCCTCCACTGTCACGCTCATTCCTTCTTCTCCCTCAGCCCCTCTTCAAGTTCCAGGAGCAGCCAATACAAGCGAAGCGAGCGATGCGTCAGGCCGAGGTCCTCCGGCTTGATCTTGTGCTCTTTCAGATACTCGGCGAAGGCCTCGACGATCTCCCCTGGCGAATCCTCGGCGTTGGCCAGCGTCTCGCAGCCGCCGCTGTCGCAGTTGAACATCCTGTCGAACGTTTCGGAGAGCATCTGCGCGCCCACCGCCGCCTTCTGCGGCTCGCCCCATTGATAGAGCCGCCGCGTCAGCATCGATTGCGCCACCAGCCGCATCGACCGGTAGTTCATTTTGGCTGTATCCTGCATGGCCTCCCACGCGATCGTGACCAGCCGCTGCTCCGTCAGATCCTTCGCGCCGTCCAGCATGTTGACGAGCATTCCCACCCTCACCCGCGGATCCTCCTGCCGCCGCGCGAGGTTCACGATCTCTTCCGAGCTCAAGCCGCGCGTCTCCGGCAGTTGTATTCGAGGCTCGCCCAACTCGAGATCTTCGTCCTTGTCGCGGGATGGGGACTTCTCGCGTGTCCTGTACTTCTCCCACGCGCCGGCGTCAATCCCGGAGACGTCTTGCCGCCACTGCCTGAGCGGACTCCGCCGGTCGGCCATCAAGTCGGGGGCAAGGTGCTCAGCCAGGCCGGCGATCTGAAAGAGCAGCGCCTCGCGGACCGTGTTCGTCTCCACTTTCTTCCCCCCGACTTCGTGCACGAAATCGACCTCGGTCCCAAGTCCGCGCGCCCGTGAACTACGCACCGCGTCGTAGGCTTTCTCCAGCCCGCGCCGCGCCAGCGCCGGGTGGGCCATCCCGCGCAGGCGCAGAATCCGCAGCATCAGCCGGATCTCGCTGGCGTTGGCTTCATTGGGAAATCCATCGATGATGGCCGCCAGCAGCGTAGCCGCGTCGCCGGGGTCTCTGTCGCGCGTCTGCTCGAGCAGACCCAGGTAGGCAGCCGTGTCGAAGGCGCCCGCCGCCAGTCCGCGCCTCGCGGCTTCAATGCGGGCCTTCCAATCCCTGATGCCCGTGGTCAGTTCTCCGTAGCAATCCGCCAGGATGTCCTCGGCGGAACCCGCTTCCCGCCGCGGGAGCGACGCGCAAACGGATTCCGCGGCTTCCGCATCCACTTCGGCGAACTGTTGCACGACCCGCGGCAGCAGTTGCCCGCGCGTCTTTGCGTCGCTGATGAGCATCGCCCGCCTCGCGGCATCCCGCAGGAACCTCGCCGCCCACGCGCGCTCCCGTCTCTTCAGGATCCTGCCCGCTTCCACTTGCGCGTGGATGCCGATCACCGGGGGCTCGGACGAAGCCAGAACTTCGATCTCTTCGATCAGCTTCTGATGGCGCGAGGGGGGAGCCGGCTGCTCGTCCGGTGTTTGCGCGAAGAGAGCGCACGCCGAAGCTACAACGATCAGCAGCCCCCTCCTCATCCTGAAGGGATTGTACCGTCTCAGAGAACCTGGTCGGACCAGGTCTCCAGGACTTGCTTTACCCGCGTGCAGAACTGGTCGCCCAGCGCGCCGTCGATCAGCCGGTGGTCGAACGTCAGCGCCAGGTACGCCATGGAGCGGATCGCGATCGCGTCGTCGATCACCACCGGCACTTTCTCCACCGCGCCGACGCCCAGGATCGCCACCTGCGGCTGGTTGATCACCGGCGTGGCGAACAGGCTGCCGAAGCTGCCGAAGTTGGTGATCGAAAAGGTCCCACCCTGCACCTCGTCCGGCTTCAACTGTTTCGCCCGCGCGCGCGCCGCGAGGTCCACAATCGCGCGTTGCAGGCCGACGATGTTCTTCTCGTCGGCGTGGCGGATCACCGGCACGATCAGCCCGTTCTCCAGCGCCACGGCGATCCCGATGTTGATCTCGTTGTGGTAGATGATGTTGGTCCCTTCAATCGAGGCGTTCACCACGGGGTAGGCGCGCAGCGCTTCCGCCGCCGCGCGCACGATGAACGGCAGGTAGGTCAACCCGAAGCTGTAGCGCTGCTGGAAGTCGCCCTTCGCCTTCTCGCGCACGCGCGCCACTTTCGTCATGTCCACGCGGTGCACGGTCGTCACGTGCGCCGAAGTGCGCTTGGAGAAGGCCATGTGCTCGGCGATCTTCTGCCGCATGATCGACATCGGCTCGATGCGCACTTTGGCCGGCTCGACGCGCGGCAGCGGCGGGAGTTCAGCCGACGGCGCCGGTGCGGGCATCGCCGGAGCGGCGACGGGCGCGGCAGCAGCGGCCGCCGCCGGAGCGGGCGCCTCGGCGCCGCGCGAGGCAAGATACGCTTCCACGTCCGCTTTGGTGATGCGGCCACCCGCGCCAGTGCCTTTCACCAGCCTCAGATCGACATCGTTTTCGCGGGCCATCCGCCGCACCAGCGGGCTCACCGGTCCGGCGACCTCTTCTAGCTCGGCGGCCGGCGCGGCAGCTTCCGCCATCGCCACGGGCGGCGGAGGCGCCGGAACGGGCGCGGGAGCAGGCGCCGGCTCGGCCTTCGCCGCAACGGCCGGCGCCGCCGCGGGCGCTGCCGCCGCAGCGCCGTCCGCAATCCGCGCCACGACGGTGTTGATCGCCACCGTGCTGCCTTCCTGCACCAGGATCTCGGCGAGAACCCCCGCCGCCGGCGAAGGAATCTCCGTGTCCACCTTGTCGGTCGAAATCTCGAACAGCGGCTCGTCGCGCTCCACGCGGTCTCCCACCTGCTTCAACCACTTCGTGAGCGTTCCCTCGACTATGCTCTCCCCCATCTGGGGCATCACCACGTCAGCCATCTGGAGATTCTCCCTTCCTCTTCAGGCGCCCATGAGCGCCGGTTCGTATTCAAACACGCGCGCGAACTCATCCACGATCGCCTCGCACACCGCGGCGCGCGCGACATCCACTCCTACTGCCTTCAACGACGTCACGGGCCGCGCCAGGCCGCAGGGCACGATGTAGCCGAAATAGCTCAAATCCGTCGCGTGGTTGAGAGCGAAACCGTGGGTTGTCACCCAGCGCGAGATGTGGACGCCGATCGCGCAGATCTTGGCTCTCGCGGGGCCTTCGCCCACCCAGACGCCGGTGGCGCCAGGTTCGCGATCCCCGTTGATTCCATAACGGCGCAATACCCCGATGATCGTCTCCTCGATCCCCCGCACGTAAGCGACAACGTCGCGCTTCCATTCTCGCAAATCGATGATCGGATAACCCACGATCTGGCCCGGCCCATGATAGGTCACATCCCCGCCGCGGTTGATCTCGTAGTATTCGATGCCGAGCGCGGCCAGCCGCTCGCGGCCCACCAGCAGGTTCTCCGGGCGGGCGTTGCGGCCCATCGTCATCACGTGCGGATGCTCCAGCAGCAAAAGCTGGTCCGGAATCTCTCCCGCCTTGCGGCGCTCGGCGAGCTTGCGTTGCAGATCCCAGGATTCGCCGAAAGGAATGCGCCCCAGTTCCCGCGCCTCGAACTTCCGCATCGCTCGCCTCAGCTCTCACTCAGGCGTTGATCGCCAGCCCGTACACGCTGTTGAATCCTTCCCCGACCGCCTCGTACAGCGTCGGATGCGCGTGGATTGTGGACATCATCGTCTCCACGGTCGCTTCCGCTTCCATCGCCGCCACGGCCTCGGCAATCAGCTCGTAGGCGTGCGGCCCGATGATGTGCACTCCCAGAATCTCTCCGTATTTCGCGTCCGCGACCACCTTCACGAAGCCATCGTGGCTGCCGAGGATCGTGGCCTTCGAGTTCGCCAGGAATGGGAACTTGCCCACCTTGACGTCGTAGCCCGCCTCGCGCGCTTGCCGCTCCGTCAGGCCGACGCTGCCGATGCCCGGTTCCGTATAAGTGACTCCCGGAATGCGATTCTTCCTCACCGGAGTCACTGCTTTACCCGCGATGTGGCCCACCGCTACCATGCCTTCCATCGTCGCGACGTGCGCAAGCTGCGGAGTCCCCGCCACGATGTCGCCGATCGCGTAGACGCCTTTTTCGGCCGTCCGCTGGTACCCGTCCACTTTCACGAAGCCCCGGTCGGTCTCCACCAGCGTGTTCTCCAGGCCGATGTTCTCCGTGTTCGGCTTGCGCCCTACCGCCACCAGCAGCGCGTCGCCCTCGAACGTCTCGGTTTTCCCCGTCGAGAGCGTGACATTCATCTTCACGCCCGAGCCGGTCTTCTCGATCGAGCCTGCATCCACCTTCGCGTCCGTCTCGCAGCGAATGCCCTGCTTCTTGAAGGACCGGGCCAGCTCCTTGCTCACATCTTCGTCTTCCACCGGCACGATGCGCGGCAGCATCTCGAAGACGATCACCTCGCTGCCGAAGCGCCTGAAGATCGAGGCGAACTCGACGCCCACCGCGCCCGAGCCGATGATCAGCAGCCTTTCCGGCACGCGCGGGTATTCGAGAATCTCGATGTTGGTCAGGATGAACTGCGGGTCTGGCGTGAGCCCAGGCAGCATCCGCGCCTCGCTGCCAGTGGCCAGGATGATGTTTTCGGCCTCCAGCGTCTTCGGGCCGCCTTCGGCCTGCACCTCCACCTTTCCGCGGCCCTTCAGGCGGCCGTAGCCCTTCACCACCTCCACCTTGTTCTTCTTCATCAGCATCTCGACGCCCTTGGCGTGCTTGCTGACGATGTTGCTCTTGCGCTCCAGCACCTTGGGCAGGTCGAGCTGCGCGTTCTGGCACTTCAGCCCCTGCGCCTCGGGATGCTTGAAGTATTCCCAGACCTCGGCCGTGTGCAGTAATGCCTTGGTCGGAATGCACCCCACGTGCAGGCAGCATCCCCCCAGCTTGGGATCCTTCTCGATGAGGGCCGGTTTCAGGCCATACTGGCCCGCCCTGATCGCCGCGGAATAGCCCCCAGGCCCGCTTCCGATCACGATCACGTCGTATGAAGACATCGACTCTCAGTTTAGCATCCGGCCTTTTTCACATAATGGAATCATGAGGTTCACCGCGGCGCTACTGCTCGCGTCACTCGCTGCGTTCGCTTTGGCGCCCCAGGCTCCCGCGACGCGCCGCGCGCCGGCGCGCAAAGCCAGGCAGGCCCCCGCTCCGCCCCCCGCCTCCGCCGCCGCGGACGCCTGGCCGCTGCTCAAACTAGACTTCGAGGGCCTTCAGTTCACCACCGTGGACAACGTCGAGGCGATCGCCGGACTCAAGCCCGGCCAGGTCGTAGGCAGGAAGGATTTCGACGCCGCCCGCGACCGCCTCGTCGACAGCGGCGTCTTCCAGTCCGTCGCCTATCGCTACCAGCCCGGCCCCGATGGCAAGAGCGTCGTCGCCACGTTCACGCTGGCTGAAATCCAGCAGCGGCTTCCCTGGGCTATCGAGGACCTGCCGGTCACGGCGCAGGAGCTGAACACGCGCGCCGCGAAGGAACTGCCCGCGTTCGGCCCGGTGATCCCCGTCTCCGAGCCCTACTTCGACCGCGTCGCCCGCATCATCTCGGCGATCGGCAGGGAAAAGGGCGTCGCGGAAGTGGTCGCGGCCAGGCTCCAGCCCGGCGCGAACGACGACCTGGTGATTGTCTTCCGGCCGCGCAATCCGCCGCCGCAGATCGCCGAGGTCTATTTTCAGGGCGCCAAGGCGGTGAGCCCTCAGCTCCTGCAAAAAGCCATCGCCCAAGTGGCGGTCGGCGCTCCTTACAGCGAGTCGATGTTTCGAATCTGGCTCGAGAACCAGGTGCGTCCGCTCTATGACGACGCGGGCCTCCTCCGCACGCAGTTCGGCAAGATCGCCGTCGAGCCGTCCAAAACCGCAACAGGCGTCGCCATCACCGTGGAGGTGACCGAAAGCGCCCCGTACACGCTTACGCACATCGAAGTGCGGGGCACGCCGCTGAACGATGAGCAGATCATGAGGGAAGGCGGTTTCAAAACCGGCGAGGTGGTCAACTTCTCGAAGATCGGCCTGGGGCTTCTGAACATCACGACGTTGCTCAAGAACAACGGCTACCTGCGCGCCGCCTACAAGGCCGCGCGCCGGCTCAACGACGAGAAGAAGTCCGTCGAGCTCTTCATCGACTACACTCCCGGCCCTCAATACAGGATGGGCCGCCTCCAGCTTGTCGGCCTCGACGTCGTCTCCGAGCCCGTCGTCCAGAAACTCTTCGCGATGAAGCGCGGAGACCCCTTCCGCAACGACTACCCCGAGTTTTTCCTGAACGAGATCCGCGCCCGCGGCGTCTTCGACTTCCTCGGCAAAACCAAGGCCGAAACCCTTATCCACGACGACACTCTGACCGTCGACGTGAAGCTCACCTTCACCGGCGCCCCCCAGGGTCTCGACTCGCGTCAAGTCAGCGAGCCCAAACGTAAACAGTAGCGGTTGTAACTAGGCCGGGGGCTTGTAGGACAGCTCCCCCGCCTTCTTCATCGCCTCGATGCCCTCCGCAATGCTGAGCAACGGCGTCGTCTTCACCGCCTTCAGCGCCCCGCCCGCAGACACCGCGAACGAGAACGCAGCCGCCGACACGTTGTCCGGCAGCTCCATGATCCCGACGATGTCGTACTCGCCGAACGCAAACCACGCCTGCGTCATCTTCCCGCCCAATTGTTTGAACACCGGCTTCAACGCTTCCAGCCGGTTCTGCGGTTTCGCCACCATCGCGCCCATCGCGGCCGGCGTATAGGCCACTTGCAGCAGATAAGCCGCCATCGAACGATCCCTCCTTCGCTGGCGCGCGGCAATCGCCGCACGTCCCTCTCGTGGCAGTATACTCCCATTCCCCTGATTTCAGCCCCCGAAATTCACTGCCGGCAGTGATATGCTGCCGGACGGGTCCTCTTATGCTCCGCCGTACGTTCATCAAAGCCGCATCCGCTCTTCCGCTGCTTCGTCCCGAACGCGTCCTCGGCGCCAACGACCGCATTCGCGCCGGCTTCATCGGCGTCGGCGGACGCGGCAACTGGCTGCTCGGCTACGACCTGCCCGGCGCCGAAGTCGCCGCAATCGCCGACTGCAACCGCGCCCGCCTCGACTCCACGGCGGCCAAACACCCCTCAGGCTCGCGCTGGGCCAAGTACACCGACTACCGGCGCATGTTCGACGAGGCGAAGCTCGACGCCGTCTTCGTCGAGACGACAACGCACGCGCGCGTTCTCATCGCGCTGCACGCCCTCCAGGCCGGCCTCGACGTTTACGCCGAAAAGCCGCTCACGCTCACCGTGCAGGAAGGCCGCGTTCTCGTGCGCGCTGTCCGCCGCTACAAGCGCGTCCTCCAGACCGGCACGCAGCAGCGCTCCATCCCCGCCAACGTCTACGCCAGCAAGCTCGTCCGCGAAGGCAGGATCGGCTTCATCCACACCGTGGTCGCCTGCAACTTCGAACCGCCAAAAACCTGGATTCCGCGCGGGCGCCACGCCGTCCCCGAAGGTCTCGACTGGGACCAGTGGTGCAACCAGACCGAGCTGCGCGACTACCACCCCGAGATCCACACCCGCTGGTCCTGGTATTGGGACTACGACGGCGGCGGCCAGAGCTGGGGCGTCACCGGCTGGGGCACGCACGCGCTCGACCAGGTGCAGTGCGCGCTCGGAACCGACGACACCGGGCCGCTCGACGTCTGGGCGGAGGGCGAATCGCCCATGGCGCCCGTCATCATGCGCTACCCCTCGGGAACCCTGCTCAAGCTCATCGGCCCCAAGCGCGACCATGCCGACCTCGGCGCCATCTTCTATGGCACGAACGGCATGATCGAAATCAAGCGCGGAAGCTGGGAAACCGATCGCCCGGAGCTCTTGAAGGGCGGCCCCGAATTCACGCCCGAGGGCCGCGGCGAGGACTCTTTCCATCTGGCCAATTTCTTCGAGTGCATGCGTTCGCGCAAGCTCCCCAACGCCGACGTCGAGATCGGCCATCGCTCCACCGTCATCTGTCACCTCGCCAACATCGCGCGCGAGATCGGGCGGCCCTTGCGTTGGGACCCGGCAAAAGAGCGCTTCTTCGATGACGCCGACGCCAACGCGCGCCTCGCCCGCCCGCGCCGCAAGGGCTTCGAGCTGCCCAAGATCGACGCCTGAAGAGCCTCTCATGTCCATCCAACGCCGCCCCGCCCCAATCGCCAACATCGGAGTCTTCGGCATCGGACTCGCCGCCTATTGGGAACAATTCCCCGGACTCAAGGAGCGCCTCCAAGGCTACCAGCGCCACGTCGAGCGACAGATCGCCAACATTCCCGCGCGCATCGTCTCCGCCGGACTCGTCGACACCGCCCCCGCCGCCGCGCAAGCAGGCGAGCGCTTCGCCGCGTCGTCTCTCGATCTGATCGTGTGCTATGTCGGCACATACGCCGCCTCGTCGCAGGTGTTGCCCGTCGTGCAGCGCGCCCGCGTCCCTGTGCTTGTGTTGAATCTCCAGCCGATTGATGCGCTCGACTACGAGAACACCGATACCGGCGATTGGCTCGCCAACTGCTCGGCCTGCTGCGTCCCCGAGATCTCGAACGCCTTCACGCGCGCACGCATCCCCTTCCGCGTCGTCACCGGAACTTTGTTCGATGATCCCGGCGCCTGGCGCGAGATCGAAGAGTGGTGCCAGGCCGCCGGCGTCAGCCGCGCCCTGCGCACCGCGCGCATCGGCTTCCTCGGCCACACTTACCCCGGCATGCTCGACATGTACTCGGACTTCACCATGGTGACGGCGCAAACCGGCGCGCACGTCGAAGTCCTCGAAATGTGCGATCTCGCCCACGCCGTCAACGCAGCCGAAGAAGAGGCCATGGCCGCGAAACTGGCGCTCACGCGCGATCTGTTCGACTTCGAAGACGTGCCGGAAGCGGACCTCGCCTGGGCCTGCTGCGTCGCCGCGGGCCTTGATTCGCTTGTGCAGAGGTTTTCGCTCGACGGCCTCGCCTACTACTACCGCGGCCTCGGCGGCAATCCATACGAGCGCCTCGGCGCGGGGCTGATTCTCGGCAACTCCCTCCTCACTGCCGCGGGCGTCCCGGCAAGCGGCGAAGGCGACCTGAAGACCTGCCTCGCGATGATGATCCTCGACCGCTTCCAGGCCGGCGGCGCCTTCACCGAGTTCTACGCCATGGACTTCCGTGACAACTTCCTGCTCATGGGCCACGACGGCCCCGGCCACCTCGCCATCAGCGGCCGCCGCCCCGTCCTTCGCGGCCTCGGCCTCTATCACGGCAAGCGCGGCCACGGAGTCAGCGTCGAGTTCAGCGTCATGCCCGGACCCGTCACCATCCTCGGCATGACCCAAACCGCCGAGGGCAGCCTGAAGATGATCTGCGCCGAGGGCGAGTGCATCCCCGGCCCCATCCTCAGAATCGGCAACACCAACTCCCGCCTCCGCTTCCCCCTCGGCCCGCGCGAGTTCATGAACCGCTGGTGCGAGCAGGGCCCCACGCATCACTGCGCCCTCGGCATCGGCCACCTGCGCTCAAAGATCGAGAAGTTATCTTCGCTCGCCGGCATTCCATTGGCCGCGGTCTGATCTACCGCCGCTTCTCTTCTGTCATACTGTTGTCACTGAATTGGAACGCTCGGGAGGTCATACACCATGCCCCGTCTGATCCTCGCCTTCTTCCTGCTCGCCTCAATCCTCACTGCCCAGAACGCCGTCGTCTCCGGACGCGTCAGCGACTCCAGCCAGGCCATCGTTCCCGGCGCAACGGTCGAGATTGTCAACACCGGGACTAACGTCACCAACCGCACCACCACCAACAGCGAGGGCTACTTCACGTTCCCGCCCCTCACCCCCGGCGCCTACACGTTGACTGCCTCTTCGCCCGGCTTCAAGGCCGCCAGGGTCGATGGCATCGTCCTCGAAGTCGGCCAGCAGCGCACCATCGCGCTCGTCCTCGAACCCGGCGAGGTCAAGGAGTCCATCACCGTCACCGAACAGGCGCCGCTGCTCACCACCAGCCGCGCCGACCGCGGCACCGTCGTCGAAAACCAGTTCGTCAAATCGATCCCGCTCAACACGCGCAACCCGCTCTTCCTCCTTACGCTCACACCCGGCGTCACCACCGGTCGTCTTGCCGGCGACAATACCGCCAGCCAGTCCACGACGAACAACTTCCGCATCAACGGCGGACGCGGCGGCACGAACGAGATCCTCATCGACGGCGCGGCCAATACCGGCACGTACAACAACCAGGTCTCCGCCATCCCGCAAGTGGACGCCGTGCTCGAGTTCAAGGTCAACACCAGCCCTTACGCCCCCGAGTTCGGGCGCACCGGCGGAGGCCTCATCAGCTTCGCGATCAAGTCCGGAACGAACAGCCTGCACGGCACGCTCCACGAGTTCCTGCGCAATGCTGAGCTCGACGCCAACGGCTGGAACGCCAACCGCGCCGGACAGCCCCGCCGCAGCTTCAAACGCAATCAGTTCGGCGGCACGGTAGGCGGCCCTGTCTATCTGCCGAAGCTCCACGACGGCCGCAATCGCACTTTCTTCTTCTTCGCCTACGAAGGGCTCCGCGAGCGCAGCCTGAACGCCTACACCGGCACCGTCCCCACGCAGCTTGAGCGACAGGGCGACTTCTCCCGGTCCCTAAAGGCGAACGGCGCTCTCATCACCATCTACGATCCCCGTACAACGCGCCTCGACCCCAACCGCCCTCCCAACACCACGCGCTATATCCGCGACGTCTTCGCCGGCAACGTCATCCCCGCTCACCTCCTGGGTGCGTACGCGAAGAACATCCTCACCTATTACCCGCTGCCGAATCAGCCAGGCCAGGGCCAGAGCAACACGAACAACTTCTTCATCTCCGCGGCCAACTCCCTCGATGCCGACCGCTACGATCTCCGCACCGACCACCAGTTGAACGGGCGCAACTCTCTCTTCTTCCGCTGGAACTGGTTCCGCAATATCAACGCGCAGCCGCTCGTCTACGGCAACTTCGCCTCGCCGGTGGAAACGCCCAACCGCATTCCCGGCATCAATTGGATTGTCAACCACACCTGGACGCTCAATGCCGGCACAATCTTCCAGCATCACTTCTCGATGGCTCAAAGCGAGACCAACCGCACTCCGCTCTCGCTCGGATTCGATCAGTCCACCCTCGGCCTCCCGGCCAGCGCCATCGACGGCCAGCGCGTGAAGTACTTCCCGACAACAACCATCGGCGGGCTGACGCAGGTCGGGGTCACCGGCACCGGCTACAACGCCGTCCGCTCGCGCACCTGGCAGTACAACGCCAACGCCACCTTCCTTCGCGGCGCGCATACTTTCAAAGCCGGCTTCGACTGGCGCCTCTTCCCCGTGATCATCGACCAGAGCTCGCCGCTCGGCGTCAGTGCATCGGGCGCTTTCACCGCCGGACCGAACCCCCAGGCCGCCGCCGCCGGCACCGGCCGCGGCCTCGCCGATCTTTTCCTCAATGCGGCCTCCGGCATCACTTACACCGTTCGCCCGCTTGAAGAGCACCGCCACCCGTACTACGCCTTCTACGTCCAGGACGAATGGAAGATCACCCCGAGCCTCACTCTCACCTACGGCGTCCGCTACAACCTCGAGCTGCCCCGCACCGAGAAAAACAATCAGTACGTCTTCCTGGACCTCGACTCGCCGTCGCCGCTCGCTTCGCGCGTGCCGCAGTTCCCCAACCTCCGCGGCGGAGTCGGCTTCGTCGGCGTCAACAATGTCGGCCGCCGCACCCAGCTCTCCGACCGCAACAACTGGGATCCCCGCCTCGGCCTGGCGTGGCAGGTGAACGCGAAGACCGTCGTCCGCGCCGGCGCTGGAATCTTCCACCATCCCCTCGTCCCCAACACGGACTCCTCGCTCGGCTTCAGCCGCGCCACCAGCGCCATCGTCACCGAGCCCGACGGCGTCACGCCCACCTATGCCTTGACGAACCCGTTTCCGTCCGGCATCCAGCAGCCCGCCGGCAATTCGCTCGGTCTGCTCACCAACGCCGGCCTCGGCATCAGCGGACCGGTGCGCCAACAGCGGCTGCCCTACCAGTCCCAGTGGTCGCTCGACATCCAACGCCAGCTCCCCTGGAATCTCGTCGTGGATATCGGTTACGCCGGCACTGCCGCGGTAGCTCTGCCCAGCGGCGTCCAATTCAACCAGATTCCGATGGCGGAGATGGTGCGCGGTACCGCGCTGAACCAGACCGTGGCGAATCCCTTCTTCGGAGTCATCACGGATTCCACCTCCACGCTCAGCCGGTCCACCGTGCAACTTGGCCAGCTCCTGCGCCCTTATCCGCAATTCACCGGCACGTCGGGGAGCCAGGTGCCCAGCGGCCACTCCACTTATCACGGAATGCAGCTTCGCGTCGAGCGCCGCTATGCGAGCGGTCTGGCAGTTCTGTTTGCGTACACGAAGTCCAAACTGATCGACAACGCGGGCGATTTCGGAAGTTTCATCGGCGCAACCGGCTTCACCAACAACCTTTGCTTCCCGTGCGACCGGTCGCTCAGTTACCAGCACATCCCCGACGTCGTCCGCCTCAGCATCCGCTACGACCTCCCCTTCGGCTTGGGCCGCAAATACATGAACCGCGGCTGGCCCGCGCGCATCCTCGGCGGCTGGGCCTTCGCCAGCTTCATCAGTTGGGATAACGGCCTGCCCATCTCCGTCACCGGGCCGAATGATTCGAACTCCTTCGGCGGCGGCCAGCGCCCCGACGCCACGGGAGAGCGCGCCAGCATCGGCGGCCGCAAGTTGGAAGACGGCGCGCTCTACTTCAACCCGAACGCCTTCCGCCGCGCCCCTCAGTTCACCTTCGGCACTGCTTCGCGCACCGTGCCCGATGTCCGCAACCCCGGATTGTGGGGGTGGGACGCGCTCATCGAAAAGCGTTTCCCCATCACCGAGCGCATCGGCCTCGACTTCCGCACCGAGATGTTCAACGCTCCCAACGCCGTCATCTTCGGCGGACCTCAGACCCTGGTCACCTCCGCCGACTTCGGCCGCATCCGCCTGACGCAGGTCAACCTCCCGCGCCAGATCCAATTCGGAATGCGGCTGTCGTTCTAATTGCGGAAGAGCGGCCCAATCGGTTCCTCGCCCTGGAACCCGGCGCTCGCCGGCGATAAGCTGGATGCAGAAGATGAGTGGACCCGATGGCCCTGAAGATATCACCGGCTTGATCAGAGCCTGGACTGCCGGAGACCGGCGGATCCTCGACCGCCTCATCCCCCTCGTCGAGCCCGAGCTCCGCCGCATCGCCAGCCGTCAACTGGCAAAAGAACCCGCCGACGCCACGCTGAACACCACCGCACTCGTGGACGAGGCTTGCCTCCGCCTGGTCGGAGCCAAGGCTCTGACGGCGCATGACCGCCTCCACTTCTACGCCCTCTGTGCCCGCATCATGCGCGCCATTCTCGTCGATCACGCGCGCGCCCGCCGTTCCGCCAAGCGCGGCGGCGGCACGCACCCGCTCCCGCTGATCGACGACGCCATCCCCGTCCCTCAGCCCGACTCCGACCTTCTCGCGATCGACGAGGCCCTCGACGCCCTCACCCAACTTGACCCCCGCAAGGGCCGCATCGTCGAGCTTCGATTCTTCGGCGGCCTCAGCGTCGATGAGACCGCCGAGGTGCTCGGCATCTCCTCAACGACCGTCAAGCGCGACTGGTATCTCGCCAAGCTCTGGCTCCTCCGCGAGCTCGGCGGGCGCCCTCCTCACACCGCGGGCGCCCCGGGCCCAGCCTGAGCCGATTCCCCCGAAGTCCTCACGGGCCGCGCCGCCTTTCCCGCGTGGAGGTATACAGGTCCCCGTACCCATACCCGCCCGGACGAGTCGAACCGTAATACAAGGTCCGGCCATCAAAAGAGATCCGCATCCGTGCGCCATCGTAAGCTGAACTGTTCAGGACAGTCAGGTTTACTGGCGGGGACCACGGCTCCGAAGTGCTCTCCCTCGTGGAGGTCCAGAGATCCAGGTTGCCCAATCCGCCCGGACGGGTCGAGCCGAGGATGATCTCCAACCCGTCCCGCCGTACCGCCCCGGTTCCCTCCTCAAAAGGGCTGTTCAGTTCGGCGACCGGTAGGGGCGGATCGAACTCCCCGTCATCCCTCAAGCAAGTGGCGTAAATGTCTGAATTGCCCCCGCGGTTGCTGCTGAAGTACATCACCTCGTTACCGTCGTCATCCTCGAACAGAGACGGTTGACCTTCGTTTCCCGCGCTGTTCACCAGGCAGCCGAGGTTCACAGGCTTCTGCCACCCGAAGTCGTCGTTCCTGTCGTGCCTTCGCGAGACGAACAGGTCATATCCGCCGCAGCCCCCGGAGCGAGTGCTGACGAAATACAGCCGGTGCTCATCCGGGCTCAACGCAGGGGAAAACTCCTCGGCAGTGCTGTTGACGTTTGGGACAAGCCGCGGCGGCCCCCAGGCAGCAGCGATGCTCGCCCGCTGGGAAACCCACAGATCCCATCCTCCGGCCCCGTTCGGGCGGTACGTAGTGTAATACATGCTCAGCCCGTTCTTTGAAACCTCGACGGCGATTTCGTGGTATTGGCTATTTACCACCGGCCCCAGGTTCACTGGCGGCGACCATTCCGTAAACTGCGCACTCGCCACAACAACCGCGAGCGGCAGCAAAACCGCAACGAGCATCACTTTGCTCATAGAATCCCCCTCAACCATCCATCCCGTAAGCCGCACCCGAAAGGGACCACGGCCTCTGAAAAACCTCTCCGCGCGCGCGAATCTGGAGCTACAATCGGGACGGATCGGCAATTCCGCCGGGAGGATCTCCAGTGTCACCGGCCGCCTGGCGTCGTGTGGAGGAGCTCTGCGAGGCCGCGCTCCCTCTGTCCCCCGGCCGCCGCGCCGCCTACCTCGATCGCGCCTGCGCCGGCGACTCCGCCCTCCGCCGCGAAATCGAGTCGCTGCTCGCCTGCGAAGGCCGCGCCGCCCGCTTTCCCCGAAGGCCTCACCTGCCCTTCTGCTTCTCCCGTTTCGCGACTTACAAATCGTATTCTCCGACACGCAATCCGCGCCTCGCGCCGTTGCGGCCGGCGGATGCAATTCACTACTGTTTCCGTTTTTCCCGCGCGGCGACGTACAGATCTTCTGGTCCGTAGCCTGGCCGGGAGGAACAGAAGTACAGCGTGCGCCCATCGAATGAAATCTGCATCCGGCAGCCGTCCGGCGCCGTGCTGTTGAGGATCTTGTTCATGCTTCCAGGCGGAAGGGTTCTGTCATGAACCGAATGGTTGTGTTCGAGTTGATGCTCTCGCTCCTGGCCTTGGGGGCGATGGCGCAGCACGGCCCTTGGAGTGCCGCCGTGAACCTGGCCCGCCAGTCAACACCGATGGGTTCAACGAGAACTGTTTCGCTATCTCGAAGACCGGTCTGAGCCTGCGCCTCAGTTCGACCCGGCCGGGCGGCTTGGGCGGCTTGGATCTGTCCTTCGCCACGCGTGCAAGCGTCCATGACCCATGGGGTCCGCCGCAGGCTCTTGTGAACCTCAACCCCCCTTACCAGGAGAGTTGCCCCGCGCTGAGCCTCGATGGGCGCCGGCCGTATTTCGCCAGCAACCGTCCCGGCGGTCTCGGATGGCAAGACCTCTACGTCTCCCGGCGGCGCGACCGGACGGACGACTACGCTTGGCAGCCGCCCGTCCATCTGGGCTGCGTGTTGAAGAGCCCTCAGTTGGACGTCCAGCCGTCGATCTTCGAGGACGACACAGGCACAGAGGTCATGAACTTCAACAGCACGCGGGAGAGCACGTCCGACCCGTGGGCCGCGCCGGTCAACCCTAAGGATCCAATCGCTTTGTCCGCCTCCGGAATGAGAGTAAGAACTGGTTAAGGGGGCGGCGCGGGTTGTCCGGCCTCAGACCAGGCGACTCGATCCGTGAGACGTCCGGAACTGGGAGGCCCCGGTTCCGGGAACTACCGCGGCCCCAACAGCTTCTCGCGCGTGGCGACGTAGAGATCGCCTAATTTGTTGCCGAATTCCCGTTTGGACATGAAGTAAAACTGGCGGCCGTCGAAAGAGAACTGACAGCGGGCGCCATCGTAGGCCCAGCTGTTGAGAACGGCCAGGTTGACGGGCGGCGACCAGGGGTCCGATGTGCTCGCCCGCATCGCGGTATACAGGTCACCGTCACCGAGCCCGCCCGGACGGGACGACGGGAAGATGATTTCCAGTCCGTCGCGGCGGACGGCGCCCATCGCGTCATCGAACGGGGTGTTTAGTTCGGCGACCGGAGTCGGCGGACCAAACGCCCCGTCCGCTCCCATGCGGCTCATGTAGATATCCCAGCCGCCACCATCTTTACCACGCCAGGTATTGAAGTACAACACTTCAGTTCCGGTCTCATCCTCGAACACATTCGCTTGGGCATCATGGCTTGTGCCGTTTACTACGCAGCCCAGGTTTACTGGCGCTTGCCAGCCGTCCTCGCCGGTGTGCACCCTCCGGTTCTTCCGGCGGGAGACCCAGATATCCACCCAGCCGCAGCCGCCCGGCCTGTTGCTGTTAAAATACAGCCGGTGTTCATCGGGGCTCAGGCCAGGACAGGCGTCCAGAAATGCGGTGTTGACATTCTGTACCAATTGTGGCGTTCCCCACGGATCGTTGACTGTGGCGCGTGTGGACACCCACAGATCCGCACCGCCAACGCCGGTCGGTCGGTTGGCGGAGTAGATCAGGCTGAGGCCGTCTTTGGACAGAGTAAGGCAGCTGTCATCATACGCGGGATCATTGATTGGCGCCCCCAGGTTCACTGGCGGCGACCATTCCGTAAACTGCGCACTCGCCACAACAACCGCGAGCGGCAGCAAAACCGCAACGAGCATCACTTTGCTCATAGAATCCCCCTCAACCATCCATCCCGTAAGCCGCACCCGAAAGGGACCACGGCCTCTGAAAAACCTCTCCGCGCGCGCGAATCTGGAGCTACAATCGGGACGGATCGGCAATTCCGCCGGGAGGATCTCCAGTGTCACCGGCCGCCTGGCGTCGTGTGGAGGAGCTCTGCGAGGCCGCGCTCCCTCTGTCCCCCGGCCGCCGCGCCGCCTACCTCGATCGCGCCTGCGCCGGCGACTCCGCCCTCCGCCGCGAAATCGAGTCCCTGCTCGCCTGCGAAGACCGCGCCGCCCGCTTCCTCGAAGTCCCCGCTTTCGAGTTGATCACGCAGTCCGAAGCTCTCCCGGCCCCGCCCCCGCCTCTCATCCCGCCCGGCACGCTCGTCGGGCCCTACCGCATCGACGCCTTCCTCGGCGGCGGAGGCATGGGGCAGGTCTACCGCGCCCGCGACACCCGCCTCGACCGCGATGTCGCCCTCAAGTTCCTCGCCGCGGAAGTGGCCCGCGACGCCCTCGCCCTCGCGCGCTTCCGCCTGGAAGCGCGCGCCGCCTCCGCCCTCAACCACCCCAATATCTGCGACTTGCACGACATCGGAGAGCACGGCGGCCAGCCCTACCTCGTCATGGAGGTGGTCGAGGGCGAAACGCTCAAACAGCGCCTCGCCGCCGGCCCCATCCCGCCTGTCCAGATCGTCGACATCGCCCTCCAGGTGACTTCCGCCCTCGAAGCCGCCCATGCGAAGGAAATCGTCCACCGTGACATCAAACCCTCCAACGTACTCCTGACCCCCAGCGGCCAGGCCAAGCTCCTGGACTTCGGCCTCGCTACGGGCATTGCCGGACCCTCGGAGGCTTCAGAACACGCGCCATCCGTGCCTCACGCGATCCTGGGTACCTACGCCTACATGTCCCCCGAACAAGCGCGCGGCGAACCCGTGGACACCCGCGCCGACCTTTTTTCTCTCGGCGTCACCCTCTATCAGATCGCCACGGCCGCCTTACCCTTCCGGCGCCCCACCCCCCCGCGCGCTCTCGAAGCCTCCATCACCGTCACCCCGCTGCCGCCTCGCGCCCTCAACCCCGCGCTCCCCCGCGGCCTTGAGCGCATCATCCTCCGGTTGATCGACGCGGACCCGTCCCGCCGCTACCAGTCCGCCTCGGAACTGCGCCTCGCCCTCGAGCGCCTGCGCGCGTCTCTCCACCGGCCCGCCTGGCCCCTCGCCGCCGCCGCAGCCTGTCTCCTCCTCCTCCTCCTGGCTTTCGGTCTCCGCTGGTGGACCTCCCGCTCCACGCCGCCCCCGCTCACCGCCATCCCGCTCACCTCCGACCCCGGACGCGAGCGCCACCCCTCCCTCTCTCCTGACGGCTCCCGCGTCGCCTGCGCCTGGGACCGTCACGGCAACTTCGACATCTTCTCGCGAGGCTTCAATCACGCCGAGCCCACCCGTCTCACCACCCACCCCGACCCCGACGTCAGCCCCGCGTGGTCCCCCGACGGCCTGTACGTCGCCTTCCTCCGCTATCACTCCGACTCGACGGCCTCCCTCCTCCTCATCCCGGCCTCCGGCGGAACCGAACGCCTTGTCACCTCCCTGCGCTACCCCCCCGACCCCGATCCCGTCACCGGTCCCTACCTCGCCTGGATGCCCGGCAGCCGGGCCATCCTCTTCTCCGAACGCCCTTCCCCCGGCCGGCCCCTCACCCTCTATCAGATCTCCGTCTTCACCGGCGAACGCGCCCAACTCACCTCCCCGCCGCCCACCTCGCTCGGCGACGCCGGCCCCGCCGTTTCCCCCGATGGCCGCCACATCGCCTTCTTGCGCCTCGCCGACGTCGCATCATCGGACATCTGGGTTCTCACTCCTCCGGCGCCGCAGCCGGTTCGCGTCACGAATCAGAACCGCTGGATCACAAGCCTGGCTTGGCTCCCTTCCAGTGATGCCTTCGTCTACTCCTCCGGCGACATCCGCACACGCCGCGCCCTCTGGCTCGCCCGGCTCTCCGGCGCTCCGCCCCTCCAGCTTCCGGTTCCAGCCGAGGACTGCTACAGCGTCGCCTCAAGCCCCCGCTCGAACCGTATCGTCTTCACCTACGAGCCGAGCGACCTCAACGTTTGGCGTCTCGACCTGCCGCCATCCGGTGAGCCGCGGCAAGCCCGGCTGATCGCCTCCACGCGCCGTGAATACCAGGCACACTTCTCGCCCGCCGGTGACCGCATCGCGTTCCAGTCCAATCGCTCCGGCGCCTGGGAGATCTGGGTTGCGGACGCAGACGGCTCCCACGCGGCCCAACTCACCCATTTCGGAGGTCCCATGACCGGCACGCCCCGCTGGTCGCCCGACGGCCTCCGCCTCGCCTTTGACTCGCGCGTGGACGGCCAGGGCGAGGTCTTCGTCATCGACGCCGCCGGTGGCTCGCCCCGCCGTGTGACGCACGACCCCGCCGAGGACATCGTCCCAAGCTGGTCCACTGACGGCCGCTGGATCTATTTCGCCTCCCGCCGCACTGGCGTCTTCCAGGTCTGGAAAATCCCCCCTGAAGGCGGCACGCCCGTCCAAGTCACACAGAATGGAGGCTTCGGACCCCGCGAGTCTCTCGACGGCAAGACGCTCTACTTCGTCCGCAGCCGCGAAGAGCCGGTCCTTTGGAGTGTGCCCGTGGACGGCGGCGCCGAATCCCAAGTTGCAGGCCGCCTGCAAAACTGGAGCACCTTCGTTCCCGCGCCCGACGGCCTCTACTTCCTGCTCGACTCCACGCGCGAACTCCGCCATCTCCCTTCCGGCCGCCGCCTCTTCACCTTCACCGCGCCCGTCCACTACGGCTTCAGCCTTTCCCCCGGCGGCCGCCGCCTCCTTTACACCCAAATCGACAGCGAGGAGGCCGACCTCCTCTACCTCGACCTCCCCCGCTGAGCACAGCGCCGGTTGCGCTCCGGCATCTATTCCGGCAGCCCTTCGAAGATGTAAAGTGAACCGCCGTCGAGAAGCCCGCCGGGGTCATCCCAATGATTCCCGATCAGGATCTGCCCCCAGTGGTCTTGTGTGATCCCAAGTCCGGTCTGGCATCCGAACGCATCCCCGGCGCCCGGTTCAGGATTTGGAATCGTGAGCAGAAGTGCTCCATCCACCGAGAAGAGATAAACCGTGCCTGCATTCGTCACCCCGCCGGGATCGTTCCAGAGCGCGGGGATCAGCACGTAGTTCCTATACCTCGCCATTCCCCCGTAGCCGAACCTGTCATTTGCTGTGGGCTCGGGGTTCGGGATGACGTGAACCAGCAGCCCGCTCACCCCATCGAAGACATAGGCCGAGCCGGCGTCCGTGATCCCGCCCGGATCGTCCCGTGGCGCCCCGACCACGATTCTCCCGCTCACCGAGGCGACAGAACTCCCAAACCAGTCTCCCGCGACGGCGCCCGGCTTGCGAATGGTGAGCAGAAGGGCCCCGGTTACCCCGTCGAACAGGTAAAGAGAGCCGGCGTCGGTCAAGCCCGCAGGATCATCGAAGGGGACGCCCACCAGGATGTTCCCATCGTGCTCGACGATCCCTCCGCCAGCAGTTCCGCCGCCGAAACTGTCGCCGGCTCCCGGTTCGGGGTTGCGAATCGTGAAGCGCAAATCCCCTGTTTCCCCATCGAACACGTAGATGGATCCCGAGTTCGTCGCGCCATAGTCGTCGTTAGGGGCGCCAATGACGATGTTGCCCCGCACAGAGGCCAGGCCGGCCCCAAACAGGTCGCCCGCTGTCGGTTCAGGGTTGCGGATCGTCAATAGAGTCTTCCCAGTCATCGGATCGATCTTGTACACCGACCCTGAATCGACCCCCTCCACGGTGTCCCACACCGCCGCAACGAAGATCTCGTCCCCATGGACAACAATGCGATTGCCGAAATAGTCATACGGCGCCGGTTCCGGATTTGGAATCGTCCGTTTCAGATGGCCGCTGATGCCGTCATACACATACACCGCCCCCGCCCGGTACACTCCCTCCGGAGAAGCGCGCACCGCCCCGGCTACGATGTGACCCTTGACCGTCACCGGCGAGAGCCCGAAGAGCTGATCCGCCTGCCCGCTCGGGCTCCGGATCGCACGGATCAATTTGCCGGGTTGTGGTGGGGTGAAGCCCATCAGGGCCGCAAGGCCCAGAGCGAGGGGCGGAATACTGAACCATCGATTCATCGTGGATGCCTCCCTGGAGCGGCCATGCTCCGAACAGCAGGCGGCTCCACCTTCTATCGCGGAATCGAGCGCTCCATCGGCTCATCTCCGGCCGTATGAGATGTGGTGAAGTTAACCGCTGAGTAGCGGGCGGCTATGGATGCGACGGCCCAGCGGCGTCGCTGGCGCACGTTGTGCTGATCAAAGGCCGGGTGAAGAGAACACCCTCACTCCCACTCGATCGTGCCCGGAGGCTTGTGCGTCAGGTCGTAAAGCACCGCGCACATGCCGTCGATGCCCAGCAGTTCCCAGCACATCTCATCGAGCAGGCGCGACGGCATTGTCACCGACTGCGCCGTCATGCCGTCCACTGAGTGAATCGGCCGCAGCACGATCGAATCAGAGTACGCTTCAGTGCCCAGCGGCACGAGGATCACTGGAAACTGCCAGACCTCGTGCTCGAAGCCGCTCTCGTGACAGAGACGCCGGACGATTGCGTCGGCCCGGCGCAGCCGCTCCAGCCGCTCGGCCGTGATGAACGCCGGGCGCGTGGTCAGCTCGCCGATTGGCGCCCGCGAGGATGCCAGCGACACCACGCGATTGATCTCCGCGATCTCGTTGATCAGGCGCGCCGCCTTTTCGTGGACGCCGGCCTTGTTTTGCGGCTCCTCGAGCACCAGCACCGGGCGGTAGCTGCGCGAATCGCCCTGCACCCCGACCGAATGCAGCGGCGCCAGCCAGCCCTGCTCCCGTTTCGTGACCGGCTCCGATTCCGCGGCGCACAGGCAGCGGATCGCCAGCCCCGGCCCCGGGAAGGGATGCCGGTTGAGTAGCTCCTCCGGCAGGCCGAGCTCGCGCCCGACCTCGCGCACTTCGTCCTTGTACAGCAGGTGCAGCGGCTCCACCAGCCGGTCTTGCTCGATCAGCCGCTGGATCCCCGCCACTCGGTTGTGGTGCGTCTTGATCAAATCCGCTTTTGCCGTGCCGCCGCTCTCGATGGTGTCCGGATAGATCGTGCCCTGGCCGAGAATCCAGTCGTCGTCGAGATAGTGGCCGGATTCCAGAATCTGCTCCTGCACCTCCACGAACATCTCGCCGATGATGTTCCGCTTCTGTTCCGGCTCCACGACGCCTTCGAGCGCCGCCAGGAACCGGTCTTGCGCATGCTCCACCGCGAACACCCCGCGGCCCATCGATTCGAAGACCCGCGTCACGAACTCCGTCTCGCCCGCGCGCATCAGCCCGGTGTCGACGTACAGGGCGCGCACTTGCTCCTCGCCCAGCGCCCGCAGGCAGAGCGTGAACGCCACCGTCGAATCCACCCCCCCGCTGACGAAGAAGAAGACCTTCCGGTCTCCCGCCTTCCGGCGGATCTCCTCCTCGATCCTCGCCGCCTGCTCACGAGGACTCCAATCCTGCTCGCACCCGCACACATCGTAGAGAAAGTTCGCCAGAAGCTGCCGCCCGCGCTCGGTGTGCACCACCTCGGGATGAAACTGCACACCATAGAGCCGCCGCTGGACATCGCCGATCGCCGCAACCGGACATGTTTCCGTCCATCCCAGCACCTCGAATCCCGCCGGCGGCAGCGTCACCTGGTCGCGGTGGCTCATCCAGATCTGCTGCCGCCCCGCGATCCCCTTAAACAGCGGCGCGTCGCTCGCGGTCTCCAGCCACGCCAGGCCGTACTCGCCCTTCTCGCCCTTCTCCACGCGCCCGTTCAAATGCATGGCCATGAGCTGCTGGCCATAGCAAATCCCCAGAACCCCCGCCCCGGCCTCGAAGATCGCCGGGTCCACCGTCGGGCTGCCCTCTTCGTAAACGCTCGCCGGCCCGCCCGAGATCACGATCCCGCGCACTCCGGCCAACTCCGCCGCCGGCGTCTCGCTCGGCCGGATCTCGGAGTAGACGCCCAGCTCTCTGATTTTGCGGGTGATGAGGTGACAGTACTGGCCCCCGGTGTCGAGTACGACCACCTGTGGAGATTGCCCGCCTGAAAGACTCAACGCCGCGCGGACCTCTTATCCAGTTGCACGATCTGTTTCTTCGCGTTCTCGAGCAGAGCCTTCGCTTTCGCCAGGCTCTCCAGGCCTTTCAGCACAACCGGGTCGGTCTCGGCGGCGTACTTCAGCGATTCCGACAGATCGAACGCCGTGATCAGCGCTTCCCGCTTGAGCTGCACCTTCATCCAATCGTTGTTCTCGGCGAACTCGGCCTCCGTGAACTGGATGTTCTTCTCGAGCAGGTACTGGTGGAAGCCGTTCATCATCTCCTGATCCGGGTTCCAGTCGCGGGACAATTTCGCCTCTCGTCCGCTGAAGTACTTCGGTATGTAGTCGCGGAAAATCTGCCCCTGCGCGCGGCTCAGGACGGCCTGGAACCGGTTGTATTCGACGCTGAACTTCTCGTCGGGCGCAATGCCGGCGCCGCCGTAAACCACCCGGCCGGAGTCGGTCATCTTGGCGTCCTGCAAGTTCTTCTTATCCAGGTCCTTCTTGTAGTAGTACTCGTAGAAGCTGCCGTTCGAGTAATCGCGTTGGATCAGCCTGCCGCTCGGCGTGTAGTAGCGCGCCGTCGTCAGCGCCAGCCCTGTGTTCTCCGACAGCGGAAACACCGTCTGCACCAGACCCTTGCCGAAAGTGTTCTCGCCGAGGATCCAGGCGCGGTCATGGTCCTGAAGCGCGCCCGCCACGATCTCCGCCGCTGAAGCCGAGAAACTGTTTACCAGCACCACGATGGGATAATTGCGGCTCGAGCTCCCGTTCGGAGACGAATAGGGCTTCTCCGGCGACGTCCGGCCGCGATGGCTTACCACTGTCTGGCCGCGCTTGAGGAATCGCCCCGCCACCGCCACGCCCTCGTTCAGCAATCCGCCCGGATTGAAGCGAAGATCGAGAATCAGGCCCTCGATCTTCTCCTCGCCGAGCTGCCGGATCTTGTCCTCGAGCTCCTGCGAGGTTTTTTCATTGAAGCTCTCGATGTCGATATAGGCGATCCCCGGCCGGATGAAGAAGGCGGTCTGAACCGTATTGCGCGGGATCTCGTCGCGAATGATATTGAAAACAAGCGGCTTCTCGACTCCCTCACGCGCGATTGTCACCTGCACCGGCGTCCCCTTGGGCCCCTTCAACAGGTCGGCGACATCAGAAGTTGTCAAACCGTCGGTGCGCTTGTCGTTGACTTCGAGGATGATGTCGCCCGGGCGGATACCCGCCTTGTATGCCGGCGAGCCGGGGAACGGCGCTACCACCACTGTCCGGTTGTCCTTGGGCTGGACCGACATGCCGACGCCGTAGTACCTGCCGCGCTGGTCGTCGCGCAACTGGTTGAAATCTTTGGGATCGAAGAAGCTTGAATGCGGGTCCAGCGTGCGCAGCATCCCCGGGATGGCGCCACGGTAAATCGACTTGTCCGGATTCACCCGCTCCGCCGAGTTCTCTTCCACAAGCCGGTAAACCGAAGTGAAGAGTTTCAGCCCCGCCCCCAACTCCTCTTCCCCCGGCGTCCCCGCCGCATTAGCGGCCTGCGCCGACGCGCCGGGGCTCCACGAACCGGCCACAAACGCGCTCAGCGCGATGATGAAGATGGAAAACAGATACGGTCTCAACCGGTTCAACATTCAAAGCCTCTCGCTTCCCTCTATCCTACACCCCTTTGGACGGCTCCCCATTGGAATCCGTCACAACTGTATCGTCATTTTACGTTCTCTTTTGATCCGATACACGTCGGGCCGGACTCCCCACTGGGGTGTCCGGCCCTCTCTCCATTCACTTCTCTTGATGCTTCCTGTCGGCTTTTCGATTCCCCACGTGGCGCAGCCTCGCCCGGAGGTTGTTCCTTTCCTCGGGGGCGCTAAATCGCGCGCGCCCTCCGGGCCGCCGCCCCCATCTCGCTCCGCACCGGCTTGCGCGGCGTGGCCGTCAGCCGCTTCACCTGGTCCGTCACGCAGACCAGGAACATCGGCTGCCTGGCATTCTTCATTACGTCGATAATGCGGTTGTTGTCCCCCTCCAGGTAGACGGATCGTCCGTCCGTCAGAAGGTGCAGGTCGGATTCCGGGTTCATGATATCCGCCAACCGCTTGCCCATCTCTCTTTGCAGAAACTTGAGAACGCGCCGGATCTTTTGCAAGCTGAATCCTTTGCGCCTCAACTCCGCGATGACGCTCACTTCGACGACCTCTTCCAACGCATAGAGGCGTTTGTGCCCCTCATGGCGGGGCGAAACAACCTTCTGTTCGTCCCACCACTGCAACTGCCGCAGGCTGACGCCTGCCAGCTGCGCTACGTCGGTCGACGAGTAGGCGCGGCTGTCCACTCCACTCGGAGCGCCGTTGCTCGTCTTTTTTGTTTTGAACATGTCTTCCCCATTCTGTTTGGGCAAAGCCCACTCCCATTCTCTCGGAGCCCCGCAAAGAGTCAATCCGCAAGATGAGCCCCCGATTCAGATGGAGATACTACATATAGTGTGCCGTTTCCGTCCCGCAGCCCGTAGCGCCGCCTTCACCCTGTGCTCTGCCGCTTCACCCGCCCCCCACGAATTCCACAATCTCCAATGCCGCCCCCTCCGGCACTATCGTCCGGTCCCAGTCCCCCTTCCGCACGATCTCGCGGTTCATCTCCACCGCCACCCTCTCCGTCCCCACGCCCAGCTCTTCCAGCGTCTGGCGCACGGTCAGGCCGGCCCGCAAGCGGCGCGGTTCGCCGTTCACCGTAACCGATGTTCCGGTCTCGTTATCTGCTATGATGCTTTGGTTTGACACGCTCTTTCTGCGCTCATTATAGTGAAGTTTACTCCCCGGGGGCGTCAGCTTAGGCATGCCAGCATCCGCCGTCGAATCATGGTTTCCCGTCCTTGTCCAGGTCCACATCGCCATTGCGGTAGCGGCCGGACTGGTCCTGGCGGGCGTTCTCATCGGTAAGCGCGTCAGCAACAGGGTGAAAGAGACGCCCTACGAGTGCGGCATTACCCCTGTCGGCACCGCCAAGGACAGCTTCAGCGTGAAGTTCTACCTGGTGGCCATCCTCTTCATCCTCTTCGACATCGAGGCCATCTTCCTCTATCCCTGGGCCGTCGTGTTCCGCGAGCTGAAGATGTTCGCCTTTGTCGAGATGCTGCTGTTCATTCTGCTCGTGCTGGCCGGCTTCTTTTACATCTGGAAGAAGGGCGTCCTGAATTGGTCCGTCGAACAGACCACCGGGGAAGAGAGGAGCCGGCAGGACATCCGCCATGCTGCCTGAATCGATGAAGGACCTCGCCGTCCCGGCCGCGATTGACTCCTGGGATCCCGAGGCGGTCACGGCAGCCTCGAACCATCTGGGGGAGATCCTGCTTTGGATCGCGCCGTCCAGGATCGCTGCCGTGTGCCGCTTCCTGCGCGACGAGCAGGGCTTCGAGCGGCTCTCCGGCATCACGGCCATCGATCGCTATCCCGTCGAGCCCCGCTTCGAAGTCCTCTACCTGCTGCACTCGCTCTCGCGCAACCTCCGGCTGAAACTCAAGGTTGCACTGCCTTCCTCGAGCTGCGAAGTCGATTCCGTCACAGCCGTCTGGCCCGGCGCCGCCTGGTACGAGCGCGAAACTTTCGATCTGTTCGGCATCCGCTTCAACGGACATCCCGACTTGCGGCGGATTCTCATGCCCGATAGTTGGGACGGCCATCCTCTGCGCAAGGACTTTCCGGTTCACGGACACAAATACAGCTACCGGAACGACTAGGCATCCGAAGAAGCGAGAAGAGGCCCCATGAGCGAACCCGAACTCAACTCCGCCGCCGCCACGCTGGAGAGCGCCCTCCCCGAGGGCCAGCCGGGCCGCCGCCGCACGATCCTCAACATGGGGCCGCAGCACCCCTCCACGCACGGCGTGCTGCGCGTCGTTCTCGAGCTCGACGGCGAAACCATCATCAATGCTCAGCCCGACATCGGCTTCCTCCACACCGGCATTGAGAAGCAGGCCGAGGCGCTCACCTGGCAGCAGGTCGTCACGCTCACCGACCGCATGGACTACCTGGCGAACATCTCCAACAACCTCGCCTACGTCCTCCCGGTCGAGAAGCTTCTCCAGCTCGACATTCCGCCGAAGGCCCAGTGGCTCCGCGTGATGCTCGCCGAGCTCACCCGCATCAACAGCCACCTCGTTTGGCTCGGCACGCACGCGCTCGACCTCGGCGCGATGACCGTCTACTTCTATTGCTTCCGCGAGCGCGAAGACCTCCTGCGCATCTTCGAGATGTTCTCCGGCCAGCGGCTGATGACATCCTACGTTCGCATCGGCGGCGTCGCGCTGGAGCCCCCGCGCGGCTGGGAAAAGGTGGTCGGCAAATTCATCCGCGAGCTTTCCTCCAAGATCGACGAATACGAGGACCTGCTCAACAAGAACCCCATCTTCCTGCGCCGCACTCAGGGCGTCGGCCAGCTTCCGCTCGACCGCCTTCTCGCCCTCGGCGTCACCGGCCCCATGATCCGCGCCGCCGGCCTCGCCTGCGATATCCGCAAGGCCGAACCCTACTCTTCCTACGAGAAGTTCACTTTCGGCGTCCCCTGCTATAAGGACTCCGACGTCTACTCGCGGTTCCGCGTCCGCATGGAGGAGATGCGCCAGTCCCGCGAAATCGTGATCCAGGCCATGGAAGGGATGCCCGAGGGACCCTGGCAGGCCGACGCGCCCAAGGTCGTGCTCCCCGAGCGCGAAAAGATGAAGACCCAGATGGAGGCCCTCATCTACCACTTCAAGATTGTCACCGAAGGCTTCCGCGTACCCGCCGGCGAAGCGTACGTGCCTGTGGAGTCGCCGCGCGGCGAGATCGCCTTCTACGTCGTCAGCGACGGAACCTCGAAGCCCTGGCGCGTCTTCATGCGCACGCCCAGCTTCGGCAACCTTCAAGCTCTTTCCGCCCTCTTCGAAGGGAAACTCATCGCCGACACCGTCGCCGCTCTCGGCTCGATGGACTTCGTTCTCGGCGACGTGGACAGGTAAACGGCTACGCCATGACGTTTTCGCCCGAACTCGAATCCCGATTCGCCCGGATGCTCCGGAACTATCCGCCGGGGCGGCAGAAGGGCGCTCTCATCCCAATGCTGATTTACGCCCAGGACGAGGTCGGCGCCATCACCCCGGAGCTCGTGGGGGAGATCGCCTCGCGCCTTTCCATCAAGCCCGTCGAGGTGGAAGAAGTGGTCGAGTTCTACTCGATGCTCCATCGCAAGCCGCTCGGCAAGTACCACATCCAGGTGTGCACTAACGTCTCCTGCCTGCTCACCGGTGGCGAAGAGCTGTTCCACCACGCCTGCAATAAACTCGGCATCGGGCACAAACAGGTGACGCCCGACGGCCTCTTCTCGATCGAGGAGGTCGAATGCATCGGCGCCTGCTCCTGGGCGCCGGCCATCCAGGCGGGCTACGACTTTCACCATCACATGACGCCGGAAAAGTTCGACAAGCTGATCGAACAGCTCCGGCGGTCGGCGAGGCCGCAGTAGGAAAAACGGGAGGAGATCTTGGAGAACCTGCTTCGCGAAATCCACCCGCTCGAAACGGTCCTGCTGTCCCGCCGTTTCCGCCTGCCCGGCTCTGACACCCTCGACGTCTTCCTCGCCAACGAAGGATTCGCCGGTTTCCGAAAGGCGATGGAGATGTCGCCGGACGAGATCGTCGCCGAGGTGAAGACCTCCAACCTGCGCGGACGCGGCGGAGCGGGCTTCCCCGCCGGATTGAAGTGGTCGTTCGTCGACCGCAAGTCGCCCAAGCCCAAGTACGTTGTAGTCAACGCCGACGAGTCCGAGCCCGGCACCTGCAAGGACCGCGTGATCATGCAGTACGATCCCTTCCGCTTGATCGAAGGCTGCCTGATCGCCGCCCGCGCAACCGGTTCCGAGCGCGGCTGGATCTACATCCGCGGCGAGTACCGCTACCTCATCGAGCACATGGACCGCAAAATCGATGAGGCCTACGCCGCCGGCTGGCTCGGCAAAAACATCCAGGGCTCCTCGATGAACTTCGATCTCTCCACCCAGTCGGGAGCGGGCGCCTATGAGTGCGGCGAAGAGTCCGCCCTGCTCGAATCGCTCGAAGGCAAGCGCGGCAACCCGCGCATGAAACCGCCCTTCCCGGCCCAGGTCGGCGCGTTCCAGTGCCCCACCCTGCTGAGCAACGTCGAGACCTTCTCCGCCGTGCCCGACATCATCCTGCGCGGCGGCCAGGCCTACGCCGACCTTGGCGCGCCGCGCAACGGCGGCACGCGCCTGCTCTGCATCTCGGGCCACGTCAACCATCCCGGCGTCTACGAAGTGCGCCTCGGCATGAACATGATGGAGGCTGTCAACAGCCTCGCCGGCGGTGTCTGGAAAGGCCGCAAGCTGAAGGCCGTCGTCCCCGGCGGCTCGTCCTGCCCGGTGCTCAAAGCCGAAGAGTGCGACATCCCGATGGACTACGACTCGCTCGCCAAGGCCGGCTCGATGCTTGGCTCCGGCGGCATGGTCGTGCTCGACGATACCACCGACATGGTGAAGTTCGCCTGGCGCATCATGAAGTTCTACGCCCATGAGTCCTGCGGCTGGTGCATCCCCTGCCGCGAGGGAACCACCTGGCTCAAAAAAGTGCTCGAGCGGCTCGACCAGGGCATCGGCTCCGATCGCGACATCGACCTCGTCGGCCAGTTGGCCCAGTCGATGTTCGGCCGCACCTTCTGCGCCCTCGGCGACGCCGCCGCCATGCCCACCATGTCCATCGTCCGCAAGTTCCGCAACGAGTTTGAAGAGAAGATCAAGTCGGCGCGGGTTTTTGTTCCTGCGCCCGGCGCCCAGCCGCTGGTGGTGGTGAAGTAGTGCATCAGCCTGAATTTCAGCGAGGAGAGAAATGCCCGATCCCGTCACGCTGACTATCGACGGCAGGGAGGTGCGCGTGCCCGCCGGCACGCTCGTCATCGAGGCCGCGAAAAAAGTCGGCATCGAAATCCCGGCGTTCTGCTACTACGGCGGCTATTCGCTCCAGGCCGCCTGCCGCATGTGCCTGGTCGAAGTCGAGAAGATGCCCAAGCTCCAGCCCGGCTGCACCCTGCCCGCGGCCGAGGGCATGGTGGTGCGCACCGAATCGCCCAACGTCGTCGAAGCCCGCAAGTCGATGCTCGAGTTCCTGCTCTCCAACCACCCGCTCGACTGCCCCGTCTGCGACAAGGGCGGCGAGTGCGAGTTGCAGGACATGACGTTCCGCTACGGCGTCGCCGGGAGCCGCTTCACCGAGATCAAGCAGCACGTGCCCGAAAAGCAGTGGTCGCCGCTGGTCTACTTCGACGCTCCGCGCTGCATTCTCTGCTACCGCTGCGTGCGCGTCTGCGACGAAGGACTCGGCGTCCGCGCCCTCGGCGTCGGCATGAGAGGCGTCACCTGCGAGATCATCCCCAACAAAAACGACCACCTCGAGTGCGACGAGTGCGGCATGTGCATCGACATCTGCCCCGTCGGCGCGCTGACCTCGGGAACCTATCGCTACCAGTCGCGGCCGTGGGAGATGAACCACGTCGGCACGATCTGCACCCACTGCTCCAACGGCTGCAAGACGACGCTTGCCGTCCGCGACGGCCGCATCCTCCGCGCCAACAATCGCGACCGCTCCGGCGTCAACGGCGAGTTCCTCTGCGTCAAGGGGCGCTTCGGCTTCGACTTCGTGCACTCGGAGCAACGCCTGCAATCCCCGCTGATGCGCAACAACGGCGAGCTCGTTCCGGTGGCCTGGTCCGCGGCCCTGGCCGCCGTCGCCGAAAAGTTCTCCGCGGCGAAAGCTGCCGGCGGCACGTTCGGCGTCATCGGCTCCAACCACACCACCAACGAAGAGAATTACTTCCTCCAGAAGTTCGCCCGCGCCGGCTTGGGAACTTCGAATATCGATCACCACCGCACCGGCGATGTCCCTGCTTTGCTCGACGCGCTCCAGGGCCGCCCAAACGCGCTCGCCACCGTCGGCGATCTCTACACGACCGACGCCGCACTCGTCGTCTCCGCCGACCTCGCCCAGCAGCACCCGCTGCTCGCCTTCCAATTGCGCGCCAACTACCGCCACCGCCAGGCCGCTGTTTATACGGTCACCCCCGGCCCGGTGCGCGAGCGCGACTACGCCGCGGAATCCATCATCGCCGGGGAGGGCAAGGAACTCGAAGCCGTCGCAGCGCTCGCCGATGATCTGAAGAAGCGCGCCGGCCTGGTGATCCTGTTCGGCGCGGCGATCAAAGGCGATGCTGTGCGCCGGCTGGTGGCGTTCGGCGATTCTCTCGGCATCCCTGTAAAGTACGTCTGCCTGGTCGACTACTCGAACTCGCGCGGCGCCATGGACATGGGCCTCCTGCCCGAGCTCGCGCCCGGCTACCGCTCCGTCAAAGAGCTGGGCCTTGATCCCGGCATGACAGCCGGGGAAATGCTCGCCTCCCCCGCCCTCGACGTCCTCTGGGTCGTCGGCGCGAATCCGCTCGAAGGCGGCCGCGCGCTCGCCTCCGAAAAAGCATTCGTCGTCGTCCAGGACTTGTTCCTCACCGAAACCGCCAGGCGCGCCGACATCGTCCTGCCCGCCGCCAGCGCCTACGAAAAAAACGGCGCCGTCACCAACGTCTGCGGCGAAGTCCAGCGCCTCAAAGCCGGGCCGAAGGTGATGGGCGCGAAGTCCGACCTCGAGATCATGGGCCTCATCGCCAAGGAGATGGGGCTGAACCTCGGCGTCTGGACCCCCGACAAGGTCTTCGAAGAGATCCGCCGCACCGTGCCCGGCTACAACGTCGCACTCCCTGTCATCGCCACCGGCGGCGCCGCCCAGACCTCGCCCCTCAACGGCCCCATCCCGGCGCTCCCGCGGCCCGACTTGATCCGGCCCAGCGGCGATACCCTGTTCACGTCCGGAACCCTCGGCCGCTACTGCACGATGCTCAATTCCGTCATGGAGGCGCCCGGCGCGCTTTACCAGCCATAGACAACGCCGGCTAGCTGCACCCGTGGAAATCAACTTCTACACAATCACACTCATCAAGGCGGCCATGGTCGCCGCCGTGCTGCTCACCACGCTCGCCTACCTCCAGTGGATCGAGCGCAAGGTTCTCGCCCACATCCAATTGCGTCCCGGCCCCTACCGCGTCGGCCCGCACGGCCTGCTCCAGCCGCTGGCCGATGTCATCAAGCTCGTCGCCAAGGAAGGGCTCTTCCCCGTCAACGTCAACCGCTTCTTCTACCTGTTCGCGCCTTTCCTCGCCGTCGCCGTCGCGCTCACCGCCATCGCCGTCATCCCTTTCGGCCCGCAGGTTGAAGTCTTCGGAGTGAAGACCAACATGGAGCTCGCCAACCTCAATATCGGCGTGCTCTTCATCCTCGCGATCTCTTCTCTCGGCGTCTACGGCATCGCCCTCGGCGGCTGGGCCTCCAACAGCAAGTACTCCCTGCTCGGCGCGCTGCGCTCCTCGGCGCAGATGATCTCCTACGAGCTCCCTCTCGCCCTCGCGCTCGTCTCCCCCCTGCTCATCACCAACACGCTCAACTTCCGCGAGATGGTCGACGCCCAGGCCGGCTTCTGGTTCGGCATCGTCCCGCGCTGGAACATCTTCGCCGGGCCCTGGCCGCAAATCTTCAGCTTCCTGATTTTCCTCATCGCCTCGTTCGCCGAAACCAACCGCGTCCCTTTCGACCTGCCCGAAGCTGAATCCGAGCTCGTCGCTGGATTCCACACCGAGTACAGCTCGTTGAAGTTCGCCTGCTTCTTCATGGCCGAGTACGCCAACATCCTCACAGTGTGCTGCGTGGCGACGCTGCTGTTTCTCGGTGGATGGCAGCCCCTCTGGCCCGCCGAATTCGGATCCGGCTTCGTTGCGCCGCTCATCCTCTTCGCCGCCGCCGCGATGCTGTTCTACCACTCCGCCCAGGCGGTGCGCGCCCGCAAGTGGGACCGCTACTCCTTCCCTGTCATCGGCGCCCTCATGGCGGGCGCCGGACTCCTCTTCCTCTTTCCGCCGCTGAAGCCGATCCTGATTCCGCTGTTCTGGTTCGGCGCCAAGGTCTTCGCCCTGATCTTCCTCTTCGTTTGGATCCGCGGCACGCTGCCCCGCTTCCGCTACGACCAGCTCATGCGCTTCGCCTGGACGTTCCTGTTCCCGGCGGCTGTCGTCAACCTGCTCATCACCGGCCTGCTTGTCGCCCTCACCACGAAATAGTCAGCTATGGACGCAATCCTCTTTCTCACGTTTGCCTCGATCGCGGTCGCCTGCGCCATCAACCTCGTTCTGCAAACGCATCCCATCTCGAGCGCCATCTCCCTCATCGGCGTCATGGGTTCGCTCGCCGTGCTCTATCTGCTGCTCGGAGGCGAGTTCATCGCCGCGGTGCAAATGATCGTTTACGCCGGCGCCATTATGGTGCTTTTCGTCTTCGTCATCATGCTGCTCAACACGGGCTCGGAGAAGCACCCCTCGAAGCGCGACCTGACCAGGTGGATCGCCCTGCCGCTTATCTTCACCTTCACCGCGCTCATTGCAGCGCTCATCCACACGCAGGCGCCCAAGGGCGGCGTGGTCAAATTCGGCGAGTTCACCGGGGGCGCCACGCAGGCCGTGGGCCGCGCCCTGTTCACCACCTACTTGCTGCCCTTCGAAGTCACCTCCATCCTCATCCTCATCGCCATTCTCGGGGCCGTCGTGCTCGCCCGCAAGGAGATCTGAAGTCATGCTCGAAGGCCTTCCCATCCCGCTCCCCGCATCCGTGCCGCTCTCCTGGTACCTCATCCTCAGCGCGATTCTTTTCACCCTCGGCGCCGCCGGCTTCCTGCTCCGCCGCAACATCATCACCGTCTTCATGTCCATCGAGCTGATGCTCAACGCGGTGAACCTCAGCTTCATCTCGTTCTCTTACAAGCTGAAGGCCGTCGACGGCCATATCTTCAGCTTCTTCGTGATGGTGGTCGCCGCCGCCGAAGCCGCCGTCGGCCTGGCCATCATCCTCACCGTCTTCAAAAACCGGTCCACCCTCGAAATCGACGAAGTCAGCTCGATGAAACTCTAGCGCGATGCAGCATCTCTGGCTTATCCCCGCATTCCCGCTCGCCGGATTCCTCATCAACGGAATCCTCGGCCGGCGCTTCTCGAAAGCCGCCGTCAGCGCCGTCGCCATCGGCGGCGTCCTGCTCTCCTTCCTCTGGACCGTCAAGGCCCTGCTCGCCCTCGGCTCTCTCGACAGCCCTTACACCGAGCACTACTTCAACTGGATCCAGAGCGGCACGCTCACCATCGGCGCCGATTTCGCCGTCGACCGCCTCACCGCCGTCATGCTGCTGATCGTCACCGGAGTCGGCTCCCTCATCCACATCTACTCCATCGGCTACATGGCCCACGAGCACGGCCCCAACTTCGGCGGCTACTACCGCTTCTTCGCCTACATGAACCTCTTCATGTTCTTCATGCTGGTTCTGGTCCTGGCCTCGAACTACCTCCTCCTCTTCGTCGGCTGGGAAGGCGTCGGCCTGTGCAGCTACCTGCTCATCGGCTTCTACTTCCTCAAGAAATCCGCCATCGACGCCGGCAAGAAGGCGTTCGTCGTCAACCGCATCGGCGACTTCGGCTTCTCGCTCGGCATGTTCCTGCTCGTGGTGCAGTTCGGCACGCTCGACTTCAAAGCGATCTTCGACAAGGTGGGCCCGCTGCCTCCCGAGAGCGGCTTCGGCATCCTCACCCTCATCTGCCTCCTGCTGCTCCTCGGCGCCACCGGCAAAAGCGCCCAGGTCCCCCTCTACGTCTGGCTGCCCGACGCGATGGAAGGCCCGACGCCCGTTTCCGCCCTCATCCACGCCGCCACAATGGTCACCGCCGGCGTCTACATGGTGGCCCGCTCCGCCACTCTTTTCAACCACTCTCCCATCGCGATGGAAACGGTGGCCGTCATCGGACTCCTCACCGCCGTCCTCTCCGCAACCATCGGTCTCACGCAGTTCGACATCAAGCGCGTCTTCGCCTACTCCACCGTCTCGCAGCTCGGCTACATGCTGCTCGCCTGCGGCGTCGGCGCCTACTCGGCCGGCATCTTCCACGTCATGACGCACGCCTTCTTCAAGGCCCTGCTCTTCCTCGGCGCCGGCAGCGTCATCCATGCGCTCTCGGGCGAACAGGACTTGCGCAACATGGGCGGCCTGCGCTCTAAGATCCCCGTCACCTTCATGGTGCTGCTGTGCGCCGCCGTCGCCATCGCCGGCGTGCCGCCGTTCTCCGGCTTCAAGTCCAAAGACGAAATCCTCCTCGCCGTCCACGCCCATCACCCGTGGATGTACTGGGTCGGCGTCGCCACCGCCGCCATGACCGCCTTCTACGTCTTCCGCGCCATCTTCATGTGCTTCTTCGGAACCTACCGCGGCAAAGCGCACCCCCACGAATCGCCGCTCGTCATGACCGCCCCGCTCGGCGTGCTCGCCCTGCTCTCCCTCGCCGGCGGCTACTTCAACGTGCCGCACTGGCTCGCGCCGCTGTTCGGCGAGCCCCACGGCGAACACGACTTCGCCCTCGTCGCCATCAGCGTCGCCGCCGCGCTCGGCGGCATCTTCCTCGCCTGGCTCTTCTACGTCGTCAACCCCGCGCTGCCCGAAAAATTCTCCCGCGCGCTGGGCGGACTCTATCGGCTGGTCTTTGAGAAGTACCGCGTGGACGAGCTCTACGACGCCCTCATCGTCCACCCGATCCGCGACGGCTCGCGCACCGTCCTCTGGAAGGGCGTCGACCTCGGCATCATCGACGGCGCGGTGAACGGCGCCGGCCGCCTCTCGGTCTTCATCGGCGCGGGTTTGCGCCACATGCAATCCGGCTACATACGACGCTACGCCGCCTGGGTCCTCGCCGGCTCCATCGCGGTCATTGCCGCCATCGCCGGTTACGCGGGAGGCCTGAAGTGAACCTGCTCGACCTGCTCCTCTTCATCCCCGCCGCCGGCTTCCTCGTAACGCTGTTCCTGCCCAAGGACAACCACGCGCTCATCCGCAACTTCACCCTCGGCGTCTCCCTCATCGCCTTCCTGCTGTCGCTCGCCCTCATCGCGCCCGTGCTCGACAGCCCGAAAACCATGTCGTTCGAGACCAACCGGCCCTGGATCGAGTACCCCTCCATCCGTTACCACACCGGACTCGACGGCCTCTCCCTCTGGCTCGTCATCCTCGCGACCCTGCTCACGCCCATCTGCATCCTCGTCTCCTGGCAATACATTCAGAAGCGCGTGAAGGAGTTCTACGCCTTCATGCTGCTTCTCCTGTTCGGCCTCGTCGGCGTCTTCGTCGCCCTCGATCTCTTCCTCTTCTACGTCTTCTGGGAAGTCTCGCTCGTGCCGATGTACTTCCTCGTCGGCATCTGGGGCCACGAGAAGCGCATCTACGCCGCCGTGAAGTTCTTCCTCTACACCATGGCCGGCTCCGTGCTCATGCTCGCCGCCATCATCTGGCTCTACAACCGCAGCGGCACGTTCGACATCCCGCTCATCCTCGACATGCTGGCCAAGGGCCGCCTCGCGCTCTCCCCCGCCGAGGGCTTCTGGCTCTTCCTGGCCTTCTTCTTCTCCTTCGCCATCAAGGTCCCGCTCTTCCCGTTGCACACCTGGCTGCCCGACGCCCACGGCGAAGCGCCCACCGCCGGCTCCGTCATGCTCGCCTCCGTCATGCTGAAGATGGGCTGCTACGGCCTTGTCCGCATCTGCCTGCCGATGTTCCCCCAGGCTTCCAAGCAAGCCGCGCCCTGGATCATCGTCCTCGCCATCGTCGGCATCATCTACGGCGCGCTGGTCGCCATGGTCCAGCCGAACATGAAGCGCCTGGTCGCCTTCTCCTCCGTCAGCCACCTCGGCTTCGTCGTTCTCGGCATCTTCAGCTTCAACCAGAACGGCCTCGACGGCGCCGTCTACCAGATGCTCAATCACGGCATCTCCACCGGCGCGCTCTTCATCCTCGTCGGCTACCTCTATGAGCGCCGCCACTCTCTCGAAATCGCCGACTACGGCGGCGTCGGCACTGTCGCCCCCTGGCTCACCACGGTCTTCCTCATCACCACGCTGGCCAGCGTCGGCCTGCCGATGCTGAACAACTTCGTCGGCGAGTTCCTCGTCTTGCAGGGCGCTGCGCGCGTCAGCCTTCTCTACGCCGCCTTCGCCGCTCTCGGCGTCATTCTCTCCGCTGTCTACATGCTCTGGATGGTCCAGCGCGCCTTCTACGGCGATACGCCCGGCGAAGTAAAGCATCACGTCACCGACCTCAACCCGCGCGAGTGGGCCGCCATGCTGCCTCTCATCGTCCTCATGGTCTGGATGGGCATCGGCACGCAGAGCTTCCTGCCCCCGGTCCGCGCCGCCAACGAACAGATTCTCGAAACCGTGCTCACAGCGCCGGTCCGCGCGGCCGCCGCGCAATCGGAGACCGCCCATGCCCGCTAACTTCATGCCCGGCGCCGCCGAGCTCCTCCGCTTCTCGCCCGAGATGTTGCTCACCCTCGCCGCCACGCTGATCATGGTCCTCGAGCCCTTCACCCTCATCGCGCACAAACGGCGCCTCGGCGTCCTCGCCTTCCTCGCGCTGGCCCTCGCACTTGGACTCGCGCTTTACGCCTCCGGCAACCCGGGCCCCGCGTTCTCCAACCTGCTTCTGGTCGACGCCTTCGCCACCTTCTTCCGCGTGCTCGTGCTCGTCGTCGGCCTGCTCACGATCCTCATCTCCACCAACTACCTCGGCAACGAGCGCGCCGAGTCCGGCGAATACTACGCCCTCGTCCTCTTCTCCATCGTCGGCCAATGCATCATGGCCACGGCCAACGAGCTGATCATGATCTTCATCGGCCTGGAGTGCTCCTCCATCGCCACTTACGTTCTGGCCGGCTACCTGCGCGACGACGAGCGCAACAACGAGGCCGCTCTCAAGTACTTCCTGCTCGGCAGCTTCGCCACCGCCTTCCTGCTCTACGGCGTCGCCTGGATCTACGGCCTCACCGGCACGACCAATCTCAGCGAGGTCCGCCGCGTCCTGCTCGACCCCGCGCTCCGCCCCAACGCCGTTCTCCTCGGCGCCGCCGTGGCAATGATGTTCGTCGGCTTCGCCTTCAAGGTCTCCGCGGCCCCCTTCCAGATGTGGGCCCCCGACGTCTATCAGGGCGCGCCCTCCCCCGTCTCCGGCTTCATGTCCGCCGGACCCAAGGCCGCCGCCTTCGCCATGTTTCTCCGCGTCGCCATCACCGCCTTCGAGCCCGTGAAGAACCTCTGGGAGCCGCTGCTCTGGATCTCCGCGCTCGCCACCATGCTCATCGGCAACTTCGCCGCGCTGCGCCAGACCAACATCAAGCGCCTGCTCGCCTACAGCTCCATCGCCCACGCCGGCTACGTCATGGTGGCGCTCGCGACCCTCTCCGAAATCGGAACCGCCGCGGCCATGTTCTACCTCGCCGCCTACGCCTTCATGAACATCGGCGCATTCGCCGTCGTCACCCACGTCGGCCGCGCCGGCGAGCGTTTCGTCGACGTCGAGCACTACGCCGGACTCGGCGTGCGCCAGCCCCTCACCGCCGCCCTGCTCGCACTCTTTCTCCTCAGCTTGATCGGAGTCCCCCTCACCGGAGGCTTCTTCGGCAAGTTCTACATCTTCAAAGCCGCGCTCGACTCCAACTTCATCTGGCTCACCGTCCTCGGCCTGTTGAACAGCGCCGTCGCCGCCTACTACTACCTCCGCATCATTGTCGCCATGTACATGCGCGACGGCGGCGCAGCCCCCGAGCTCCCCGCGCCCACCGCGGGCATCCAGGCCACTCTCTGGGCCTCCGCCGCCGCCACCCTCTTCCTCGGCATCTTTCCGTCCGTGATCCTCGACACCGCCGCCCGCTCGGTGTTGGGCCGGTAACATAGCCTTCAGCCCGTGCCTGTTCAGTTCACAGTCTGCCCCGTGACCTCCGTCACAACGCGCCCCCCCGCTCGCATACGACAATGGAAACACCCGATGACCGCGCGACGCTTCCTCCTCCTCGCCGCGCCCTTCCTCCTCTGGGCCGCCGCAGACCTCCCCCTCGACCACGAGGCCATCAACTACGCCAAAGCCCCCCTCGACGACCCCGTCACCCGCCTCCAGCGTGACCTCGCCGCTCGCAAAACAACCCTGAAGTACGACCCCGCCCACGGCTACCTCGCCTCGCTCCTTCAGGCCCTCGACGTCCCCCGCGAATCTCAAATGCTCGTCTTCTCCAAGACCAGCTTCCAGGCCTCCCGCATCAACCCCGTCACCCCTCGCGCCATCTACTTCAACGACCGCGTCTCCATCGGCTACGTCAACGGCGGCGACGTCCTCGAAGTCGCCTCCTGGGACCCCCGCCAGGGCCAGATCTTCTTTACCCTCGACCAGGACCCCGCCGCCCCCTCCTTCGTCCGCCGCGACGACGCCTGCCTCCAGTGCCACCTCAACGCCTCCACCTCCGGCGTCCCCGGCCTGCTCATCCGCTCCGTCTACCCCGAGCCCTCCGGCATGCCCTACTTTCAGGCCGGCGGATTCGTCACCGACCACACCAGCCCCCTCAACGAGCGCTGGGGCGGCTGGTTCGTCACCGGCAAACACGGCGGCCAGAGCCACATGGGCAACTCCTTCGCCCGCGACCGCGCCAATCCCACCGCCCTCGACACCACCGCCGCCTTCAACCGCGAATCCCTGCCCTCGATCGTCCGCGCCGAAGCCACACTCACCCCCTTCAGCGACATCGTCGCCCTCATGGTCGCCGAGCACCAGTTCCGCGCCATGAACCTCATCACCCGCCTCAACTTCGAAACCCGCCTCGCCACCCACCAGCGCGACCTCATGAGCCAGCTCCTCGGCTCACCCTCCAGCGAATCCGCGGACTCCGCCGCCCGCCGCATCCGCCGCGCCGCCGGCGAGCTCGTCGACTACCTCCTCTTCGCCAACGAAGCCCCCCTCGCCGCCCCCATCCGCAGCTCTTCCCGCTTTCCCGAAGCCTTCGAAGCCCGCGGCCCCAAAGCCCGTGACGGCCGCTCCCTCCGCCGGCTCGATCTCCAGACCCGCCTCTTCCGCTACCCCCTCAGCTACCTCGTCTACTCGGAGGCCTTCCACAACCTCCCGCCAGAAGCCATCGACGCCGTGGCCGCCCGCCTCGCTCAGGAGCTCAAGGACCCCGCCCGCCGCCCCATCCTCGAGATTCTGCGCGAGACCCAGGCAGCGCTCCCTCCGGCTCTCGCCCGCGCTATCGCCGGCTAGCCCCGCCCTTCACCAGCGGATTCCGCACCCGCAGCCCCGCAAACCGCCCGAAATCCCGGTCGGCGCTCCACAACTCCCGCACGCCGTTCGACAGGCAGATCGCCGCTACCCGCGCGTCATGCACCACGCCGCCCGCCGCCTTCCCCTCAACAACCAACCCCCGCAGATGCGCCCACGTCGCCGCCGTGGCCCCCAGCACGCGCAGCGTCGGACTCTCCATCCAGTAATCCACCTGCCTCACCGCATCCGCCATCGCCATCGGCGGTACATAGATCCGCGGATGCGTCACGATCGCAAGGAACTCCCCCACGCACGGCCAGGGAATCGCCCAGCTCTCTCCCCCCTCGGCCAGGCCCCGCACGCACGCCAGAGCCTCCGCGTGCCAGGCAGAGTCCTCCCGCACCGAATACACCAGAATGTTCGTGTCCACGGCAATCATCCGCCGCGGCCCCGGTAGATCGTCTCGCGGATCGTCTCCCAATCGCCCGGAACGGCCAGCCCCCGCCCCTTCACCGTAATCGTCTTCAGCCGGAAGCGCCGCCCCGGCGCACGCCCTTTTATCGCCAGCCGCACGCCTGACTCGAAGACCTGGCGCAGGGGAATCCCCTCGCGGGCCGCGAATTCTTTCGCCGCCCGCATCAGTTCATCCGGCAACTCGACCGTTGTCTTCACGCCCCGAGCATACCATAAATATGGGTTTCCAGAGATGGAAACCCATGCGGGTTCCTACTGCCGCCGCGCCAGCTCCCGGTCGATCACCTTCGCAAACTCCTCGATCGGCTGCGCCCCCGTCACCGCCACCCCGTTGATGAAAAATGCCGGCGTCGACTCAACCCCCAATTCCATCGCCTGCTTCTCGTCCGCCTGCACCGCCGCCTTGTGCTTGCCCGAATCCAAACACTGCTTGAACTGCGCCGCGTCCAGCTTCAACTCCCCCGCCAGCTTCATCCACGTCTCCCCGCTGAACGACGCCTCCGCGAACAGCGCGTCGTGATACTCCCAGAACTTCCCCTGATCGCCCGCGCATCGCGCCGCCTCCGCCGCCGGACGCGCCTGCGGGTGGATCGACAACGGCAGGTCTTTGAAGACGATGCTCACTTTGTCCCCGTACTTCTTCGAAATCTCGTTCACCGTGCTCGCCGCACGCTTGCAGTACGGACACTGGAAGTCGGAGAACTCGACGATCGTCACCGGCGCCGTGGCCGGGCCCTTCCTCGCCGAAGCGCCCGCCTCCACCTTCATCCGCGGCGGCTCCAGCATGATCTCCACCTTCGCCTTCGCGCGCAGGTTCGCCAGGTACTTCTGCCGCGCCTCGTTCGCCTTCAGCGCCTTCAGGTTCTTGGCCAACTGCTCCCGCACGCTCTCTAACGGCTGCCGGATCTGGTTCCGCTGCCCGAGGTAGAACGCCTCCACTTCCCCCGGCGTCGGCTCCGGCGTCTTCTCGTCGACTTCCTTCTTCAGCAGCTCCTGAACGTCGCCCCCGTAAGCCGCCGCCGCCTTCTCCAGCAGCCGCCGCGTCACCAACTGCTCCACCGCGTTCACCCGCGCCTGGTACATCTGCTGCTCAATCTGCCGGGCCTGCCCTTGAACATTGATCTCGCTCTCGCGGATCGGCTGCCCGTCGATCGTTGCCACAACCCGGTCCTGCGCCCCGGCCCACGCCGCCAGCGCCAGCGCCAACACCAATACTCTCTTCACCTTGGTTCCTCCTCGGTCTCCCCATCATGCCAGAAAACAAAGCGCCGGAGCTCCCCGTCCGGGCGCTCCGGCGATTCCCTCTCAGGCCAACTCCGCGAAAACTACGGCTTCCCGACCCCGCTCCTCGCCCTCGGATTCACGATGCAGCTCTGGAGCTCCTCGCACAGAATCCCCTGGCCCGCCAGGTACGCCTCCGCCGCCTGAGCCACGCAGCTCAGATACGCGCCGTGGTTCTTGTACGTCCCGCCGGGAGGACACTGCGCGTCGGCATAGGCGCCGCCCGCCGCGCAGAAATCCTGAAACTGCGCCGGCGGAGTGGTGACGATCAACTGCATCGCCAGCCAGCTATGACAGTCGCCGCCCGCCTCGGGCACGCCGCCCACCACGGTGACCGAGGTCTCCCCGCCCACGAAGGCCGCGGAGACATTCACGTTGTCGTCGTCCCAGTAGCATTCGGTGGTGCCGGAATCGGTGTAAGAGCACGTGCCCGCCGCCTTCGCCGCCGTGCTTCCGTCCAAAATCGTGCTGCCGAGGTTCAGCGATCCGAACCCCAGCGTGTCGGCCGCGGCTTGCCCATTGCCGGTCACCGGGTACCACGTCGCCTGCACGGGCGCCCCCCCGGCTGTGAATCCCATCAGCGCCTGCGAGACCACTTCCCCTCCGCTGTTGGTGACTGCCATCCCCTCGTACTCCACCAGCCGCCGCAGAGTGCTCGATTTGTCGTCGTAAAGCACCGCCAGCGTGGCGCCCTCCGTGAAGTTCGCTCCCGTGATCGCGTTGCCTCCGGGGAACCCGCCAACCGTGTACGCGCCGTTGCCTGCCACCAGCGAGGTGACGTCCGCCTTCCAGCCCATCGTATTCGCCTGCGGGAAACAAGGACTCTCCCCGGCCACAAACCCGATCTTCACCCCGGTGATCGGGTTGCCGTTGAAGGCGATGTTCATCCCTGGGTTAGCCGCCTCGGCCGAGTTCGTCAGGACGCTCCAGAACAGCATCGCTTTCCGGATCTTCGCCCCCGCCGGAATCCCCGCCAGCGGGATGACGCCCGACGTCCCGAGCCCCGCCGCATTGCCCGCGATCGGCGTCCCGGCCGACACCTGTCCCCCGCAAATGTACTTCGCGTTCACCTGGGTCATCGGGTTCAGGATCGTCGCCTGCTGGATCGTCGGACCCGAGGCCGCCCCGGTCGTGCCGGCCGTCTGTGCAGCCGCTCCAATGGTCAGCAGCGCAACCACTGTGAATGCCATTACAAGATTCAACTTCGTCATTTCACACAACTCCTTTGTGTTTGTTCTTTCATTCAGTTGTTGATGGGAAGGTCCCTTGGCGCCTCGAGGCGCGGCCTCTGTCTCCTGCGCGAAGCGTCCTCCGCTGCCCTGAAGATCACGCGGACCCCTCCTGGATCACGGCAGCATCGCCTGCGCCCGAAACGAGCCACTCGGCATCCGTCGCCGGACGCCTCCGCGGCGGGTGGCTGTGCTAGAGAGCATAATAAACCGAATTGCCGCCCGGCCACAATCCCGAATTGTCTGTATTTTCGATGGATCAATCCGAAAATGCCCCCCCACAAAGGCGCAAAAAAAGCCGGGGCCCCGAAGAGGCCCCGGCTTTCACATCCAATTAAAGGTCGGCGGACGCCTACGGCTTCCCGACCCCGCTCCGCGCACGCGGATTCACGATGCAGCTCTGAATCTCCGCCCGCGGACAGGTCCCCCCATAAGGCAGGCCGGCAAGGAACCGCTGCGCCGCTTCCGAAACGCACGACAGATACTCGCCATGGTTCTTCCACGGAAGCGCCGCCGGGCACTGGTTGTCGACGTACTCCCCGCCAAACCTGCACACCGTGGCCGGATCGGTGCTTGTCGTCAGGCTGACGGCCGGCCATGTGATGCAGTCGCTCCCGCCCGTGGACGAGATCACTGCCGCCGCCGACGCGTTCCCCACCTGCCCTGAGACATTGTGCATGTCGTCGTCCCAGAAACACTCCGTGCCGACTGTTGAGGCGCAGGTATTCGGGGCTTTTGCGACAGTGCTTCCGTCCAGGGTGTTGTCCAGGTTCAGATCCCCGGGCAGAGACCCGTCAAACCGCAGGTTCTCCGTCCCGTTCGTCTGCCCGTTGCCGAACACGATCATCAGCCTCGACGCTACCGGTCCGGCTGCATTGGTCGGCGCGAAGACCAGCGCCTGGCTGAAGGCGTCTCCCTGCGTCACAGCGAGCTTCCCGTTGGGCGCCGGGTGATAGAGGTTATCCGCCATCAACCCCGCGTTGGGCTCCGCCCACAGGATTTGCAGCGTGACGCCCTCGGTGAAGTTCGTCCCGCCCGGAAAGCCAGAAACGGTGTAAACGCCGTTGCCCGGACTTGTCACAAGTCCGGTGACGTTCGCGCGCCAGGCGATCGAGTTCGTTTGCGGGAAGCAAGGGTCCTCGTTCGCGCGGCCGATGTTGAACGCCGTCACCGGTGTGCCGTTGAAGATGATCGTCTGTCCGATCGTTGTCGTGTTGTACGGTTCATCGTGCAGCACCGTCCACATCAGGTCCGCCCGCACCACCGTCGCCGTCGCGGGAATTCCGGCGATCGTGATCGTACCCGACGTTCCGTTCGCCGCCAAGGTGCCGTTTCCCCCGATCGGCGTCCCCGCCTGCGTCTTCCCGCCGCAGACGAACGTCTGGGTCCTGAAGTTCATCGTGTTCACGTCGTTCGCGTCCGAGACGACCGGTCCACTGTCAATCCTCGTTCCTGCCTGCTGTGCAATCACGGGAGCGTTGATCGTTACCAGTACGGCCAGCGCCATCGCTGCCGCAAATACGCATTTCCAACTTCTCATTTCGAAAGGTCTCCTCTCATGTCTGTCGGTGAACAGTTTGAGGTAGGCTGATTTCCTCACGAGGCGGCTCCGCGCGCCTGCGCGGATCGCTCCGCCGCATTGAGGATTTCCTCCTCTCCTCCTCAATTCGGCTGCATCGCCAGGCCCCGGCACGAACCACTTGGTATCGGTCTACTGATGCCGTCGTGGCGGGGGCTTTACTAGCCTGAATCATAGACTCCTTTGACCCCGTCCACTAGGTTCAATTTCGACTGGTACCAGTGGACCTTCCTGCCGGAGTTCCTTGAGCCACGCCTTCCCCCATCGGCAAGAACGCCGCAGCCCCCGGGGGCGCCCCGGCGTCTCCAACCCAATCGATATCAGCGGCCCGCGACGGCTTCCACCGCCGCTCCGCGCCCCCGGATTCGCAATATCGGCCCTCCCCCTGCGCCCCAAGGCGATCTCCCGGTTAATGCCATTGCTTCCCAACACGATCCGCACTATCATCGGGCTTGCCGCAGGATTCCCCATGCCTGCCGAGGACCTCTACCGCCGCCTTCAACAGCACCTCGACCGCTCCCCCGTCGGCTTCCCGCCCACCCGCTCCGGCGTCGAAATCCGCATCCTCGAGCGCCTCTTCACCCCCCAACAGGCCGAGTTCGCCCTCGCCCTCGGCGTCCTCCCCGAACCCGCATCCATCATCCGCAAACGCCTCGCCGGAAACATCCCTCTCGACCAGCTCCGCCAGTCCCTCGACGCCATGGCGGCCAACGGACTCATCCAGGCCCTCCCCGCCAAAGGCCAAACCCTCTACTCCATGCTCCCCTTCGCCATCGGCATTTTCGAACTCCAGCTCCCCCGCCTCACCGCCGAATTCGAGCGCGACGTCCGCCAGTACCTCGACGAATCCTTCCACAACGCCTGGGCCGCCGGCCCCACCCGCCAGATGCGCACCGTCCCCGTCAACGCCGCCCTCGCCCACAACCGCAACGTCTCTCCCCACGACGACATCGCCGCCTGGGTCCGCCGCTCCCAAGGCCCCTTCGCCGCCATCGAATGCATCTGCCGCAAGGGCCGCGCCCTCACCGGCCGCCCTTGCACGCGCACCTCCCGGCACGCTAGCTGCCTCATCTTCGGCCGCATGGCCGCACAAGTCATTCAAGCCGGTCTGGCCGCCTCCATCACTCGCGGCGAAATGCTCGCCCTCCTCACCCGAGCGGACCGCGACGGCCTCGTCCTCCAGCCCCAGAACACCCAGGACCCCATGTTCGTCTGCTGCTGCTGCCCCTGCTGCTGCAACGTCCTCGAAATGGCCCGCAAGCGCCCCGCCCCCGCCACGTGGTTCAACACCAACTACCAAATCGCCCTCGACTCCACCCTCTGCGCCGGTTGCGGCAATTGTTACGGCCGCTGCGCCACCGAAGCCCTCACCCGCCCCGCCGGCGGCCCCACCCCCGCGCCCCTCCTCGATAGCGGCCGCTGCATCGGCTGCGGACTCTGCGCCTCCACCTGCCCCTCAGGCGCCCTCCAGCTCCGCCCCAAGCCCGTCCGGCGCACCCCGCCCCCCGACACCCCCGCCCTCTACAAGCAGATCTACAAAGAGCGCTACGGAACCCTCGGCCTCGCCCTCGCCGCCGCCCGCCATCTCCTCCACCTGTAACACAGGCTTCAGCCTGTGTCTTCAAAAACTCACCCGCAGCCCAAACCGCAACATCCGCTCGTCAATCCTTCTCTTCCCGCATTCTGTACTCCGGTTATCAACCCCGGCTGCCAGGCGCTGATATCCGGCCGCGGGTTCCCAAAATGCGGAGTATTCGAAACATTGAACGGCTCCGCCCTGAACTGCATCCGCATCCTCTCCGATACCCTGAAACTCCGGTATATGCTCAGATCGAGATTAATCATCCGCGGTCCCCGTAGCTGATCCCACCCCGAATTCCCGAAACGCGCCTCCGTCACCGGCCGGTACGCCGTCACATCGAACCAAAGATCCCGCGTCCCGATAATCTCGACGCGCTCCTTCACCTGGTCCGCGATCTGCGAATTCCCCGGAGCGCTCAGCGATCCTCCCGCTGTCGTGACGCTGAAGACCCCGCCCGTAGACATCGTCAGCAGGCTGTTCACCTGCCATCCGCCCGCCGGCGCCGCCCCAATCCCGCCGGCTCGTTCCCGTCCATTCCCATCCATAGCGCGTCCCAGCCGAAACCGATGTTATGCGCGCCCTTCATCCACGCCACGCTCGAAACGTACTGCGCCTGCGGCAGTCCAAGCTGCCTCGGGGAATTCGCCTGCGCCCGCCCATACGCGTCGAATCCCGTCACCGGGAACCCCGGCCACCCCCGCAATCGCGGTTCGGACCATTCGTTCCGGGAATTCCCAACAACGCCAACCCCGGTTTCTCGTCCAGCCGGATGTTCTCCGCCGCGTTGTCGATCAGCGTGTAGCCTAAGGACCCGTCGATCACGATCGCCGGTGTCAGCGTGTACGCCCCCGAATACGTCATCGTCACCGTGTTCCCGGTCCCCTGCCCCTCGTACGATCCACGGCCCTCGCTCCCCGTCCCGCCCAACTGCCCGAACAGCGGCGGATTGTCGAAGTTCCATTTCAGATAGCTCACCCGCGCGCTCAGCTTCAGCTTCTCCGTCGCATGCGCCGTGAACTTCGTGTCCAGAACGTGCCGGTCGTAAATGAACGGCCCGTTCGCGAAGAAGTTGTTCGCCATGGTCGTCGGCGTCCCCAGGTTCTGCGCCGGCGTCAGGTCCACGATCTTCTTGATGATCGGGCTGATCCGCGCCGGGGGAACCACATTCCCGCCGAACGGCGTCCGGCCGCTCCCGTTCGCCGCCCCCGGCCGCGCCTCCCCCTCCGTCAAACCATGATCCGGTTTGCCCCCCGCCCATAGCCGGCGGTGGTCATTGCGAAGCCCGGCGTCCCATTCCGCCGAACGCACGCTCAGGTCCGGGTTGAGCTCGTATGCGGCGGCGCAATACGCCTCACGCCAAGCGTCCGCCTCGTCCGGATCGGCCCGCACGCGCCCTCTCTCCCCGGCTTTCCGCACCACCGCAGGCCCGAGCCGCGCCTCCCGCTTCTGCGCCCTCCGCACCCCAACGCCCAGGAAGCTGGCAACCTCCTTCCGCGAGGTGAGCAGACGCCGCGGGCGATCCGCTCGGTTGCCGCCTCGGCCAAAACCACGCTCTCCGAACCTGAAACTCTGTCGCCGCCCATCCGCCTATTCCGCCTTCCCCCATCGGCCTGCGCTTTTCATCGGCGTCCATCCGTGTCCGTCCGCGGCCGCAGGACTCTTCACACCTTCCGACGTGCGCGGCGCCGGCGCCGGGCCGCGGCCCTCAGGGAGCGCACCTGACGGTATGAATGACTCGCCTCAAAAACTCAGCTTCCCTCCAAGCTGGATATTCCGGTTCCCCGATGCGCCCGTGATATTCCCGAACGACGAAGTGTTGATCGTCGCCGCCGGATTGCTGAAATTCGTGTGGTTGAAAACCCCGAACGTCTCGAACCGGAACTGGAACCGCACTCTCTCCCCGATCGGGAAATTCTTCGCCAGCGAGAAATCGACGCTCTCCGAGCCCGGCCCCCGCAGCAGGTTCCGCCCCGCGTTGCCGTAAGCATAGTTCCCCGGCGTAATCGGATACAGATCCGACACCGTGAACGCGGAAGCGTCGATGCACCCCACCAGGTGCCCGCGCCCGCAGTTCGCGCTCGGCGAGTGAACTAGGTTCGGCCGGTACGGTCCGCTGGCCGCGGTATTGGCCGTGTCCGTCCCCGTCGTGACGTTGAACGGCAGCCCGCCCCGCAGCGTGACGATCCCGTTGGCCTGCCACCCGGAAAACACTCCCTTCACAAGCGCGTTGGCCCCGGCGAAGAACGGAATGTCGTACACGAAGGTCGCCACCAGGCGGTGCCGGATGTCCCAGTTCGAGTGCCCGTAGTCGGCCTTCCACCAGTACGGGTTCATCGGCGTGCCGCCGCCGTTCGAATCCGTCGAAGCGTCCAGCGTGTGCGACCACGTGTAGTTGGCCGTCGCCGTCAGACCCTTCCTCATGCGCTGCCGGAAAATAGCGCTCATGCTCTCGTAGTTGGCGATGACGTCGTTGGCGATCGTGCGGATCGGGCCGAACGCCTTGTTGGGCCGCCGCGAGTTCACCGCGCCCGGCCCGGGCGTGAGCGGCGTGTTGTTGTAATAGTTGCGGTCCAGGTGGTAGGAATGCGACCCCAGGTACTGCAATTCCAAACCCCCGCCGTTCCAAACCTGGCGCTCCAGGCTCAGGCTCCATTGGTTCATCCGGCCCGTGGGCTGAAGCCACGGCGGCGTCACGATCAGCGCCCCGCTGGTCGACCCCGGAAGCGGGCACGCCGCGGGCACGCCAAACGGATTCGACAGGCTCAGCGGCGCCAGCCCCGACGACCAGTTGCACTGGTAGATCGGGCTCCACGGCGGGTTCGTGTTCAAAAACGTGTAGCTGTTGGTCTGGTTCGGGTTGTAGTAGATCCCCGCGCCGCCCCGCACCACCGTCTTCTCCGTGATGCGATAAGCGAATCCGAAGCGCGGCGCCCAGTTCTTATGGTTCGGCGCAATGAACTTGTATCCCGGAGTGGCCACGATCAATGCCGTCTGGTCGCGATTCAACAGGCTCGCGTTTCCGTTGATCGTATACGGCACTGTCGGCAGCTCGTAGCGGATGCCGTAGTTCAGCGTCAGTTTGCGCGACACCTGCCATTTGTCCAGCACGAAGAACCCGTCGCGCCACGCCGCCACGCGGCCGCGCACCTCCGGTCCCGCCGTCCCGAAGCTCACCGGAATCCCCAGGATGAAGTCCGCCGGCGCGTACCCCGACTGCGTGCCGTTGAACGTGAACGTGCCGCGCGGGCTGTTCACCGCCGCCCGCCCCGTCGCCAGCCGGCGGAACTCCGCCCCGGCCATGATGTTGTGCGCGCCCCGCTCCCAACTGATCTGCTCCGATGCCTGGTGCGTGCTGTCGTTTTGATACCAGTTCGTGCCCCCGTTGCCCAGCCCGTTGAACCCCGTGATGTTGAAATCCGGGATGCCGGGGTTGTTGTAGAGCGTGTCCCCGTTAAACCCCGGAATCCCCAAATCGGTTCCGGCGCTCTTCAACCCGGCCACGGCGAAGTGGTTCAATGCGTCGGAGCGGAAGAAGTTCCTCCCCACGCGAAAGTCGTTCACCAGGCGCGGCGTCAGCGTGTGAGTATAGCCGACCGTATAATTGGTGACCGTCGTGGGCACCGTCGTCGAGTTCACCGGCACGGCGCTCCCGCCGAAGGTATTCCACTCCTGCCAGTGAGCCCGCGCGTACAGCCGGATATTGCTCCCGATGTTCTGATCCAGCCGGTCCACGGTCTGGTTGTATCTCTGGTTGTTGGCCACGGGCACCGAGAAATTGCTGGCCAATCCCGGCAGATTGGGAGCCGGATAGTATTGCTGGAGTTTCTGCGCGACGGGCGAGATGCGCGACGCCGGAATCCTGTTCCCGCTGAAAGGAGCGTTGTTATTCAACGGGTCTTTAATCGCTCCCCCGGTAATCGAGCCCGTCGGCGCCGCCGAAAAATCCCCGCTGAAGTACGCCGCCGGCATCTGCGTTGACAGCGAAGTGGACTGCTGCACCAGTCTCAGCGCCTCCCACGAGCCCATGAAAAACGTCTTGTCCCGGCCGTTGTACAGCTTCGGAATCACCACCGGCCCGTCCAGCTCGAAGCCGAACTGGTTCTGCCGCAGTGGGGGCTTCTTGGCCAGGGGGTTGGCCGGCGTCGGCAACGTGAAAAAGGCGCGCGCGTCCATCTTCTCGTTGCGCACGAACTCCACCGCCGACCCGTGCAGCGAGTTCGTCCCTCCCTTCGTCACCATGTTGATGTGCACGCCCATATATGCCCCGTACTGCGCCGAGTACGTGCCCGTCTGCACCTCCACCTCCTGCACCGTCTCCACCATCGGGCGCGTCGGCGTCGTCGTGATGAGGTTGTTCATGATGCTGATGCCGTCCAGCGACAGGCTGTTCTGGATCTCGCGCGTCCCCGCCCCCACGAAGTCGTTGCCGGGAGGAATCCCCGTCATCGAGGATTTCGTCCCCAGCAACACCCCCGGCGTGGTCACCGCCAGCATCATCGGATTGCGCCCGTTGAGCGGTAACTCAGTCACTGCCCGCGAGCTCAGAATCTCGGAAACCGCCGCGTCGTCCGTCTTGATCGCGGTCACCTCCGACTGCACCGTGATTGCCTGGCTCACGCTCCCGACTTCCAGCCTGAAATCGGCGCGCATTGTCTGGTTGATTTGAACAAGGATCCCCGTCTTCGTCACCTTCTGAAAACCAGGCTGTTCCACCGTGATGCTGTACTCGCCCACCGGCACGAACTCGAACGAGTAATAGCCCTGCTCATTGGTCGTGGTGGTTTGCGTGCCTTGTGTGCGCGTCTCTACCGCGGTCACCTTCGCATCCGGAACTGAGCGCCCGGTCGAATCGATCACCGTTCCCACCAGCGACGTCCTCGTCGCCAACTGCGCGCTCGCCGCCGCGCCGCAGAGCGCCAACAAAACCGCGGCCCCCAACAGCCGCTCCCGCATTCTCAAGCTTCCGCAGTTCATCTGAGCCCCCTTCCGGTCTTCGCCAGGAACCCCCTCTTGGTATCCTGACCCTCGACACGCAGCCCCGGGAACGTCTTTCCGGCCTCCCGGTTCAGAGCAGTATACATCAAACCGTCTCTGCCGGCGTCCTCATCCTTCGATCACCCTTCGATCGCGCGCCAGTGCCCATCGCATCCACGGCAGGCTCCACCATCCCCGCCATGGACTGCTCCGGCGACGGCGCCCCCGCCACAGCGGCGCTGCGGCCTGCACCACCCCGCCTCCCCCCTCACGCCGGATCGAGCTGCTCGATCTCGAGAACCGCCCAGCCTTCGATGCTCCGTGCCGGAAAGCTCGACTCGCGCAGCGGCTCGCCGATATCCGGCACGACACTCGCCCGGCAGCGCGCCTCGTCGGCCGGCCGCTGCTACGCCCCCGTCTCCTTCCTCTACCTGGCGGCGTAAATGCGCCCGGTCCTCTGCGCCACCGCCGTCCCCGCGGGGAGCCGGTCCGGATTGCGCTTGAAGGACTCCACCACACTCGCCGGCCGCTACCGCGCATCCTCCACCCGGCGCCGGAAGACGCTCTCGTCGATCGTCTCCTTGATCGGCCATAGCGAGCCCTTCCTGCCGCGTCTCCACCTCGCGCGGAAGCCGGCCGGTCTCCCTGTCAGACCGCTGGCCGCCCGGAACCGCTTTGTCCCAGAGGCTCAGGATTCCTCCCGCGGCGGCCTCGAACCTGTCCTGCACCCGAGCGAGCCTCCCGCCCGCTTTGTCCGCCATCCACCTCTCCAGCATCCCCCCTCAAGGAAATGCCGGCCAGGCGGTCTCCCCATGCCCGCCGCCGGTGTCGGAGTGCGCCCCCACGAACCAGCGCCGCTCGGACTACCGCGCATACCTCTCCATCCTCGCGGCTTCTTTCCCCCTCCACCGACGTGCGCCGGAGTGTGCCCTGCAACATCGGCCGGCCCTCGTCGATCGCCCATCCCAGCCCTCGCACCCGCCGCGCCC
>CAYYNC010000022.1:0-97491 GCA_964472745.1 uncultured Solibacteraceae bacterium
CCGAGCTTAAAGACTGCATATCGCAATCCAGCGTCAGTGAAAAGGGTACAGGGGCTGGGTTTGACAGCCTATGTCATTCTTGCCGCACACACGAAGGACCTCTGCCCACCACAGCTTTGGGTATGGCTTCGGCATTGACCGTATCCCCTACCTCGGTTCTTACTCCAATTGTCCCCCGCTGTCAATGGCATTTATTAGGGCATTTATTAGGGATTTTGTCGGAAGTGTGAACCGTCTGGTACATACAAGCGGCGATGAAACATCGAACACTGCGCGTGGCCGAGATCTGTCAATCCGTCGCGGCGGCGAATGCAGTTGAATGATCCCGAGCACTCGCCCAGGCTATCCGGATGATGTGTAGACAGTTGGCGCTCCCAAACATCAGCGGTCGGGCCGGCGGAGGCGAGGCCTCAAGCCGTTGCCGCTCACCGCGACTCTCGCCGAAGCCGAGACAGGCTTGGGCGGCGAGCGAGGTGGGGCACTCCGTGCCGAAGGGTGTCACTTCACGGCCGCGCGCCGCTGCCCGCAATCGCGGCGCAGGGCTGGTATTCCAACCTCGAGTACGACCTTGAGACCGGCAAGCGCGGCAAGCGTGACGTTCACACGGCGCACCTGCTCGCGCGGCTGCTCGGCGCGCGGTCGATTGTGGTGAACAACAACGCAGCGGCGGTGTTTCTTGTCCTGCACGAACTGGCCGGCGATGGCGGCGAAGTGGTCGTCTCGCGCGGTGAGCTGATCGAGATCGGCGACGGATTCCGCATTCCGGATATCATGGCGCGCTCGGGCGCGCGGCTCGTCGAGGTCGGGACGACGAATCGCACGCGCATCGAGGACTAGCGCAACGCGATCACCGATCGCACGCGTTTGCTGATGCGCGTCCATCCGAGCAACTTTCGCATCTCCGGCTTCACCGGAAGGCCGGAGCGGAGCGAGCTCGCCGCACTCGGGCGCGAGTTCGGCCTGCCGGTGTACGAGGACCTTGGCAGCGGCTGCATGAAGGACCTGCGCGAGCACGGCGTCGACGAGCCGCCGGCGCGCGCGAGCCTGGAGGCCGGCGCCGGCATTGTCAGCTTCAGCGGCGACAAGCTGCTGGGCGGTCCGCAGGCGGGGGTGATCGCCGGCAAGGCCGAACTCGTCGATCGCTGCCGGCGCAATCCGATGTTTCGCGCGCTGCGCGTCGACAAGCTGACGATCGCGGCGCTCGAGACCGCGCTGCGCCACTACGTGCTCGAGCGGTGGGACCAGCTCCCCGTCTACCGCATGTTGATGCAGACGCAGGAAGAGTTGCGAGCGAGAGCCGAAGCGTTCGCCGCGGCCGCCGGCGCCGAGGTCATCCACGGCGAGTCGCTGCTCGGCGGAGGCTCGACCCCGGAGCAGACGCTGCCCGCCTGGCTCGTCGCGCTGCGCGGCAACGCGGTGGAGCTCGAGCAGCGCCTGCGCGCCGCCGAGCCGCCCGTCATCGCCCGCATCGAGAAAGACCGCGTGCTTATCGACCTCCGCACAGTGGCCCCGGAAGAAGAGCCGGAGTTGCTCGCCGTCCTCAGGAACCCGCCGTAAAGGCCCCAGCGCATTCCACACTCCGGCGCCCCGCGGCTATCGCAAGATGTATACTGTCCTTATTTCGGGTGACCAGAACTTCGCTTCTGGATTGGGTGAGAGCGCTATTCGAGCGTCCGGGATTGCTGCCGGCGATGGTTCTCGTCATCGCCGCGGGGGTGACGTACGCCCCGTTTGCCAGCCTGCCGCCGTTGCAGGACGACTACCTTCAGGTCGCGCTGGCTGAGCAGTATGGGGGACGGTCCGGGTGGGGAGCATTGCTGGCCGATCCGCTGTACCGCTGCCGAGCGACTTCCCTCCTGCTGACAGCTCTAACGCTGAAGCTGTTCGGCCTTTCGATCCTCGCTTTCAACCTGACGAGCATCCTCCTGCACGTTTTGAACTCGCTTTTGGTTTATTGTTTGGGAGCGTGCCGCTGGATCGGCTGGCCGCTGTCGTTCGCGGCGGCGCTGGTGTTCGCCGTCCGGGAACGGCACCACGAAGCGGTGATCTGGTACGCGTCGCTGCACGAGCCGCTGGTGATGCTGTTCGTCCTGCTGGCGGTGTTGGGCTGGATCCAGTGGATCGAGGGAAGGAGCACGGGCTGGCTGCTTGCCGCCGGCGCCGCGTGGGCTCTCGCGCTCTTCTCGAAAGAGTCCGGAGTCGTGCTTGCGGTTCTGCTGCCCGCGCTGACCTGGTGCTATCCCGGCCGGAAGCGCGCCGCCCTCTGGACTCTGCTCGTCGGCGTGCTTGTCACCGCACTCTATTTCGGCTGGGGCTACGCCCAGCGGGACTCGCACCAGCACTTCAAAGACGGGACCTTCAACATTGCCGCGGCGACTCCGGTCCGAACCCTGCTGAACAGCGCGGCGCGGGGCCTGTGGATCTGGGGCGGGCTGAGCGTTGCCGTCCTGCTCCGGTTCCGGCGGTCAGTCAACCTTCGCGCATGCGGGCTCGGCGTCTTCTGGTTCCTGGCGGGGCTGCTTCCGTACTGCTTTCTCAGCTACATGCCGCGCATCCCGAGCCGGCATCACTACATTGCAGGAGCAGGAGCTGCGATGCTGATCGGCCTGGCCGCGGTGACGCTGCTCCAGCACCGGCGAACGGTCGTGGTCGCGCTGGCCGCAGTCCTCGTAGCGCACCAGTGGACCTATCTCTGGACGTACAAGCGGGCGCAGTTCATCGATCGGGCCGAGCTGACCGAGGGGCTGGTGAGACTCGTGCGTGCAAACCCCGGGGCGACTGTGGCGATCGGATGCAGGGAATTGAACATTGCGGAGGCGCGCCGCGCAGTCAAATACAGGCTGGGACTTGGCGGGGAACACGTCCTGCCGCTGGGCAGCGAAGGGCAAATTGTCTATCAGTGCGGCAACGCCGCTCAGGCCGTCGCGACGCGCTCGACGTATGATCCTTCGGCCGTATTGACGCGGATCACGTCGCCCTGATTGACGAACGGGGGGACGGGCACAACGAGCCCGGTCTCCATCTTGGCCGGCTTGTTGACGTTGGAGACGGTGGCGCCCTTGAGGGCAGGCTCGGTCTCGATTACCTTCATGTCCACGGTGGCGGGGAGCTCCACGCTAATCGGCTTGCCTTCGTAATACTCGACATGGACCTTGAGATTGGGGATGAGGTACTCGACGCCGTCGCCGAGGTGCTCCTTGGTGAGGTGGGTCTGCTCGAAAGTCTCGGTGTTCATGAAGTAGTAGTACTCGCCGTCGTCGTACATGTACTCCATCTCGACTTCCTCGAGGACGGCGCGCTCAACGCGGTCTTCCGAAGAGAAGCGATGCTCGAACATCGAGCCGCTGCGCAGGTTGCGCATCTTGGCCTGGACGAAGCCGCGCAGGTTGCCAGGCGTGCGATGGGTGACCGAGAACACGGAGTGCAGCTCGTTGTTGAATTTGATCACCATCCCCGGGCGCAGTTGGGTCGCTTGCAGCATTTGGGCGGATAACTCCTTGAATGTGTGCGGAAACTATAATTTTAGCAAACCCGCTCGACTGACGGCCGCACTCCCGGCGCCGTTTTGACAGATAATAAGTCGATGCCGCGGCTCGCTAGCCTGCTGCTGGGAATGGTCGTGTGCGCAAGCGCACAGGAGACCAATGGTCTGCCCGAGACGGCGGCGGTTGCGCCGGTCAAGCGTCCGCTCCATCTCACGCTGCGGCGCGACGAGCCCTACCAGCCGCTCACGGCGAGCGAGCGCGGGAGGCTTTTCCTCAAGCACGTCATGATGGACTGGTGGGACCCGCCGCGCGCGGCGCTGGCGGCTGGGATCAACCAGTGGCAGGACGATCCGGAGGGTTGGCCGCAGGGGATGCGCGGCTACGGGAGAAGGTTCGCGGACAACTATGCGCGGTTCACGATCCGCGATTCGTTGGAGATGATCGGGGCGTCCGCGCTGGGGCACGAAGTCCGCTACATCCCCTCGCAGAGCCGGGGCAAGATGAAGCGCGTGCTGCACGCGCTGGCGGGCAATTTCCGCACCTACAACACCGAGGGCGAGTGGCGGCCCCATTACTCGCGGATCGGATCGGCGTTCGCCGCGAACTACGTGGCTCACACATGGAGGCCGCCGGAACAGATGACTGCGGGCAATGTTCTGGGCGGCGCGGCGTTCCAGCTTATGTTCGGCGCGATGCGCAATATCAGCCGCGAGTTCAGGCCCGAGATCAACCGCTTGTTCCGGCGGGGCGGGTCATCGAAGACCGATGCCGCGCCGCAGACTCCGGGCGGCCTCGCCAAGAATCCTTGAGGCCTGCCAACTGCGTTGGGCGGGGTCGCTGTCGAGACGCCGGATGAATCGGGCGAGGGCGGCCTGATCGGCGCGCGCCTGGCCGAGAATGGCGTTGAGATCGTCCCGCAGGGCCGCCGAGACGTGAGCGGGGTTGGCGGCGAGAGCGCCGAGCACGGATTCCAGCGAGGCCAGGTCCGAGATCGAGAGAATGAGGATCGCGTCGCTCACAGGACGCTCCACGGGGTCGGAGGGACGATTGCGGACGCGGCCGCCGGCGTAGAGAGTGGACGACCCGCCGCCGTCGAGGTTGATGGCTTCGACGGCGCCCATGGCCGCCAGTTCATCGGCCAATTCGGCCAGCGTCATGCCGGCGCTGTGCGCCTGGCGACCGTCGACGACGACGAAGAGCAGGCGGCCCCCGCGCGTGATGGCGATCGCGGTGCGGGGATGGCGGCGCTGCTCGTGGGCGAAGCTCTCGCCCGCAGCACGCTTGCCCGAGGCGAGCAGCCGGGGGCCCGCGCCGACGATATCGAGCGGATCGCAACCGCGCGCGGGCGGCTTTGTATACGGGCCCGGCGGAAAGGCGTTTATTACGCTGAAGACGAGGCGTTCGACCTCCCTGCCGTTTTCGCGGCAGAATACGACCGCGCTGCGGCCCGAACCGGCGGAAATCAGTTCGCCGTTCAACTGGTAGACGCCCGAGGAGGCGCCGGCCCGCGGTCCAGAGACAACAAAGTAGCCGGCGTTGACCGCGGCCGCGGCGCCGTAGCGGCGGGCCATCGAGGAGGTGGTCTCGCGGCCGAAAGGCTTGTCGTGGGCGCGAACCGGCAGAATGTTGATGGCGGGGTGGGTGGGATCGACTTCGAGCACGGCCATCGCGAACGGCCCTTCGGCTCCGCGGTGGAAGGTGCGCTGGCTGAGGCGTACGCCAGGAGCGATCTCCGCGGTCTGCGCCGAAAGGGCGGCGGCGAGGAAAAGGATTGCGCGGGTCAACGCTTCTATTGTGCAGCGGAGCGGATGCGATGCGCGCGGCGGAATGGTACGATGCGCGGCAGAGGTGATGGCGATGCCGATCTGGACGCGGAGAAAGTTTATGGCGACTGCGGCGACGACGGCGCTGGCCGCCGACGGCGGGGAGGCGGTGAGGAAGACGCCGCTGAGGCCGCGGCTGTTTGGGCCGCTTTACTACGACGAGAGCGAGTGGACGCATCTGAGCGACGTCTGGAAGGCGCGGAGCCCGTTCCGCTTCTGGGGCGCGCGGTCGAGCGATCCGCCGCTGAAGGTGGCGACGTTCGAAAAAGAGTTCGCGGCGCGGATGGAGACCAAGTATGCGCTGGCGGTGAACGCGGGGACGACCGCGCTCGAGGCCGCGGTGGCGGCGCTTGGGGTGGGGCCGGGCGACGAAGTGATCATGCCCGCCTGGACGTGGCACTCGTGCTTCCACTCCGTGGTGCGCTGCGGCGGGCTGCCGGTGTGCGCGGAGATCGACGAGACATTCAATCTCGATCCGCGGGACGTCGAGCGGCACATCACGCCGCAGACGAAGGTGCTGATGATCGTGCACTTGCAGGGCAATCCGGCCGATATCGAGGCGCTGACGGCGATCGCGCGGCGGCGCGGCTTGAAAGTGCTGGAGGACTGCTCGCAGTCGGTGGGCGCTTCGTACAAGGGGCGGCCGATCGGCGCGTACGGCGACATCGCGATCGCGAGTTTGCAGGTGAACAAGACGATCAGCGCGGGCGAGGGGGGCGCGGTCTACACCAACGACCCGGCGCTGTTCGAGCGCGCGGTGCGGTTTCACGATACGGGTTCGATGCGGCAGCCGCACGAGGCTTGGCTGGGCGGCGCGAAGGCGGCCCCTATGATCGGGTCGAACTTCCGGATGACGGAGTTCACCGGCGGAGTGCTGCTGGCGCAGATCCGCAAGCTCGACAAGATCGTGAGCGACCTGCGCGGAGTGGCGAAGCGCGTGTACGACGGCGTCAAGGGCATGAACGGGATCGAGCTGCGCAAGCTGCCCGATCCGGCGGGCGAACTGGGGTCGTTTGTGTTCATCGGATTCCCTAACAAGACGAAGCGCGACCAGTTCCAGAAGCTGATGGCGGCGGAGAACGTTCCTGTTGGGCCGCCGGGCGGGTCGGTGGTGTTGCCGCTGACGCCGGCGGTGATGGAGAAGCGCGCGCACCATCCGGCATGGCCGACGTGGAACTCGCCGCGCGGGCGGGCGATGGAGTACGGGGAGAAAAGCTGTCCGAAGACGCTGGCGGTGCTGAACCGGTTCGCTGGCGTTGCGCTGGATCCGAAGTACACGGAGCAGGACACGGCTGATGTCGTGGCGGCGATTCGCAAGGTGTATCCGCGGGTGATGGGGAGCTGATGGCGATGAAGCCTCGACCTGGCTTTTGGCTGATGGCATGGGTCGCACTGGCGAGCGTGTATTCCGTGATGAACGGCAACGCTGCGCTGGCGCAGTGGAGCATTCTCGGGACCGGATCGAGGGTGTATTACGGTGCCGCCCTGGTGCTGGGCGCGCTGTGCGGCGCCGGCGCGCTCTGGTGGATCTTCCGCGGCGCCAGCGTGTGGCTGCGGCGGGCGATGTTCGTGAGCGTGGCCGCACTGGCGGCGAACCATGTTGCGGGTTTGTCGCTGGGCACGATCCTGTGCGCGACTCCAGGTTGACTGCGCCAGAACCTGGCCTTCGGCGGAGGCCTCGTTATTCTGGCGGCAGTCGCGGGTGTGAAGTCGCGCGGCGAATAAGCTCCGGCTTCATGGCGGAGCATGAAAAGGGTTTCGTTCAGCGAATTGCATATCCGCACTTTGTAACTGGTGCGCGCGGCACCAGAGGGCGCCCTGAGGGACTCATCGCGAAGTCGCGAAGATGCGCGTCGGACGGCGGTGCGATTCGCGGCCCCATGCCGGGGAGGGGGTGCGGCGGGTGTCAGCGGTCACCGTGGGTTTGTTGCTGCGATTTTCCGCATCGATGATCGCCGCTTCAAGATCGCTTCCGCGCACGAACGGCCGACACATGCCGACGGCTGAGTATTTCGGGTCTTGTAGGCGCTCAGCCTCAGCCTCCGTGTCCGGAATTGGACGAAAAAGGGCCGGGACCGGACACTTCGAATGCGCTTCGGGACGGATTGAAGTGTTCTCAAATCAGCGAGATGGGCGCTGGCCCGATGCGTGCAGCAAGGTAGGCCCATGGGGCTTACGCCTGAGACAGGCGCTGGGACAAACGCCGCGACAGGAAGGGCGACGCGTGCGGGCCGCGGCCAGCCGCGCTTCAGCGGCGATCACAACCCACAGGCGCGCTACTCCGGCTGGCTTCTGCCGCAGGATTGCTTTCATCCGATGACGCCGCGCAGCGACGGAAAGGACATAATCCGATGACGAACTTCGCCCGCGACCTTCAAAACGCGTTCCGCACTGTGTTGAGGAAGCCGTCGTTCGCGGCGCTCGCCGTGCTGACGCTGGCGGCGGGAATCGCGTTGAACGTCACCGTGGCTGCCGTGATCGACGCATACCTGCTGCGATCGCTGCCGTATCCGGATGCGGAGCGGCTTTACGACATCCGGTACGCGGCGGACGGCCAGCCGTCTCCGCGCGGTCTCGCGGACCTCGACTGGCGAAGTATGGGCAACATCATCGAGCACGCGATCGCGTGGGACCTCGACATGTTCTACCTGACCGGCGGAGGGAAAGCGGAGTCGGCGCCGGGGGCGTGGGTGACACCGGGGTTCATGGCGGGGCTCGGGATCAAGCCGCAGATCGGACGCGCTTTCCGCGAGGCCGAGTTCAACGCCGGCGCGCCTCAGGTGGCGTTGATCAGCCACGCGCTGTGGCAGCGGCGATTCGGAGGCGATCCGGCGGTGCTGGGGCGGCAGTTCCGCGCGTACGTGAGCGACCGGCCGGATGAAGCGGAGTTGTTCACCATTGTGGGCGTATTGCCGCGTGACTTCTGGCATATCAACCGGTACACGGAGGTTCTGGCGCCGCTGCGCGCGCCGAGCTATCCGTACATGGTGACGCTGCGCGGCGGCGTAACGGCGGAGGAGGCGGCGGAGCGCATCGGGGCTTTCGTCCGCCGCTCGCTGCCCCCGCTGTCCGCAGAGTGGAGTCCGCGTGTGATGCCGACGCATGCGCAGTACGCGTCGCGGGTGCGTCCGGTGCTGGTTGCGGCGGCGGGGGCGTCGGCGGTGGTGCTGATGATCGCCTGTTCGAACGTCGCGTTTCTGCTGATGGTGCGGGCCGCGGGGCGGCACAAGGAGGTCAGGATCAGAGAGGCGCTGGGCGCGTCGAGGGCGAGGATTGCGCAGATGCTCGGTGCGGAGGCGCTGGTTCTGGGCGGGCTGGCGGCGGCGGCGGCGCTGGGGCTGGTCTGGCTGTCGCTGGACGCACTGGCGCAGATTCTTCAACAACAACTCGGGCGGCCGGCGCCGGGAGGAGTCGAAGCGATTGCGCTGAGCTGGCGGAGCGCCGCGGTGGCTCTGGCGTCGATGGCGGTCACGCTGCTCTTCGGGCTGCTGCCTGTGTTGACGAGCCTGAAAGGCGGCCCGCTGGCGGACGCGCGGGCGGGCGGGAGGACGGCGACCTCGGGACGGGGTGCGACGCGCGTGCGGCGGCTGCTGATCGCGGCCGAGATTGCGGGGTCGGTGACGCTCGTGGTGACGGCGGGTCTGATGATCCGCACGACGTGGAATCTGCTGCGAACCGACTTCGGCTTCGAGCCGGCGCGAGTGCTGGTCGCGAGCATTGGATTGCGCCAGCGCGCGTATCCGGACGATGCGTCGCGGGCGGCGTTCGCGGCGAAGTTGCTGGCGCGGCTCGATGCAATCCCGGGAGTCCGGTCGGCGGCGGTGTCGGTCTACTATCCGTTACAGCAGCCGCGCCCGCGGCCCGTGGAGATGGGGCGGGTGGAATCTGCCGCGGCCGTACATCAGGTGAGCCCGCGGTACTTTGAGGCGCTGTCGATCAAGCTGGCGGCCGGGCGGAGCTTCAACGAAAGGGATTGGATGGGCAGCGAGCCCGCCGCCATCGTGAGCGAATCGCTGGCCGCGCGCCTGGCGAGGAATGCGGCGGACGTGATTGGGAAGCAGGTCGTGCTGAAGCCTGACAGCGCGGCGCAACAGCGGGGAGCGGCGCCCGAACGGCGGCTGATCGTCGGAGTGGCCCGGGATGTCCGGCAGTCCGCGCGGGACGAAGACCCGGCGGACGTCTACCTGCCCGTGTTGCAGTCGCCGAGCCGGTTTTTGTTTATCTACCTCTCCGCCGAAGGCACGCCGTCGGATTGGACCATGCCGCTGGAGGGCGCGGTGCAGGAACTGGACCCGGAGCTGTCGCTGGACCGGCCGGCGCCACTGGGTGAGCTTGTGGACGCCGAAGTAGCGCGGCCTCGATTCCTGGCGTGGATGCTCAGCGGGCTGGCGCTGTTCGCCGGGGTGCTGGCGGTGCTGGGGGTGTACGGGCTGGTCTCGTTCGCGGCGAGGCAGCAGGAACGCGAGGTCGCCATCCGGATGGCCGTCGGGGCGCGGCCGGGCGAGATCGTGCGGCTCATTTTGGGACAACATGGCCGGGTGGTTTTGCTAGGGATGACCGCCGGGCTGTGCGGCGCGACCCAGCTCGCGCGGACGGTGGAGAGCCAGCTTTTCGGCGTGGCGCACGTCGATCCGCCGACGATGGCGCTGACGGCGGTTGGGGTGTCGCTGGCGGCGGCCGCGGCGATGGCGGCGCCGGCGCAGCGGGCGGTGAAGACGGACGTGGCGGCGATGCTGCGGGATGAATAAGGCCGGCGCTCAGGCGGGTGATGCCGGGCCGCGTGCCGGCCGCAAGTCAGATCCGGGCGAGCGGGACGCGCCGCGAGGCGCGGATGCGGCGGTCGCGCGTGACCAGGGGAACCTTGTGCACGAGGCTGGTGGCGGCGATGATCTCGTCCGCGGGGTCGCTGGTGAAGTCCAGCCCATTGAGCGCGCGGCAGACCTCGAGGTCAAGAGGCCAGATGTGAAGAGAAGAGACCGCCCGGGCGAACAGGCGATCGTCAGCAGAGACATTGATCCGGCCCAATTGGTGGAGCTTCGCGACTTCCCACAGAACGATCGCGGAGATACTCCAGGATTGCGAAGAGAGGAGGCGGAGCTCGGCGGGCCGCAGAGAGCCGCTCAGGGCGTGGAGCAGGATATGGGTATCAAGATTCAGCATCCCAGCGGATCCCAGTGGAGAGAATGTTCCCTTTGATCTTCAGCTTACCCTTCAGCACGCCGATCAACGAAGAGTGCGTAGCGGCGGCGGGTAACAGGCGCGCGACCGGTTTGCCGCGCTTGGTGATCAGGATGCCTTCCGGGCCGACAGCGTCGAGGTAGTAGAGAGCCTTCTGTTTGAACTCTGTGGCGTTCACCGTCTTCATGACTTCAGTTTAGAACTGGACAGTTCAGATGTCCAGTTTAGAGCGGGCTTGGACGGGCTGTCGAGCTGTCGCGGCAGGCGGCCGGCCGGGCGTGAGATCTCGGGCGCGGTGCGGCTCAGTCGCGACAAAACCCTGGCCGGCGCTTGTGTGTTGCACCTGTCGTATGCTGCGAATGGATGAAGAGCAGCACGTCCAGTTTCAGAATTTCCGAGCGATTGCGGCTGCGTCTTGACAGGCTGGCCCGGCACTCGCGCCGCGGCAAGAATCAGATCATCAACCGGGCGCTGGAGGAGCACCTGGCCAGGGAGGAGGCGCACTCTTTGGCGGCGGAAGCGTGGAGGCAGTCGCTTGCGGTGAGGGGATCTGCTGCCGAAGAGGACAACTTCTGGAACCATCTGGCCGACACTGAAGGCTGGAAATGAAGCGGGGAGACATCGTCACGGCGGCGGCCCCCGGGGATTCCGGCAAGCCACGCCCGGCGATTGTCGTACAGTCCGACCTGTTTAATCCGACGCATCCAAGCATCGTCATCTGCCCGCTGACATCCCACCTCGCCGATGCTCCGCTATTCAGAATCAATATCGAGCCAGCGCGGGGCAGCGGACTGAAGAAAGTCTCCCAGGTGATGATCGACAAGATCGTTGCGCTCAAGCGGGAGCGGATCAAGAAGGTTTTCGGCTCGCTGCCGCCGGAAGACATGCTGCGCGTGGAGCAGGCGCTGGCGTTGTGGCTGGATCTCGACCGCGGCCGCCATCCTTACGACTCCAAGCAGCCGGTTGAGGCGCGATTCCGCTTGCGGGCTTCAGGGGCGGGCGATGAGACTCGCGTAGAAAGCGGCGAGGCGGCGGCGGTATTCGGGGCCGGCGGCGTCGAGGATGTCGTTGTGGCCGGCGGTGGGGATGCGCCAGAAGTCCTTGGGATTCGGAGCGGCTGCGTAGAGACGCTCTCCGAGGCGGATGGGGACGATTGAGTCGCGCTCGCCGTGGATGAAGAGCTTGGGGGCCGTCACGCGGTCAATGCGGGATAGCGAGTCGAAACCCCAAACGATGCAGGAGCCGATCAGGGGGAGGACTGTCGCGGCGACGTCTCGCGCGGAGCTCAGCGGCGCTTCGAGGATCACTCCCGCGGGCCTGGTGCGCGCGGCGAGCTCGACAGCCGCCGCGGTTCCGAGGGACTCGCCGTGGAGGATGATGCGGTCTTGCGCGAAGCCCCTGCGCTGGAGCCACAGCCAGGCGGCTTCCGCGTCGCGGTAGAGGCCTTTTTCCGTGGGGGAGCCTCCGCTTCTGCCGTAGCCGCGGTAGTCGAGCAGAAGAAGAGACGAGCCGGCCGCGGTGATCTCCTGGGCATGAAAGGCGCGATGCGTGATGTTGCCTGCGTTGCCGTGGAGGAAAAGCGTGGCGAGTGTCGAGCCGGGGACTTCGATCCACCAGGCGTGGAGGCGGACCCCGTCGCTCGCTTCGAGCCAGATGTCCTGGGCTTTGAGGCTATCTTTCAGGGACCAGTCGCCGTGCGGGTGGCGCATCGGGTAGTACGTCGCGCGGGCGGCCATGAAGACGAACAAGGCCCAGGCGATCAGGAGGACCAGCGGGTAGCCGAGCCAGCGTGGAATGTCGGGCATGAGAACAGCACAGGCTGAAGCCTGTGCTACTCAACACACACAGGCTGAAGCCTATGTTACTTTTCGAAGGCTCCGATGTCGAGGACCATGTCCGAGGGGCGGGGCTCGCTCGACTGGTGTTTCACGTATTGGCGCAAAAGCGGGAGCGCTGAGGGGTGGAGCGCGGTTCCGGCGTTGACGGCGGCTGAGCCCGAAGCAAGGTGGAAGTCCTGCGTCGCTTCGCTCACGAATCCGGGCGAAGCGGTCTGAACGTTGCCGCCGAGGTTGTTGAAGGTTCCGCGGAATTTTCCGAAACTCACCACCCAGCCGGGCTTGATCCAGTTGTAGAGGAAGTCGAGGACTCCGTTGGTGTCGAGCAGCGAGACGGTATTGCCGGCGGCGGCGGCGTAGAGGATGTTGTTGCGGGCGTCGCAGCGTTCGTTGTTCGTGGAGAGGCGGAAGATTGTCGTGCGGTCGGTGCGATAGGAGACCAGCGTGTTGTTGTAGAAGTACATCACGCCCTTGCGGTAGTTGCGCGAGGATCCGCTGTCGCCGCCGTAGTGCACCATCTGGCGGTTGCCGTCGCCGGGGTTCTCGATGAGAATGTTGCCGAAGACGTGCGTTGTGCGATAGGCGGGGTCGTTGCGGATGGCGGCGGCGTCTTCGCCGTCGACGAGGTCGAGCTGGCGGTTGCCGCCTTCAATCCAGTTGTAGCGGACGACGAGGCCTGCGGAGCGGTCTTTCAGTGCGTTGCCTCCCGCGCCGGAGCGCAGCGGGCCGTAGCGGTTGTACTGGAACGTGATGCCGATGGCGGCGGTGTAGGAGTTGTGCTCGTAGATACTGCCGCTGTTTCCGTTGCCGTAAATGTAATTGCCCTCGATCAGGATGTTGCGCGAGACGGCGGCGTCGGTGGAAGCGACGAAGAGGCCGTTGCCCGCGTCGTGCAGGATCGAGTTGCGGACCGTGATGTTCTCGCCTTTCTCGACGTAGATCGTGGAGGCGTTCGCGCTGTAGGAGCGAGTGGTTCCGTCGTCTCCGGTGAAGGTGTAGGCGGGTTGCGCGCCGCGGATTTCGAGCGAGTCGATCACGATGTAGCGCGGCATCGTGTCGGGGGGCGTGTTCGCGCCTCCTATCTTAATGATGCTGCGTTCCTCGTTCCAATAATTCAGGCCGGGGGCAGTGACGGCTCCGATGCCTTCGATGACGGGGAGCTGGCCGCTTGCGTCGGGCACGCCGATGACGGAGATGGGCGCCGCGGCTGTTCCCTGGCGGCAGATGACCCATTTCTCTTTGTAGGGCGCGGCGCGCCAGTGAATGTAGACGTTGTCGCCGGGCATCAGTGCGGCCCAGGGTACGGCGCCGATGGAGGTGAACGGTTGGCCTTCGCCAACGTGGTAATCGGCGGCGAACGCGTGGAACGAGAGGAGAATGAGCGGTGCGATTCGAATAAAGCGCATTGGGCCGGGCTCCTTTCTGGCCGCTCCCTGACGGTCGCGGCTCGGCATCTAAAATCCAGTTATTGACGGTAGTAGTCAGGATATGCGGGTTTTTCGTGTTTTGGCAAGGGGTTCTTTTTGAGCGAATCGAGCAGTATCTCGACCGCCTTTTCGAGCTGAGGATCGCGTCCCTGGCGGACCATCGCGGGGTCGTAATCGACCTCGACGTCGGGCGTGACCCCGTGGTTTTCAACGTCCCACTGCTTCTCCGTGTTGTAGAAGGCGAGGTTGGGCGCGGTGACGGCGCCGCCGTCGATCAACTGCGGGAAGCCGAAGATGCCGACCAGGCCCCCCCAGGTGCGCTTGCCGACAAGCGTCCCGATCTTGAGTTTCTTGAACATCCAGGGCATGGCGTCGCCGCCGGAGCCGGCGTACTCGTTCACGATCATCACCTTGGGCCCGAAGACGGCGTTCATCGGCGTGGTGAAATCGTGGCCGGCGCGGGTGGTGAAGAAGTTCAGGAGCGGCCTGCGCAGGTAATCGATGATGTAATCGGCGATGAATCCGCCTCCGTTGAAGCGCTCGTCGAGGACGAAGCCTTCCTTGCCGACCTGGCCGAAATACCAGCGGTTGAAGTGCGTGTAGCCCTGAATGGAGGTGTTGGGCAGGTGGACGTAGCCGAGGCGCCCGCCGCTCAATTGCTCGACCTTGCGGCGATTGTCTTCCACCCAGGCCATGTAGCGCAGATTGATCTCGCTGGCGATGGGGACGACGGTGACATCGCGCGCGCCCTCGCCGCCGGCGTTGGGGCCGACCTTGAGAACCACCTGCTTGTCCGCGAGGCCGACGAAGAAGCTGTAGAGGTCGTCAGTCGAGCGCACGTCGCGGCCGTTCACCGCAAGGAGGTATTCGCCGGCTTTCACGTTGACGCCGGGTTGCGTGAGCGGCGCACGAAGGTCAGGGTTCCAGTTCTCGCCGTCGAAGACGCGGGCGAACCGGTAACGTCCGCTGTCGATCTTGTAGTCCGCGCCGAGCAGGCCGGTGGGGACGTTGCGCGGCGTGTCGGCCGTCGAGCCGCCGAAGACATTGGTGTGGCCGAGTACGAGGTTGCCCAGCATTTCGCCGAACAGATAATTGAGATCGCCGCGGTGGGCGACGCCGGCGAGGAACGGCTCGTAGCGCTTTTCCGCCTCGGCGAGGTTGAGGCCGTGGGCGCCTGGATCGTAGAGGAAGTCGCGCTCGATGCGCCAGACTTCGCGGTACATCTGCCGCCATTCGGCAACAGGGTCGACGCGGACTTCCATCTGCTCGGTCTTAAGGACGCCTTCGTTGGGCTTGGGCGGCGATCCGGCGGCGGTGACGATCCAGCGCTGCTGCTGGGCCAGCAGCATCTTTTCGCCGTTGTGCGAGAGAGTGAAGCTGCGGACGCCATCCAGCACCTTGTCGAACTTGCGCGTCTTCATCTCGAACTTGTGGATCGTGCTGGCGGGCGGACCGGCGGTGAGGGCCGAGCCCCCGACGGGCATCTCCATGAGGAAGAAGATGCCCGCCTTGCCCGCTTCGAGATCGGTGTAATTGCGCGCGGGGATCGGCAGGGCGAGGATGCGCTGGTTGATGCCGTCGAGGTCGATGCGGACGTCCTTGTCCTTGGGCTCTTCCTTCTTCTCGCCCGGCTTCGCCTCCTCCTTCTTCCCGGGCTGGGCCTTCTCTTCGTCGCTCTCGGGGGCGAGCGGCGACGGGTCCTCTTTGCGCAAGACGACGAGATAGACGCTGCGGCTGATGAGCCGGTCGATCGAGGACATGTCGAGCCATCCGGTGGAGAGAGCGGTGTTGGTGGAGGCGGTGAAGTAGAGGTGGCGCCCGTCCTTGTCAAAGGCGGCGTAGCGGGCGTCGCTGAGGCCGTCGCTGACTTGCGACACCTTGCCCGAGTCGAGCGAGTAGACGTGAACGGCGCGCAGGCGGTTGGGGAGGATCCTGGTGTAGACGATCCATTTCGAATCTGGCGACCAGGATGGGTTGATGTCGTCGCGGTCGGGAGTGTCGTAGTAGTCGGTGTCGAACCTGGTGACCTTCTTGGAAGCGACGTCGATCCAGGCGAGGTTCAGGTTCGAATCGCGGAAGAGAATCTTCTTGCCGTCGGGGGACCATTTCGGACGATAGAAAAACGCTTTCCAGCCGATTTCGATTTTTTCGGGCGGCGACATCCCGTTCTGGTTCTGGATATGGAGCTGGTATTCTCCGGACTCGTCGGAGAAGTACGCGATCTTCGTGCCGTCGGGCGACCAGTCGGGGTAGCGCTCGGCGACGCCGGGGGTGGCAGTGAGATTGCGGACGTCGCCCTTTTCGGCCGGTACTGTGAGGATGTCGCCGCGAGCTTCGAAGACGGCGCGGACTCCGGTGGGGGAGAGCGCGGCCGAGGAGATGCGCTGGGCGACGCGATCGTAATAGGGGCGCACGCCGGCGAGGTCGCCGGAGAGGCGGATGTTGACGGGCGCGGTCTTGCCGGACTTGAGGTCAAAGAGCTCGATCTGGCCGAAGCGCTCGAGGGCAATGGCTCCAGGGCCCAGAGAGGCCGATTTGTATTCGAAGCCGGAGCTCCTCGCCGCTTCAGCGACACGGCGGGTCTTGAGGTCGAAGACGTGAAGGTTCATCGCGCCCGTACGGTCGGAGAGGAAGTAGACCTTGTCGCCGGCCCACATGGGATAGAAGTCGTTGGAATTGTCGCGGGGGATCTCCTCGACTTTCGAATCGGAGTGGCTGGCGAGCCAGATCTTGGAGGTGCGGCCGCCGCGGTAACGCTTCCAGACGGTGAACGCGGGCGCGAGCGGCGTGTAGGCGACGCGGGCGCCGTCGGGGGAGAAGACGGCCTGGAAGCCATAGGGAAGAGGAACCTCTTCGGCGGGTCCGGGATCGAGGCCCATCAACAGGAACTCGGGCGAGCGCGGGTGCTTGCGCTGGGAGCGGAACAGGATCTTCTTGCCGTCGGGCGTGAAGGCAAGGGGGACGTCGGCCGATGGATGGTAGGTGAGGCGCTTGGGCACGCCGCCGGTGACGGGGACGGTGTAGATGTCCATGTTGCCTTCGTAGGTTCCGGCGAAGGCGACGAGCCTGCCGTCGGGGGAGAAGACGGGATCGGTCTCGACGCCGGGCGAGGCCGTGAGGCGGATGGCGTCGCCGCCGCCGCGCGGGACGATCCAGAGGTCGCCGGCGAAGTTGAAGACGATGTGCGTTTGATTGAGGGCCGGGCGCTGGAGCATCAGCGGCGGGCCGGCGGCAAACGCGGCCGACGAAAGGAGAAACACGGCAGAAAGAATCGCTGAACGCATGGTTTTGTCCACCCGACCATTCTATGGCCTGGCGGGGCGGGATTCGAGTAAACTCAGCGGAGTCATGCGGACTTTGCAGGTACTCCTCTGGGTAGGGATCGCGCTGGCGCAGGCGCCGCCGGTGTACCGGATCACTCCGGTCCGGCCAGTGGAAGAGCTACTGCGCGAGGCGAGGCGGCAGAAGCCTCCCGAGGAGCGGGGGGAGTTTCTGCCGGCGGACCTGGTGGAAGTGAGGTCGCTTGACCGGACGATCAGGCTGGACATCCGATATGCGACGGTGAACAATTTCTTGAGCACGCCGGTGTATCGCGAGGCGCGGGCGTATTTGCAGCGCCCGGCGGCGGAGGCGGTCGTGCGCGCCCATCGCGCACTGAGGAAGGAAGGCTACGGGCTGTTGATCCACGACGGCTACCGGCCCTGGCGGGTGACGTGGGTGTTCTGGGAGGCGACCCCCGCGGACAAGAAGGTGTTCGTGGCGGATCCGAAGGAGGGGTCGCGGCACAATCGCGGCTGCGCGGTCGACCTGACGTTGTACGCCCTGAAGACGGGCCGGGCGGTAGAGATGCCGAGCCTGTACGACGAGATGTCGGAGCGGTCGTACGCTGATTACGCGGGAGGGACGGCGGAGCAGCGGAGGCTGCGGGACTTGCTGCGCCGGGCCATGGAGCGCGAGGGGTTCACGGTGTATCCGCAGGAGTGGTGGCACTTCGACTATCAGGACTGGAAGCGGTACAGGATCGGCAACATCAGTTTTGAGGATCTGAGAAAGAGGAGATGAGGCGGCCGCTGCGCTCCAGCCAGTCGTGGAACATGCGGGCGAAGGCCGCGACGTCCTTGGATGTGCGTAGGTCCTCGATGGCGTAACGCATCTTGCGCTTCCAGTTGGGGTACTGCCAGGTGGTGCCGGGAAGGTTCTGTTGGTCGATCTCCTTGGTGAGGTCCTCCTGGTTGAGGAGCATGAGCATGGAGGGCGTGGAGACGAGCCAGCCGATGATGGCGTTGTGGAGCTCGCCGGTGAGCTCGGTCCAGTTGGCGGCGTCGAGAGGGAACTCGGGCGGAAGGAAGCCTTCGCGAACCAGGGCTTCGATCATGGCGCGCTTCTCGGCGATGCGGTTTTCGCGCTGGCGGGTGTGCTGTTCATCGTTGAGGACTCCGGCCTGGCGCCGCGTGTCGACGTCACGGCCTGCCCAGAAGCCCGCCAGTGTCGGGAGGTCGTGCGTGGTGGATGAGACGAGGGCCTGGCGGGGGTAGGCAGCCGGGGGCCGGGGCGCTCCGCCGTCCACCTTCTCAAAATAGAAGACCTTGTAGCTGAGCAGGCCGTAGCGCTCCATGGCTTCGCGCAATGCGGGCGGCACGGTTCCGAGATCCTCTCCGACGACGAGAAAGCGGCCGCGGACGCTTTCCAGCGCGAGGATGCGGATCAGATCCTCCCAGTGGTCGTTGACGTAAGCGCCCTGCTTCGCGGGGAGGTTGTCGGGAATCCAGAAGAGGCGGAAGAAGCGCATCACATGATCGATGCGCAGGGCGCCGCCGTGGCGGGCGTTCTTACGGATCGTTTCGATGAAGAGGCGGTAGCCGTCTTCGCGGTGGGCGGCGGTGTTGGGCGGGGGGAAGGCCCAGTCCTGGCCTTCGGGGGCGAAATCGTCGGGCGGCGAGCCGACGCGGCAGCCCGTGGCGAAGAAGTCGCGGTAGGCCCAGAGGTCGGCGCCGCACTTGTCGGTGGCGAGGGCGAGATCGTGATAGAGGCCGATGGGGAGGCCGAGGGCGAGGGCGTGGTCCTGGACCTGGCGGAGCTGAAGGTCGATCTGCCACTGCACGTACTTGTGGAAGAGGACGCGGCGCCAGTGTTTGCGGGCGAAGTCCGCCGTTTCGGGGGCGGAGGGGTCGCGGTATTCGGCGGGCCAGTCGGGCCAGATCCAGAGGTTGCGGTTGCGGGCGTGGAGGACTTCATCGAGCGCAGAGTAGAGAGCCAGGTTGTGGAGGAGCGGCCCCTCGGCGTCGATCCACTCGCGGAACCGGCGGGCGCGGTCCGTATCGCGATTCCACTCTTCGCGCAGGAAGCGGCGGAAGAGGAGGAGCAGGATTCTGCGCTTGAGGCGTGCGACCTTTTCGTATTCGACGAACTCGGCGGAGCGGAGGGCGGCGACATTCTTCTGGAATGACTCGCTCTGGACGAAGCGGCGGGCGGACAGGGTGAGGTCGAAATCTTCCAGGGCCTCGATGTCGAGGTAGAGGGGGTTGCGGAAGAAGATTGAGAGAGGCAGGTAAGGGCTGGTGTTGTAAGGTTCGCGGTTGTGCAGGATGTGGAGGGGGTTGAGGGCGACGAAGGCGGCGCCGAGGACGGTGGAAACCCAGTTGAGCAGGGCGGCGAGGTCAGTGAAGTCGCCGGCGCCCCAGTTGCGGCTGGAGCGGAGGCCGTAGAGGCTGACGGCGAGCCCTGCGAGCTTGCCATCGGCGCGCAATTGGGGCGGGAGCCAGGCGCGCGAGGGAGCGACGATGATGCGAGCGTTGGAGGAGAGGTCGGGTGAGTCGGGCGAGCGGACGGTGACTGCGAGGTCGTGATAGCCGAGCGGGAGACCGGCGGGCAAACGGAGTTTCAGGGCAGCGAAGTCCGTTCCGGCGACGCTGGCGGCGCTGGTGGACTCGAGTGAAGCAAGCGGGAGATCGCGGCGGTCGGTCCAGCCGTCTTCGCGGCGCAGGGTCAGGAACAGGTGCGCTTGCGAGACGGCCGCGGGGACCCGGAGCGTGACGGCAGGGGCGGGGTCAGCGGCGTTCAGGACCGCGACGTGATCGAGGAGGCGCGCCCAGTGACGGAACCGCCAGGCTTCGGCGGAGGCGCGCAGACGCGCCGGGGTGGCGGTATCGAAGCCGAGCGAGTGCAGGATGGCGAGGAGGGTTTCCGCGGGTACCGTGTGGTGGCGGCCCCAGATGTCCCAGTAGCTGGTGTCGATTCCGGTCTCCGCGCACAGCCCAGGCAGGATCTCGTTGAAAGATAAGGACATGAACTCTAAGTATTGTAGCTGGGGAGGGCCCCGGAAGGGGTTGCGCGGGGCTGGGATCATCTGAGGCGCGGGCGGGAATGGGGTAATCTGTGAGGTAGGGCGATGGATACGATGATCCGCGAAAACCGCATTCAGTTGGGCGAGGCGCCCAAAGATCTGTACGCGAAGATCGACAGCGAAGGGGCCGCGGATTTCTCCGAGAGCTTCGTTCTGACGACAGTGGACAAGGCGATCAACTGGGCGCGGAAGAACTCGATCTGGCCGATGACGTTCGGATTGGCCTGCTGCGCGATCGAGATGATGGCGATGAGCGCGTCGCGGTTCGACATCGCACGGTTCGGCGCGGAGGTGTTTCGCGGGAGCCCGCGGCAGGCGGACCTGATGATCATCGCGGGGCGGGTGTCGAACAAGATGGCGCCGGTGATCCGGCAGTTGTACCAGCAGATGCCGGAGCCCAAGTGGGTGATTTCGATGGGGGCGTGCGCGACGTCGACGGGTGTGTTCAGCAACTACGCGCTGATTCCGGTGAACCAGGTGATTCCAGTTGACGTCTACGTGCCGGGCTGCCCGCCCCGGCCGGAGCAGTTGATTTACGCGATCATGCTCTTACAGAAAAAGATCGAGCGGGAGACCGGGGTGGTGAAGGAGATTCTGAACATCGGCTGAGAGCGGCGCAATCTGAGCGAGAGACGGACGCGCCCCAAGTGGGGCGCGTTTTGTTTTGCTCAAGGGGCGGCGCGCGCTGCCGATAACGGAAACAGGAGAGACGCAATACGTCTCGCGAAAGGAAACGAGTCATGGAACTGGGGCGAGTGGAAGGAACGGGCGGCCTGGCAGCGATCGTTCCGGCGTCGCCGCTCACGCCCGAGCAACGCGCCGAGCAGGCGAAGCTGATTCACGCCGTCGAGGCGGTGAACCAGGCGAAACTGTTCGGGCAATCGAGCGAATTGACGTTTTCGATCGACCGCCACAGCCGCAAGCCGGTGATGAAGATCATTGACCGGGAGACGAAAGAAGTGATCCGGCAGATACCGCCGGATTATGTTCTGCGGCTGGCTGAGGATCTGGAGACCCTCTAATCCGATTTCTGCGAGCGGAGAGAGCCGAAGAGAATGGGACTGAACCCCTACGCAAACCATCTCGAAGAGCAGGTGCATTCGGCGAGCGCGGTGGAGTTGATCTGTATGCTCTACGACGCGCTGGCGAAGTCGGTGGAGGAGGCGCGGCGATGTCTCGCCGCCGGCGACAGGCTGGGGCGGGCGCGGGCGGTCAGCCGCGCGCAGGAGCTGCTCGGGGAGCTGAGCGGCGCGCTGGACGAGAGAAAGGGCGGGGAACTGGCGCGGAGGCTGGCATCTCTCTACGCCTACATGATCGAGCGGTTGAACGAAGCCAACTTCAGGCAAGCGGACGCGCCGCTGGGGGAGGTTGCGCGGCTGGCGGGCGCGCTGGCTGGCGCGTGGCGTGAGGTGGTGGGACGGGAATTCTCGGCTCAGGAGTGCTCGGCGCCCTACGCCACCCAGGGCGCCTATCAGGGGGCGTCCGTCAGCTTCTGCGGCTGATCTGCTGCGGGGGGCGCCTGCTGGCGCAGTCCCTGCGCGATGAGCGAGGCGAGGCCGAGTCCGCCGCTTGCGGCAAGCGTCCGGGCGACCATCTGTTCGGCGAAGTCTGAGATCGCGGCCGAGGATTGATCTTCTCCGCAGCCGAGCCACCCGGCGGCGCCTCCGCTTTCGCGCATCCCGCGGATGAGCTGCGCGATGAGGAGCGATTCAAATTCCTGCGCCACCTGATTCAGGCGCTGCTGCGGAGGGGCGTCTTTGCCGGCAGGGAGCGTACCTCCGAGTCCCAGGAGAGAGCCTACGTCGGACATCAGATGACCTCGAGTTCGGCTTCGAGCGCGCCCGCGGACTTGAGGCTTTGCAGGATGGCGATGATGTCGCGGGCCGTGGCGCCGATCGCGGTGAGAGCCTTGACGAGATCGTCCACGGTGGCCCCTGGACGAAGCTGGATATTGCGCGCCGACTCCTCTTTCACCGCCACGCCGACCTGGGGCACGACCGTCGTCTCTCCCTTGGAGAAGGGCGCGGGTTGAGAGACTTCGAACGAGGTCTGGATGTCCACCGAGAGCGAGCCGTGCAGGATCGACGCCGGCTTGATTACAACGTCGCGGCCCAGGGCGATTGTGCCGGTGCGCTCGTTGATCACGATGCGGGCGAGCTGATCGGAGTCGATTGAGACCTCTTCGACGGCGGCGAGGAATTCAACCGGCCGCGCCCGCCAATCCGGGGGGAGATCTACCAAGACCGCGGCGGCGTTCTCGGCGCGCGCGAGGTCCGACTTGAATTTGCTGTTGATCGCGGCGGCGATGCGCGCCGAGTTGGTGAAGTCGGCGCGCCGGAGCTGGAGCCTGATCCGTTCGCCGGAGAGCGTGGACGGCGCGCCGCGCTCGATGATCGCTCCGTTGGGGATGCGGCCGGCCGTGGGGTGATTCACGGTCATCGTGTTGCCCGTGCCGCGGCTTCCGGCCGAGAAGCCGCCGGTGACCACGGGCCCTTGCGCGACGGCGTAGACTTCGCCCGTGGCGGACTTCAGCGGAGTCAGGATAAGCAGGCCGCCCTGGAGGTTGGTCGCGTCGCCGATCGCGGCGACCTGAACGTCGATGCGCCCGCCCGGCTGCGCGAACGGCGGCAGCGTGGCGGTGATCATCACGCCGGCTGTGTTGCGCACCTGCATGGCGGTGGGCGAGACCTGAACGCCCATGCGGTCGAGAAGATTGGAGAGGGTCTGCGCGGCGAAGTACGTCTGGCGCTTGTCGCCTGTTCCGTTCAGACCGACGACGAGGCCGTAGCCGACAAGCTGGTTGTCGCGGACGCCCTCGATCGTGGCAAGCTCCTTGAGCCGCGTGGCGGGCCGGGCGGCAAGCGCAAGAAGCAGAAGTGAAGCGAGCGCGCGCATAGCTTTCAGAAAGGGAGCAGTCCCAGCAGCAGCCGGTAGAGGAAGTTGGGCCTGCGGATCGAATCGTTCACGATGCCGCGCCCGTTGACGGTGATCTCCATCTCGGCCAGGCGGTCCGACGCGAGGCGGTTGAAAGTATTCAAATCGTTCCAGCGTGCGATGCCGCGCACTGTGACGCGCTGGCGCTCGGAGTTGATGGTGACGTCCTTTGCGCCTTCGAGCACGAGATCGCCGTTCGGCAAAACGTGCGAGACGCGCGCTGTCAGCGTGGTGGTGAGAACGCTCTCGCGCGAGGTTTCGGCTTCGCCCTGGAGCTGCCTGTCGCCGCTCAGATCGGCCAGGTTCGCCAGCGGGCCCGTGGCGCGCGTGATGCCGCCGAGCGCGCTCACGCCGGCCGATGCCTGGGCGCTGCGGCTGGAGTTCGTTGCGCCCTTGGAGAGGGCCGAGGCGCGGTCGGCGACGACGATGGTGACCAGGTCGCCAACCTGCGCGGCGCGCTGATCGCGGGCGAGATCGGCCAGCCGTCCGCCGGCGGAATAGAGCGATCCCGACGAACCACCCGCGCTCGCCGAAGCCCAGGAGGCGCTTTCGGCGATGATGCGATCGATCGCCGAAGGGGGCTTTTTCTTGTCGGCCGCGGCGAGCGGCGCGCACTGGATCGATGCGAGGAGAACCATGACGGTCCGATCAATTCGCATAGGCGCCTCCGTGAGGGTCGATCAGGACGCTGCCGGGGCCGTCGATTCTGCCGCGGAAGCGCTTCTTGGTGGCGGGGTTTTCAAGCACCACCCAGTCGCCGCGCCGGCCGGCCGCGAGGGCCCTGGCCTCCAGGCGCAAAACCGCGCGGTTCGAGCGGACAATGACGTTCACCCTGTCGCCGCGCTTTACCTCCCGTGGCTGGACCAGGTCGGCGGCGGAGAGGGTTTGGCCGGCGCGAATCGCGCGGGCCGTCTCCATCCCCAGGGCGGAGAAGTCCCTGACGGGGGCGAGTGTCTCCAGGCCCAGAATCTCGCGGCGCTCCCGGCGAATGTCGGTCTCGCCGATCAAATGGCCTGCGCTCAGGCCTCGAGTGGCGATGATGTCGTCGCGGGCCGAGCGCAGGCGGACGCGAATCTGAAATGGCAGCGTGCGCAGCCGGTCGTACTCGAGATGGCCGTGCCAGATCACGACGGCGGGGTCGTTGGCCTGACGGTCCGGCCGGAGGACGCCCCTGTCAAGCTTGACGACGCCCCGCGGGAATGGGCCTTGAGGAAATGACACGAGTTCGATCGAGAGTTTCACCCAGCCTCGCGCCGCGCGCGCTGCGCCGATGGCGTCGAGAACGTCCTCTCTCGCGACCGGGCGCAGGAGGCGGATGGCGCAAACTTCGTCCTGTTGCCGGGGGTCGAGCACGGACAGCTTGATCCACCTGCGCGCCCCGGGCGCGGGGAGCGGAGCGACGACACGATCGGGCGGCAGCGAGCTGAGTCCGGGGGCGGCGGGGAGAAGATCGCGAATCCTCACATCGTTGCCCTCGATCTCCACGCACGGGATCTCAGCCGCTGAAAGCGGAGCGAGGAAGACGACAAGGAGGACGGCCGGCGTCATCGCGTGATGTTGTTCACTTGCTGGTACATTTCATCCGCAGCCCGCACCACTTTCGAGTTGGCCTCGTAGGCGCGCTGGCTGACGATCAGGCTGATGAACTCTTCAACCACAGAAACATTCGATTGCTCCACATAGCCTTGCATCAGGCTGCCGATTCCCTCCTGGCCGCCCGGGATGCCGATCGCCGGCTCGCCGGAGGCGTCAGTGGGCAGGTAAAGGTTGCGGCCGATACTGTTGAGCCCCGCGGGGTTGGCGAAGTTTGCGAGCTGGATTTGCCCGCCGACCTGGGTTGTTGATTGGCCGGGCAACGAAAAGCTCACGGTGCCGTCGGCGCCGATCGTGATGCTTTGGGCTTCGGGCGGCACGCTGATCTGCGGCTCGAGCTGATCGCCCTCCGCGGTCACGATGTTGCCATCGCGGTCCAGATGGAACTGGCCCGAGCGGGTGTATGCGATCTCGCCGCTGGGCCGGCGCACCTGGAAGAAGCCGCGGCCCTGAATCACCAGGTCGAGCGGGTTGCCGGTGGCCGAGAAACTGCCCTGCGAGAATACGATCTCGTTCGATACCGGACGCGTGCCGAGGCCGAGCTGGAGCCCGCTGGGCACGACGTTCTGAGCGCTCGCCGAGGAGCCCGGCTGAACGAGCGTCTGGTAGAGAAGATCCTGGAACTGCGCGCGGCGGGCCTTGAAGCCGACAGTGTTGGCGTTAGCCAGGTTGTGGGCGATGTTGTCGACATTCAACTGTTGTGCGTTCATGCCGCTGGCGGCGCTGAAGAGGGCTCGAATCATCGGTGCATCTCCTTGTCGGACATCGGACGGATGAGCGATTTCAAATAGGGCTGCGCGCAGTTCATGACGTCACGCGGGCGACCTCCTCCACCGAACGGCGTCCCATCTCGGCGCCAATCTGGGCGGCGCGCTGAAGGCTCTCGAACTGGCGCAGAATCTCGACGAGCCGGACGGCGGATTGAGCCGGGCCGATGTTGGATTGCTCGAGATGCGCCTGGCGAACGCTCCCGCGCGCCGCGGGAAGAGAGGCGTTCGCCGGGAGATCCAAGGAGAAGTAGAGGCCGGAGCGTTTGACGGCTGAGGCGGAATCAGGCAAATCGGCGAGCTTTAACCTCCCCAGGATGTTGCCCTGCTGGCGGACGACGCCGTCGGGGTCGATGTCGATCGGCTCGCCGGGCGCGGCTCGGATGCGCCGTGGCTCGACAGTGGCGAGCTCATATCCTTCGGCGGTGACGAGGCGGCCATCAGCAGAAAGCCGGAAGGCGCCGTTGCGTGTCAACAGCTGGCCTGAGGGGCCGTCGACGACGAAGAAGCCTCTGCCCTCGATCGCGAAATCCAGGCTGTTGCCGGTGCGCTCCAGGAGGCCTTGCCGCCAGTCGATCCAGTTGCTCTCGATGAGCGGCAGCTCGGGAGCGCCGGCGCCTGGCCGCGCGCCGGTTTGCGCGAGCGCCTCCTCGGACTTGTAGAGGGTGTAGCGTTCGCGATCGGCCTTGAAGCCGGGCGTAGACGAGTTGGCCAGATTATTGGCGAGCAGATCAAGCGATTCGAGTCTCGATCGCATTCCGGCGGCGGCGGCTGCGGAGAGAGGATCCATGGCGCTCTGGCCGGAGATGAAGCAAGCGGCGTGCCAGGCGGAGGCGACTGATTCTGTTCGATTTTCGCTCGTAGCGATGCCGGGATGGTACAGACGAGTCCCAGAGTGGCGCTCCAATTCGGCAACGATTGAGGCCGTTCCGCGCGCCGCGGATGGAAGTCGTTGAATTCAGGACGCCGCGATTGCGGCAGCCCGGTTGCATCAGGGCCGGTGTGACTCTTACGCCAGCTCTCACCCAGCTTATCGGTACGACGCGTTGCGCCTTTGGCGAATCTTGTTCCGAGATCGCGGGCGAGGCGCATTTCCTGGACCTGTTTCTGTCTCAGGCCGGAGACGCGGGCGGCGAGCGGGCTGGCGAGCCAGCGCCCCACGGACCGTTGAAGGAGGAGGACGCCGCGGCGAGTGAGCCGGATACAAAGGACTGCGGGCAGGATGACGCCCGCGCAGCGCCCGTGTACATGTCGTCCGCCATCATTATTCAGGAGAGGGCGGCATTCGTCTCGTTCCATCCCGCCGCACCTGACGCAGGCGCGGAAACATGTCTTGCGGTCCTGAACGAAAAGCAGCCCGCCGACGGGCCCGAGTTAGGGCGCATCACTTCCCGGCCTGAGCCGGCGGCGGCCGGCGAGATCAGCCTCGCGCTGCCACCAGCGGCGGGGTCTCCCTCAATGAATCTGGAGAGCGAAGATTCGTCTCCCATGAAGCCCAAACCGGGCCTGCCGGAGGCTGCTGGCGACGGCAACGGAAGAATCGCCGCCGCGCTCAGGCTGATCGAGGTCGGACCGCCGGCGCCGGTTTGGCGCGGGGCCGGGGCACGCCAGCCGGCCGTCGATTCCGACAGCGGGGCTGCGCCGGCCGCACCACAGCCTCAGTCGAAGACCGCCGGCGCCAGCACCTCCGGAATCTTCCGTGGGCCTCTCGCCGCGCGGTTCCCTCAGGGCAATGTGCGCCCTGAAGAACTGCGCACAGCAAGCGTTCGCCTGGAAGATACTGCTCAGCGGCAGCCCGCCGCGGCGCCGGCCCGCGATGGCGGCGAGGCGGGCGCCGAAGTTGCGCCGCAGCTTCGCACCGGGATGTCTGATCCGGCCGGGCCGGGGATGTCAGACTCCTCCGCGAACGGTTCAGCGCCACGGCCGCTGCCGGCGGCGGGCGTTCCCGCATCCCGCGCGGAGGAAGCCGAGATCGCACCGCAACGCAGCGCTCATCCCTCCACAACGGCGGAACTCCAACGTCAGGCCGGTGCGGGCGAAAAGAGAGCTGCGGTACCGTCCCGCGCGGAGATCGTGAGTCCAGAGCGCGGAGACCGCTTGAATCCCCGGAGTGAGCACGCTCCCGAGAGGCCACGCAGCGAACCGGAGGAACGCGTCCGCAACGAGCGTCCGCAAGAGGCCCCGCCCGGCAAAGCCCCGAGGACGGGGCGCGGCGAGCCACGCAACGACTCCCCGCTTCCGCGCGCTGCGGCCGAGAGAGTCGCCGACACCCCTGCCGTCGTGGTCTCGGATGTCATTCAGCACAAGGTCGCAGCCGCTTCGCAAGCCGCGAATGAGCCGCCCGCGTCTCCCGCGCAACCGTTGCCCGGCGAGAGCGAGGGGACGCCCGAGGCCCGGGCCGCAACTCCGCTCAGGGAGCTGCGGCTGCGGGTCGAACAGCAGAGCGGCGGCGCTGTCGATGTCCGTTTTCTGAAGTCTGAAGGCGATGTGAAAGTCGTGCTGCGGACGGCGGATCAAGCGCTCGCGCAGTCCATCTCCGAGGCGCTGCCCGAAATGACGCGGGCGCTCGGCCAGAGAGGTTGGGCCGCCGAAGGGTGGCGCGCCAGCGGCAGCGAAGCGCCGCGCGAAACTGCGCCGCGAGAGGCCGCGGCGGGCGATCCGCAGGGCGGGCGGAGACAGGAGCGGTCGATGCCGGAGTGGCTGGAGCAGATCGAGAGGGGAGTCGACGGCGGCCTGCACGCCGTTTCCCTCCTCACAGGAGGTCAACCATGACGACAAATTCAGTCGATCCCTGGGCGCCGCCCGGGGTGGCTCAAGGCTATGAGGTCAGCGCGAACGCGGACCGCCTGGCCGGCAAAGAAGTGTTTCTGAAACTGCTCGTGGCTCAGTTGCAGCACCAGAACCCGCTGAACCCGGCCGACGGCGTCGAATTCATGACGCAGCTCACGCAGTTCAGCCAGTTGGAGCAGGCGATGGGCTCGCGCAAGGAGCTCGAGGCGATTCACAAACTGTTGGAGCAGGCGGCAAAGACCGAGGCCGCCGGAGAACCGTAAAAGATCCACAACGGAGGCGGAGATCCTATGTTCACATCCTTCTCAACCGCGCTGTCCGCGCTCGGAGCGCACACGACGGCCGTCGATGTCGTCGGCAACAATCTCGCGAATCTGAACACGGCGGGCTACAAGGCCAGCGTCGTCGCATTCAGCGATCTCGTCACGCAATCGCTGGGGGCGGGCCTCGGCGAAACGCAGGTCGGTTTCGGCGTCGCGCGGCCGGTCACGATCCGGCAGTTTTCACAGGGCGCGATTCAGGCCAGCTCGGGGCCGCTCGACGTTGCGATCCAGGGGGACGGCTTCCTTGTGGTGCGCGACCCGCTGAACGACGCCGTCCTTTACACGCGGGGCGGCAACCTCCAGGTAAACCGCGAGGGCCAGCTTGTCACCTCCAACGGCTTTCGATTGCAGGGCTGGAACGAGGTGAACGGCGTGCTCGACACGACGCAGCCGCCCACCGACGTCATGGTGCCGGTCGGCTCGCTGCGCGCGCCCGTGGCGACGACGAGTTTTTCCTTTGACTTGAACCTCGATGCGGCGGGAGTGGACGCGCCTGTCGCGACCACCTTCTCCACCTCGATCGAGGTCTACGACTCCCTCGGCGGCTCGCACGTCGTCTCAGTGAAGTTCACCAAGGCCGCCGCGCCGGGAGCGTGGGACTACGCGATGACGTTCCCCGACAGCGACCTCGCGACCCCGCCCTTCGCGCCTGTCACGGGCACGATCGAGTTCGACTCCGACGGGAAACTGATCACGCCGGGTCCCGCCGACGCCATGCCCGAGATGCAGGTGACCGGGCTCAAGAACGGAGCTTCGGACATGACGATGACATGGAATCTCTATCACGGCGCGACGCCGCGTCTGACCCAGTTCGCGCAGCCTTCCGCCGTCGCGGCCAACGCCCAGGACGGATTCCCGGCGGCGCAGCTCGTGCGTGTCGGGATCGGCGACGGCGGGCGGGTTCTCGCGCAGTACTCCAACGGGCAGCAGGTGGCGGTCGGCCAGTTGTCGATGGCCTCGATCCGCAACCCGGAGTCGCTGATCGCGGTCGGCAACAACAATTTTCAGCTCAGCGCGCGCAGCGCTCTGCCGGCGGTCGGTCTGCCGGGCACCGGCGGCCGCGGCAAGATCATCGGCGGCGCCGTCGAGTTCTCCACCGTGGACATCGCGCGCGAGTTCACCAACCTGATCGTGCTCCAGCGCGGCTATCAGGCGAATGCCCGCGTGGTAACCGCCGTCGACGAGATCAGCCAGGAGACGATCAACCTCAAGCGGTAACCAGCCATGAGCCCCCAGGACACCTTAACGCTGGCGGACGTGCCCCTCGACGTGGACGTCGAGCTCGACCGCCGCATCATGACCGTGCGCGAGATCCTGAACCTCGACTCGGGCAGCGTGGTGCGCATGACTCGCTCGGCGGGAGAGAACATCGATGTCCTGATCGGAGGCGTGCTGGTGGGCTCGGGCGAGATCGTGATCATCGAGGACACGATGGGCGTGCGCATCACGGCCTTCAACGTCGAGGAGTGAGCGATGGAACTCTACAGCCAGCTCCTTGCCATTCTGTTCACCTTCGCCCTGCTCGGCGCCGCAGTCTGGCTGCTCAAGAAGGGCGGGCGGCTGCCCTGGACGGGAGCGAGGAGCGAGACGGGCCGCGAGCTGGCGGTGAAAGAGAAAGTGCAGCTCTCTCCCGCGCACTGCCTGCATCTTGTCGAGGTGCGCGGGCGGGCGCTGATTGTGGCCACGCATCCGGGCGGGGCCAGTTTCCATCCGCTCGGCGAAACGTTCGGCGCGGCGTTGCGGGAGTCGCTCGACCAGCCAGGCGGAGGGGGCAAGTGACGACACGGTTGTTGGTCCTCTCCTTCCCCGCCGTCGCGGCCGCCGCGCCGGACGCGCGCGACTCGCTGCCCGGCTTGCCCGCGGGCGGGTTGGGCGCCCCCGTGCAGATCGTCGTCCTGCTGACGGCGCTCACGTTGCTTCCCGCTCTGCTCGTGTCGCTGACTCCGTTTCTGCGCATCTCGATCGTGCTGCACTTCCTGCGCCAGGCGCTGGGCACGCAGAGCGCTCCCTCGAACCAGGTCCTGCTCGGCCTGTCCCTGCTCCTCGCGATGGTCATCGTGCAGCCGGTTCTGCGCGAAGCATATGTCAAGGGCTGGCAGCCTTACGAAGCGAAGAAGATCAGCGGCGAGGCGGCGTGGCAGGAGGGCGCGCGTCCGGTCAAAACATTTCTGCTGCGCTTTGCGCGCGAGAAGGACATCGCGCTCATGCTCGAAATCACCAGGACGCAGCCCCCGCGGACGCCCGCCGACCTCGACCTGCGCATCCTGGCGCCGGCATACGTGCTCTCCGAGCTCAAGGCGGGATTTCAGATCGGAGCGGTGCTTTTCCTGCCGTTTCTGATCATCGACCTGGTGGTCGCCTCGGTCACGCTCACGGTGGGCATGGTCCAGCTTCCTCCCGTGATGGTCTCGGCGCCGTTCAAGATCCTGCTCTTTGTCCTGGTGGACGGCTGGAACCTGGTGGTGGGATCGCTGCTGAAGAGTTTCTATTGAGGTCGAAATGGGACAGCAAATGGCGGTGGATGTACTCCGGCAGGCGTTGATGGCGGCTTTCTGGCTGAGCCTGCCTTTGCTGGCGATCGGGTTTCTCGCAGGCGTCGTCATCAGCCTGTTGCAGATCGTGACATCGGTTCAGGACCCCGCATTCGGCGCGGTCCCCAGGCTGGCGGCTTTTTTGGCCGGGCTGGTTCTCCTGCTGCCCTGGATGCTAATGAAGCTGAGCGCCTACACCACGGCGCTGCTGGGAGATCTGGCGAGATATGCCCGCTGATTCTCTGCTGGCCTTCCCCCAATTCGCCGCGGCGCTTGCGGTCCTGCCGCGTTTGGGTGGAGCGCTGGCGCTGATCCCGATGCCCGGCTGGCGCGTCTCGGCGCCGGCGGCTCGCGTGCTGCTCGCGGTTGTGCTCGCCGCCGCGCTGGCGCCCGCCGCGGCCGCGCGCGGTACATTGCCGGCGACGCCCGGCGGGCTCGCCCTCTGGCTGATGACTGAAACCACCCTCGGCCTGTATGCAGGCCTGGCCGCCGCGCTGGCCGGCGAGGCGCTTCTGTTCGGCTTCCAGTCGATCGCGCTTCAGGCCGGTTACTCCTATGCGCTGACGGTGAACCCGGAAAGCGACGCGGACAGCGGCGTCCTTGCGGCCCTGGCGCAGATTCTGGCGAGCCTTCTCTTCTTCGCCGCCGGCCTGGACCGGTTCGTGCTGAAGTCCTTTGCGCGCAGCCTGGAGGTCTGGCCGGTGGGCGGCGTGGAACTCCACGCTGGCATGGCCGAAACGCTCGTCCGGTTGGGAGGGGCGGTCCTCGAGCTCGGCGCGCGGCTCGCGTTGCCCATCGCGGCGATGCTGCTCGTCGCCGACATCGCGCTGGCCCTGCTGAGCCGCCTGCACGCGCAGCTTCAGTTGCTGACGATGGCGTTCCCGCTCAAAATGCTCGCCGCTCTGTTCATGTTGACGGCGCTGGTTCCGGCGATGCAGGCCATCTATCGCGCGGCCGCCGCGCGCTCGATGGCGGGAGTTGCGGAGGCGCTCCGCTAGGAGGCCGGCGCGATGACGGGCCACGGGCAGCGCACGGAACAGCCGACGCCGCAACGCCTGAGGAAGGCGCGCCAGGAAGGCCGCTTCCCCGCCAGCCGCGAGTTCGTCGCGGCGGCGCAGTTCGCGGTGTTCGCGGCGCTGGCGGCGGGTCTGGCCTCGTCATGGTGGCCCTACGCGCTCAAGCTCTTTCGCAACGCCCTCGCCGCATGCGTCGAAAGCGAGGTTTCATACGCCCGCGTCACCGAGGCCGCGCTCAATACGGCCGTCGCCACGGGCGGGCCCTTGCTGCTGGCGGGCGCGGCGTTGTTCGGCGCCGGGCTGCTGGCTCAGTTCGCCGTAACGGGCTTCGGATTCGCCCCATCCCGCCTCACGCTCGACTTTTCCCGTCTCAATCCGGCCCCGCGACTCAAAGAGCTGCCGGGACAGAACCTGCGCGCGCTGCGCGAGGCCGCGCTTCTTCTGCCGATCATGCTCTTCGCCCTCTGGACGCTGATGGGCAGTACGTGGGAACAGTTCCGCGCCCTGCCGCTCGAGCCCATTTCGTCCGGCGTCCCGCGCGTGGGCGCGGCGATCGCCGGCCTGCTGCTCAGATCGGCGGGGTTCCTCCTGGTGTGGGGCGCCATCGACCTCTTCAGGCAGCGCCGTAAGTACATCCGCGATCTGCGCATGACCAAACAGGAAGTCCGCGAGGAGTGGAAGCAGAACGAAGGCTCGCCGGAGATGAAGATGCGCATCCGCCGCATGCGGCGCGAGCTGCTGCGCCGGCGCATGATGGCCGAGGTTCCCAACGCCACCGCCGTCATCGTGAACCCGACGCACTACGCTGTGGCCGTCAAATACGAGATGCACGTGATGAGCGCGCCGCGCGTCGTCGCGAAGGGCAAGAACTACCTCGCCCAGCGCATCCGCGAAAAAGCGGCCGAGCACCAGGTGCCCATTGTCGAGAACCCGCCGCTCGCCCGCGCGCTCTATCAGGGCGCCGAAGTCGGCCAGGAGATTCCCGCCGAATTCTACCGCGCCGTGGCTGAAATTCTGGCCTACCTCTACCGATTGATGAACAGGAGGCCGCCGGGAGGATTCTGACGCCGCCCGCGCGCAACCCGCGATGACAACGCCGATGATCACAGCGACATCGAGCATGGCCGGACAGGCCGCCGCTCCGCGCCGCGGCGACGCGCCCCCGCGCGCGGCCGCAACGGGCGAAGCCGGCGCGCTGGCCGGCTTCCGCGCTCTGGCGCGCGCCGAGGTCGCGGTGCCGGCATCCGTGCTGCTGATCCTGCTGGCGATGGTCGCGCCGCTGCCGCCGTTCCTGCTCGACTTTCTCCTCAGCGCCAACATCACGCTCTCGACGGTCGTGCTGCTGGTCTCGATGCACATCCGCCGCCCGGCCGAGTTCAGCGTCTTCCCCACGACGCTGCTGCTGATGACGCTCTTCCGCCTGGCGCTGAACATCTCCTCCTCGCGCCTCATTCTGCTCAACGGCCCGATGGGCACTCAGGCGGCCGGCGAGGTCATCGAATCGTTCGGCAATTTCGTTGTCGGGGGGAGCTTCATCATCGGCGTGGTGATCTTCCTCGTACTCATCGCCATCCAGTACGTGGTGATCAACCACGGCGCGGTGCGCATCTCCGAGGTGACGGCCCGCTTCACGCTCGACGCACTGCCCGGCAAGCAGATGTCGATTGACGCCGACCTCAATGCCGGTCTGATCAACGAAGCCGAAGCCAAGGCCCGCCGCAAGGCGCTGGCCGCCGAAGCCGAGTTCTACGGCGCGATGGACGGCGCCACGCGCTTCACGCAGCGCGACGCGGTGGCCAGCATCATCATCACGGCGATCAACATCATCGCCGGCTTTCTCATCGGAGTCCTGCAACACGGGATGGAGCTCGAGCAGGCCTTCCGCACCTACACCGTGCTGACGATCGGCGACGGCCTCGTCACCGTGATTCCGGCCCTCATGATCTCGATCTCCGGCGGCCTCATCGTTACGCGCGCCAGCTCGGACCGCGACATGGGCGCGGATTTCGAGAACCAGATCTTCAGCGCCCCCCAGCCGCTGATGCTCGCTGCGGGAGCGCTACTGGCGATGGCCCTGTTCCCCGGAATGCCGAAGCTGCCGTTCCTCGTCCTCGGCGCGGGGACGGGCGCGGCGGCCTGGCGCATCAGAAAGAAACTCGCCGCCGCGGCCCTGGCGGCGCAGGCGCCCGCCGCCGCGCAGCCGAAGGAGAACCTCGAGCCGCTGCTCAAAGTGGAGCCGCTCACTCTCGAGCTCGGTCTGGGCCTGGTGCGCCTGGTCGAAGGAGGCGCGTCGTCGCCGCTGCTGCGCCGCATCGGGGCCATTCGCCGCCAGATGGCGGCCGACATGGGCTACATTCTCCCGTCCGTGCGGGTCGCCGACAATCTCTCGCTGAAGGCGCGCGAGTACTCGGTGCTGCTCAAAGGCGTAGAGGTCGCACGCGGAGAGCTGCCGCAAAACTGCGAGCTTGCGATCCCGGGCCCCGGCGGTTCGCCGCCGCAGGGCGTCCCCACGCGGGAGCCGGCGTTCGGTATTCAGGCCTGGTGGATTCCCTCCGAAACGGCCGAAAAGGCGCGCGCGGCGGGCTGCACCGTGGTCGATGTCATCAGCGTCCTCGGCACCCATCTCTCTGAGCTCGTGCGCCGCCACGCCCACGAAGTGTTCTCGCGCCAGGACGCAAAGCGGTTCCTCGATCGGATTGCGGAGGATCACCCCCGGCTCGTCGAAGACCTCGTGCCGAAAGTTCTCACGCTGGGCGCCCTGCAAAGAGTTCTGCAAAACCTGCTCCGCGAGCGCGTCCCGATTCGTGACGGAGCGACGATCCTCGAAGCCCTGGGCGAGGCCGCAGGCATCACGAGAAATCCGATCCTGATGACCGAGTTCGTGCGCCAGGCCCTGCGCCGGAGCCTCGTCCGGCCGCACCTGAACGCGAACGGCGAGCTGGCGGCCATGTTTCTCGACAACGCGCTGGAGCGCTCGATCGAGCAGGCCGTCGAGCACAACGAAAGCGCTTCGCACCTGAACCTGATGCCGCAGAAGGTGCGCGAGCTTCTCGACGCGGTCTCCCGCGCCGCCGGCGATCCTCCCGGACCGGCCCTCCTGCTGGTGAGCTCCGCGGCCAGATACTTCGTCCGGCAGATTCTTGAAGCCCAGTTTCCACAGGTGACAGTCCTGTCTCACGGCGAGATTCCACCGGGCATCCGCGTGGTTTCGCTGGGCGTATTGAAAGGATCCGAACAATGACGCCGATTCGCAAGTCCTATTTCGCTCACTCCATCGAGGCCGCCATGGCTTTGGCCGCAAGAGATCTGGGGGAAGACGCCCTGATTCTCGAAACGCGCCAGGCGCCTCCGGCGCAACGCCAGCGCGGGGCTTACGAGGTCGTCGCCGAAGCGCCCGCTGCCAGGCCGGACGCCGGAGCCCCGGCGGGAATCGAGTCGCTCGCCGCCGACGTCGCTTCGCTCAAGAACCAGTTGCTCCAGCTCTCGGCCATCCTCGAGCGCAAGGCCGCCGCCGCGCCCGCGCCCTACCCCGAGCTGTCGCTCCTGGCGGCCCGGCTGGCATCGGCCGATTTCCCCGCCTCGCTGGCGGACGGCATTCTGATGGCCGTGGCCCACAGGCTGAGGCTCTCGCCGGCCAACCGCGCCGCATCCGAACAGGCCGTCGCCGAGGCTTTCCTGGCGGAGCTCGAAAGCCGCGTCACAACGAACAGCACGCTCGGCTGTCCCGGCGCCGCGCGGCGCGTGGTCGCGCTGATCGGACCGCCCGGCTCGGGCAAGACCACCACGCTGGTCAAGCTCGCCATGAGGAGCGCGCTTGCTGAGTGCACGCCCGCGCTTATCGTCAGCGCCGACCATTACCGCATCGCCGCGGCGGAACAGCTTCGCTCCTGCGCCGCGATTCTCGGTCTTCCGTTCGAAGACGCCGAAACCCCCGCCGCGCTCCTCCGCACCCTCGCCGAGCACCGCTCGAAGCAACTGGTGTTCATCGATACGCCCGGCCTGAGCCCCCAGGAGTCGGCTGTCGCGGAAGAGTGGGCGGCCTTGTTCCGGGAAACGCCTGAACTGGACATCCACCTCGTGCTTCAGGCCACCACCCGGACCGCGGACATTCTCCGCCGCATGGAGTGGTGGGAGAAGTTCAACCCGTCGCGGCTGATCTTCACGCACGTGGACGAAACGTCGTGTCCGGGCGGGCTGGTGGCCGTCGCCGCGGCCGCGGGCAAGCCCGTCTCTTTCCTCGCCTGCGGGCAGTCGGTTCCCGAGGACCTCGAAGAGGCGTCGCTCACAAGATTGTGCGGCTTTCTGCCGATGGATGTTCCGGGAGTGCGAGCCGCCGCGGCGTGACGCGCGGCGGCCGCTAAAGCTGCGAACATGAATCCGTATCAGAGTTGCGCGACGCTCGCCGGGGAAGAGCGCGAGAGGCTGATTCTCGAGAATCTCCCCCAGGTGCGGCTCATCGCGCGGAGAATCCACGAAAGGCTGCCCGAGAGCGTCAGCCTCGATGATCTGATCTCCACCGGCACGGTCGGTCTCATCTCGGCGATCGACCGTTTCGATCCCAGCCACAATGTCAAGCTCAAGACTTACGCCGAGTACAAGATCCGCGGAGCCATTCTCGACAGCCTGCGCGGCCTGGACTGGGCCCCGCGGCAGCAGCGCCGCCGCAGCAAGCAGATCGAAAGCGCCGTGGCCGCCCTCGAGCAGAAGCTCCACCGCGCCCCCACCGAAGAAGAGATCGCCGCCGAGCTCGGCATTGAGCTCAGCGAATACCACGAATGGCTCAGCGAGATCCGCGGTCTCACCGTGGGAAGCCTGGAGAGCCACCCGGCCGAGGAAGAGGGCCGGGAGCTGCTCCGCTTCGTGGCCGACAACCAGGACGACTGGCCGTCCAATGTCCTCGAACGCAACGAACTCAAGAGGGTGCTGGCCCAGGCGATCTCGCGGATGCCCGCCACCGAGCGCACTGTGCTGGCCCTTTACTACATGGAGGAGCTGACTCTGCGCGAGATCTCAAAAGTCGTCAAGCTGCACGAATCGAGGGTCTCTCAAATCAAGACCCAGGCGATCGTGCGCCTGCGCGCGTGCCTGAAGAAGAAGTGGCCCACCACTCGCGGCGTGTAGCCGCGGCTGGAACTCAAGGAGCTGTGCATGACGGAGAATCTGAACTGGCTCGCCGGCGAATGGCTCAAATCGCTCGAGTCAGCGATCGAAGCGACAACAGGCCTGAAGGCCGAAGCCCGCTTGTTTCAAGCCGCCCCGCCCGCGGAGAATCCGCTCTGGGATCTCGCCGTGACCGGTCGCGACGGCGCGCACATTCTCGTGGCGGCGTCCCCGCAAACCGCGAATTACCTGGGCCGCTCTTTCCTGAGCGCCGCGGGACTGGAGGACGCCTCCGAAACCGACTTGCGCGGAGCGTTTCTGGAACTCCTCCGGCAGTCGCTCTCGCCCCTCGCCCAGGCAATCGGAAAGCGCGCCGGATGCGAAATCCAGTTCTCCCCGCTCCGTGAAGCCACGGAGCTCCCAGCCAACGCCGAGTGCGCTGGCGTCACCCTGGCGTCCGGCCCGGAACAACTGCACTTTGAATTCGCCTGCACCCCGGAACTGCTCGATCTGATCGCCGCCGCGGGCCAAGCCCCCGCTCCCCCCTCCAACTCGATCCAGGCGGCGCCTCACCCGGGCCAGGGCTCCCGCACCTTCGATCTGCTGCTCGAGGTGGAGATGCCCGTCGGGGTTTCCTTCGGCCGCGCCCAGATGCGTCTCAAGGACGCGATCAAGCTCACCACCGGGTCGATCGTCGAGCTGAACCGCTCCATCAGCGAGCCGGTTGAACTCGTCGTCAACAATTGCGTGATCGCCCGCGGCGAAGTGGTTGTCGTCGAGGGAAACTACGGCGTCCGCATCAGAGAAATCATCAGCCGCGAGGAGCGGCTCCGCACGCTGTTCTGACGACACCGCCATGCCCGCAGTTCTTCTTCATCCCCTCACCGCCGCATCGATCCTCGCGGCCTCCATCACCTTGCTGCTGGCCCTCGTGCTCGCAAACCTGAGGGCGGGTCAAAAGCTGCGGAAACGGCTGGAACAATCCGAGCGGGATGCCGCCGCGCGCGACGGCGAGCGAAAAGCCCAGATCGCCTCCCTCCGGGCCGAACTCGAGGAGCTCCGCAAGTCCATCGCGGTGATGCCGAGCCTTCCCGGCGGCGGGGTCAATCTCACGCGCAGAAGCCAGGCGCTCAGGATGCACCGCGGCGGCGAGACCCCCGAAAAGATCGCCTCCGCTCTCGGCATGTCGCGCTCCGAAGTGGACCTGCTGTTGAAGGTCCACCGCACGCTCGTCGCCCGGCTCTGACCCGGCCGATAAAAGAACGGCCGGCCGAAGGCGTCACCCCTCGGCCGGCGCTCATGACGGTAGGGTCGGTCTTCAGTTGGGAAAGGAATCCCGGTGCGCGGGGTTACAGCTCCTCCTGCCGCACCGTCACGCGCCGCGAAGGCGATGTGTACCGCAAGCCCTGCTGGTCGTCTTCAATCGAGACCGTCAGGTTCATCTCCTTGCGATCCCGCATGAGGGTGATCGGCACGCCCTTCTTCGAAGCGGACCGCGCTTTCCGGATCGCGCTCGTTACGTCACGCGGCGATTCCACCTTTTCCTCGTCCACTTTCAGGAGCACGTCGCCCGCCTTGATTCCGGCCTTCTCCGCCGCAGTACCCTTGATGACGGAGCGAACCAGAACGCCGTCCTTCACCCCGAAATAAGCCGCAAGCTGGCTGTCCTTCAGCGACTCCGCCTCCACCCCCAGCATCGAGCTGCGCCACGACATCATCGCCTTCGGAATGTCGGGAATAACGATGTCCACTTTTGGCACGCGCACGGTGAAATCCTCGAACTCGGGGCCCACCCGGCCCACCATCGCCCGTGCTTTCCGCGTACCAATGGTCGCTGTGAGGGTCTGCGTGGAGCCGCCCCGCCAGACAACCATCTTCACCGCCCGCTCGGGGGGCGTTTCCCGCACCAGCCGCACAAACTGAGCCGTCCCTTCCACCCGCTGGCCCTGGTATTCGAGCACCACGTCGCCGGTCTTCAGGCCGGCCTTCGCCGCCGGACTGTCCTCGTCCACCGCCGTGATCTCGACGCCATAGGTTTCCTTAAGCTTGATCTCCTTGCTGCGCTCCGCATCCACCTCGCGGACGCCGACGCCAAGGTAGCTGCCCCCGCTCAAGGCAAACACCTGCGCCAGCGCTCCAGCGGGCTCCGCTCTGGGCGGCGGGGGAGGCGGAGGCGGCGCGGCCGGTTGCGCCCACGCATTGCCGATGGAAAGGCCGACCGCGCACGCGCCGGCTGCGATCCAAGTTCGTTGAACTCCCGTCCACATGATGAATTCCTCTTTCTCTCTCTGAACTGCGAGGCCCTCCCGGGCGTTCCGGCCGCCCGCCGGGCTTTCCCCGTCTCTGTGAGAATAGACGGATTAAGTCCGTCGATGTCACGGGGATTCGCGCGCTTTTTCCAGCGGCCTCAACCCGAAAAGGCGCGAGCCCGGGCGAGGAACCCGGGCTCACACCGACCGACGAATCCTACCGCCGGCTCAGAAGGTGCCAACCGAAGCCTTCATCTCGTTCAGGGCCTTCTGGCAGCGAGAGCGCAGATAGCCGTTGTCCTCGCGCCGCATCAGCTCTTGCAGCACTCCCGCCACGTCGGGCGCCTTGCTCTGCACCAGCAGATCAATCGCCTGGGTGCGCACGCTGGGGTTGTCGTCGCTCAGCAGAACATGAGCCAGCACTTTTCGCGTTTCAGCGTCGCGTGCGAAACTCTTCAAGCCCTCCAGGGCCTTCAACCGGACCCCCGAGTTGGGATCGCTCCGCAGCGCGTTGAGCAGCGCCTGCCGCACCTGGTCGTCGGCCGCGTGGTCCTTCAGCAGCTCGAGGGAATCCACTCGCACCCCTGGGTCGGCCGGGTCCGCCGCGGCGGTCAGCAGCAGCCGCCGGATGCGCTCGTCGTTCGGATCTCCCGCGATCTCGCGCGGCCGCACCTCGTCGTATTGCACCCGCACCAGCCCCGTCGGCTCCGTATTGACCAGCCGCACCCGCGCCACCGCGGACGCCGCCTGCTCCCGCTGCGCCAACTGCGGCAAGCCCGCAGTCCCGGCCATCGGAACCATCCGCGCCCCGAAGAATCCCACCGCCACCATGGCCAGCGCCCCCACGGGACGCAGCCACATCGGGGGATGAAGCACCCAGGCGCGCCACAGCGCCCCCAGTGAGAACCGGCGCGACGGGGATCTCTCATCATGCAGCCGCGTGGAGAGATCGCGCCGGCACTTGCCCAGCAGCCCAGCCGGCGTCGCCACCCGCGCCTGCGCCACCACGGTGTCCAGCCGCTCGAGCCGCTTCCGCTCCAGCGCGCACTCGGAGCACTCGGCGAGGTGGCGCTCCAGCCGCTCTTCTTCCTCGAAGCTCAGTTCCCCATAAATGAAGAGGACAAGATCCTGGCGGGCATTCTCGCAATTCATAGGTACGCTCCCAATGCAGACCGCATCTTCTGGGTCGCCCTGAACAGGCAGTTCTTCGCGGCTTCCTCAGTCGTTCCAAGGACCTCGCCGATCGCCTTCAGGCGCATCCCCTCGTAATGGCGCATCTCGAAGACCAGACGCTCGCGGGCAGTCATTGCCGCAAGCACTTCGTCGATTTTCCCCCGCAGCTCGCGCGAGATCAGCGTCCGCTGCGGATTCCCCATGGCGCGCTCTTCGGCCACCGAGTCCAGCCGGTCCACTGGGCCGTCTTCGGTCTCGACCACGGCCGACTCCGTTCGCCGCACCTTCTTCTTCCGCAACTGGTCCAGGCACAGGTTGGTCACGATCCGGTACAGCCACGTGCTGAAGCTGCAATCGAACCGGAAGTTGTTTAGGTTCCGAAAGACCCGCAGGAAGGCTTCCTGGTAGATGTCATAGGCGTCTTCCGGCGAACGCAGCAGGTTCATCGCCAGACGCAGAACGCTCTGGTCGTAACTCCTCACCAGCCGCTCGAAGGCGTCCTGGTCGCCGGCTTGCGCCGCCCGGATCAGCCCCGCTTCATCCATTGCGACACCTGCGGAAGAAGCCCGGCTTGTGGCGGCGATGCCGCCGGTGGCGTTGAGCGCCATGGATAGTGCACGCGTCTCCATTCCCTCTCGCGGGGGCTCACCCCGTAGAGTTTAGACGACACGACGCTAAAAAGGGTAGGGAAGTTCCCTAATCCGCGATTTCCACCTCGATCCGCCGGTTCGCCGGGTCGGCCGAGGTGATCTTGAACCGGCGGAGTTGGCCCGCCTTCACGGTGTCCTTGCCTCCCTCGGAAGAACGGCCGCCCTTCCACCGGGATGACAGGAGCGCCGCCAGGTCGGCGACATCCCCGCCCCCGCCCTGCTGGCCCTTGGGCGCCTGCTCTTCCTTGAGCCGGCACCTCGCATGGACGCCTTCGGCGAGCTCCACCTTCGCCGACTGGCCGTGGACCTCGACAACGCGCCCGGTCAGCGTCTCCCCCAGCGCGTGTTCCGAGATGAATATGTCCGCCGACGTCGGCTCCAACTGCTTCATGCTCAAGCGGATACGCTTCTTCTCGCGATCCACTTCCAGCACCGCCGCCTTCACCGTCTGGCCCACCGCCAGCACCTCTTTCGGGTGCTCGATCCTCTTGGCCCGAGTGATATCGCCGACATGGATCATGCCCTCGATCCCGTCCCCGAGGTCAACGAACGCCCCGAACTGGGCCAGGCTGGTGACCGGCCCCTCCACCGCGCTGCCCACCGGGAATTTCTGGTCCACGCTGTCCCACGGATTCCCCAGGGCCTGCTTCAGCCCCAGCGAAATCCGCTTTTCCGACGGCTTCACCTCCAGGACCACGGCCTCCACCAGTTCGCCCGCCTGGAGCACCTCGCTCGCCTTGCGGATCCGCCGGGTCCACGACATCTCCGAAAGATGGATCAGGCCGTCCACGCCCGGCGCGAGCTCGACAAAGGCGCCGAAGTCCGCCAATCGGACCACCTTCCCCCTCACCCTGTCCCCCTCTTTCAAGTTCGCCGTGATCTCAGTCCACGGATCTGGCCGGAGCTGCTTCATTCCCAGCGAGATCTTTCTCGTATCCCGGTTGATCTTCAGGACCTTTACTTCAACGGTCTGCCCCGGCGACACCACCGACGACGGCTTGTCCACCCGCGCCCACGACATATCCCCGACGTGCAACAGCCCGTCGATGCCGGGGGCGATCTCGACGAACGCGCCGAAGTCTGTCAGGCTCCGCACACGCCCCTGGACCACCTGCCCTTCCTCGATGCTGTCGAACGCCGCCTGCTTGGCCGCCAAGGCCTGCTCTTCCAGCACCGCGCGCCGGTCCACAACGAGGTCCGGCCGCTCGGGATCGCTGACATCAAGCTTGGTGATCCGGCATTCGATCTGCTGCCCCACCAGGCCCGGCAGGTCGGACATCTCGCGAATGCCGCTGCGCGAGGCCGGCAGGAAGGCGAACACGCCGTCGGCCACCTGGACCCTCAACCCGCCCTTCACCTGCTCGGACACGACTGCAGCGATCACCGCCTTGTTCTCAAAGGCCGATTGAAGCCCGGAGAAGTCCTTCGGCGTCACCACCCTGATCGTCGACAGCGTGTAGTAGCCGTCGTCCGTGCGGCCGGTGATGCTGACCTTCAGGGCCGTACCTGGCGCAAGCCTCGCCGGCAGCCCCGGAGTGTCCCGGCGCAGAATGCCTTCCATCTTGCGGCCGACATCGACGATGATGGCTTCTTCGCTCACCGAGACCACCGTCCCGTCGAGCGCCGCCTCCTCGCCTTTCTCCGCCTGATGCTCGGCCTCGAACTGGCGCAGCACATCTTCAAAAGAAGGCTCTTCATTGAGCGCGGGCGTGGCTTCAGAATTCAAAGGGGAATCGACGGGATTCATCGGGAAAACTCGCGAGACGCTTACATTGTGACATACCGGCCGCTATGATGGCAGGTTGGATCAACCCCTCATGCCGGGCCGTTGGACGCGCTTCATCCGGACGCAGGACGTCGCCTGGCTGCTTCTGTTTTCCGCGCTAGGCTTCGTGAGCCCGCGCCAGAGCCTCGCGGAGATCGAGATGCTGGCCGCGCTTGCCATCCTGCAAGTCGTCGCGCCCCGCATCCAGACGCTCACCACGCCGCGGGGCAACGACGTTGTCATCGCCCTGAAGCTTCTGGTCGGCTTCCTGCTGATCGGCGTCACCGGCGGCATCGACTCGAGCTACTACCTCGTCCTCCTGCTGCCGGTGCTGTCCGCCGCCACAGCGCTCGGCGCCGCCGGTACGGCCGTCGTGACCCTGCTCGCATGCGCCGCCTATGCCTCGTTTCTCCCCCTCGCCTGGCGTCTCGGCTACAGCGTCGAGCCCGAAGCTTTGCGGGACCTCTCTCTTCGTATCATCTTCCTCCCCGTCGTGGCCTATCTCACTTACGGTCTGGCGGAATCGAATCGCAACGCGGCGAAACGCGCCCAGGCCGCCGCCGCCCAACTGGCGGAGGCCAACGTCCGCTTGCGCGAGGCCGAGGCATCCATGCGGCGCAGCGAGCGTCTCGCCGCGCTCGGGCAGTTGACCGCCGGCCTGGCGCATGAACTCCGCAACCCCATGGGCACCATCCGCGCTTCGGCCGAGATGCTCGGCGAGAAAGTCGCCGCGTCGGACTCTCTCGTCAAGGAACTCACCGGCTACATCTCGAGCGAAGTAGACCGCGCCAACTCCCTCATCACGCGCTTCCTCGAATTCGCCCGTCCCATCCAGTTGCGGCGCGCTCCCGTCGAGTTGAATCCCCTCGTCGATCGCGTCATCCACGCGCTAGAGCGGCAGAACAACGGCGGCCGCCTCTCCATCCACAAAAACTACGACCCCGGGGTCCCCGCCATCGACGCCGACGCCGAACTGCTCGAGCGCGTCGTCAGCAACCTGATTCAGAATGCGTTGGATGCCTCGCCCCCGGGCGCCACCGTCACCGTGAAGACCCGCGCGCTGCCCGATGCCGTCGAGATCTCTGTCCTCGACCGCGGCGCCGGCATCCGGCCCGAGGATCAGGAGCAGATTTTCAACCCCTTCTTCACCACCAAGCCCACCGGAGTCGGCCTCGGACTGGCCATCTGCGCCAAAATCGTCGACGAACACGGTGGAGCGATCCGCGTGGAAAGCGAGCCCGGTCGCGGCTCTATCTTTATGGTTTCATTGCCTTTAGCTGCTCCGGCGGCCGAGCCCGGACCTTTATCTGTGTAAACTCTCCTCTACTCCGATCGGGGTTGCGAGGGTTTTCTTCATTTTTCGCGAACACTTTTCAATCTGATCCGTCTACTCGATATACGGAGAGGACTTCAGAGATCCGGCCAAGACGAATCTCCGAAACCCATCGAGGAGCTGAGTTGATCATGAGTACCCTCGCAGCCGTCAAGCCACAGCCGGCGGGGCTCGCGCCGCCGGCAGCGTTGCCGAAAGAGAATGTCTCGCAGCTTCAGTTTGTGAGGCCGCAGCCTGCTGCGCGCCTGACGAAGAAAGAGCGCGAGTTACTGAACATGCTGATGCAGAATCCTGGGCGTTGCATCAGCCGCGACACCCTGCTGAAGACCATTTGGCAGTACGCGGACGGCGCGAGGACCCGGACCGTCGATGTGCACGTCCAGCGCCTCCGCCGCAAGCTTGGACGTGAAGCGGCGGCGATTAAGACCATCGTCCGTCTCGGCTACTGCTGGTTCCCCGATCCCGAAGCGATCAACGGCGTAAGCGCCGCTTAATCTCCGCGCCCGGCGAAACCGCCGCCCTGCCCTTTCCCGTCTGTGAAAGAAGATGATAATGAGTCCTTGCCGGAGCCCGCCGGTGATGGTGGGGTCTGGCGGCTCAATGGACGGGAATGAAGCCTCGAACACGAATCCTGATCGTTGAAGACGAAGAGAAGCTGCGCCGCGTCCTCGCGCTTCACCTCGAATCCGAAGGCTTCGAAGTGGAGGCGGTTTCCACGGCCGAAGATGCGCTGAAGCACGTCGAGCGGGCGCAGCTTGTTCTCACCGACCTGCGCCTTCCCGGCCTCGACGGACTCGACCTGCTCGCCCTGATCCAGCGTCAGAACTCGCGCCTCCCCGTGGTCGTGATGACCGCTTACGGCTCGGTGGAACTCGCCGTCGACGCCATCAAGCGCGGCGCCGCCGACTTCCTGCCCAAGCCCTTCTCGCTCGATCACCTCATCACCGTCGTGCGCAAGGCCCTCGAGGTTCAGAGCCTGCGCGAAGAGAATACGCGGCTCAGGGAAGAACTCGGCAAGCGCTACAGCTTCGACAACATCGTCGGCCAGGGACCCGCGATGCAGGAGATTCTCGCCGCCGTCATGCGCGTCGCCCCCACGCGCTCAACGGTGCTGCTCTGCGGCGAGAGCGGCGTCGGCAAGGACCTCATCGCCCGCGCCATCCACTTCCACTCCCCCCGTGGCGCCCAGCCCTTCGTCAAGATCAACTGCACGGCCATCCCCGAGAACCTCATGGAGAGCGAACTGTTCGGCTACGAGAAGGGCGCCTTCACTGGCGCGGTCAGCGCCAAGCCCGGCAAGTTCGAGCAGGCCGACGGCGGCACCGTGTTCCTCGATGAGATTGGCGACGTCCCGGCCGGCACGCAGGTGAAGCTCCTGCGCGTGTTGCAGGAGCGCGAATTCGAGCGCCTGGGCAGCAACAAGACCCGCACCATCGACGTGCGTGTCATCGCCGCTACCAATGTGGACCTCAGGCGCGCGCTGGAAGAGGGCAACTTCCGCGAGGATCTCTACTACCGCCTCAACGTGTTCCCCATCACCATCCCGCCGCTGCGCGAGCGCCGCGAGGACATCCCCGCGCTCGCCATCCGCTTCCTTCAGAAGTTCGCGCGCGAGACAGGCGTGTCGGTGGAGGCCATCAGCGACGCGGCCATGCGCAAGCTCGCCGAATACGACTGGCCCGGCAACGTCCGCGAGCTCGAAAACGTCATCGAGCGCAGCTTGGTGATGGCCACCGGAACGGTGCTTCAGCCCGAAGACATCCGCCTCGACTACGCTCCGCGCAAAGGCCAGAACGCGGCGCTCGCGCAGTCGCCGAACGGCGGCGCCTTCCTGCCCGACGGCGTCTCGCTCGAACAGCACGAGCAGAACCTCATCCGCGAAGCCCTGCGCCGCGCCAACGGCAACAAGAGCCAGGCCGCGCGCATGCTGGGCCTCACGCGCAACGCGCTGCGCTACCGTCTCTCCCAGATGGGCCTGGAGTAAGCCCGCTTACTCCGCTGTCCGCCGCTCCCGCCAGATGTGAACCAGCGTGCTCGCCAGGATGACGCCGCCGCCTGCCAGCGCCCAGGCCCCCGGCGTCTCTCCCTGAATCGCCCATGCCCAAATCGGATTCAACACCGGCTCAACCAGCAGCAAGGTGGACGCCTCGAACGCCCGTACACTCTTCATGCCCCGCGTGAGCAGCAGATACGCCAGCCCGATCTGAATCACGCCCAGGTAGAGGATCACCGCGGCGTCGATCCCGCCAACCGCCGCCGGCAGCGCCATCGGCAGGCACGCCACGCATGCGATGATGTTGCCCGCCGCCACGGTGGCGAGCGCCGCCGGCGCCTTCGCCGCGTGAGCCTGCCAGCGCAGCGCCGCGAGCGTGACGGCATACGTCAGTCCCGAGAACGCCCCGTAGATGTTCCCCAGCGTGGGTTGAGGAGCCGTGGACTGCGCCGCCTGGCTGCCTGTGAAGAACAGCGCCATGCCCGCCGCCAGCGCGAGGAAGAACCAGAGATCCCTTCGACGCAGCGGCTCTCGCAATGCCAGCGGGCTGATGAGAATGAGCCACGCCGGCGCGGTCGATTGCAGGAAGATGGCGTTGGCCGCCGTCGTCGTCTTGTTCGCCAGCACGAAAAGCACGAGCGTCGCCGCATATGCGACCCCGGCCAGCCACGAGCGCCACGACCACCCTCGCCGCGCTTCTTTCACCAGCAGAAGCAGCGCAATCGCCGCCACCCCGCTGCGAAACGACGCTACCTGCCACCCGCTCAGCTCCGCCGCCTTGATCGCCGCGCCCCCCGTCGAGAACAACGCCGCCGCCCCCGCCACCATCAGCCGCGCCGCCGTCTGTCTGCCTGTTTCCGTCATGCGTTTCTTCCCGGATATTCTCGCCGATCCTGCTATTCTGGGATTCTGGTGTCTAGCCCGCTGAATGTTCATCTTGAGCATTACGAGGGGCCGCTGGACCTGCTGCTGGACCTCATCCGCAAGCAGCAGATCAACATTCACGATATCCCTATCGCGAAGATCACCCAGCAGTACCTCGACTATATGCAGCGCGCCGCCGAGCTCGACATCGAGCTCTCGGCGGAGTTCGTCTACATGGCCGCGACGCTGATCTACATCAAGTCGAAACTGCTCCTGCCGCGCGACCCCGAGCTCGACAAGATCGACCCGCAGGAAGACCCGCGCCGCGAGCTGGTGGATCGCCTCATCGAGTACGAGCGCTTCAAGTCCGCCGCCGCGATGCTTCAGGAGAAGCGCATGGTCGAAGAGGCTATCTGGAGCGTGCCCCGCATCCAGCAGTTCATCTCCGAAGACGACGGACCGGGCCTCGACGTTTCGCTCTTCGATCTGGTGAAGACCTTCGAGCAGGTGCTCGAGCGCGCCAGGAGCCGCCCGCTCTACGAGGTCACCAAAGAGGACGTGTCGGTCCCGGACATGATCCTGTTTCTGAGAAACGCTCTGCAAACGGTCCCGCGCGGGCAATCGGTCGCCGTCGTGCCGCTGTTCGAAAGACAGCGCTCGCGCCGCGCGATGGTCTGCCTGTTCCTCGCCATCCTCGAGATGGTCAAGCAGCAGGCGGTCCGCCTCACTCAAAAAGAGAGCTTCGGAGAGATCCACATCCAGCGCGACCGGGGATTCGACGAAATGATGGTCACCGAGGAACGGGCGGCGGAGATTGAGAAAGACTACAAGAACTGATCGCCGGATCGAAGCTGAATGGAAGAGAAAGAAATACAGGCTGCCGAGACGCAGCCCGACCTGTTCACCGCGGAGCAGCTCCTGGGAGAGCAGGAGCAGCCCGCCCCTGAAACCGACGCGCGCAGCGCGGAGCTGAAGGCGATTCTCGAAGCGGTTGTCTACCTGCTCAGCGAGCCGGCGCCTGCCGCGCAAATCGCCGCCGCCCTCGGCCGGCCGGTGAGCGACGTCGAGCCGCTGCTTCGCGAGCTGGTCGAGGATACCGCCAAGCCGGGCCGCGGCATTCAGATCCGCGAAGTCGCCGGCGGCTACCAGATGGGCACCAAGCCCGAGCACCACGACGTGATCCGCACGTTCGTGAAGAATCTCAAGCAGCCGCTCAAGCTCTCGCAGGCGGCGCTCGAGACGCTGGCCGTCATCGCCTACAAGCAACCCGTCACCGCGCCCGAGATCATGGAGATCCGCGGAGTGCAAGGCGTGAGCGTGCTCAAGACCCTGCTCGACCGCAAGCTGATTACTACTGCCGGCCGCAAGAATGTCATCGGCCGCCCCATTCAGTACAAGACCACGAAGGACTTCCTCGTCCAGTTCGGCCTCAGCGACCTGAACGAGCTGCCGACGCTGAAAGAATTCGAGGAGATCCGCCGGCAGTCGATGGCCGACGAGGAGTTCGAGCAGCAGGCCCAACCTGCCGCGGAGCCCGCCGCACCCGCGGAAGAGCCCCCGGCTTCAGCCGGCGGAGAGCCCGCGCCCGCTTCAGGCCCCGTGCCTGAGGCCGCGCTGGCCGGGGATCCCGAGCCGGAGCCCGCGCCGCCCCCGGACCTCGAGCCCGCGCCCGAAGACAATGGCTGAAGCCCGCCTGCAAAAGATCATCGCCGCCGCCGGCGTCGCCAGCCGCCGCAAAGCGGAAGAGCTGATCACCGCCGGCCGCGTGACCGTGAACGGCGCAGTCGTCACCGAGCTCGGCTCGAAAGCCGACCCCGATCGCGACCACATCAAAGTCGACGGCACTCTGCTGCGCAAACCGAAGCACGAAGTCTACATCGCGCTGAACAAACCGCGCGAAGTCGTCACGACCCTCAGCGATCCTCAAGGACGCCGCACGGTGAAGCACCTGCTCAAAGGCGTTCGCGAGCGCGTCTTCCCCGTTGGCCGCCTGGACTACCACAGCGAAGGCCTTCTGCTGCTCACCACCGACGGCGAGTTCGCCAATCGCGTCACCTCGCCCGCCGGCCATGTCGAGAAGACCTACCTCGTGAAGTTGAACGGCCCGCTCACCGAGGAGCAGATGGAAAAGTTCCGCCAGGGCGTGGCGCTGTTCGGCCGCCGCACGGCGCCCGCGAAGATCCGGCTCATCAAGCCCGGCCGCAGCCCGTGGTACGAGGTGAGCCTCACCGAAGGCCGCCAAAACCAGATCCGCCTCATGGCGAAAAACTTCGGCCGCCTCGTGGAGAAGCTGCGGCGCGTGCGCATTGGCTTCCTCACATTGGGCGGCTTAGCCCCCGGCGAGTGGCGGCGCCTCAACGAGCGCGAAGTGGAGCGCTTCCGCCGCATTCTGCATCTGGAAGAGTAGTGGACAACACAGAGATCGAAATCCTCAACAACTGCCGCACCATCGCGGTGGTGGGCCTTTCTTCCAAGCCCGACCGTTCCAGCCACAGCGTGGCCGCGTATCTTCAGGCCCAGGGCTATCGCATCATTCCGGTGAACCCGAAAGAGACCGCAGTGCTCGGCGAGAAGGCTTACGCACGCCTCGAGGAAATCCCCGAGCCCGTCGACTGCGTCAATGTCTTCCGCCGCCCCGAGTACGTCCCGGACATCGTCGACGCCGCCATCCGCATCGGCGCGAAAGCCCTCTGGCTCCAGCAGGGCATCACCCACGAGTCGACCGACAAAGCGCGCCAGGCCGGCCTCCTCGTCGTCGAGGACCGCTGCATATACCTCGCGCACCGCTTTGCCCGGCACGCCGGGAAACTCGCCGGGATATCCGCGTCAGCTTGACGCTTGGTCTCGCTCATTCAGGCGATACCGGCGGCCCGGTTGGCAGCCGGCTGTAGTTGCCCGGCAAGGCGTCCGGGCGCCGTACCGGGATTAGCAAATCCTGTCGGGGTTCGAACAACGGCGCTTGCAGCCGGACTCGCAAGATCCCCTCGAGGTCAGGGTCGGCCCCGCCCCCCTGCTTCCATCCCAGCAGGCCCGTTCCAACCCTGCCGCCACTGCCAGATGAGCCGCCCGGCGTCCTCCAGGCGGACGGCTGTCAATTGGACCTCGAACCACTCGCCCGGGCGCAGTGGTTCCCAGGGTGCGATCAGCCGCTCTCCGTCCTCGTGCACCGCGCAGGGGTATGGGCACTCGAGGGCGATCATGTCAGGCCAGTGGTCCCGCCATGTCCACCGGCCGCGCCTTGCGTTGCGCCGAAGGACATCGAGCCTTCGCGGCTGAAAGAGCGTTCCTGCTTTTTCCAAAGTCAGGACGCCGCCAGGTTGATCCGGCAGGCTGGGGACAATGAAGTCCAGGCGCGAGGACGCCTGCCTCGCTGCCCGCGCCTCACGGCCCTCCACATACACCGTTGCGCCGAGGAGCCCTGCACCCGTCAGAAAACTCCTCGTTCGGGGAACGAGCAGGTTGCGGCGCCATGACAGGACCGGCAATGGCGTGCCCTCCAGCACAACATCGCGAAGTCCGCCGGCCGGCGCTGAATTCGATCGGCACGCTCAGGGTGTGGCCATCCGGCCAGATCAATCCGACCTCAGTGTCCCCTTCGCGGCTGTAGAACACCCGCGCCCCGTCGTTGGACACGACGCGCGCGCCCGGCGCCGCCAGAGGCAGCCACAGCCGCGCCTGCTGCGTCGACTCGCCGGTTTCGAGATCGAGCCACGCGAGGTTTGCCGGGATGCTCCCGGTTCCTCCGCCCCAGGAGACCCAGCGCCCGTTCGCGCTCTCTGCCGCGGGGCCGTTGCCCAGCTCGATAACGCTCACGCCGGCGCCGCGCATCCGCGCGAAGTTCCTCTGCCTCAGGAAGCATCCGCTAAAGCAGGTGCACTGATCCTCTTCGGTCCAGACGAGGACTTTGCCGTCGGCGCTCATTCCCGGGCACATCAATCCGCGGTCCGGCACGCGCAACCAATACTCGGCCACCAGGCTCGGCCCCTCACCCGGCCGCAGTTGTTAGATCCGTTCATCGTCACCGTACTGGAGGCCGTTCAGCGCTTCGCGCATACAGCAAGCGCCCCGAGTAACAAACTTCTCTTCACGCCCCCCACCCTGTTCAAGGACGGGCTGTGGGGCAGCCGTCCAGACCGCTCGGGGTTCTCGGCCCCGCCAGGCTATCGTCCCGTCGCGAAACAATACAGCGCGCCGCGAGTCCGCACGTAGATCCGCCCGCCGCTCAAGGCCGGCGTGGCGTGAACCTCCTCATCCATCGCGTTCACGCGCAGCACCTCCCACTGCGCCCCGGCCTTCAACACCGTAATCTTGCCCTCTGAGTTCGCCGCGTACACCTTGCCGTCGGCCGCCACCGGCGAGGAGAAGTACTCGCCCAGCCCCTCCGGGCTGCGGCCCTGTTTCAGCACTTTGCCCGTCGCCGGGTCGAGCGACGTGATGATTCCGCCGTCCTTCACCAGGTACAGCACGCCCTGATACGCCAGCGGCGCCGCGACAAATGGCAGGTTCCTCTTGAACCGCCACGCGACGGCGTCCGTCCTGATCTCGCCCCGCGCCGCACCCGGCTTCAGCGCAATGGCCCCGAAATCCCCGATCGAAATCAGCCGCCGCGTCTCGTTCCACTCCGCCGCCGTCAGCTTGTGGTCTTCGTTCGTATCGAGCCACCCGAAGTGCCCGCCCAACTCGGGATCGTCCTTGAACTCCGCCTCGGACAGCTCCCCGTTCTTGTCCTTGTCGTATTTCTCGATCATGCTCTCGAACGCCGGAATCCAAGGCTCCGGAGTGCTCAACGTGGACGCCAGCAGCGTGTCTCCTTCCGCGACCACCGTCCCCAATCCTCCCATCGAGGATTGCCGCAGGAACCAGCGCGGCTCCCCGGTGTCGAGGTAATACCCATCCAACTGCGTCGTCCCGAGCACCACAAGCTGAGCCGGCTCGCCCCTGGGCCGGTAAACCATCGGTGTCGCCCACCCGATCGTGGACCCTTTGCGCTCCGTCTTCCACTTCAGCTTGCCGCTCTTGCGGTCGATTGCCAGCATGGACGACCCCGACTGCTGGTCCAAAACTTGAATCACCGTCTCACCTGCTACGATCGGCGACGCCGCCATCCCATAGAAGTTCTTAAACGGGCCGAGCGGCATCCGCCATCGTTCTGTGCCATCGGCGTTGTACGCCGCCAACCCGAAATCCGCGAAGAAGACATACACGCCCGTCTCATCCGCCGCCGGCGAAGGCGAAGCGGGATCGTTCGCCGCATAGGTCTTGTGTTGGTGCCGCTTGCCGATCGCCCGCCGCCAGATCTCCTTCCCCGTTCTCGCGTCCAGACTGATCGTGATCAGCCTGTCCCCCTCGCTCGCCGTGACGTAGACCCGTCCCCCCGCCACCACCGGCGACGACTGCCCATACGGAAGCGCGGCCTTCCACGCGACGTTCTTCCCCGGCCCAAACTCAACGGGATATCCCGTCCCCGTCCCGACGCCTGAGCCATTCGGCCCTCGAAACTGCGGCCACCCCGCGTCCTGCGCCATCGCCATCGCCGCTGCGCCAAGCAGCGCCAGTGCTCGAATCATCCCTGCCCCTCCTCAGTGGGTCTAACTATTGTAGGGCCGATTCGCCCGAGTCACCGCAATCCCTCCGCCGCCCGCGGGCTGATCAGCATCCAGCCCTCCATCACATCGCGGACCGCGCGAGCCAGGTCGCACGGAGCCTCACGTTTGGCGATGTAACCGCGGGCGCCTGCCGCCAGCGCCCGCCGGACGTGGACGGCGTCCTCGTGCATCGGGCAGACCAGCAGCAGGGTATTGCGCGCACACAAGCCCTCAATCAGTTCGAGGGCGCCGTCTGTTTCGGGCGAGAGGTCCACCAGCGCAAGTTTTGGCCGCTCGGCAGAGACCGCAGCGAGCGCCTCCCCCCGCCCTGCGGCCTCACGGCACTCGCCCACGCCTCATTTGGTGAGCGCCGGCGCCGGTTCATGGCGGACCGCAACGTGGTCGTCCACCAGGAGCATACGGCTTGATTCATCTGCTCTCATTGTGGATTGCCAAGTATCCGTGGCGTCATGCCGTCTGATTCGAGATTCGTGCAAAGCGTCGGCCCGAATTCAAGTTTCCCGAGAAGTGCCTCGACAAGATCCAGAATCCGGAATTGGCCCTGGAACGCTTCAAACCCGTCACGATCCAGGACCTGAAGCAGTTTCGGTACGTTGGCAAACGGATCGTTGCTGCCTTGAGCCACAGCGCGGTGCGGCATCAGCGCGCAAGGCGCGAAGCCCAGGACCCTCCACGCGACCACGAGACAACGCTGGTGTGTCACTGCATTGCTCCTTGTTCCTGTCCTTGATTGCGAGCCGTCAACGTCTCGATTAGGCCTTCGGCCGTCAATGCGCGCGCGGGCTGGCCGGAGAGGACCAGCATCAGGTCCGAGTCGAGGTCGACTGCGATCAATAACAGTTCGGGCCGGGTTTTCCACAGCATTATGACGGGCTCGGGCGGGGCGGTGCCCAAATCCAAGACGATCGCGTCGGGCTGGATCGCGCTCAGCCGTTCAAAGGCGTCCGGCAGCGCCGTATCGATGGTCACCGGCCGCACCCGGCCGCCGCGCGGCCTCCGGTCAACCGCCATCCACGAAGTTGAACGAGCCGTTGAACGGCTTGCTCAGCGCAACAGGCGCAGCGCGGTTCCGACGCCGCCGGTGCGCTGGATGCCTGGGACGTTGAAGTTGTCGATCAGCGCTTCGTCCGTCGCGGGGAATTCGCCGGGCTGAGCCGCGAACTTCACTTTCACCGGGCTCGCGGCGGCGGCGAACAGCGCCCACCAGCGCGCCGGTCCGTGGGCGTCGATCTCGGGCGTCCCGCGCTTCGAGAGCCACGCGAGCGCGGTCATCACGTCCTGTGCGCGGGCGGCGTCCGTGCTCACGTTGAACGTCAGGAAGTGGCGGTGCGACGCGTTGCGATCGGCCTTCGCCGACCCCGTTTGAAACGCGTCGATGAGCAGGACGGGCCTTCCGGCCGCGCGCCACTGCTTCACGCGCGCCGACTGCTCCCCTTCCTCGATTCCTCCGGGCGCGAGGTACAGCGCCGGCGCACCCTTGCCTTCGAGCAGCTTGTACGGCGCCGCGTCGCCCGAACCCACGCGCGACAGGACTCCGCCTTCGGCCGACACCTCCGCCGGCCACTCCGCCCCGAGCGTCGTCCGCAGCCACGTGCGCAGCGTCTCCGCATTGCGCTCCTGTTCGGCGCCTTTGCGGAACTGCCCGCGCCAATACTCGAAGAGCTGCTCGTGCGTCTTGGCGTGCGCGGGCAGTGCGCGGCCATGCCAGACGAGCATGTCCTGCAATCTCTCCGGCCCGCCAGTGCGCTCCGCAACCGGGCCTTCCTTGCCCAGAAACCGTTTCGCGAAGAACGCATACATCGCCTCGCGGCTCTGCTTGTGGTAGTTGTGCGGCGCGTCGAACTGCACGGCCTCGATCATGTCGGGCTTCTGGAACAGCGCGTAGACCCCGCGGATGCCGGGGAACTCATCGCGCGGTAGGTTCTTGGTCCAGTCGCCCGTGGCCGCGACCAGCAGCATCGGCTTGGGCGCGAACAGCGCCGCGATCTCCGCGTTGTTGGTCGCAAAGCGCAGCCCCGGCGCGTTCTCACACGTGCAGCCGCCCTGCATGATGAGGCTGACCATGTTCACCGGCACGGCAGCCTGAATGCGATCGTCCACCGCGGTGAGGACGAACGTCTGCGTGCCCCCGCCCGAAGCGCCGGTGATGCCGATGCGCGCGGGGTCGACGTCGGGCAGCGACTCGATGAAGTCGAGTGCGCGGATCGAGTTCCACGTTTGCAGCGCGAACGGATGAAAACCCCACAGCCACTCGTGGGCCGACCCGAAATCGTGCACCGTCTGGATCGTGTCGTTGTAGCCCACCATGTCGTAGGCGAAGACGACATAGCCCTGCCGCGCCATGTTCGCGGCCAGCGTCGGCGCCGAATAGTTCTCGGAGTTCTCCAAACGCCCGTAATTCCAGTGCCCGTGCGGATGGAGGATCGCCGGGTGACGCCCCTGCGCGCGCGGCCGGTACAGATTGCCCCCGAGCCAGTAGCCCGGCATTGTCTCCAGCGCGACCTTTTCCACCGTGTAGCCATTGCGCTCCAGACGCCCCGCGACTATCGGATTGAGCGGCGTCTTCTCGCGCATGGGCACAAGCCCGGAGGCGATCGCCACCTGTCTGCGCAACACCTCGCGCCGCGCCTGCCACGACGCGAGATCGGCGTACTGCGGCATGACGAACTTCGTGTCGGTGTTCGGCGTGTCCGTGTTTCTGCGGTCGGCGCACAGGCCGCAAGCCGCGACAAGGAGCAGAATCCAGCGCATGGTCATTTGACTCCGGATTGTATCCAAAGAGCCGCTGGGGGGAGCCGCGGTTAGGGATACAATGCCTCTGAGTATCACGCCATGCCGCTCTCATCCGCCCAGCAGGAACTGGCGCTCAAGGCGCTGGACGCGTTCGCCATCGAGCTGCCCTCGTGGGGTTTCGCCAACACGGGCACGCGCTTCGGCAAGTTCATCCAGCCCGCGGCGGCGACGACGACGGCGGAGAAGTTCGCCGACGCCGCGCAGGTGCACAAGATGACGGGGTGCTGCCCCACCGTCGCGGTGCACGTGCTGTGGGACTTCCCCGGCGGCGTTGCGGACGTGCCGGCGGTGCAGCAGGTTTCGCGCGAGCACGGCGTCGCGATCGGATCCATCAACCCCAACGTCTTTCAGGACCAGTGCTACAAGCACGGCTCGCTCGGCAACCCCGACCCCGAAGTCCGCCGCACGGCGCTCTCGCACATCCTCGATTGCGTCGAGATCCAGCGCCGGACGGGCTCGCGCGACCTTTCGCTCTGGTTTGCCGACGGCACGAACTTCCCCGGCAGCGGCTCCATCCGCGCGCGCAAGCAGTGGTTCGAAGAAGGACTCAAAATGGTCCACTCGCAGCTCGCCGGCAACCAGCGCATGCTCGTTGAGTACAAGCCCTTCGAGCCCGCGTTCTACGCCACCGACATCGCCGACTGGGGCATGGCTTACCTCTATGCGAAATCCGCGGGCCCGCGCGCGAAGGTGCTCGTCGACACCGGACATCACTACCAGGCGCAGAACATCGAGCAGATCGTCGCCTGGCTGCTCGACGAGGACATGCTCGGCGGCTTTCACTTCAACGACCGGCGCTACGCGGACGACGATCTCACGCTCGGCTCCATCGACCCGTATCAGGTGTTCCGCATCTTCCACGAGATCTGCTACTTCACGTGGGAGCGCGGGGCGGCGCCCGACATCGCCTACATGGTGGACCAGTCGCACAACCTCAAGAGCAAGATCGAGGAGATGATTCAGACCGCGTCGAACGCGCAGGAGCTGTATCTGAAAGCCGCGCTGGTGGACCACGCGAAGCTCGCCGCTCATCAGGCAAAGGCCGAGCTGATCGACGCCGAAGAGTGCCTGCGCGGTGCGTTCTTTGCCGACGTGCGGCCGGTGCTCATGGATTGGCGGCGCGCAAAGGGACTGCCCGCCGATCCGCTCGCGGCGTTCCGCGAGAGCGGTTATCTCGACCGCGCGGCGAAGGAGCGCGGCGCGCGCAACGCCGGATCTGTGGCAAGCTACGCCTGATTGGAGGAGCGCATATGCCAGGGAAGTTCGCCGAGCTTGCGGCGAAGATGGACCAGCTCGACGAGTTCGACCGCGAGCCCGTCAGCGAATCGAGCGTGAAGGGCGCGGGGCAGTTCGCCGGCCTCTACGCGGGCGAGCACGTCGCCGCCACCGAGTTCGTCATCGGCGCGTTCTTCGTCATCCACGGCGCTCACGCGAAGGACGTGCTTCTGGGCCTGCTCATCGGCAACCTGCTCGCTGTACTGAGTTGGACGTTCATCTGCGCGCCCATCGCCGTGCGCACACGGTTGACGCTCTACTGGTATCTGCGCAAGATCGGCGGGCCGGGCTTCATCCTGATCTACAACGTCGCGAACGCGCTGCTCTATTGCGTGATCGCCGGCGCGATGATCTCGGTGTGCGCGACCGCCATCGCGGATTTGATCGGCCTGCCGCCGACGCCGCTCGACTCGGTGTTGCCGACAAGCGCCGGCTGGGTGGCGATCGCGATCCTGCTCGGCGCGGGCTTCACCGTCATGGCGATCCTCGGCTTCTCGGCATTGGCGAACTTCGCCTCCATCTGCTCGCCGTGGATGTTCCTGGTCTTCATCGCCGGCGCGCTCGCGACGCTGCCCAAGCTCGGTGTCAACGCCGGCCTGAGCAATCTCTGGGAAGTGGCGTCAACAAAGATCTGGAACGGCCAGGTGACGCCGGGCCAGGAGCAGTTCGGCTTCTGGCACATCACGGGCTTCGCGTGGGCCTGCAACCTCGCGATGCACGTCGGACTTTCGGACATGGCGCTGTTCCGCTTCGCGAAGAAGACGTGGTACGGCCTGCTCACGGCGACAGGGATGTACGCGGGCCACTTCCTCGCATGGCTCTGCTCGGGCGTGATGGTGGCGGCAGTGGGCCGCGAGATGACTCCTGGGCGCATGGCCTACGAGGCCCTCGGCGCCGCCGGGGTCATCGCCGTGATGCTCGCCGGCTGGACCACCGCCAACCCGACGCTCTACCGCGCCGGCCTGGGGCTTCAGACCGTGACGCCGAACTGGCCGCGCTGGAAGATCACACTGTGGAGCGGCGTCTTCACAACCGCGCTGGCGTGCCTGCCGGTCTTCTTCTTAAAGCTGCTCGACTACGTCGCGCTGTACGGCCTGATCCTGATGCCCGTCGGCGCGGTCGTCTTCGCCGAGCACTGGATCCTGCCGCGCATCGGCGTGACGAAGTATCTCGGCGAGCAGGGCGTGACGCTCAACTGGCAGGCGCTGGTGACGTGGGTGGCGACGCTGGCGGTGGCGTGGTTTCTGCCGGTGCACCTGTTCTATCGCTGGCTGCCGTGCTGGTTCTTCGCGGTGATCGTCTACGCGGCGCTGCGCAAGGGAACGATGAGGGAGGTCTTCGCGCGGTCATGAGAACGACGTTGTTGATCGTCGCGGTGCTCAGTCTTGTCGCCGGCTTCTGGCTGGCATGGGCCCATTTTCAGGGAGACATCACGCGCGACGAGCTTTTCAATCGATTCGGCGTGTGCACGCTGGTGTGGTTCGTCTGCGCGACAGCGTGGGCCTACATGAAGCCCAGGGGCGCGTAGCGCTCAGATGCGCTTCAGCACCCGCGCGGGCAATGTAATGATTGCGCCGACAAACTCGAAGACGCCGCTCACCACGATGCCGACCAGCCGGAACGGCAGCATCAGCAGCCATACGATCGGGTAGACGATCAGCGCCAGCAGCGCAAGCGGCCAGCAGAGCACCGCGAGAATGCAGAACAGCAGGAACTTCACCATCTGAGGCGTCGTCCTCCTACCCCAGATTACGCACGTCGGCCGCCGTTTGTTCCAGGTGTGCGAGGCAGGCGAGAACGCTCATCAGCGCGAGCTGATAGTCGAACGGCTTCCACTCGCGGCGCCAGACGCGGCAGACGATCTCGTGAGGCGTGAGCCCCTCGCTGCGCAACCGCCCGACGCGCGAGAGGCGCTTGAGGTAGTGCGCTCGCGCAGCGGCCGACCACGCGGGCAAGCCGTCGAAGGCGGGGCCGTGCGAGGGGATCACGCGCGCGGAGCGGAGCGCGGCGAGCTTGTCGAGCGTCGCCAGCATCTCGCCGAACGGGTCGCGGCCGGGCTGCCAGCCGACGTAGGGCCTGATATCGCGGATGGCTGCGTCGCCCGCGATGAGGAGGCCCGCGGCGGGAGCGAAGAGGCAGCAGTGGCCGGGCGAGTGGCCGGGGGTGTGGATGACTTCGATCGCGCCGAGCTCGCTCTCGAAGCTCATGCCCTCTTCGAGCGGGCGGTCGGGCGTGAACTCCGGATAGAGCGCGTTCATCCGCGCCGCTTGCTCGAGAACGGCGTCGCGCAACTCCGCGGGCGCGCCCCCGAGCTCGAGAGCGGCGCCAAGCCGCGATGGCGCGCCGATGAGAGTCGCGTCGGCCGGATGCAGGAAGACTGGCGCGCCGGTTTGCTCGCGCAGCTCGACGGCGAGGCCCACGTGATCGAGATGGCGGTGAGTGAGCAGGATCGTATGGATGCGCTCGGGCGCAACGCCGAGGCCGGACAGAGCCTGCGTGAGGCTCGAGTGCGCTTCGGGCGTACGCACGCCGGCATCGACGAGAATCCAGCCGAAGCGCGTGGCGATGAGGAAGACGGAGACGTCGCCGTGATCGCCGGGCATCGGCAGGCGGATGCGCCAGAGTCCGCGGCAAACGAGCTCAGGCGTCAGAGAGCCTCCGCCGCGTGATACGAGCTGCGCACCAGCGGGCCGGACTCGACATGCGAGAAGCCCATTGCGAGCCCCGCGCGCTTGAACTCGCGGAACTCTTCGGGCGTGACGTGACGTAGCACGGGCAGGTGCTTTGGAGTCGGGCGCAGATACTGGCCGATGGTCGCGATGTTGACGTGGTGCGCGCGCAGGTCGCGCAGCGCGGCGACGATTTCATCCTTCGTCTCGCCGAGTCCCACCATGAGACCGCTCTTGGTCGGGATATCGGGGCGCATCGCTTTCGCCCACGCGAGCACATCGAGCGAACGCTCGTAGCGCGCGCCGAGGCGCACCTGCCTGTAGAGGCGCGGCACGGTCTCGATGTTGTGGTTGAGCACGTCGGGCGCGGCGTCCATCACGATCTCGAGCGCTTCGCGCGAGCCCTGGAAGTCCGGGATGAGGACCTCGACCTTGCAGCCGGGGATGCGCTCGCGGATGGCGCGGATGGTCATCGCGAAGAGCTCTGCGCCGCCGTCTTTGCGGTCGTCGCGGTTGACGCTCGTGATGACGGCGTAGTTGAGCCCGAGCGCGGCGCACGCTTCGGCGACCCGGCGCGGCTCGTCGTAATCGACATCGAGCGGGACGCCCTTCTGCACGGCGCAGAAGCCGCAGCGCCGGGTGCAGAAGTTGCCGAGGATCATGAACGTCGCGGTGCGGCGGTTCCAGCATTCACCCAGATTGGGGCAGGCTGCGCTTTCGCAGACGGTGTGCAGGTTCAGCCGGCCCACGAGGTCCTTCAGCTCGCGGTAGTTCCCGCCCGCCGGCGCCGGCGCCTTGAGCCACTCGGGGCGCCTGGGTTTTGTGTCGATGGAGACCAGCACTGATTTCAGGATATCGCGGCGAGGCGAGACTCCACCTCTTTCCGGAAGGCCTCGTCTTTGATGAAGTCGAGGTTGATGCGCACGTTGGCGAGCGCGCCAGTGCGCGCTGCGGCGGCGAGCGCGCGCGCGGTCTCGAGGTCGCTCGCGACTTTGGCGGGGCTCTGGGTTGAGAGAGCGGCGAGGCGCGCATCGAGAGAGGCGGCGCGTTCGGCGACTTCGAGCGGGACGAGGGCGGCGCCCTGCATGGCGGTTTCAACGAACGGCGCGCGCTCGTCCTTCGGCTTGCGGTAGGCGGCGACGACGGCGTCGTAAGCTTCGGCGTCGCGCGTGACGGCGGCGGTGAAGAACGCGCGGTCGTCTTCAAACGGCGCGGCATCGAGCTTCGAGATGCGCGCCACCATCGCGCCCAGCGCGGCGGCCATGGCAGCCGCGGCGGCGGAAGCGCTGCCGCCGCCGGGAGTCGGCGTCGATGCTGCCAGCGCATCGAGGAACTCCACGAGGCCACTGCGCTGCTCGAGCGCATCGGCGACGCGGTTCTCGAGCACGAGCGAAGGCGAAAAGTTCTCGCAGCGCAGGTAGAAGTCCGCGGTCATCTCGATCGCCTTCTTCGGGATCAGTCCGACGATCTCACTGCCTGCGACGTCGACGCCGTAGCGTTGCGCCTCGCTGCGCACGGTCTCGAAGACGCGATGGATGGGCGTCTGTTCGAAGTCGGTCAGGTTCATCGAGACCTGCGCGAGGTTGCGCGACGCGAGCGGCACGCCCATCGCCTTCACGTAGCGGAAACCGCCGCTCGAGTGGCGGATCGTCTTCGCGATCCTCTTCGCGATCTCGACGTCGGGCGTGTGGAGGTTGATGTTGTAGGCGATGAGGAACTTGCGCGCGCCCACGACGGTGGCGCCGGCGGTGGGATGGACGGCGGGGCCGCCGAAGTCGGGGGCGCGGTCGGGGTTGGTTGCGATCTCCTCGCGCAGCCCTTCGAACTGGCCGCGGCGGATGTTCTCGAGGTTGGCGCGATCAGGCCTGCGCGCGGCGGCCTCATAGAGGTAGACGGGCGTCTTGAGGCGCTTCCAGATCTCGGCGCCGCACTTTTCGGCGAGCTTCACGCAGTCGTCGAGCGTGACGCCTTCCAGCGGCACGAAGGGCACGACGTCGGCGGCGCCGATGCGCGGATGCACTCCCTGGTGACGATTGAGGTCGATCAGCTCCACCGCTTTGGCGACTCCGGCGAGCGCAGCTTCAACGACGATTTGAGGCGGAGCGGCGAAGGTGATGACGCTGCGATTGTGATCGGCGTCGAGCTCGACATCGAGCACCAGCGCGCCGGGCACGGAGCGAATCGCGGCGACGATCGCGTCCACCTTGGCGCGGTCGCGTCCTTCCGAGAAGTTCGGGACGCACTCGACTAATCTGCGTGACATTCCACCTCCCCTCGCTCATAAATGATGCGGCCGGCCTTGACGACGGTAACTGCCAGGTTCGCACCGAAATGATACGGGATTTCGCGGTAGTCCGGCACGTCGAAGATGGCGAAGTCGGCGAGCTTGCCCGGCTCGAGCGAGCCTACTTCGTCCTGGAGCCCGAGCGCCCACGCGCCGTTGATGGTCGCGGCGGAGACGGCTTCGGCGGGCGTCATGCGCATCTGCGAGCAGGCGAGCGCCATCACCATCTGCATGCTGGGCGTGGGGCTGGAGCCGGGATTGAAGTCGGTGGCGAGCGCGACGGCGGCGCCGGCGTCGATCAGCGCGCGTGCCGGGGCGTAGCGGTCGAGACCAAGGTGAAAGACAGAGCCGGGGAGCAGCGTTGCGATGGTGCTCGACAGCACGAGTGCGCGAATCTCGGCGTCGCCGATGTGATCGAGGTGATCGGCGCTGGTGGCGTTGAGCTCGATGGCGATCTGCACGGCGCCTATGTTGCGGAACTGGCTGGCGTGGACCTTGAGGCGGAAGCCGCGGTCGCGCGCGGCGAGCAGATATCGCAGCGCCTGTTCCGTGGTGAACGCGCCGTCGTCGCAATAGACGTCGGCGAAACGCGCGAGCTTGCGCGCCGCGATCTTGGGCATCAGCGCGGTCGCGAGCCAGTTGATGAAGCGGTGGCCGTCTCCGTTGAACTCCGGCGGGACGGCGTGCGCGCCGAGGAAGGTGGGCACGACCGTGAGCGGCCTGCGATCGAGCGACGAGGCGACGCGCAGCAGCTTGATCTCGGAGAACTCGTCGAGCCCGTAGCCGGACTTGGCCTCGACGGTGGTGGTGCCGTGCGCGGCCATCCAGCGGATGGCCTTCGCGGCCTGGTGGCCGAGGTTCTTGGCCGAGCGCGTACGCACGGCGCGGACGCTCGAGAGAATGCCGCCGCCCGATGCGGCGATCTCCGAGTAGGACTTGCCGGCCAGCCGCATCTCGTAGTCGGCGAGGCGGGGCGGTCCGTGGACGAGGTGCGTGTGGCTGTCGACGAAGCCGGGCAGGACGACGCGCGCCGAGGCGTCGAGCACTTCGGCGCGGCGCGCGAGAGCGAGGTTCTCGATGCGGCGCGCGGGCCCGACGGCCTCGACGCGTCCATCCTTGACGAGCATTGCGCCGTCGGGGATGACGCCCAATTCGTTGAGGATCTTGCCACGGCGGGGAGCCTCGGGGCCGTGGAGCGTCACCAGTTGTCTGGCTCCACGGACCAACAGGCAATCGTTCATCCTGCCTCCCGGGTATGTGCTTCCTCGCAGGGGCCGATCGGAGATCGGCCGGCAGATCCGGAGATCTGCCCCACAAGACGCAGGCCGGCGGCGCGGGCGAAGGCGATCGCCTCTTCGTAGCCGGCGTCGGCGTGGCGGAGGATGCCGAGGCCGGAGTCGCAGTTCATGACGCGCTCGGCGCGCGCGGCGGCCTTTTCGGTTCCGTCGACAACGGTGACCTGGCCGGCGTGCTGCGAGTAGCCGATGCCGACACCGCCGCCGTTGTGCACCGAGACCCAGCTTGCTCCGGCGGCGGTGTTGAGGAGCGCGTTCAAGATGGGCCAGTCGGCGATGGCGTCGCTCATGTCGAGCATGCCTTCGGTTTCGCGGTAGGGCGAGGCGACGGAGCCGCAATCGAGATGATCGCGGCCGATCACGATGGGCGCCTGCAACTCGCCGCGGGCGACCATGCGGTTCATCTCGACGGCCATGCGCGCCCGCTCGCCGTAACCGAGCCAGCAGATGCGCGCGGGCAAACCTTGAAAGCGGATCTTCCGGCGCGCGAGCGCGATCCAGCGCGCGAGGCTTTCGTTCTCGGGGAAGAGGCGGAGCACAAGCTCATCGGTGGCGGCGATGTCGGCGGGCGCGCCGGAGAGCGCGACCCAGCGGAAGGGTCCGCGGCCTTCGCAGAAGAGAGGCCGGACATACTCGGGGACGAAGCCGGGGATGCGGAAGGCGTCGGCGACGCCGCGGTCGGCGGCCATGCGGCGGATATTGTTGCCGTAGTCGAAGACGACGGCTCCGGCCTGGCGCATGGCGAGCATGGCGCGGACGTGCTCGGCGATGGAGTCCATCGCGCGGTTGACGTAGTCGCGCGGAGCAGAAGCGCGCAGAGCGGCGGCGTCGGAGACAGAGAGACCTTTCGGGATGTAGCCGTTGAGCGGGTCGTGGGCGCTGGTCTGGTCGGTGACGAGGTCGGGGGTGACTCCGCGGCGCACAAGCTCGGGCAGGACGTCGGCGCAGTTGGCGGCGAGTCCGACCGAGAGCGGATGTTTCGCGCGGCGCGCCTCTTCGATCCACGCGAGCGCTTCGTCGAGCGAGCCGGTCATGCGGTCGCAGTAACCGGTTTCGATGCGGCGAGCGATGCGCGCGGGATCGACCTCGACGCAGAGGATGGCGGCTCCGCTCATGGTGGCGGCGAGGGGCTGGGCGCCGCCCATCCCGCCGAGCCCGCCGGTGAGGGCGAAGCGGCCGGCGAGCGAACCGCCGAAGTGCTTGCGCGCGGCGGCGGCGAAGGTCTCGTAGGTTCCCTGCACGATGCCCTGGCTGCCGATGTAGATCCAGCTTCCGGCGGTCATCTGGCCGTACATGGTGAGGCCGAGGCGCTCGAGCTCGCGGAAGCGCTCCCAGTTGTTCCAGTGGCCGACGAGGTTCGAATTGGCGATGAGGACACGCGGCGCGTCTTCGTGCGTGCGGAAGACGCCGACGGGTTTTCCGGACTGAACCAGCAGCGTTTCGTCGTCCGAGAGCTGTTCCAGCTCGCGAACAAGCGCGCGAAAACAGGCCCAATTTCGGGCAGCTTTCCCCGAGCCGCCGTAGACGACGAGATCCTGCGGGCGCTCGGCGACCTCGGCGTCCAGGTTGTTCATCAACATGCGCAAAGCCGCTTCCTGCGGCCAGCCGCGCGCTCTCATCGCGCGGCCGCGCGGCGCGCTGATTCCGGGTGCCATGACTCCACTCCCACTCTATCGAACGTTATCTGAAGACGACGAGATCGGTAATGCCGACTTTCGTGCCCGCAGATTCTCCGAATCTCTCTCCTTTTAGAACTATTTTCGCAGAATGCTTTCCAGATTTTAATCCGAAAACATGCCAGACGGATTCGCCGCCTTTGCGGGCTCTTTCGTCCGGATAGACGTCGACTGACCCGGCGGGCTTGCCGTCGAGGAAGACCTCGGCGGCGCCACCGTCGGGCAGGTAGGGGCCAACAACGATAAAGCCGGTTCCCTCGAAGGTGATTTCGGCGCTGGCCCCCTTCGCCTCGGCGATCTTGGCGCCGGATTGATCTGCGGTCCAGGCTCCGGTGAAGGTCCATCGAGAGTCTTTTGCAGGGACACGCTCGACCGGCGAGCCGTAGTCATCCCAGACCTCGTATTTGGCGGGCGCGGGCTTCTGAAGCCGCACGGTGAGAGCCTGAGCGTCGGCGGCGCCGCCGTTCTTCTTCGCCAGCGCGACGGCGCGGTTAACGGTGCTGTCGACGATCGTGTTGAAGCTGAAGTTGGTGTAGCGGAACTTCTGGCCGGCGATGGCCGGGATGCCGCTCTTCCAGGCATCAGGGATGGCCTTGTAGCCGAGCATGACGCCAAGGATTCCGGCGGCCGACGACGGATTGCAATCCGAGTCCTGTCCGGCGCGCGTGGAGATCTCGATGGTCTTGGTCATGTCGCCGTCTCCGAACAGGAGGCCGAGGGCGATGTAGGCGCCGTTCAGCTTGGCGTCGATGTTGAAAGGATCGAGAGCGCCGGCGGGGCAGGGCTCGCGCCTGTTCCACTTTTTCTCGATCTCGAGCCATACGCGCTCCCAGTCGTTGGGAGTCTCTTTATGCCAGCGGAGCACGTCGGCGATAAGCTGCGCGTAAGGGCTTTTGGCAGGCAGGCAGGCGAGTCCGGTCTCGACGATCTTGTGCGGGTCCTTCTCGAAGAACGCGGCGGAGTACATGCAGGAGACGAAGACGCCGCCGTAGATGCCGTCGCCGTAGTTCATGACGCGGCCGGCGCGCCAGGCGATGTCCGTGGCGCTGCGCATCATGCCCGGGGCCATGAGGCCGACGAAATCGGCTTCGATCTGGAAGTCGATGTCGTTGGCGTGGGCGTTGTACTTCGGCGTGCCGGAGAGCGTCGCGGGGACGCCGCGCTTCAGGGCGCGGCGGGCGGCGAGGTTGGCGTGCCAGAGCGCGTACTTCGCTTCACGGAACATGGCTCCGAAGTCCTCGGTGGTGGCGTCGAGGCCCTTGTCGTCGAGGACCTGGGCGAAGGTCATGTCGACGTAGAGGTCGTCCTGGTTGAGCGAGTTGGCGACCTTTTCAGGGGACCACTGCGGGAGCTTGTCTTTGGGGATGATGGCTTCGCGGTAGCGGAACTCGGTGGGCGCGCCGTAGCTGACGCCGATCATCTGGCCGGCCCAGCCTCCGGCGACGCGGTCGCGCAGCTCTTCGAGGGAGATGCGGCGCGTCTGCGCGGGAGCGGGCAGGCAGCAGACGAGCGCCGCGGCGAGAAGGGTCAGATTTCGCAACATGGTGATTCCGGGCTCAAGTTATCACCATGCGCGCGCCGAGGTCAAAGCGCGGGCGGGGGATGCTCGGAGAAGACGGGCTTGCCGGCCTTGATCCATCCACCGATGACGATGGCGGGCGCCCAGAGGACGAGGAGCCCGATCACGTACCAGTCTTGGATTTTGCCCCAGGTGTAGAAAGCCGACAGCACCCCCATGAGCTCGCCCCAGATGATGAGAGCGAGCAGGTGATGCCACGGTTTGCGAGCGGCGATCCGCGCGCAGACCCAGCCGCCGACGATGGACCAGAGAGTGCTCGTGGCCAGGCTGATGGCGGAGAGGCGGTCCGGAGGGATGATGCCTTCCTTGAACTCGCTGGGGTACATGGAATGCAGGATGCCGTCGGTGGCGACAATAAGTACGCCGGCGGCGGCCCAGCCGCCGAGGACTGCGAGGATGCTGCGAAGCATGAGGAACAGTGTAGTTCATCTCACGCGCTCCGCGGCAAGAGTTTTTTCGAGAGCGCGGGCGCGGCCCTCAATGGCGCGCGCCTCAGGCTTGCGGCGCGCGGCGCGGAGAGCCGCCGCGTAGTTGCGGAGCATGGCGATGAAGCGGGGGTGGGTTTCGTCCCAGGCGGCGCCGGCCAGTTCGAGGGAGAGGGCGAACCAGCGGGCGGAGTCCGCAGCGCGGCCGTCGTGGCAATCGAGGACAGCCCGGTTGTGGGCGAGCGTGGCGCGCAGCGCCGCGGGCGCTCCGTCGCCGAGGCTGTTCCAGGCTTTGTCGAGCTCGCGGCGGGCGCCGCCGGGGTCTTCGAGCTGCTGGTGCAGAGTGGCCAGGAGGTTTTGGGCCGCGGCGATGGAGACAGTGTCGGGAGGGCTGCGGAGCCGCCAGATGGCCAACGCTTCGCGGAGGAGTTCTTCAGCTTCGTAGGGCTGGCGGCGGCGTCCGAGCGCGGCGGCGAGGTTCGCCATGGCGCGCGCCGTGTCGGCGTGCCGGGCCGGCAGGATTTCCCGCCGGACGGCGAGGACTTCGCGGAAGGCGAGCTCGGCTTCGCGTGTACGGCTGAGGCAGAGCTCGGCCTCGCCGTGAGCTTCGAGAGCAAAAGTACGGAACAAAGCCAATTCTGCGGAACCGGTTGTCTTCCGAACCAGTTGCAGGGTGATCTCGCGGGCTTCCGCGCAACGTCCTTGGTCGAGCAGGCGGCTGGCGGAATCGTACTGCGCGAGCTCAGAGGGCGTGGAGAGCGCGAGAAGAAGAAATTGCGGAACAAAGCCAATTCCGAGAACGGACATGGGAGCCTCCGATGGATAGCCTTGCGGCCGAGTGGGCCGCGGGAACGGGCGGCCGTGCGGGAGCTCCGTGCGGAGCAGTCCCCCGATGCTGTTTTGGGGGAGTGCTGCCTGGCGGAATTCGTAAAGTGATGAAAATACTCAGCAAAATTCTTGTGAACGGCTTTTTTCTACAAAAATCGTAATTTGAGGGTGGCCGGAAATGGCTTCAGCTCGGGGGCCCCGCGGCTTCCCTGGTTCGCCCGGCGGGGAGAGTTCAGGCCACGGATGGACACGAATGGACACGGACCTGGAGGAGCACGGATGAAACACACTTGAAGGTTGACTGGGTGCTGCGGGCGGGCGTCGGAAGGGGCGCGTGGCGTTCGCGGCGCCGGCAGCGTCACAGAGGTAACGATGCAGTTTGTGCAATTTCGACTGCGCGGCGGATGACGTCAGCGACCAAGCTGGCGCGCCAGGGAGTTGCGCCTACAGTTCCGGTTTCGTCATCGTGATTGCGGTTGCGTTGCCGTCCGGGATAGCGTTCGGCGGATCTGATTCGTGGCAGGGCTGCATGAAGAAGGGGGATCGCAGTCGTCACTCGCGTTGTTGCCCGAGGTGAAATTCCGGTTGGAATCTCGCGCGTGTGCCGCAGCACCGGCTTACTGGGGTGTTTCGAGGATGAACCCTGGTCGAGTTGGAGCGGTCGTCAGAGGACGCCGATGCCGCGGCGGAGAGGGCGGCGGGTGCGGAGGGCGCCGGCGCAGACCTTGAGGGCCGGGGAGAAGCTGGCGCCGAAGCGCTCGCTCCGCAGGATCATCGCGGCGCGGCTCTTCTTTGTGTCTTCGAGGCCCGGGCGGGGGACCCTCTGGTTGAAGGCCTTGGAGCGTTGCTGGCCGGCTCGGACCTGTATCACGACGGTGTCGAACTTTTTGGAGAGCTCGGGGTGGAAGAGGGGCGCTTCTTCAGAAAACCGCCGATCCTCGCAGACTTACCGGGGAGTCCTGTAGTCCGTCCCACCGATCGGCGCATCTTCCGCCTGCTTTCTCAGCCGGGTGAACACTGTGTCGAATCCAACACCAGCCGAAAGAGCGACCAGCACCGCGGATGCGAATTGAATCTTGTCGGTCGCCTGGACCACCGCTGCGGAGGCTTCGAGCACTCCTGGCGCTCCGACCCACTGCGGGATGAGATACGCCAGGCCAACAACGAATCCCGCGACGCCCCCGAGCAGAAACGATGTGGCAGGAGCGGTTTCCTCCGCCCCCCAGACAACAGCGCGGACGAGCGCACCCGTAGCGCCTGCCGCGATCAGCCCTCCAAACATGATGAACGGATAATGCGTTGCGTGAGGCGTGAGGGCCATCCCAAACACGAGGGAGACAAGTAGCGCTCCGAAGGCAAGCGCAGCCCAGGCGCTCTTTCGAGATTTGGAGCCGGCCCTTGTGTAGGCGTTCTCCCTGCGGCGGATTTCATCCCGCTGTCTGAATTGCGCAAGACATTTGTCTTTCAGCCACGCCACCAATTCCGCCGGGTTTGACGTCGCCGCAGAGGGGTAATCTTTCGCGTCGCCGGCGAGCTCGGTCCAGATCTTTCCCGCCGCTCCGCCGAATGCGTCGATGGCGAGGACCGGCAACGGGCGAGCAACAGCGATCTGCCCGGCGATGAGCGTCGACCTCGCGCCTGCCATCAACAGGACGGCGTCGACGCCTTCAGCAGCGACCAATGACCGGTAGAACGGCGCCTCCCAGTCTTCGCCGGGAAAAAGCTTGGGCTCGAAGAGCTCGCTTCGCGTCCCCTGCTCCGCGAACCTGACCTTTTGCCGCTGCGGTTCAGCGAAGCGGACCCGGATGCGGGCGGCACCGGCGCCGGCGGGAGTATTGGCGACGAAACCCGAGACCACGTGCGGCTCGAGCGACTGCGGGCTGGACTCGTAGACGACGAGGCCGAACCCAGCTTTGGCGAGTTCAGCGCCGATGTCTCGCGCCATTGCTTGAGCTTCGCCGGCCACTGCGGGATCCAGGTCCCGGAAACCCCCGATAATCGCCACGTACGGAATCGGCTCTTCTGGCATTGACAATCCCTCCTTCCCAACAGGGCGCCGCGCCCGACTCATTATCAAACAAGATCATAGAGCGCACGGCCAGGCTGCGTTGGGTCCGCCGACATTCGCCGTCAGCGGGCGCCGATGCCGCCGCGGAGGTCGCGGAGGACGCCGATGAGGCCGGGGGCGAGGGTGATGATGAACAGCGCCGGGAGGATGAACAGGACGATGGGGAAGAGCATCTTGATGCCGGCTTTGCCGATGGCGGCTTCGGCGCGGAGGCGGCGGCGGGTGCGGAGGGCGTCGGCGTAGACCTTGAGAGCCTGGGAGAGGCTGGTGCCGAAGCGCTCGCTCTGGAGGATCATCGCAGCGAGGCTCTTCAGGTCTTCGAGGCCGGTGCGGCGGACCATCTGGCCGAATGCTTTAGAGCGCTCCTGGCCGGCGCGGACCTGCATCACCACGGTGTAGAACTCATTGGAGAGCTCGGGGTAGATGAAGCGCATCTCTTCGGAGACGCGGCTCATGGCCTGGTCGAGGGCCAGGCCGGTACCGAGCACGATGCCGAGCATGTCCACGGTGTCAGGGAGGGCTTCCTGCAAGCGGCGGCGGTAGCGGCGGACCAGGCGGTGGAGGACCTGGTTGGGCAGCAGGTAGCCCAGGATGGCGGCGGCGATGAGGCCGCCGAACTTCTGCGACAGCGGGTTCTCGCGCTGAAGGTAGTACATGCCGCCCATCATCAGCGCGAAGAAGGCGATGTGGCCCAGCACGTAGGCGGCGAGGGCGGAACGGTTGCGGATGCCGGCCTGGCGGAGCTGCTTCTCGGTGTCGTTCAGATAGTCTTCGGCTCCGGGGATGAAACTCACCGCGTAGAGAAACGTGTTGGCCAGGCCGCCGCCTTTGCGGCGCGTGGAGCGCGAGGCGCCGGCGGAGATCCGGGTCTGAAGCTCTTCCAGGCGGTCGGCGAGGGGCGACTCTGCGCTGGCGAAGAGCGCGAAGCCGGACCAAAACATAACCGCGATGGTTGTGAAGGCGAAGACAAAGAAGAGGGCTGCGGTCAGCATGGCGTTCTCAAAACTTCGGACTCGAGATGCGGCGAATGATCAGAATCCCGATCAGCTCGGAGATGACGGCGTAGGTGAAGAACTTGCTCCCGGTCTCGTCGGTGAAGAGCATTTGAATGTATTGCGGCTTGACGAGCCAGAAGCCGAAGCCGACGACGACGGGCAGCGTGCAGAGAATGGCGGCGGAGGCGCGCTGCTGCGTGGTTGCGGCTTTCATTCGGGCGGCGAGGTTCAAGCGCTCGCGAATGAGCGAGGAGAGGTTTTCGAGGACCGCGACCATGTTGGCTCCGGTCTGGCGCTGGAGGATGAGGCCGGTGATGAGGAACTTGAGGTCGACGAGGGGGACGCGGCGTCCGAGCGCGTGGAGGGCGGCCTCAAGCTGAGAGCCGAGGGACAGCTCCTCAACGACGCGGCGAAACTCCATCTTCACGGGGTCCAAGGTTTCCGAGGCAACGGTCTCAAGACCGGCCTGGATGTTGTGGCCGGCGCGCATGGAACGGTTGAAGAGGTCGATGGCTTCAGGGAGCTGCTCTTCGAAGCGGCGCAGCCGCTTGTTGCGCGCGCGGACGATGTAGTAGAAGGGCAGGGACGCGAAGGCGGCCGAGATGAGGATGCGGAGCAGGAGCATGGATGCGCCGAACAGTCCGAGGAGCAGGAAGAAGGCGGCGAAGATGATGACGGACACCGCGACGACGTCGCCGGCGCGGTACTTGAGGTTCGCCTGGTCGATGAATTCCTGAAGGCGCCGGAACGGAGCGAGCCAATCGAGGAAGCGGCCGGCAAAAGCGAACGTGCCTCGCTTCTGTTCGATCAGGAGATCGCTGACCGCGCGGCGGCGCGGGCCTCCGGCGCGGGCGCGGATCTCGCGCAGGCGGGCGTTGAGGACGCGCTCCTGTTCCTGCTGCGGCACGCGAAAGACGTACCACGCGGCGCCGAACAAGGCGGCGGAGAAGATCAGGAATGCGATGAAGAGAAACATCAGTGGTCCTTCAGCGCCACTTCTTCGTGGAAGAGCGATTGAGGCAGCGTAATGCCGCAACCTTTCAGGCGATCCAGGCAGGCGGGCCTGTAGCCGGTCGCGCGGAACGTCCCCATCACCTTTCCGGATGCGTTGATGCCGGTGCGGTCGAGCTCGAAGATGGTGGCGGTCTCGACGGAGTCACGCTCGGCGCCGCTGACCTCGCCGATTTCGATGATTTTGCGCGAGCCGTCGATGAGGCGGGCGGTGTGCACGACGATCTGGATGGCGGACGCCGTCATCTGGCGGATGACGTAGTCGGGGATGAACTGCGAGGCCATCATGACCATGGTCTCGATGCGCGAGAAGGCGTCGCGGCCGGAGTTGGCGTGGACGGTGGTCATCGAGCCGTCGTGGCCGGTGTTCATGGCCTGGAGCATATCGAGGGCTTCGGGGCCGCGGCATTCGCCGATGATGATGCGGTCGGGCCTCATGCGGAGGGCGTTGATGACGAGGTCGCGCTGGGTGATGGCGCCGGCGCCTTCGATGTTGACGGGGCGCGTTTCGAGGCGAACGACGTGGGACTGCTGGACCTGGAGCTCGGCGGTGTCCTCGATGGTGACGAGGCGCTCCTCTTCGGGGATGTAGCGGGTGAGCGTGTTGAGCAGGGTGGTTTTGCCCGAGCCCGAGCCGCCGGAGATGATGATGTTCATGCGCGCCTCGACGCAGGCGCTCAGGAAGTCCAGCATGCCGGTGGTGAGGGTCTCGTTCTTCAGCAGGTCCTCAGTGGTGAGGAGTTTCTTTCCAAAGCGCCGGATCGTGAGGACCGGCCCAATCAGAGACAACGGCGGGATGACGGCGGTGACGCGCGAGCCGTCGTTGAGGCGGGCGTCGACGATGGGCGAAGAGTCGTCGATGCGGCGGCCGATGTTGGAGACGATGCGATCGATGATCAGGCGCAGGTGGGCGGCGTCCTTGAAGCGGACGTTGGTTTCGACGAGGCGGCCGGCGCGCTCGACGTAGACGTTGTCGGGGCCGTTGACGAGGATGTCGCTGACGGTGGGGTCCTTCATCAACTGCTCGAGGGGGCCGAGACCGTAGACTTCGTCGAGGATCTCTTCGATGAGGCGCTCGCGCTCGCCGAGCGTCATGGGGACGGCGTCGTCAAGGACGAGGCGTTCGACGAGCAGGCCGATCTGATCCCTCATGCCGTCCTTATTGAGTGTGCGGAGCTGATCGGGGGTGAGGGTGTTGAGGAGGCGCGAGTGGATCTGGGATTTGATCTGGAACCAGCGCTCGCTGCCGGTGAGGGGTCGGACTGTGGGTCGGGCGCCCATGGGGTTAGAGGTTCGTGGCTCCCGGCCGGCGATCGGGGGGCGGATCGGCGACCCGCCCCACAACATGAAGTGATCGTCTCATGGTGAGCGCTCAGGCCGTGATGGCCAGCTCCTGCTCCTTTTTCTTGCGGCCCGTGGCTTTGTCAACAAAGGCGCGAAAGACCTTGTCGAGCTCGCCGGCGGCTTCGCGGTCAGCGACGAAGGGGCGGCCGCGGTTGATGGAGGCGAGAACGGCAGGCGAGGCCGGTATCCCATAGAAGACCTGCTGGTTGAGAGTCTGCTGGATTTGATCGAGCGTGGCGTGATGGGGGCCGGGCTTGCGGTTGTATTGGTTCACCACGACCTTGATCTGGTCCACGGTGTAGCCGAGCTGGACGAGGAAGGAGAGCGTGCGCTGGGCGTTGCGGATCGCTGGGAAGTCCTGCGTCATGACGAGGAAGATGACGCTGGAGGACTGGAGCGCAGCCTGGACCAATTCGCTGTTCAGATCGCTGCCCACGTCGAGAATGATGGAGTTGTACTTCTCGACGAGGAAGGTGGTGAGTTCCTGAAGGAGGGGGCCCATGTAGTAGCCCTGGGGCATGAGGGCGTCGGGCGGGCCGAGGTAGAGGAGGCCGAGGGGGTCGCGTCCGGCGAGACCTTCGAACAGCGTCTGGTCGAGGCGTCCCATGGAGTCGACGAGGTCGAAGAGAGAGTGGGTCTGCGCGCCGGCTCCGAGGTGCATGGCGACGTCGTTGTTGGACCAATCGACGTCGAGGAGCACGGCGGACTGTTTGCGCTGTGCGAGGACGGCGGCGAAGTTGACGGCCAGAGAGGTTGTGCCGACACCGCCCTTTGCGCCGAGGAAGGCATAGACGCGGCCGAGCTGGCTGCCTCCGGTGACGGCGCGGCGCGGGGCGCGCTCGAGGCGGGACATCGCTTCGCGGAAGTCGGTGCGGCGGAGGGGAAGCTGGAGGAAATCGTTGGCGCCGGAGCGGACGGCGGCGATGACGGCGTCGGCGTCGCCGGCGTAGTTGGCGGCGATGACGTAGAGATCGGGGGCGGCCTGCTTGACGCGATCGAGGGCCTTGAGGCCGGTTTCGGGGTCGCCGGCGAGGTCGAGGACGAGGGCGGCTTCGGGGTGGCGTTCGACGTCCTGGAGAACGCGGATGTAGAGGTTGGTGGCCACCTCGGGATACTCGCTGACGACCTTGGCGTTCGGGAAGTTGAGCAGGCTCTCGCGGACGAGCTCCCGGAAGTTTTCGTCGGTCGAGGCAACGAGGAGGGTGATGGACGACATGCGGATTCCTTTTCCTAGGGGAGGCAGACGGCCTGTTGAGGGTCGCAGCCGGCGCTCTCCATGGGCAGAGTGGTGGAGAAGTCGGGCATGGGGACGGGCGGGACGCCGAGGTAGGTGAGGAACTGGCGCCACTCGTAGCCGCGGACGTGAATGGTGACGAGGTCGGGGATGCACTCGGTGGAGCATTCGGCGCCGTCGCAGGCGAAGGGCTCGAGCTGGCCGGACTCGGGGCTGCGCTTGAAGTACTCGGCTGTGATTTCGACGGAGCCGCTGCGGAACTGCTCCTGGTCGGGGACGGGCGGGACGTTGGCGCGCATCCAGGTGAGGACGTTTTCGCCGCCGTTCTGCCAGCAGTGGGTGGCGGCGTAGCGGGCGCCCTGGTTGGTGAAGTCGACGATGGAGTGCCAGACCCACATCATCTGGGCGACGGAGATGATGCCGAAGGTGAGGGGGGTGACGACTCCGGCCAGGAGGATGACGTATTCGAGGGCGGCCTGGCCGCGGCGGGGGCCCGATCGGCGATCGGGGGGCAGATCGGCGATCTGCCCCACATGGCTGCGAATCATCATGTGCCTCCGAAGGGGACGCGGACCTGGGGCCTGAGCAGGATGGGCTCGAAGGAGAGGCCGATGATCCGGAATTGGACGGGGTAGCCCTGGGGCAGGTAGACCACGATGGAGTCGGGGCCGCGGGCTCCGCCGGAGGTGTCGCAGCCGAGGGCGGAAGCTTCGCAGGCGCACTCGATATAAGCGGCCGTGGACTGCTCCCAGCGCTCGAGGCGGATGGCGATGTTTTCGGCGGCGAGGCCGGCGATCAGCGGTTCGCCTGTGCCGTCGGCCGTGCCGGTGACAGCGAGGGCTTTGGCCGCGGCGACGGTGGCGTCGTTCTCATCGCAGAAGTTGACGCCCTGTTGCGTTCCGGCGTAGCGGGCGAGGTTGTAGAGGATCTTTTCGAGCGTGTAGTAGGTGTAGGTGACGCGAGTGAACTCCACCGTGCCGAGGAACAGCAGGAAGAGCAGCGGCAGGAACATGGCCGTTTCGATCATCACCGAGCCGCGATGGAGCAGGCGCCTCATTTGTGGAGCACCACCTTCCCAGGTCCGGACGTGATGGTGCAGCCCTCGTAGCGGCCCTGGCGCAAGGGGACGATGCTGCCGATGTAGAGCGCGACGAAGCGGCCGTTGACGTCGTTGGGGTTGATGGTGGTGGCGTCCGGGTCGGGCTCGAGGAGGAACTGGCGGAAGCCGAGGGGCTGCATGGCGGCGGCGGCGTTGAGGGCGCTGACGACGGCCACGGTGAGGACGCGGCGTCCGCTGCCGGTGTAGGCGGCGTAGTCGTCCACCTGGTTGATGTCGGTGTCCTGCTGGTAGAGGCCGGCGATGGCTTCGGCGTCGGGGACGTTGGCGCAGACTCCCGTGACGGCGGCGTCCAGCCGCAGGTTGAGGCCGCAGAGGAATGAGGAGACGATAGCGGAGATGCGGCTGCCCTGGCAGGCGGCGGGCTGAGCGTTGAGCCAGACGCTCTCGTCGGTGGCGATGGACATGCAGGCGCGGCTGCCGAAGGCGGCGGGGTCGGAGGTGTTGTCGGGCGCGGCTGTGGGCAGCATTCCCTGAGCGCCGATGCGCATGGCCTGCGAGGCTTCATCGGGATAGAGCGTCTGCGACTCGTTGTAGCGGTTGAGGAGCAGGTAGGGCAGTCGCGGCGCGTCGCCGATGCCGCCGGGGGCGCCCTGTCCGGTACAGAGATAGCCGAAGGTGTACTTCTGGCCGGCGACGAAGCCGAAGTCGGCGGTGTCGGCTTCATCGATGGCGGGAACGGCGATGGGCTCGATGCCGCAGGCGGTGCAGAGGGGCGCGCTGAGTCCGGCGACGGCTTCGGTTTCAATGGGGATCTTCCGCTCCTGGGCGATGGGGAGGAATGCGAAGAAGACGAGGGGGGCCTCGCCGCGAATGCGGAAGCGGACATAGCGCGCCTGAGCGCCGCCGACCTCGCCGCCCGTTCCGCCTGCTGTTCCGACGGCGGCGGCAGCGGTGTCGAAGAACGCAGTGGAGAGGATCTCGCTGTTGAGGAAACCGTTGCTCTGTCCGATTTGCAGACCGCCGAAGTCGTAGCGATTGCCGAACCCTGAAGAGGCGTCGAGGCTGAACTGGGCCTGCTCGGCGGCCGCGGCGGCGGAGGCGTCGGTGCCGATGAGGCGGTTCGCGGCGGCGAGCGCGGCGGCGTTGGCCGCCACTTGCAGCTCGGCGCGGGCGAGGTAGAGACGGGAGAGATCGATGGCGAAACCCATGAAGGCGAACAGGACGGGCACGAGGATGGCGAGCATCTGGAGCGCTGTCGCGCCCCGTTCACGCCGCATCCTGGCCCGCGCCTGCCGCATGATCAGTTCTTCCGGTTGTCGGGCTTCATTCCTTCGAGGCGCGGCTCCTGGTATCCGGTGGGTCCGGAGTACTCGGGCTTCGCCGCGCTCTTCTTCTTATTCTTCCTGGCCATTTCCTCTTCGGCGGACTTGAGGAACGGCTCGATGGTGGTGGGCAGTTTGGCGCGCTCTTCGGGCGAGAGAGGTTGAACGAAACGCGGCGTGATGACGACCAGCAGCTCGTCCTGGGTCTTGCGCGTCGAGCGGCTGCGGAAGAGGTGGCCGATGATGGGGATGTCGCCGAGCCCGCGGATTCGGCTGAGCGTCTGCACGACGCGGCTGTCGAGCAGTCCCGCGATGGCGAAGCTCTCGCCGTCGCGGAGGATCACTTCGGTGGATGCGGTGCGCGTTGAGACGGCGGGGATGAGGAAGCCCTGGAGCTGGATGGCGTTGGAGAAATCGAGCGCGCTCACCGAGGGGCTCACCTTCAGGTTGATGGCGCCGCTGGCGGTGATGGTCGGGGTGAAGTTCAGCTCGACGCCGAAGTTCTTGAACTGGACAGTGATGACGGGCGCGATAGCGCCGCCGGTGGAGGTGGCGGTGAGAACGGGGAAGGGGAACTGGCCGCCGGCGAGGAAGCTGGCGTCCTTGCCTTCGACGGCGATGAGGTTGGGCTCGGCGAGGATCTGGAGGAGATTGCGCGCCTGGAGGGCGCGGATGGTGGCTCCGATGTTGAGGTCGGGGCGGTAGACGAACATGTTCAGCAGGTCGCTGAAGTTGAGGGTGGAGTTGGAGAAGTCGTTGTCCTGAAACTGGAACTGGCTGAAGCGCGGGGTGGCGAACTGCTGCGTGGACATCGAGCCGAGAGTCTTGTCGTTGCGGCTGAAGTAGTTGAAGCCGAGCTCGCTGAGGGCGACGCGATCGACGGAGGCGAATTTCACCTGGAGCAGAATCTGGCGCGGCTCCTTGTGCGGGGGCGCAGGCACCTTGATGAGGTTGACGACGTTCCTGGCGTGGGTGGAGGCGACTGCCGCGGCCTGCTTCGCTTCTTCAGGATCGGCGGCTTCACCGGTGAGAACGATCGTGTCAGCGTTGCCGGTGACGCCGATTTTGCCTCCGGGGGCGCTTTCGGAGATCTTGCGGCGGGTGGCGTCGAAGTCCGTCGTGTCGGGTGTGACGCGGATGTCGTAACGCGCGGGCGGCTGGCCGGTTTCCCAGACCATGACCGTGGTGTAGCCGGTCCCCTTCGCGTTGATCATCACCTCGCGCGGGGAGACGACGACGGCGTCGGCGACCTTGGGCTCGGAGACGGAGACGCGCAGGATGTCGTTGTTGAATTGCAGCAGCTCGCCTCGTCCGATGAGGAGTTGCAGTTCCCGGGAGGGGGTCTGCGCGCAGAGCATCGCCGCGGCGAGGAAGGCGAGCGCCGCCAGGCGGCAGGATGATGAGTCGGGGCTCACTGGAAGGTCTCCTGGAGATGCTTCTCCCCGCGGAAGACGTCGACGACGATGCGGGGCTTGGGCGGCTCTTTTTTCTCGGGCTCCTTGGGCTTTGGCGCTTCGCCGGTGAGCTGGGCCCAGACCTTGGGGTCGCGAACGTTGGCTCCGACCGGCGTGGGGCGGCGCACGCGCGTGAAGAGGTAGGGATCCAGGGCTTCGGCGGTGACCGCTTCGCGATTGGCGACGCGGCTGCGGTCGAGAGGGTTGCGGAGCGCGAGGCTGAGCTTGCCCTGGTTGCGGGCGAGTTCGAGCTTGCGGGCGTCTTCGGGCGTAACGACGAGCGTGACCGCGCGGGTCTGCGTGACGCTCTGCGTGACGCTGGGCTGGCTGGAGCCGGAGGACTGCTGCGCCGGGGTCTGGGTGATCTCCGTGTTGCGGCCGATGGAGAGAACCATGACGTCTTCGAGGACGACGGTGGTGAGGGCTTCTGCCATCGAGCCGGCGCGGGTGAAGAGGACATCGACGCGCGAGCGGGGCTGGATCAAGCCGGCGGCCATGCTGGCGTCGGTGACGGGGATGGAGACGGCGCGCATGCCGGGCTCGATGGTGGCGGGCAGGCCGTCGGCGCCGGTGGCGGAGGAGAGCTTGGCGGCGGTGAGCGGCTCGTTGGCGGAGACGGGATAGAGGAGGGCGCGGCCGAGAGCGAGCTTGGCGTCCAGCAGCGCGGCGCGCGGCAGGTTGCGCTCGGGGAGGTCGATGAGCTTGATGTCGGCCGCTTTGAGGCGCGTGCCGGCGCCCATGTCGGCGACCGCGGCGACCACCTTGGTGGTTTTCTCGATGCGGGGGGCGCGGGTGCTGGCCCAGAGGAACCAGGTCAGCAGCGCGGCGGAGATCCAGGCGCCGCCGAAGATGATGAGGATTTTCTGCCGGTCCATTTGAATTACTCCACGGGTCGGGCGAAGAGCACAGCGGTTCGGTCCTTGTCGAGGATGGTCCAGCCAGCGGTTTCGAGGAGCACGCGCATGGCGCTTTTGGCGGGCACCAGCGCGTGCGTGATGCGATTCTTGTCGAGCACCTGCTGCCAGCCGGGCTCGGCGGCCAGCACTTTGAGGTACTCGTTCATGAATTCGATGCCGTAGAAATCGCTGCGCCCGTCGAAGAAGACTTTGACTTTGCCGGCGTAACGGTAGATAAGATAGCCGCCGAAGAAGTCGGAGGAGAAGAGGCGGTAGCCCAGTGGCAGATGAGGCACGCGGGCAGCGATGCGAACGGGGAAGGTCTCGGGGTTGAAGCCGACTTTCGGAGAGTATCCGGGGTGGCTGAGGATAAGGAAAGCGATGATGGCGGAAATGGGGGCGAGGAGCCAGCCGCCGGTGGAGAGGTCGAGCTCGCGGAGGCGATCGGTGTAGGCGAAGAAGCGGTCGAGCCGCTCCTTGATCCACGGCCTAAGACGGGGCAGGTTGCGGACAGTCTCGACGATGGAGGCGTTGGCGAGCGGCACTACGGCGAATGCGGCCATGGGCAGTCCGCGGGCGTGGCGCATCGCGATGATCATCATCGCGGCCATGGCGAGGGCGCGTCCGAAGCGCATCGAGGCGGTGGCGCAGGCGACGCCGGCGAAGCAGAAGACGTAAACAAACAACACCAGCGGAGCCTCTTCGCTGTTGAGGTTGAAGGTATGGTACTCCTGCACGTGCGAGAGGAGCTCGCGGTTGGTGAGATAGCCGAACAGGTGCGAGTGGAGCTTAATGAACTGTGGGTTGATCAGCGTCGCGGGCAGCCCGCAGGCGGCCACCAGCAAATACCAGCGGGCGCGCGCGCGCCATTCGGGCGAGCGGCCGAACAAGAGGCCGTGGGCGATCCAGCCGGCCCCGTAAAGGCCAAAGAGGATGAGGCCCATGAAGAACGTGCCGTGCAGGTTCGTCCAAAGGGCGATGAAGACAAACGCGGCGGCGCCATGCCAGGGGCGGAAGCGCAGCGGGGCTTTTTCGGCGGCGTAAAACGTAATCAGAAAAAAGAGCCAACTGATGGCGTGCGGGCGCGCGAACCAGTGCATGGTCGAGACGGTGAGGGCCGGAATGAGCAGCACGGCGCAGACCATGAAATCGCCCTTCACCGCCATTGTGAATTGGATGGACGCCCAGATCGTGAACGCGATCACAAGCGCGAAGAACCAGACCACGCCGGCGAGGCCCCACGCCTGGTGAAGCGCGCCCATGACGACGTCGGTGAGCCATTCCCACGGGACCCAGGGCTGGCCGGCGCGGGTGAAGGAGAAAGGATCGCGGTCCGGGATGCCGTGGCCGGCGAGGATCATTTCGCCGGTGCGGATGTGCCAGCCGGAGTCGGAGTCTCCGAGCAGGCGCTGGATCCCGTTGGCCATGGTCAGCCACACGAACAGCGCGATCAGCGCCGTCACCATCGCCAGGTTGGGGAAGAACAGGCGGATGGCGATCTGTTCGAGGCGTCGCACGATCGGGCGCGGCCTACTGGCCCTGGGCGCCGATGCTGGCGAGTCCCTGGGTGATGCTCGAATAGAGGCTGACGACGGCCGTCGAGAGCTGGTTGACGGTGGTGATGAGAGCCAGGCCGACGGCGGCGACGATCAGCGCGTATTCGACGAGATCCTGGCCTTTCTCCTGCTTGCGGAGCAGAGCCAGCAATCGCCAGAGCATTGTATTCATGTTGTTTCTCCAGTCTTCAGGAATTGCCTATTTTACCGGGACGCGCTCCGGGGTGCGGAGCCGGCCGGCTGATTTCGGGTGTTGACGTCTGTTGCGCCCAGGATCGCGCGGCGCAGGGCGGAAGTGAAGCGGTTCCAGCGGCCGGGCTGAGACGGCAGATCGACGGAGGCGGGCCGGCCGTCAAGCTCGGCGACCAGTTGGAGGTTGCGCAGCGCGGGAAGATAGCCGCGGCGCGCGGCGATGGCCAGCGCCAGCTCCCGGCGGGCTTCGGTGTAGCGTCCGTTCTCGATCCAAACCGCGGCGAGGTTGTTGTGCAGCGCGGCGGAGTCGTCTTCGCCCCACGCCGCGGCGGGATTGTGGCCGCGCGCGGCGGCGTCGAGAGCGCGGGCGAGGCGCAGGTTGTTGCGGGCGGTCTCGGAGCGCGAGTTGAAGCGGAGCGCGGCTTGGAATTCGCCCGCGGCTTCGGCATGGCGCCGCTGGAGAAGAAGATTCCAGCCGAGGTTGTTGTGCAGGCGGTCGTCGGCGGCGGCGAGCGCCAGCGCGGCGCGGTGGGACTTTTCGCCCTGGGCAAGATCGCCGGAATTGTCCAGCAGGATGCCGAGGCGGGAATGAGCGCCGGCGGGCGCTGCGGGGTGGGCGGCAATCCACGCCTCGAGCGCCGAAACGGCTTCGGATGGGAGGTCGAGCGCTTCGAGCAGGCGCACTTCGCGCAGGAGGAGTTCCACCGAATCGGGGGCTTTTGCGCGGGCGAGGCGGGTGTGCTCGAGGGCGAGTTCGGGCTGGCCGGCGCGCTCATACCATGTGGCGATCTCGGTCCGGATGGAGACGTCGCCGGGCGCGACGGCGAGGCGCTGCCGGAGGATGTGGAGCGCCGGGTCTCCCGCCGCGGCGAGCGCGGCGTTTCGAACCTGGCGGGACATCGTCTGGGCCACGGCGCTCTGGCGCGCAGCGGGGGCGGCGGGGGCATCGAGGAGGCCGGTCATTTTTCGTGCGCAGCCGGTTGTCAGGAGAGCCGCCGACAGGATGAGAGGTCGTATCAACACGCTACCCTACCTTCTGGAAAGCGAATTCCAACTGGTCGCCAACCTGGGTCCCAGTCGCCGCCACTTGCCCCTCGGGCAATTCGAGGACGGAGTGGGCCGTGAGGCAGATGCCAATCCGCCACGGCTTCAGGGACGGCAGAACCTTCTTCACGCGTTTCTCGCGATCGAGAAACAGCACGTCGATCGCGAACTTCATGAAGAAGCAGTGTACGGCTTCGCACGGCACGATCCAAAGCCCTTCGCCCGGGGCGAGGCCGGTCCGGCCCAGCAATCCCTTGCGCCGGGATTCGCTGGACTCGGCTGTTTCGGCGGCCTCGGCAATCACGGTGCTGCGAGTCCGGTTCACAATCTGAATTTTCATAACGTGGCGAGACGCGCCGAGCCACTCCCGGGGCAGCCGAATGGGATTAAACCCTGGAGGGTCCGAAAAGTTCCGGCCGCCGGGTGCAACCTGAGACCCGCGTCAGGGTTTACACTAACTGATCGACGATGCTTGCGCAACTGTTGTCCCTTCGGCCGCGCTCCCGGAGCGCCTGCCTGGCGCTGATACTCGGCCTGATTTGCGCGGCGCACGCGCGCGCGCAGACAACCGCGGCGACGTTCGGCGAAGTGATCCGTCTGGGCGGGACGCCGTCCGACATCGTGCTGGACGAATCGCGGATGCGGCTCTACCTCATCAACGCCAACGCGAACCGGGTGGACATCTGGGACTACGCGGCAAAGGCGCTGCTTTCGCCGATCCGCGTGGGCAACCGGCCGCTGGCCGGCGCGATGTCGATGGATAACCAGTGGCTGTACGTCACCAATTCGGACAGCCGGACGCTCAGCGTGATCGATCTGGGCACGGGCTCCGTGACGGCGACCGTGCCGCTGCCGGCGATCCCGGAGGGAGTAGAGGTGGGCGCCGACGGGCGCGCGCTGATCAGCACGCAGGGATCGGGCGTCAACAATCTGAACAACACGCTGCTGATCTACGACCGCACGCAGACCGGCCAGCAGGTGATCGCCGTTCCCTTCCCGCCGCCGCCGGTGACTCCACCGACGCTGCCCGCGCCCGGCGTCATCTTCCGGCCGCAGACGACTTTCCGCGGAAAGCTGGCGAGGACCCCGGACGGGCAGTTCATCGTGGGCCTGAGCGTAGTCAATAACGGCACTCAGACCATCGCCTACGTTTACGAAGTCGCGAGCGGGACGCTGCTGAAGAGCCGGACAGTGACGGGGCAGTCCACCGTCCTGTCGATGGCGCCGGACGGCTCGCGTTTCATGGCCGGGCTGGCGCTGTACAACACATCGACTTTGGCCGTGATGGCGCAGGCGACGACGTCCAATGCGCCGTTTCCGATGCCGGCGGGATTCAACCTCACCCAGAATGTAGGCGGCAGCACGTTCTCCCCGGACGGGACAACTTTGTACAGCGCGTTCAATGTCGCTCCCACCACCCAGCCGCCAAGCCGGCCGTCGGCGTCGATCCTGCTGATCAGCGATCCGCGCCACCTGGGGATCAAGCTCGGCATCCGGCTGCCGGAGTCGATCGTCGCCAAGATGGTGATCACCTCGGACGGGACGAAGGCGTGGGGCCTGTCCGAATCGGGGCTGATCCATCTCCCGCTGGACACTCTTTACGAGCATCCGATCATCGCGCCCGAGACGACGCAGGTGTTCCTCTCGCAGGACGACTGCAACCGCGGGGTGGCGCGCGCGACGCTGCGCGTCAACAACCTGGGCAGCGGCAAGCTGACGTTCAGCGTGCCGAATCCCGGCGCCTCGCTCATCATTCAGGCGTCGTCGGGGCTGGCGCCGTCCACGCTGACGCTGACGATGGAGCCGGGCCGCATTGTGTCGCGGCAGCCGGGCACGAATCTTGTTGTCGCCGGGCAGACGCTGAGCGGCACCCCTGTTGTTTTCGACCTCATCTCACCGGAGGCGATCAACATCCCGAACCGAGTGCGGGTCTACATGAATTACCGCCTGATCCCCGGCGGGCTGTCCGACATGCGCGGGATCATCGTGCCGATCCCCACCAACCTCGACAACAACCAGGGCCTCACCGACATGATGCTGGACGAGGCGCGAGGCAAGCTGTTGATCACCAACTCGGGCTTCAACCGCATCGAGGTCTTCGATCTGAAGAAGCAGCGGCTCGACGCGCCGATCGACACTTGCCAGTTGCCGCGGCAGATGGCCATGGGCACGGATGGCTACACGCTCTATGTCGCGTGCCAAGGCAGCGAAGGAATCGGGATCGTGGACCTGGAGTTGGGGCGCACTGTCGGCGAGGTGAACTTCCCGCCGCTGCCCCGCTCCGGCGTCGCGAACGCGATCACGCCGCAGACGCTGGCCATGGGTTTGAGCGGGCTCCAGTTCATCCTGAACAACGGCACCGTGTGGCGCGTGGTGGGCAACGACGCGATTCCGCGAACGCCGACGCCGGTGATCGGAATTCAGGGCAACGGGCAGCAGACGCCGGTGGCGGGTCCGAACCGCTACATGATCAACAGCCCGGACCTTTCGAAGATCCTCGTGTTGGGAGGGGACTCCGGCGGCGCGGGCGGTTTCGGATATCTCTACGACGCGCTGGCCGACACGTTCACGTCGGCGACCCGCCTGTTTTCAGCGCCGATCACGGGGATGTACTACGGGCCGCTGGCTATCGCTCCCGACACAACCTATATGCTGGCCAATGGTCTGATCATGAACGACTCTTTGTCGGTGATCGGCGGCTATGAGCGGCCGTCCACAACTCAGACACAGCCTCCGCCGGCGCCCGGCCAGCCGCCCGTGCAGATCACTGTCAGCACGGGCCAGAGAAACGTCGCGGCGCTCGCCGCGCTGGATTCGAGCACGTTCCTGCGGCTGACGACTCCCGTGCGCACCAACGTCAACCAGCAGACGCGCGACGAAGTGCGGACGACGCTCGAAGCGGTGGACATCGTTTCAGGCGCGAACGCGCTGATCGGCGTCGTGCCGGAAAACCCCGTGTTGAGCGTTTTCGGGCAAACGCTGCAACGCGTTCCGCCGCGGATGATGGTGGCGGACCCCGGCGGCCAGGCGGCCTACGCGATTACGCTTTCGGGACTGAGCATCATCCCGCTTAATCCCGCCACCTCGGCCACGCGGCCCATCATCGCCGCCGGCGCGCGCGGCATTGTGAACTCGATCGACGGCTCGCAAAACATCCGCCCGGGGAGCTTCGTCACAATCACCGGGCAGAACCTCGCTTCGGCCGCCACGGCCGATCTCATCCCGCTGCCTTCGGTGCTGGGCGGTTCGTGCGTGACGTTCAGCGACACGCCGCTGCATATGATCTCGGCTTCTCCCACGCAGATCTCGGCGCAGATTCCCGAGGACCTGCGGCCGGGTCTCTATGTCGTCCAGGTGCGCAGCCTGGCGAACGCGCAGGCGAGCGATCCGGTGGTGATCAACGTGCGGCGCGTGGAGTGACCCCAGCCTGAGTCGCAAGCAACGCGACACAGCCTGTAGGCTGTGCTACTTTTGGCCGGGCGAGATAGACTAAAGGATTACCCCGCCCCCGCGCGGAGTCATCGCAGTCTCATCCATCACATGCCGCAACAGATTCCTCTTGACTTTCTGGGAGAACTCCGCCGCACGCACACGTGCGGGCAACTCCGCGCCGCTGACGAGGGCAGGCGCGTGGTCCTTATGGGCTGGGTCCACCGGCGCCGCGACCTCGGCGGCGTGATCTTCATTCACCTGCGCGACCGCGACGGCGTGACGCAGATCGTGTTTCGCGCCGAAGGCGACGCGACGGTGCACGCGCGCGCCGAACTGCTGCGCGCCGAGTACGTCATCGCCGTGGAAGGCCCGGTGGAGAGGCGCTCGCAGGAGACGATCAATCCAAACATCGAGACGGGCGAAGTGGAAGTGGTCGCGCAGAAGTTGTGGATCCTGAACACTTCCGAGACGCCGCCGTTTCCCATGGAAGAGCATGTGGACGTCGCCGAAGAGATGCGCCTGAAGTACCGTTACGTGGACTTGCGGCGTCCGCACATGCAGCGCAACGTCATCCTGCGCTCGAAAATCTCCCTGGCCGTGCGCGAGGAGATGTACCGCCAGGGTTTCCTCGAAATCGAAACGCCATTCATGACGAAGTCCACGCCGGAGGGGGCGCGCGACTTCCTCGTGCCTTCACGCATCCAGCAGGGAATGTTCTATGCACTGCCGCAGTCGCCGCAGATCTTCAAACAACTGCTGATGGTCAGCGGCTACGACCGCTATTTCCAGATCGTGCGCTGCTTTCGCGACGAAGACCTGCGCGCCGACCGCCAGCCCGAGTTCACGCAGATCGACCTCGAAATGTCCTTCCCCCAGGAAGAGCAGATCTTCGAAGTGGTCGAGCCGCTCATCGGGCGCGCCTGCGAGGTGGCGGGCCACAAAGTAAATGCTCCCTTCCCGCGCATGTCTTACGCCGAGGCGATGGAGGGCTACGGCATCGACAAGCCGGACCTGCGCCTGCCGCGCTTCTGGCCGGTGGAGGATCTGTTCCCGGCCGAGTCGAACCTCACCACGGCGGGACTGCCGCTGGTGGCGATCCACATCCCCAATACCGGTCCGGTGAGCCGCAAAGAGCGCGACGAGCTGAAGTACTACGGCCAGGAGCGCGGGTTGCGCGTCTACGACGACGTCAAGCGGTTGGAGCGTGATTACCCCGACCCGATGGCGCGGGTCCGGGAGCGCACCGGCGCGGGCGAAAACGACCTGCTTCTGATCGCCGGCTGGCTCGACAAGCCGAAGGGCCACCGCCCCGAAGAGACGGTCTTCCAGGCCTGCGGCCAACTGCGCCTCTACGCCGGCCAGAAGTTCAACGAACGGCACAAGCTGCTTGACCCGCAAGACTTCCGATTCCTTTGGGTGCTCGATTTCCCGATGTTCGAATGGGACGAGGAAGAAAACCGCTGGATGGCGGCGCATCACCCGTTCACCTCGCCCAACGACGAAGACCTCGGCAAGCTCGAGAGCAATCCGGCGCGTTGCCGCGCGCGCAGCTACGACATCGTGCTGAACGGCGTCGAGCTGGGCTCGGGCTCGATCCGTATTCACCGCCAGGACGTGCAGGCGCTGGTCTTTAAGGCGCTCGGCTTCAGCGAGGAGGAGGCGAAGCAGCGCTTCGGATTTCTGCTTGAAGCGCTCACCTACGGCGCGCCGCCGCACGGGGGAATCGCGCTGGGCCTGGACAGGCTTGTGATGATCCTGGCCGGCGAATCGTCCATTCGCGACGTCATTCCGTTCCCGAAGACCGCGAAAGGCACCGACCTGATGTGCGAAGCGCCTTCGCCCGCGGGAGACCGCCAGTTGCGCGAACTCGGCATCATGCTGCGGCGCGGCTAATTCAAGAGATCAAGAAAAGCCTGCGCCGTTTGTTCCTCTGCGTGCGATGCCGTCTCCACCCAGCGTTGGTCGGCGGACTGCGCTTGCAGGCGGTTGCCTTCGCACAGGAATGCGTAAGCCAACACCCTGAAGAGGCGCGGTGCATGCACGGAGCTTACTCTTCGGATGGGTCTCAGGAGCCGCAAGCCAGCCTTGGCGTTCTCGCGCGCCAACTCGATCGCGGCCATCTCCACTCGAACGTCTGTGCGATCCGGTTGCAGCTTCAGCAGCGCGCCCAGGACGCTCAGGGCTCCCCCGCCGTCCGGCGCCGCCAGGCGGCCACAATCCCACAGCAAAGCCGGACTGCGGCCGCCGAACGCGAATGCCTGACCGAAGTGCCTGGCCGCGTCCAGACTGCGCCCGCGCTTCCGTGCGGCATGACCGGGCGCGGCATGCGGTTCGGGCCGCTCGGGAATAAATGAAGCCAGATCTTGCAGCGCCGCAACCTGCCGCTGTTCCGCACCTGGACCGTGCAGGAGCTCGGCCAGGATCAACCCAACGGCCACTGGATCCGCGCGCTCCGCGGAGATCTCTTGCTCGACGCGCTCGAGCCTGGCGCCGAGAACCACGCCCTGAAGCCGCACGCTTTGCACGCAGGCGCGCAGGTTTTTCGACCCCGACGGCACTCTTCCCGTCTGTCTCGGCCAGCGCAGCCGCGGAATCGGCCCCGCCGCTGATCAGCTCGAGTAATCGCGAGAAGCCCTTGCGGTAGGGAGCCTCATGCCGGCGCGCCGGACAGGAAGATGAATGTGCTCGTGCAACGCGACCGGGCCGCTGTCCTCGAGGCCGCCACCCAGGACGAAGAAATCGCTCTCAGCGCTCCGGCGGTAATACGCCGCGGCGGAATCGGCGGTCCCGTGGGGCTCGAACTGCTTGCGGCTTCCGAAGGCGACGATGCAGACGCGCGAGCCCTGATTCGCGGAGGGAAACGCTCGTTGGAGGAAACCCCGGACTCTCTCGAAGCGCCGCAGCGTGACGCGCGCGCTGTTCTCGCTCGCGCCCGGTTAGAACTGCATCATTATCAGCGGAAGAGGCCTGAATCAATCGGCCATTCGATAGGGCAAGTCACTCACTTCAAGGAGACACGGACGCGGCCATCATCCCAGTCGGCATCGACGGCCGTAGTTCCGTCCCAGGACAAGCGGGCGCGTCCCTGCCCGCGCCGCGCCGCATAAACCCGCGCTTCGCCATAGAGCGGGACGACGACAAGAAGGCAACGCTCGTGGAGCTCATCGCCGTAAGCGGAGCCCGGCGGGTCCGGGCGCCAGTCGTAGGCGCGAACGAGATACGCGACGGCTCTCCCGTCCGGCGACCAGGCGAGATTCGACATCAGGTCGTGGACATCGCGATGCACGCCGTTTTCGATCTTGAGCCCGCGCTCCTCGGGCCCGGCGTCCCGCGGATAGAGCGCGCGGCCGTCCACCTGCAAATAGAAACTCTTGATGGGGGCGGGGGAGAAATGGGGAACCCAGCCTGCATGCGCCACGCGCTTTCCATCAGGCGAGCGCGTAAAGGCGTAGCCCTTCAACTCCCGCAGCACGCGACCCGTGCGCAGATCCACCTCGTAGTAGTGGTTGAGCGAAGGATTGCGGTGGCACTCCACGGACGCGCGCCCGCCGCCGATGTCGTGCACCTCCAGAGGAGAGTCGCAGGGCCAGCCGCCGGGCGGCGGCGCGGGTTGCATCCAGAGCAGCGCGGCGAGCAAGATCACTTCAGTCCGGAGATGGTGTTCGGCTCCGCCTCCACCCGCGCATAATATCCCGGACGGGCGCGCACCACCAGCTTGCGGTCGCGCGGGCGGATCTCAATCTTGCGGAAACGCCCGTCGCGGCTTGTATTCGACGAGACATAGCCGATGGTGTACATCGTGCGCAGCTCGCGCTCGATCTCGGCGAACGCCTCCGGCAGCGGGATCTCGCCGATCTTGAATTCGCGCCCGCCGCTCTGCCCGGCCAGCTCGGGCATGCGATTGCGGTCTTTCCTTCCGCGCCGCGTGCCGCCGTTGTCGAGGCCGTAGAAGAGGACGTCGGAGGATTGCAGCATCTCGATGGTGTCGCTGAGGCGCGCGCGGCTGGCGTTTTCCCGGCCGTCGCCGAGCATGATGAGCGCCTTGCGGCCCGGCACGCCGCGCAGCTTTTCCGCCACTGTCCAGTAAACGGAATCGAGAACGGCCGAGCCGCCCGAGCGAGATATGCGGGGCCCGATGCGTGGCGCCTCGTCGTACAACTCGTCCATGTTTCTCAGCGCCCGCTCCAGCCGCCCGGCGGAGTTCGTCATCCCGCACAACTGGCGGATGCGGTTGCCGAACGCCACGATGAAGGCCTGGTCCTGCTCGCGCAGCACACGGCGGAAGAAGTCGATCGCGATGCGGATGTTGTCCTCTTCGAAGCCCTCCTGGCTGCCGCTGCGGTCGATCACAAGTCCGGCCGTGAGCGGCGCGTTTTGCTCGCGGGAGAAGACGCGGATCTCCTGCCTCGCCCCGTCTTCGAACAGCTCGAAGTCGCCGCGGTCCAACCCGTTCACAAGCCTGCCGCCGCGGTCGCGCGCAGTGAAGGCGACGTTCACAAGATCGACGCCAGTACGAAAGGTCGGGGGCGCCTCCTGAGCGCCGGCCAGAACCGCGGCCAGGCACACCAATACCCTCATGCGGGGTCATACGCGCCGTGCGGAGGAAAGTTCCGCGCTGTGTTGCGAATGTTACAGGGACCGCGGCCAGTTGCGCCCGCCGGGTTCGCCGGGCGCCGAAGCTCCCGGGGGCAGATAGTCGTAAGTCTCGTGCATCCAGCGACTGAGGCGGGCGATCAGATCGCGCCTCGCGTCGCGATACGCGGGATCCTCCGCCACGTTGAAGAACTCGTCCGGGTCCTTCTCGAGATCGTAAAGCTCAACCACGGGCCGGGTGGGGGCGAACATCTGCAAGTGCTGCTCGCCCAGCCCGCTACGCTGACGCAACATCGACTGCCAGGTGGGCGAGTCCTCCAAATCCCACGCCGGGCGGTAAGGAAAGTGCGGCGCGGCGTTGAAGATCAGCTTGAAGCGGTCGGTGCGGATGGAGCGGATCGGGTCGAAGTTGTCGTGCCAGTTGCGTTCGGAGAAGACCTCACTGCGGCGTTCGTACATCTGCCCCACGAGCAGGCCGAGCAGGGATGGCCCTTGGGCTTTCGGCAGCTTCTCCGCCCCGGCCGCTTCCAGCCACGTTGGCCCGAGATCGACGTGCGACACCAAATCCCCGCTGACGGACCGCGGCGCGATGCGCCCCGGCCACGCCGCGATCAGCGGCACGCGGATGCCGGGGTCGTAACACGTCCCTTTGGCGCGCGGAAACGGCATCCCGTTGTCGCCCGTGAAGATCACGAGCGTGTTCTCTTCCAGGCCGCGGGCGCGCAGCAGCTCGAGCACCTGCCCGGATTCGCGGTCCATGCGCGCAATGGAGTCGGCGTAGTGCGCGAGGTCGGCGCGGACCTCGGGGCGGTCCGGCAGAAAGCGCGGCAGGCGCACCTTCGCCGGATCGTGCGGCGGCGAGAAGGCGCCCGGCTTGTACGGCCGGTGCGGATCGGTGAATCCGACGTGCAGAAAGAACGGCCGGCCTTTCGGCGCGGCGTCGAAGAACCGTTCAAAGGGCGCCTTCGCGTCGCCGTAGAAATCCCAGCGCTTGTCAAAGGCCTTGCCCTGATGGACCTTGCGGAATGCGCCGGTGAAGTAGCCGCGCTTCTTGAGCAGATCAACGAAGGTGGTCTCCCACGGCGGCATCGGCGTGTGCAGGCGCGATGTCGATGTCGTGTGCGGCGTCGCGCCGGTGAGGATCGCCGACCGGTTCGGGCTGCATTGCGGCGACGCGACAAAGCAGTGGGTGAATCGCATCCCGCGCGCCGCGAGGCGGTCGAGGTTCGGAGTCGTGACGAACGGATTCCCGTTGCAGCCGAGGTCCTCGTAGGTATGATCGTCCGAAATCAGGAAGACGAAGTTGGGCGGCTGCGCCGCGGACTGCGAGAGCAAGGCCGGCGCCGCCGAGCCCACGAATCCCCGGCGGGTGACGTCGAAACTCATGACAGCCTATTCTCTCAAGCGGGCAGGTCCCACTCCGGCCGCCACACGATGCGCGTCTTCTTGAGGTACGCCTGGTTGCCCATGAAACACGCCATCGAGCTGTAGTAGCCCTCTTCCTCGTTGGCCACGCAGCGGCCGCGCGTGCGAATGTTGGCCAGCCAGTCCTGGATGAGCCACTCGGCGCTCGACGGATCGCCCGGTCCTTCGGCCGGCGGCTCCGAGCTGGTCGAGGGATTCGGAATGAAGCGCCAGCCGAGTTGGCGGTCGTAGCGGTTCACGATCAACGTACCGCCTGTGCCGCGCAACTCGATGCCCGCCGTGGACGGCGTCTTCTTTCCGGCGGTGAAGATCTCCGCCTGAAACGTGAGGTTCAGCTTCTGCGGATATTCGAGGACAAGGTTGATGACGTCGGGCGTGTCGCGGCCGTCTTCGTAGAGGTAGATGCCGCCGCCGGCGACCGCGGCCGAAGGCTTGCTGAGCTTGAGGAACTGGTGGGCGGTGTCGATGACATGGATGCCGATGCCCATGATCATCCCGCCATCGTAGTGCAGCCACTTGTAGGGGCTGAAATAGACGCCGGGGTTCCACGGGATCTTCGGCCCGCGCCCCAGCCAGCGGTTCCAGTCTAGGCCGTCGGGCTTGGTCTCCATGCCCGCCGGCGCCACCTGGATGTAGCCGCCGTTGGCGTCGTACCACGTGCGGGCGAGGCCCACGCGGCCCATCACGCCGGATTCCATGTACTTCGTTCGCGCCGTCTGGTAGTGCGGCACAGCGCGCGCCTGCATGCCCACTTGCAGCACGCTCTTGTTGCGGCGGACGGCGCGGACGATGGCCTGGCCGTCCTCGGGCGTATGGACCATCGGCTTCTCGACATAGACGTCCTTGCCCGCGTTACAGGCGTCGACGGTGATCGGACCGTGCCAGTGGTCGGGCGTGGCGACGATCACGGCGTCGATGTCCTTCAGCTCCAGGAGCCTCTCGTGTTCCAGGAAAGTCTTCACCGCGCCGCCCGCGATTGACGCTGCCTGGTCGCGCCGGGCCGTGTACACATCGCACACGGCGCCGACCTCGATCGCGCCGGTCTTGAGCGACTCCTTCATCAGGTACTGCCCGCGCGGGCCGGTTCCGATCACCCCGAGCCGGATACGATCGTTCGCTCCGTAAATGCGCTGGTAGGAGGCGGCCGTCATCGCGGCCGCGCTCAGGAATGTTCGCCGGGAAGCGGAGTTGGACATCCGGTGATCTCCTTCGCCTGCGATTATATAGGCGCGCGGCCTCCGGGGGCGGGCCGTCGTTGCGCCGGCCGTGAGGGCGCGTCTCGCTTGGGTCGCGGCGCCATGGCCTTCTCCACGCACTTCACGCCTGCGAGGCCACGGAAGCGCCGGGCCATCGTCCAGAGTGCGGTCTCGGTCCTTCCGGGTGCGGCGTAGATGATGCCGTCTCACGCTCTTCATCCGCCCCATCCTTGTCCCTGTCGAAGTCCGGAGGAGTTCCCGCCAGGGAGCCGAACTTCTCTTCGGCGTTCATCACTGGCGCCAGCCAGAAGCCCTTCCCTGTCCGGGTGAACTCCAACTTCTGCCCGGCTTGATCCCGAATGCCTCGCGGATTCCTTCTAAGATCACGATCCGATACTTCGGCGAAACTGTCGCATGCTTGATGTCCTGCTCCCTCTTCTCAATCGTATTGGGGATGCTCGATCGATCTCCCCACCGATTTACGCTGCACCGCGGTTCTGGCGGGCGCATTGGTCTCCTGCCCTCTGAGCCGCTCTGGCGGTTCAGCCGCCTCGCTTCCCTCCTGTCGCGGGCCCACTTGAAGCGCCAATGGCCCTGCGCGAGGTCCGCCGCCGTTTCCCCAGTGAATCGCCGGATGGGCGCAGCCGGATGGACGCAGCCGATTGATTCCCGGACCTGCCAGGTATAGTATGAATCAGCGTTGTTTTGGGAGCTTGGGCTCTCATGGTATGGAGAACTTCAAGGGGTGTCTAAATATGAACCGAACCCTCGCTTTGCTTCTGTTCTTCGCGCTCGCGCTGCTTCCCGCGGGTGCGCAAAACGTCTCATCCTCCCTCACGGGAGTGCTCATCGATCCGTCCGGCGCGGCAGTGGCGGGCGCCGAATGCACGCTGACCAACCAGGCCACCGGCGTCGCGCTGACGGTGAAGACCGTCACCGACGGCGGTTTCACCTTCACCAATCTGCTGGCGGGCACGTACACCTTCACGGCGAAGATGACCGGCTTCAAGACGATCGAGACCACGAATATCGTCGTCACCGCCGGCGAGGTTCGCGCGCTCGGCCGCGTTTCGCTCCAGGTCGGAGAGGTCAAAGAGTCGATTTCGGTTGAAGCGGAAGGCATGACAGTTCAAACCGCCTCGTCCGAGAAATCGGGCCTGATCACCGGCACGCAGTTGAACAACATCGCCGTCCGCGGCCGCGACTTCTTCACCTACCTTTCCACGATTCCCGGCGTGGTCGATAACTTCTCGCAGCGCCGCGAAACGACGTCGCCCGACTCGATCCGCGGCACGTTCATCAACGGCCAGCGCGAGAACCAGAAGAACCTCGCCGTCGACGGCATCACCAACCTCGACACGGGATCCAACTCCACGATTCACTACCAGCCCAACATGGACGCCATCGCCGAGATCAAGATCCTGACCTCGAACTACCAGGCCGAGTTCGGGCGCAACGGCGGCGGCACCATCACGGTGATCACCAAGAGCGGCGCCCGCGACTTTCATGGCTCGGGCTACTACTTCTATCGCCACGAGTCCATGAACGCCAACAGCTTTTTTAACAACCGGACGAATACGCCCAAGGCGCCGTACCGTTATCGCATCAACGGCTACTCGATCGGCGGCCCGGCCTTTATCCCGGGCGTGTTCAACACCGACCGCTCCAAGCTCTTCTTCTTCTGGAGCCAGGAGTACGTCGGGATGCGCAAGGACTACGGCGTCCGGTTCGTCAACATGCCGAGCGCGCTCGAGCGCGCCGGCGACTTTTCGAAGTCGCTGGACGTCAACGGCGCCCTGATCCCGGTGAAAGATCCCACGACGGGCCTGAACTTTGCGGGCAATATCATTCCCGCCTCGCGCATCAACAAGCTCGGGCAGACGATACTCAACTTCTTCCCAACGCCGAACTATACCGACCCCGATCCGAGGCTCCTCTATCAGCGCAACTTCAAGAGCCAATACTCGGGCAGCTATCCGAAGCGCCAGGACATGATCCGCGTGGACGGCAACTTCTGGACCACGTTCCAGTTCTATTACCGGTTCATCAAGGACAAGGACGAGCAAGACACGCCGTATGGAATGTGGGTGAACGGCGGCATCAACTTCTACCTCACCCCGGTCCGCTTCGGCCAGCCCGGCAAGGGCCACGTCGTGCGCATGAACAAGCTCTTTTCGCCGACGCTCATCAACGAGTTCACATTCGGGAAGAGCTACAATAACCTCTACTTCAACCCGGTCAACAAAGACGCGATCGACCGCTCCAAGCTGGGCAATCCGCCGCAGTGGTTCAAGGACGGCTACATCACCGAGCAGTACAAGGTGGGCGAGACGTACATGCCGAACGTCACCTTCGGCGGACAGCCCACCAACGCTGTCGTGGCCACCTACGGGAACATTCCGTACCTGAACTACAACGACATCTACAGCTACGTGGACAATCTGAGCTGGGTGAAGGGCAAGCACACGCTGAAGGCCGGCATCTACCTGGAGCGGACAGGAAAATTCCAGGTGGGCGGCGGCAACTTCCGCGGGGCGTTCAACTTCAGCCGTAACGTCAACAACCCCTACGACTCGAACCACTCTTACGCCAACGCATTGCTTGGCAACTTCGACAGCTACAGCGAAGCCACCAAGCGCGTCGACGGCGACTGGTGGTTCTGGAACGTCGAGTGGTACGCGCAGGACAACTGGCGCGTCAACCGCAGGCTCACGCTCGACTTCGGCCTCCGAGTCTATCATCTGCCTCCGATGGAGGACCTCAATCGCACGCTGTCCTCCTTCGATCCCACGCGGTACAACCGCTCGAAGGTTGCGGCGCTTTACGTTCCCGCGCGCAATCCGCAGAACCAGCGCGTCGCGCAGGATCCCATCACAAAGGCCTACGCGCCGGCGCCGCTCATCGGGCTCTTCGTTCCCAACAGCGGCGAATACGCTCCCGGCATGGTGATCGGCGGCGTCGACAGCGGCGCGCCCGCCGGACTCTACACGGCTCCGGCCATCGCTTACGGACCACGCGTCGGCTTTGCCTATGACGTCTTCGGCAACGGGAAGACGGCTCTGCGCGGCGGCTTCGGCATGTTCAAGGACCGGCTTCAGGGCAACCCCACCTTCAACCTGAACGGCCAGCCTCCCGTCGCCTATACGCCCACTTTGTACTACGGCAACCTCGACTCATACGCCTCGGTGCCAGGCGTGATCGGCCCGTCCGGCTCCAACATGCTGTACGGCTACAACGACCAGTCCACCACAATGAACTTCTCGTTCGGCATCCAACATCAGGTATGGAACACGGTGATCGACACGAGTTACGTCGGCAGCCTGTCGCGGCACCAGATGGCCAGCCGAAATATCAATCCCATTCCGATGTTCGCGCGGTTCGATTCAAGGAACGAGGACCCCACCAACCCAGGCCGTCCGCTGCCCGATGTCTTTCTGCGTCCCTACTTCGGGCACAACGACATCAACTACCGCTCCAACAGCGTCAATTCGAATTACAACTCGCTCCAGATCTCAGCCAACCGCCGCTTCATCCGCGGCTTGCAGTTCGGCGTCGCCTACACCTGGTCGAAAACGCTGGGTGTCGCCGGCGGCGATACGGATGGATTGAGCCCATACTTCCCTTACCAGGACCGCAACTACGGACCGCTCGGCTTCGACCGCCGGCACGTGTTCGTCCTCAATTACATCTACGATCTCCCCAAGCTGGGCACAAGGCTCGGGCCGAAACCCTTGCAGTGGGTCTTCGACAACTGGCAGGTCTCCGGCATCACCTCGTTCATCAGCGGTGCGCCCTTCACGCCGGGATTCTCCACTGTCGACGGCGCCGACATCACCGGATCGTCCGAGGGCGCCCGCATTGACCTCATCGGCCCTGCGCGCATCCCGAAGAACGAGAAGACCTTTGAGCGCACCTTCAACACCGCCGCCTTCGCGCGGCCGGCGCCGCGCACATTCGGCACGGGCGGCGTCAACTATCTCTACGGACCCGGCGTAAACAACTGGGATATCTCGGTGTCCAAGCGGTTCCCGATTCTCTCCGAAGAGCGCTACGTGCAGTTCCGCGGGGAGTTCTTCAACGCCTGGAACCACACGCAATTCTCAGGGCAGGACGCCACCGCCCGCTTCGACGCCCAGGGCAGGCAGGTCAATTCCAATTTCGGCGCCTACACCGGCGCCCGCGACCCGCGGCTGATTCAGCTCTCGCTCAAGCTGATCTTCTGATCGCGAGAGAAAGCGGGCGGTCGATCCCGGCCGCCCGCGCCTTCCTCAGAAGGGCGCACCATCGTCGAGGTCGTCCTCATCGACGGGGCGCAGTTCATACCCTGGGGGAATCGCCTCTTCCAAACGCGGGCGAAGAACGAAGCCGCTTTTGCGGTCGAAGAGGATGACCTTGGGAGTCTCTTCGAAGCGGCGCCAGTCGCAGGCGTAATCCTCGCACTGCCGCAGGAAGGGCTGAGCGCCGCAGGCGGGCGCGCGCCACTCGAGCCTGCCCTGTGTGGGGCGCTCGCCGAAGCAGCGCAGACGTCCCATGTAAACACTGTGCGCCGCGTCGAACACATGTACGTCCACTTGAAAATGTGCGACGCCGCCGTACTGCGTGCGCTGCGCCGTCTCCAGTCCGCTTTGCATCGCCCGCTTCAGCTCCCTGAGCTTCGAAAGGCCGCTCGCCCAAGCCGCCGGGTCCAACTCTCCACACTCGTGCAGCCGCTTGATCCGCTTCCGCTGATCTTCCCTGAATCGCGAGATCTCCGGCTTGCCGGGCCACGGAGACTCCGGGTCGCGCGGCGCGGCGCTCCCCAAGGCTTGATGCGTCGGCTCCGGCGATTGCGCTTCGAGCAGAGCTTCCGCGAGTTTGTCCAGCTATAGGTTTCTCACCCAGTCCCGCACCGGCAGCTTCCACTCCGGCGAGGGAGAGGGGATGTTCTTAATGAGAGACCGCGGGGACATGCCCGGCGCCTTGGCCGCGCGCATGTCCTCATCCGGCAGCGCACGCCTGCGCCGCGCCTCTTGCCAATCGTCGCCGCGCTTGCGGCTCATTCCGCCCCAAGTCTCCAGGCGGTCTCAG